>NZ_PVBI01000013.1:0-157940 GCF_002968675.1 Neorhizobium sp. T25_13
GAGCGGGGCCGTCCGGAAACGAGAAGCCGGAACCATCCGGACGGACGCATGGAGCGAGGAGGCGCCCATGACGTCGGTACTTGTCATGCTGCTATGCGTGGCCGCGCTTCTGGCGACAGCGGCGCTCGCGGTTTTCATGGCCCGATCGAAGCAGGCAACGCCTGCCATTTACGGCCTGAGCCTTTTCATCACGGCTGTCGCCTTTGTAGCCGGCCTGGTGCAGCTCGTCTGGCTGCCCACCGAGGTTTCGACCCTCGTGCTTCCCTTCAGCCTGCCTTGGCTCGGGGCGCATTTCAGGCTCGACCCGCTGGCCGCCTTCTTTCTTCTTGTCGTCGATCTGGGTGGTGCCTTCGCCAGTCTCTATGGCCTCGGCTACGGACGTCACGAACATGCGCCCCACAGGGTCCTGCCTTTCTTCCCCGCGTTCCTTGCCGGCATGAACCTTGTGATCCTGGCGGACGACGCATTCACGTTCCTGCTGTCCTGGGAATTCATGTCTCTGGCCTCATGGGCGCTGGTGATGGCGCATCATCGCGACGCCGAAAACCGTCGGGCGGGCTATCTCTACATCGTCATGGCGAGCTTCGGCACACTCGCCCTGCTGCTTGCCTTCGGCCTCATGGCCGGGCCGGGCGGCGCCTATGGCTTCGCCGCCATGCGGGCCACGGAACACACGCCGTTCACGAGCGGCCTCGTCCTTGTCCTGCTGCTGCTCGGTGCCGGCTCGAAAGCCGGTCTCGTGCCGCTGCATGTCTGGTTGCCCCTGGCGCATCCGGCCGCACCCAGTCATGTCTCGGCCTTGATGAGCGGCGTCATGACCAAGGTTGCCGTCTACGGTTTCATCCGCATCCTCTTCGATCTCGTCAGCACGCCGGTGTGGTGGTCGAGCCTCCTCGTCCTGCTGATCGGCAGCGGCACCGCCGTGCTCGGCATCCTGCATGCCCTGATGGAGCGGGATCTCAAGCGCATGCTTGCCTATAGCACGATCGAGAATATCGGCGTCGTCTTCGTCGGCCTTGGACTGGCGCTGGCGTTCAAGGACGCCGGCATGGAACTGGCGGCTGCGCTTGCCATGACCGCCGCGCTTTTCCATGTCCTCAACCATTCGTTCTTCAAGAGCCTCCTTTTCTTCGGCGCCGGTGCCGTCCTGACGCAGACGGGCGAGCGTGACATGGAAAAGCTCGGCGGCCTGATCCACCGCATGCCGGTCACCGCCTTTACCTTTCTGGTCGCCTGCGTGGCGATTTCGGCGCTGCCGCCCTTCAACGGCTTCGCGTCGGAATGGCTGGCCTTCCAGGCGATCCTGCAAAGCCCCGACCTGCCCCAATGGGCGCTGACCATTCTCGTGCCGGCCGTCGGCGGATTGCTGGCCCTGTCGGCGGCGCTGTCGGCGGCCTGTTTCGTCAGGGCGTTCGGCATCGCCTTCCTTGGTCGGCCGAGAACGGACACGGCCGTGAATGCCTCGGAAGCGGATCGCTTCTCGCTGGCGGCCATGTCCATCCCGGCGGGTCTGTGCCTGTTGGCCGGCATCCTGCCGGGGATCGTCATCGACGGCCTCGCGCCGGTGACGCAGCTTCTCGTCGGCGGCCGGATGCCGGCGCAAACCGACATGCCGTGGCTGTCGATCGTGCCGGTCACGGAAAGCCGCAGTTCCTATAACGGCCTGCTCGTCTTCCTGTTTATCGGGTTCTCGGCCTGGCTCGCCGCCGGTCTCGTCCACCGTTTCGCTTCGCGTACCCTTCGCCGGGTGCCGGCCTGGGACTGCGGCTTTCCGCAGATCGACGCCACGATGCAATATTCGGCCGGCAGCTTCGCCCAGCCGGTCAGGCGGGTCTTCGGGACGCTGGTTTTTCGCGCCCGCGAGCGGGTCGACATGCCGCCACCCGGTGCGCTGAGCCCGGCACGCTTTGCATTGGAGACCCATGATCTCGTCTGGGAAGGTCTCTACCTGCCGATCGCCGGCGCCGTGGGTTACGTGGCCGAGAAGCTCAACTATCTGCAGTTCCTCACCATCCGGCGCTATCTGAGCCTCGTCTTCCTCGCGCTCGTCTTCCTGCTTCTGGTGCTGGCGTTATGGTCCTAATGCGCGATCTTCTTGTCCAGGTCGTCCAAATGGCGCTCGTCGTGGCGCTTGCGCCGCTGCTGACCGGCTTCGTCCGCAAGGCAAAGGCGCGGCTCCTGCGCCGGCGCGGAGCATCGGTCATTCAGCCCTATCGCGACCTGTCGAGACTTCTGCGCAAGGAGGCGGTGGTGGCGGAAAACGCATCCTGGCTGTTCAGGATGGCGCCCTACCTGATCTTCGCGGCGACCTGGGTTGCCGCCGCGGTCATTCCCACCTTCGCGACAGGCCTCATCTTCAGCTGGACGGTCGATCTGATCGCCATCATCGGCCTGCTCGGCAGCGCCCGCTTCTTCCTGGCGCTGGCGGGCATGGATGTCGGCACCAGTTTCGGCGGGATCGGATCGAGCCGCGAGATGCTGATCGCCACGCTCGCCGAACCGGCGATGCTGCTGATCATCTTCGCGCTGGCCCTCATCGCCGGCTCCACCCAGCTTTCGACGATCGCCGCCTTCATGACGTCCCCGCAGGTGGGATTGCGCGTTTCGCTGGCCGTGGCACTGATCGCCATCATCATGGTCGCGATCGCCGAAAACGCCCGCATCCCGATCGACAATCCGGCGACGCATCTGGAACTCACCATGGTGCACGAGGCCATGGTGCTCGAATATTCCGGCCGGCATCTGGCGATGATCGAGCTCGCGGCCATGCTCAAGCTGCTGCTCTATCTCTCCATGATCGTCTGTATCTTCGTGCCCTGGAACCTCAAGGGCCCGGAGGCGGGATACGCGGCCTACCTCGCTGGCTTTGCCTCCTACGTCGTCAAGCTTGCGGTCGGCGGCGCGATGCTCGCGCTGTTCGAGACGGCGACGGCCAAGATGCGTGTCTTCCGGGTGCCGCAGTTCCTCGGCGCAGCGCTGATGCTCGGCCTGCTTGCCACGCTGCTCAGATTCGTATCGAGGAGCTTGTGATGCAGGGACCGGTCTATTTCGACATCGCCCACATGCTCGCCGGCGGCCTCGTCCTGGTCAGCATGATGATGCTCTACCAGGACCGGCTCTATGCGCTGCTCAACGTGTTCGCCCTGCATTCGCTGCTGCTCACCCTTTCGGTCGCCTGGCAGGCCTTCATCCAGGGCGCCCCGCATCTCTATGTCACGGCGGCGATCGCACTCGTCTTCAAGGTCGTCGTCATTCCGGTCGCGCTCCATCACATGATCCGCAAGCTCGGCATCCACCGGGAGATCGAGACGGTGGTCGGCATAGGCCCCACCATGCTGGCCGGCATCGGCCTCGTGGCGCTGTCGATCGTGGTGATGCTGCGGGTGACGCCCGAAGCTGACCCGCTGACCCGCGAGGACCTCGCCTTCGCACTCTCCGTCCTGCTGCTCGGCCTGCTGATCATGGTGACGCGGCGCAATGCCGTCAGCCAGGTCGTCGGCTTCATGTCGCTCGAAAACGGACTGGTGCTCGCCGCGACCGGCGCCAAGGGCATGCCGCTGGTGGTGGAGATCAGCGTCGCCTTCTCGATCCTGATCGCCTTCATCGTCATCGGCGTCTTCCTGTTCCGCATCCGCGAGCGGTTCGACACCGTCGATGTCAGGGCGCTCGACGACGTCAGGGGAAGGCGGCGGAAATGAACGCATCTTCCCTCTTCGCCTTCGATGCGGTCGCGGCCATTTTGGCGATCCCGGTCGTCGCGGCGGCGCTGCTCGCGCTCATGCCTGGCTACAAGGTGACGGCGCGCATCAACGTGGCGGCCAGCCTGCTGACGCTCGTCGCCGCTCTTTCCCTGTTCGTGACCGAGCGGCCGGCGCCGGGCCGGTACCTGCTGGTCGACGACCTCAACATCGTCTTCATCGTCCTCAACACCTTCGTCGGCTTCACGACCAGCCTGTTCAGCGCCAGCTATATCGCCCACGAACTGGAGACCGGCCGGCTGACGTCGGCGAACCTGCGCTTCTACCACGCCATGTACCAGATCATGATGTTCGGCATGAACCTGGCGTTCGTCTCG
The DNA here is from genome assembly GCF_002968675.1 of Neorhizobium sp. T25_13. Lineage (NCBI taxonomy): Bacteria > Pseudomonadati > Pseudomonadota > Alphaproteobacteria > Hyphomicrobiales > Rhizobiaceae > Neorhizobium > Neorhizobium sp. T25_13. Next base: position 4,076 of record NZ_PVBI01000013.1, read on the forward strand.
AACAATATCGGCCTGATGTGGGTGGCGGTGGAACTAGCAACGCTCACCACCGTGCTGATGGTCGGCATCTACCGCACCCATGAGGCACTGGAAGCGGCCTGGAAATACTTCATTCTGGGCAGCGTCGGCATCGCCTTTGCGCTGTTCGGCACCATTCTCGTCTATCTCGCAGCACAGCCGGTGGTAGGAGAAGGTTACGACGCCATGGTCTGGACCCTTCTCGTCGAGCGGGTCGCTGACTTCGACCCCGCGCTGCTCAACGTCGCCTTCGTCTTCCTGCTGCTCGGTTACGGCACCAAGGTCGGCCTGGCGCCGCTGCATGCCTGGCTGCCGGATGCGCATGCCGAGGGGCCGACGCCGATTTCCGCCGTGCTGTCGGGACTGCTCCTGAATGTCGCGCTTTATGCCGTGCTGCGCTTCAAGATCCTGCTCGCCGCCAGTCCGGAAGCGATCAGCCCCGGGCCGCTGATGATGACGATGGGGCTGGCGTCGCTGATCTTCGCGGCGTTCATGCTGTACCGGCGCCGCGACATCAAGCGTATGTTCGCCTATTCCTCGATCGAGCATATGGGCATCATCGTTTTCGCCTTCGGCCTCGGCGGCCCGCTCGCCAATTTCGCCGGGCTGCTGCATATGGTCATGCATTCGCTGACCAAGTCGGCGATCTTCTTTGCCGTCGGCCACATCGCCCAGATCAAGGGAACCCAGCGGCTTTCGGCGATCCGCGGCCTCACGGAAACCCATCCGGCCCTCGGCTGGGGTCTGGTGATCGGCGTTGCAGCCATTGCCGGCCTGCCGCCCATGGGCGTCTTCATGAGCGAGTTTCTGCTTGTCAGCTCCACCTTCGCGCGGCAGCCCCTGCTGGCCGTGCCGCTGGTGTTCGGGCTACTGGTGGCGTTCGGGGCCTTGCTGCTGCGGCTGACGGGCGTCGCTTTCGGCCAGCCGCGCGGCAGCCGGAAGCCGGCCGAAGCCTCCTATCTGCCGATGTATTCGCATCTCGTGCTGGTCCTGATTGCCGGCATCTATCTGCCGCCGCCGCTGGTCGCCTGGTTCCAGCATATCGCCAACCTGCTCCGATAAAGGACTGTTCGTCATGCCGGCCCTGATCGCCATCGCCCCGGAGAGCCGTTTGGTCCAGCACCATTGTCCATGGCCGCGTGTCGTCACTGAGGCGGCGGGCTGGATTACCGCAGCCGAGACCCTTGCGGACAGGCAAAGGACATTGCTCGGGCTCTGGGGAGAAGCCGATGCCGTGCACATGGCGCTGTTCGACGAGGCCGACGGCACCGCCGGCGTCATCAGCCTGGAAGGGCTCGAAGGCAATTATCCTTCGGTGGCTCGCCGTCATCCTCCCGCTCTTCGGCTGGAGCGGGCGCTCCGGGACCTGACCGGCCTCGAACCGGAGGGCCTGCCTGACAGCCGGCCGTGGCTCGACCATGGCCGCTGGAACCTGCGCTTCCCGCTGGGTGAGAAGGTCATCGGACTTGCGGAAGCTGCACCTTACGAATTCCTGCCGGCGGAAGGCGAAAGCCTGCACCGGATCCCGGTCGGTCCGGTGCATGCCGGCATCATCGAGCCGGGACATTTCCGCTTCACGGCCAACGGCGAGACGGTCGTCCGCCTCGAAGAGCGCCTCGGTTATGTCCATAAGGGCATCGAAGGCCTGATGACGGGGGCCGATCTCGGCAGGGCACTCCAGCTTGCCGGCCGGACTTCGGGCGACAGCGCGGTCGCCTATGCCTATGCCTTCTCGCGGGCGGCCGAAGCGGCGCTCGGGCTCGACATCCCGCCGCGAGCAGTCTGGCTCCGGGCGCTGATGGCCGAGCTGGAACGGCTCGCCAATCATCTCGGCGATATCGGCGCCATCTGCAACGACGCCGCCTTCTCGCTGATGCTTGCCCATTGCGGCGCGCTGCGTGAGCGTGTGCTGAGGGCCGCCGATGCCGCTTTCGGCCATCGCCTGATGCGCGATCGCATCGTGCCCGGCGGCGTTGCCGCCGATCTCGACGAAGCCGGTGCGGCGAGCCTGCGCGCGCTGCTTGCCGAGATCCGCAGAAAGTTTCCGGCGCTGGTGGATCTCTACGACAATACCGCTTCTTTGCAGGACCGGATGGTGGGCACAGGCATTCTCGCGCCGGATCTGGCCCGTCTTTACGGCGCCGGGGGCTATGTCGGGCGTGCGTCGGGTCGCGCCTTCGATACCCGGCGCGCGCTGCCCTATCCGCCCTACGATGCTCTCCGCTTCGATGTGCCGGTACTCGGCCAAGGAGACGTCAATGCGCGCATCTGGATCCGCATCCGTGAGGTCGAGCAGGGGCTTTCGCTCATCGAACAGATTCTCGGCCAGCTGCCGCCCGGCCCCGTACGGCATGACGTAGCCGACAATGGGGGGACGCGCGAAGGCATGGCCGTCGTGGAAGGTTTCCGCGGCGATATCCTTGTCTGGCTCAGGCTTGCCGGCAACCGGGTGGATCGCTGCCATCTGCGTGATCCTTCCTGGTTCCAGTGGCCGTTGCTGGAAGCCGCCATCGAAGGGAACATCGTTGCCGATTTCCCGCTCTGCAACAAATCCTTCAACTGCTCCTATTCCGGCCACGATCTCTAACGGAGGCAGACAGCCATGCGCAGGCTCCTTTTCGAAAGTCTGATTCGGCCGCCGCTCACGGAAGCGGCCCCGCGACAATCCGATGCGGCGATAGAGGAGCTTGCCACGGCCGTCGACAGGTCGGCCCGCCGCCGGCTTGGCCGCAGCCTGTCGATCCGCGCCGTCGACGCAGGCTCCTGCAACGGCTGCGAACTGGAAATGCACGCGCTGAGCAACGTCTTCTACGACATCGAGCGTTTCGGCATTCGCTTCGTCGCCTCGCCGCGGCATGCCGATGTGCTGATGGTCACCGGTCCGGTGACGCGGAACATGGCCGAGGCGCTGGAACGGACCTACAACGCCACGCCCGGCCCCAAATGGGTCGTGGCGCTCGGCAGTTGCGCCCGCGACGGCGGCTGCTTCGCAGATAGCTATGCGGTCGTCGGCGGGGTTTCCAAGGTCGTGCCGGTGGACCTTCATATTCCGGGCTGCCCGCCGCCTCCGACAGAGATTCTGAAAGGCCTGCTTGCGTTGCTCGATCAGGCTGACAAGGGAGCACGCGTTTCGTGAGGATACTCCAATGGCTCGACGCCTTCAGACCACAGGGAGGATGACAGGTATCCGGAAGGGACCGGTCGCGGCGCTGTCTTCCTGGTTCGCCGCCGTCCGGAACTTGCTGTGGCCGGAGCAGCCTCCGCGTCCGCCCCGGCGCCGGGAACCGGCAGCCGAACCACCGGACCCGGCCACGCGGCATGCGATCGACCGTGTGGAGAAGGTTTTTCTCCGGGATTTCAAATGGGTCTTCCGCAGGATGCCGCAGCCGGACACAGGCATCGATGCAAGGGTGGAAATTCTCGACGGAGGCAAGCCCACCGGCCGTTGCATGGCCCTGCAGATCCGGTCCGACACATCCTGTATCCGCGGGGAAGGCGGCTATATTCACCAGGGCAAGAAGGCTCATCTGAATTATTGGGCGAAACATGCGCTGCCGGTCTATGTGATCGTCGTCGCTTCGGAAGATCTTCCGATTGTCTGGCAGCGCATCGAGCAGCCTTTCTGCCGGGAAACGCAGACCGAATGGTCGATCGCCGTCCCTGACACAAATGCACTGGACGCCTCGGCGCGGCTACGCTTTGAAGAAGCCGTTCCCGCCGATCCGGAATCTGTCATGCGCTCGCTCTTCGCGCTCGACCGCCCCCTGATGGAAGAACTGCAAGACAGGACAGCATTCTTCCTTTGGGACGAATGGCTCGGCCCGCCTTCGACCTTCGGCAATTTGCGTATTGTCATCGGCGACGACCCGGAAGAAAAGCCGGATGTGGAACTGGCCTACCATCTCCATGCCGACGGTCTTCACGATATCATGACCACGCTTTTTCCCTGGGTCAGCTATACCTATGTTGCGCCGATCTCCGAATATTCCGAAGAGATTGCCGTGCATGTGCTGGAGGCAGAGCTGCGCCCGGAAGCCTATGCCTATATCGAGGCCGAGAACTTTCTGGAGGCGGGCTACCCTCAGGAAGAGGAACCCCCGATCCCGGCCCCTGAGGATTTCATGACGGCTGAAGAGGAACGGGAGTTCTGGCGCAGCCGCGGAACATCCCGCAGCCCCCAGGACCGGCAGGATTAAGCGTGGTTCGACGCAATCAGACGGATGGCTTGGCCAAGGCTGGCATCGGCACGCTTAGGATCGCTAATCCCTGTAGCTCTCATCCTCGTCATCATCGCGCAGATCGACCAAGTCATCTTGTTGGCGAGGGCGATCGCAACGACATGCGTGCCAGCCATGAGTTCTCGGGAGACGTTTTGCGGCATGCCCAACGAATCACAGCCATCGCGACGATGATTGGAAGCCGCCGGATGTCGTGTTGGCCATCTTCGACGTTCGGCCGAGCACCTGTTTTCCACCGGATTCGTTCCAGGTTGCCGGCTACGTGATCTATCGTTGCGTTATTGGCAGGCCTGACCATCGCTCACAACTAATTGGAATCCATCTGCTTCTTGGGTGCCAGGATCGAAATGAGCTTCCAGCCGAGTAGTAGAGCGGCAAGGGCAGATAGGATCAGCCAGGTCACGTTGCCGAGGAGGTCCGCGACCATCTGGACGCTTTTGCTGAATGCAAGTCCGAGCCCCATATAACCGGCAACCCAAACCGCCTCGCCCAAGATACCCCAAGTTGAGAACCTGATCCACGAATAGCCGTTCATACCCGCAAACACATTGATCCAGGGACCAAGGGGGCTGAGCAACCAGCGGCTCAGGAATATGCCTGCATCTCCCCATCGATTTTCAAATTTCTCGGCTCCTCGGAGCGCTTTCTTCAGCCACCCGGTCTTTTCCGCGGTCTCGAACAAACGGGTCGAGGCCATGCGGCCCAGGAGATATCCGCCCTGATCACCTGCGGCAGCGCCGGCAAGTCCCGCTGCGAAGAAAGGCAGAAACGTCAACTCCCCTTGCTCGACGAAAGATCCGATAGCGAGCATGATGAGCGAGGTGGGGAAGGGCACTCCGAAGCAGTTCACCATGAGGATCAAGAACAGGGCGACAGCGCCTTGTTCATTGACGAGGATGACCAGTTGCTCCGCCATTCTATTGCCCTGTGCGAACGCCGCCGGTTTCAGAAGCCTGCTTGCGATCGGCGGCGATGGCTGCTTCGAGAGCCTTTCGTGCCTCCTCGAATGATTTGCCTTGCTCGGCGGCGACTTCGCTCAGGGGACGTCGGTCGCGGATGCCGATCGGAAGCCCCAGCGCGGTCTGAAGAACGACCGGGGAGACCCCATAAGAATGAGCCACATAACCGAGCGGCATCCATCCTTCGATCGGCTCGTTTTGGTGGGCCGACCAATAGATCGTACGGACAACGAGACGCACCGCAAGTACGCCGGAAACGGTTGCAGCCAGCAGGAAAGCTGAAAGCAAGACCACGAAAAGTTTCCGTTCGCGAGGACCCTTCACAGATATCACCCAATCGGCTTGCGCAGCGTCAATTGAAGCCGCGCAAGCGCTATCGATTTTCGTCCCGTAGCTGGACATATCCGGTCAAGACTGCACATACGCCGTTCAGAACCCGCGGTCGCGGCGATGTTCCCAAGGGCTGACATAACCATCCTTGTCCGCATCGGCAGCCTTGTGGCGAGCTTGTGCCGCGTCCATGAACTCAACTTTGCTGACGGCGTCGTTCTTGTCCGGATCTATCTCGGCGAAACGGGCTTCCCGTCTCGCTTGCATCGCAGACTGGCGCTGCTGGTTCCAACCCCACTGGGCCCCCATTCGCACGGCAAGATATTCTTCCTTGGTGATCTGGCCGTCGTCATCGGCATCCATCGCGATGAAGACGTCGTCTGCCGTTGCGGCCGCCTCGTCATCGCTGATCCTGCCGTCGTCGTTCTGATCAATGATCTTACCACGGCCGAAGCCGGGAAACCGGCCACCGGACCCATCCATCACGCCTGGCCCCAAGTGCCAGCCGTTCCAACCACCGTTCCATTGCGCAAAGGCACCGGTAGCGGCAAAGACTGCAAACGCGGTAACGGATACGCGGATGACGTTCTGGACGTTCATGTGCTTTCTCCTTGGTATGTTCCCCAAAAGAAGAAATCATCCGTACAGTCACCACATTGATGTTGATCAACCACCGGGAAGCCTGCCCGCCTGTACGTATTCTTTGTTTGCGATTGATCTGAATCGCAAAGCAAAGCAGCGATGTTTCGCCATCGTCTCCCCGATAACCCCAATAAGGAGACTCGAAATGAACGGCCATCCCTCGGTCTGGCCGCGCCGCGAAGATCTTGCTCAATCCCTCAGCAGGTCAATCAGCTAGGTCAATTTGAACGACGTCGTCGCCGTTGTCGACGCCAATGAGCCGGCGATCCAACTTTGTGATTTCCGACACTCTACGGCAAAATCCGGTTTCGTCCTGGGGACGTTGCGCGTCGTGTCCTCGAGGGCACTCTGACCCCAGAAAAGGGTCAGGACATGCTCGGCATTGAAGACGCCACCGAAATGCCGAGCTTTGTTTCTGCCTGGACGGGCGTGGGTTGGCCCGCGGCCAATACCACTAAAAAGCCTGAGATTCACTCGTTGCTTGGCTCTTTAAAGGCCTGTGGACAATGCACGGTTTTAAGCTGCTGACTCTATGCTGACCCTCAGGGGTGAAAATCAGTGCGTGCAATGTCTCAGGAAATCGTCATAATGTACTGAATTTATTAGAAATATTTATTGGTGAGAGCGTCGGGGTTCGAACCCGAGACCTACTGATTAAAAGTCAGTTGCTCTACCAGCTGAGCTACGCTCTCCCGCGGCCGCGGATGAGCGCGTCCTTGAAAGTGCGCGGAACATAGGCAGGTGACCCCTTGCGGTCAACCCGCAAAAACAGCAAAAATGCGGCTATCTGACGCTTTTCCGCCGCCGTGCGAAAAGGTGATTGGCATTCGCCGCGTTCGGCCATTACCTCAAGCGCAAGACGCGGGCTCCCGGAAAGCCCGCCATTCGGAGCCACACGTGTCGATTGCCGAAATATCCCTGCTGAGCGCCCTTCTTGCCGGCGCATTGTCGTTTCTCTCTCCTTGCGTGCTGCCGCTCGTGCCGCCCTATCTCTGTTATATGGCGGGCATTTCGGTCGAGCAGTTCCGCGGCGGCGGAGCGGCGGTTATCGATTCGGGGAGCGGGACACGGCGGGCGGTGCTCAAGTCGGCATTGTTCTTCACCCTCGGGTTCGCCACCGTCTTCGTGGCGCTCGGGGCCGGCGCCTCGACGATCGGCGTGCTCTTGCGTCAGCATCTCGATCTCCTGTCGAAGCTCGGCGGCCTGATCATCATCGTCATGGGGCTGAATTTTCTGGGGGTTTTCCGGATAGGCCTTCTCGCCCGCGAAGCACGCTTCCAGGGCGGCGGCCAGCCGGCGACGCTCTCCGGCGCCTATGTCATGGGACTTGCCTTCGCTTTCGGCTGGACACCCTGCATCGGCCCGGTGCTTGGCGCCATCCTCGGCGTCGCCGCATCCCGCGACACGGTCGGCGAGGGAGCGGCATTGCTCGCCATCTATTCTTTGGGCCTGGCTGTGCCGTTCTGGATCGCCGCTGGCTTTTCCGGCGCGTTCATGCGGTTCCTCACCCGTTTCCGCCGCCATCTCGGCATGGTCGAGAAGGTCATGGGGGTCTTCCTGATCCTCACCGGGCTCGCTTTCATCTTCGGTTTCGTCACTTCGGCCGCAATCTGGTTCCAGCAGACCTTTCCAATCCTGATGCAAATCGGCTAACGGAAAAACGTCTTCCAATATGGCCCGCTCATTCGGGCAGGGAACCGATGGCCGATATCATTGCATTGCTGCTGCCCTTCTTCGGCCTGATCTTCATCGGTTATCTGGCCGCGAGAGCGACGAAACAGCCGGCCGAAGCGCTCGGCTGGATGAATACGTTCATCATCTACGCGGCTCTGCCAGCGCTGTTCTTCAAGCTCGTGTCCCGCACCCCGGTCGAGCAGCTGACCCGCGCCGACTTCATCTTCGGCGAGATCGGCGCGACCTACCTGGTCTTCTTCGTTCTCTTCCTGATCGGCTTCTTTTTGCGTCGCAATTCGTTTGCCGATTGCACCATCCAGTCGTTTGCCGGCGCCTACGGCAATATCGGCTATATGGGACCCGGCCTGGCGCTGCTGGCTTTCGGTGAGGCGGCAGCGGTGCCGGTGGCGCTGATCGTCTGCTTCGAGAACGCCGCGCATTTCATCGTAGCACCTGCGATGATGGCGGTGGCCGGCGGCGACAAACGCCCCGTCAGCCATGTGGTCGGCGATATCGTCCGGAAAGTCGTGCTGCACCCGTTCATCATCTCGACGGCGCTCGGATTCTGCTTCGCTGCATTTGCCGTGCAGCCGCCTGCTGCCTTCCAGCGGCTCATCGACTACCTCGCCCAGGCGGCGGCCCCTTGCGCGCTTTTTGCCATGGGGGTGACGCTGGCGCTCCGGCCGATCAAGCGCGTGCCGGTGGAGATCAGCTATATCACGGTCTCCAAGCTGATCGTGCTGCCGATGACCACCTATGCGGTCCTGTCGCTGATCGGCAATTTCGATCCCGTTTGGATCTATTCCGCGACTTTGCTTTCAGCGCTGCCGACGGCGACCAACGTTTTTGTCATCAGCCAGCAATACGGCGTCTGGCAGGAGAGGGCGTCGGCGAGCATCCTGATCATTACGGTCGCATCGGTGGCAACGCTGCCGGTGCTGCTTTACCTCATCAACTCAGGCGCGTTACCGCCGGATCTCTTTCCGTAAGGCATCGACGACGGCACGCAGGCCACGACCCGGTTCGATACCTTCCCGCATCAGCAGATTGCGAAGCGGCGGCGCGTAGCTGAGGATGTGCAGGCCGGCGGCGCGCAGCATCTGGACGGGCAGGAAATCCGACAGCAGCGAACGGTTGAGGAGATCGACGCCGACCGTGCGGCTGACGATGTCCGGGCCGCGGCGCCGGTTGAAGCGATCGCCTGCATCCGCAGGGACCGGACGGTCGCCGGTTGCGGCGAGCAGGTCCGAAAGCGCGATGATGTCGCGCAGCGACAGGTTGAGGCCCTGCGCTCCGATCGGCGGAAAGGCATGCGCGGCCTCGCCGATCAGCGCCAGCCGGCCCTTGCCGAACCGCTCCGCCATCAGGCTGGAGAGCGGCCATGCCTGTGCCTTGCCTTCGACCTTCACCTTGCCGAGCATCGACTGCATGCGGTCTTCGACCAGCCGCGACGATTCCTCGGTCGGAAGTTCGACGAGACGGCGGGCTTCATCCGGCTTCACCACCCAGACGAGGCTGGAGCGCAGGCCGGGCAGGGGAACCTGGGTGAACGGTCCGCTTTCCGTATGGACCTCGGTCGAGACATTGCCGTGCGGCAGACTGTGGCCGAAGTTCAATACCACCGCCGACTGGGGATAGGACCAGCGGCGCACGCCGATGCCGGCCGTCTCCCGCGCTTTCGACTGGCGGCCATCCGCACCCACGACGAAATCGGCGCTGGCAATCGTGCCGTCCGACAGCGTCAGCATCACTCTCTCGGCCGAGAAATCGAAAGTCTCGACGGTTTGGGCGACGTTGGTAATATTGCGTTCTGCTGCCACCGCCGCATCCAGCGTTTCCGACAGCGCCCGGTTCGGTATGTTGTAGCCGAAGGCGTAGAGGCCGACATCCTGCGCCCGGAACTGCGCCGTCGGCGCGCGCAGCAGCCGCTTGGTACCGTCGACGATCTGCATGACCGAAAGCGGCGCGGCGGAAGGCGCGATGTCCTCCCAGACGCCAAGTCGTTCAAGAAAGCGAATGGAGTGGTCCATCAGTGCAGTCGTACGCTCGTCGGTTTTCTCGGAGGAGGGCGCGATCATCGCCACTTTGCGGCCGGCACGCGCGAGCGCCAGTGCGGCAACCGATCCGGCCAGTCCCCCGCCCACCACGGCGATCTCGAAATGCTGCATGTCCGTCGTCCTGCTCTGCAAAATGTACTCTCGATTATCTAGAGCTTCGTGGCGGGCATATCCATGGGGCACGGCAGCGCAGCATGGAAAAAGCAATGCTCCATGTCTTGCGGCGGGGCCAAGCCGGTTGCAATGCGCGGTGATTGGCCGCATATCTCGCCGGATAAGGGAAAGGCGGGACTGACGCGTGATCAGACGAATCTTCAATTACAAAAAAGTTCCGTATGCCGAAATTCGCGCCTTCTCGGTTCACCTGCTGACGGCATCCGGTTCGTTCCTGGCTTTCCTCGGGGTCGTCGCGGCAGCCGAGCATCGCTTCGTCGACATGTTCTGGTGGCTGGGGCTGGCGCTCCTCGTCGACGGCATCGACGGACCGATCGCCCGCAAGGTGCGGGTCAAGGAAGTCCTGCCCAACTGGTCCGGCGATACGCTCGACAACATCATCGACTACGTGACCTACGTGCTGTTGCCTGCGTTCGCGCTTTACCAGAGCGGCATGATCGGGGAGCCATGGTCCTTCGTTGCCGCAGGCGCGATCGTCGTCTCGAGCGCGGTTTATTATGCCGACATGGGCATGAAGACGGACGAGTACTTTTTTTCCGGCTTTCCGGTCGTCTGGAACATGGTCGTGTTTACGCTATTCGTCATCGATGCAAGCGCCACGGCGGCTCTGGTCGTGGTCTCCGTATCGGTTGTCCTCACCTTCCTGCCGATCAACTTTCTGCATCCCGTCCGCGTCAAGCGGCTCCGCCCGCTCAATATGGCCGTCGGCCTCATCTGGTGCGCGCTCGGCGGCTATTCGCTGCTCCTGCATTTCGATACACCCGACTGGGTCGTCTACGGCGTCGTATTGAGCGGCATCTACCTCTATTGCATTGGCGGCGTTCTGCAGCTTTTCCCCAGTCTCGGAAAATAGTTGGGCGTTCCGGAAACGCCCTTTTCTTTAGTGTTGTGCGAAGCAACAAAAACGGTATCAATATCAGTCGAATGTCCGGAGGGATCGCCGGATGTCGTCAAAGTCAATACGTCGCGTTGCCCTGAAAAACCTCGAAGAAGGTAGGTACGCGGTGAACGAGGGGGTTCAGTGACGTTATCCGAGGGTCCGGCGACCGTTCCGCTTCTGTCGGTTCGAGGTTTGACCAAGCTTTTCGGCAGCTTCGCGGCTTGCAACGCGATCGATTTGGATATCGCTCCCGGCGAAATCCACGCATTGCTCGGTGAAAACGGCGCCGGCAAATCGACGCTGGTAAAAATGCTCTTCGGTGTGCTGCAGCCAAGCGCCGGCCAGATACTCTGGCAGGGCGCGCCCGTGACGATCGCCTCGCCGGGCGAGGCCCGCCACCTCGGCATCGGCATGGTCTTCCAGCATTTCTCGCTGTTCGAGGCACTGACGGTCGCGGAAAACATCGCGCTGTCGCTCGACCCGAAGATTTCGCTCGCCAGGATCTCGGACGAAGCGGCGTCGCTTTCCAAGGCATATGGCCTGCCGCTCGACCCCCAGGCGCATGTGGCGGACCTGTCCGTCGGCGAGCGCCAGCGCATCGAGATCGTCCGCGCGCTGCTTCAGAACCCCAGGCTGATCATCCTCGACGAGCCGACTTCGGTCCTGACCCCGCAGGAGGCCGACCGGCTGTTCGAGACGCTGTTCAAGCTGAAGGCCGAGGGCCGGTCGGTTCTCTATATCAGCCACAGGCTGGAGGAGGTGCGCCGCATCTGCGATCGCGCCACGGTCCTGCGCCATGGCAAGGTCACCGGTGCCTGCGATCCGAGCCACGAAACGCCGGCCTCGCTCGCCCGCATGATGGTCGGCTCCGACGTTGCCGAAGTCCATCGGGACAATGCGGCGGCACTCGGCGATATTCGCATCGAGGTCAGCAATCTTTCTGTTCCGGCGCGCACGCCCTTTGCAGTCTCGCTGAAGAACGTCGCCATGAAGGTCCGCGCCGGAGAAGTGCTGGCGATCGCCGGCGTTGCGGGCAACGGACAGGGCGAACTCTTCGATGCGCTTTCGGGCGAATATCCGGTCGCCGAAGACGGGGCGATCCACATCCGGGGCAAGGCGGTCGGCCGCACCGGAATCAACGGCCGCCGCCTGCTTGGCGCCGGCTTCGTGCCGGAAGAGCGCCACGGCCACGCCGCCGTCTCCGCCCTGGCGCTTTCGGACAATCTCCTGCTCGCTCGCAGCCAGTCGGACAAGAAGGCCTTTCTGTCCGGCGGCGCGTTTTCCGTCATCCGCTTCGACGCCATTCGTTCCGCCACGCGCCGCATCTGCGAGGCGATGGATGTCCGCAAGAGCGGCGAGGATCCGCAGGCGGGCTCGCTCTCCGGCGGTAATCTCCAGAAATTCATCGTCGGGCGCGAGCTTGACCGGCAGCCCTCGGTGCTCGTCGTCAACCAGCCGACCTGGGGCGTCGATGCCGGTGCCGCAAGCCGCATCCGCCAGGCGCTGATCGATCTCGCCAGATCGGGCTCGGCGGTCGTGGTGATCAGCCAGGATCTCGACGAGATTTTCGAGGTGGCGACGAATATCGCCGTCATCTCCGAAGGCAGTCTCTCCAAGGCCTATCCGGCCGGCACGCTGACCTTGGAACGCATCGGTCTGCTGATGGGCGGTATCCACGAAAGCCATCCCATTCCGGAGACGGCGCATGCGCATTGAGCTCCAGAAGCGCGCCCGCGTCTCGACGCTGTTCTCGGTCCTCTCGCCGCTGCTGGCGCTGGCGCTGACGCTGCTTTTCGGCGCCATCATGTTCTGGTTGCTCGGCAAGAACCCGGTCAGCGCGCTCTACAGCTTCTTTATCGAGCCGTTGCTGGAAGTGTGGTCGCTGCACGAACTGGCGATCAAAGCGGCTCCGCTGATCCTGATCGCGGTCGGCCTGTCGGTATGCTACCGGTCCAACAACTGGAATATCGGCGCCGAAGGCCAGTTCACCATCGGTGCGATCACCGGTTCGATCCTGCCGGTTCTCTATCCCACTTGGCATTCGCCGCTGATCCTGCCGCTGATGCTGATCCTCGGGATGATTGGCGGCGCGCTTTATGCCGGCATACCGGCGCTGCTGAAAACCCGTTTCAACACCAACGAGATTCTGACCAGCCTGATGCTGGTCTATATCGCCCAGCTTTATCTCGACTGGCTGGTCCGCGGCCCATGGCGAGATCCACAGGGCAACAATTTCCCGATCACGAAGAGTTTCCAGATCGAGGCGGTACTGCCGGAGATCCTGTCGTCCGGCCGCGCTCACTGGGCCTTCATCTTCGCCATCGTCGCCGCCGTGGCGCTCTGGTTCATGATGCGCTTCATGCTGAAGGGCTTCGAGGTCTCGGTGCTCGGCCAGTCGGAGCGGGCAGGGCGCTTTGCCGGCTTCTCCGCCCGCCGCATGGTGTGGTTTTCGATGCTGCTGTCGGGTGCGCTTGCCGGGCTTGCCGGCATTTCGGAGGTCTCCGGCTCGATCGGCCATGTCCAGCCGGTCATCTCGCCGGGCTACGGTTTCACGGCGATCATCGTCGCCTTCCTCGGGCGGCTCAACCCGCTCGGGATCATCGCTTCAGGCCTCGTGCTGGCGCTGACCTATCTCGGCGGTGAGGCGGCGCAGCTGTCGATCGGCATTTCGGACAAGGTCAGCCGCGTCTTTCAAGGGTTGCTGCTCTTCTTCGTGCTCTCCTGCGATACGCTGATCCACTACAGGATCCGGCTGATCTTTGCAGGCGCGAAAACGGTGGAGGTGAAGGGCTGATGTTCGAAGCAATCCTTCTCACCGTCATCACCGCATCGACCCCGCTGGTTCTCGCCGCACTCGGCGAACTGGTGACCGAGCGCTCCGGCGTGCTGAACCTCGGCGTCGAGGGCATGATGATCATGGGGGCGGCCTGCGCCTTCGTGGCCGCGCAACTGACCGGCTCTCCTTATATCGGCATCCTCGCCGGCATTCTGGGCGGCGGGATCTTCTCGTTGCTCTTCGGTTTCCTGACTCTGACGCTGGTGGCCAACCAGGTCGCCACCGGCCTTGCGCTCACCATCCTCGGTCTTGGGCTTTCCGGCCAGATCGGCGAGGCCTTCGTCGGTCAGCCGGGCATCAAGCTGCAGCCGATCGTCTTTCCGTTCCTTTCGGACATCCCGTTTTTCGGTCGCGTCCTCTTTCGTCAGGACCTGATCTTCTATGTATCGATCGCGCTTGTCGTCGGCATCAACTGGTTCCTGTTCAGGAGCCGGACCGGGCTGAAGCTGCGGGCGATCGGCGACAGCCATGCCTCTGCCCACGCGCTCGGCATCAACGTCATCCGCACCCGATACCTGGCGGTCATGTTCGGCGGCGCCTGCGCCGGACTTGCCGGCGCCCAGCTTTCGCTTGTCTATACACCGCAATGGGTGGAGAACATGTCGGCCGGCCGTGGCTGGATCGCGCTCGCGCTCGTCGTGTTCGCCTCCTGGCGGCCATGGCGGGTTCTGGCCGGCGGGTACCTGTTCGGCGCCGTCGGGATCGGCCAGTTGCACGCGCAGATCGTGGCGCAGAACCTCGGCATCGTCATCCCGTCGCAGTTCCTGTCCGCACTTCCTTATGCGGCGACTATTGTCGTGCTGATCATCATTTCGCATAATCGTCGCACGACGCTCATCAATACGCCGGCCTCGCTCGGGAAACCCTTTGTCCCCGACCGGTGACCGCGGAACCAAAAACAAAACGTCTTCAAGCCAATAGAGGTTAGGAAATGAAGAAACTGATTATCGCCCTTGCCGCATCGGCCGCCCTGATGGGCGGTTTTTCGACCGGCGCCGTGGCTCAGGAGAAGAAGAAGGTCTGCTTCATCTACGTCGGATCTAAGACGGATGGTGGCTGGACCCAGGCCCATGACCTCGGTCGCCAGCAGCTCGACAAGGCACTCGGCGCCAAGATCGAAACGCCCTTCCTCGAAAACGTGCCGGAAGGCCCGGATGCGGAACGCGCCATCGAGCGCATGGCCCGCTCCGGCTGCTCGCTGGTCTTCACGACGTCCTTTGGCTTCATGGATGCCACCGTCAAGGTCGCCGCGAAATTCCCCGATGTGAAGTTCGAGCATGCGACCGGCTTCAAGGCTGGACCGAACCTCGCGACCTACAATTCGCGCTTCTACGAAGGCCGCTATATCCAGGGCCAGATTGCCGCGAAGATGTCGAAGAAGGGCGTCGCCGGCTACATCGCCTCCTTCCCGATTCCGGAAGTGGTGATGGGCATCAACGCCTTCGAACTGGGCGCCAGGTCGATCAACCCGAACTTCAAGCTGAAGGTCGTCTGGGCCAATACCTGGTTCGACCCGGGCAAGGAAGCCGATGCCGCCAAGGCGCTGATCGACCAGGGCGTCGACATCCTGACCCAGCACACCGATACGACCGCTCCGATGCAGGTCGCCGCCGAACGCGGCATCCTCGCCTTCGGCCAGGCCTCCGACATGATCGCGGCCGGCCCGAAGACGCAGCTGACCGCCATCGTCGACACCTGGGGCGCCTATTACATCAAGCGCGCCCAGGCACTGCTTGACGGTACCTGGAAGTCCGAGCAGATCTGGGATGGCCTGAAGGACGGCATCCTGACCATGGCGCCCTATACCAACATGCCTGACGACGTGAAGGCGATGGCGGAAGAGACGGAAGCCAAGATCAAGTCGGGCGAACTGCATCCGTTCACCGGCCCGATCAACAAGCAGGACGGCACCGCGTGGCTGCCTGCCGGCGAAAAGGCGCAGGACGGCGTCCTGCTCGGCATGAATTTCTACGTCGAAGGCGTGGACGACAAGCTGCCGAAGTAGGAAAAGCGGCCGGAAACGATCGCGGTATCGTTTCGACGACACGCTTATCTCAGCGACCGGGAATGGTCGGCGTAATAAAAAAGGGCGGTCCGTGGACCGCCCTTTCTGTTTCGACCTTTGGGCTGTCAGGCAGCCAGCGAGGCGATGTCGATGACGAAGCGATAGCGCACGTCGCTCTTGATGACGCGTTCGTAGGCTTCGTTGATGTCCTGAATATTGATCTTCTCGATTTCGGACGTGATGCCGTGCTCGCCGCAGAAATCCAGCATTTCCTGAGTTTCCTTGATGGAGCCGATCATCGAGCCCGAAAGGCTCTTGCGGCCGCCGATGACCGAGAAGGCATGGACCGGGACCGCATGTTCCGGGACGCCGACGAGCACCATCGAGCCGTCGAATTTCAGGAGGCCGAGATAGGCATTCCAGTCGATCGCCGTGCCGACCGTGCAGATGATCAGGTCGAACGTGCCGGCGAGCTTGGTGAAGGTCTCGGCGTCGCTGGTGGCGTAATAGTCCTTGGCGCCGAGCCTCAGGCCGTCTTCCTTTTTCGACAGCGTCTGGCTGAGCACCGTGATATCGGCGCCCATGGCCGCGCCGAGCTTGACGCCCATGTGGCCGAGGCCGCCCATGCCGACGATCGCGACCTTCATGCCGGGACCGGCCTTCCAGTGGCGCAGCGGCGAATAGAGGGTGATACCGGCGCAAAGCAGCGGGGCGCCGGCGTCGAGCGGAATATTGTCAGGGAAGGAGAGGACATAACCTTCCTTGACGACGATCGCATCCGAATAACCACCATAGGTCGGCGTCGTGCCGTCGGCCTCGACGTCGTTATAGGTCTGGGTGAGGCCCGGCAGGAAATGTTCGTAGTCGAGATCGCGGGTGGCGCAGCCGATGCAGGAATTCACGAAGCAGCCGACGCCGACACGGTCGCCGACTTTGAACTTGGTGACACCAGCGCCGACGGCCGAAACGACGCCGGCCACTTCATGACCCGGCACCATCGGAAAGCGGGAATTGCCCCATTCGTTGCGGGCCTGGTGGATGTCCGAATGGCAGACGCCGCAATACTGCACCGAGATGACGACGTCGTCGTCATTGGGTTCGCGGCGCTCGAAGGTGAAAGGCGTCAATGGTTTCGACGCGTCGGTCGCGGCATAGCCTTTTGCAATAGCCATGGGAGCTCCATTCATCTGTTGGGGTTGGGAGGGAATTGGACGCGCGGACTATGCCTCCGGACCTCGCAACGGCGTTAGAGCGATCCTGCGAGCTTTTTGCACGATCCTGCAAAAGTGATCGCTCGCCTGTTGGTTTCAGGAGCAAGTCGGCATAGGAAAAGCGGTCACCTGCTCATTCCGGAGGCTCCATGACACTGCCCTTCAATCCCTATCACGAGGCGGCCTCGATTGCCGCGCGGCACGTTCAGAAGGATGGGGAAGTGTTCACGGCCGTTGGAAATCTGATGCTCAGCCGGCGGACGGTCCCAACCGCACCGCTCTATATGGACTACCGGCCCTGCCTCGGTTTGGTCCTGCAAGGCACCAAGAGCGTCAAGCTGGGGGACGAGATGATCGCCTACGGCGTTGGCGATTACCTTCTCACCTCGATCGAATTGCCGGTGACCTCGCGCGTCACTGTCGCAAGCCCGCAGGTGCCGCACCTATGTTTCGCGCTTGCCATCGATACGGACCGCCTGTCCGCGCTGCTGGAGCGGGTAGACGTTCCACGGCCTGGTTCCGACACGGATGCCATGCGCGGTATCGTCTCCAACGTCGCGCCTCCGGAATTGCTCGATGCAGCCACGCGGCTGCTTCGCCTCCTGGACCGGCCGGCTGACATAGCGGCCATGGCGCCGCTCATCGAGCAGGAAATCCTCTATCGCGTGCTTTGCGGGCCCGACGGCGCACGGCTTGTTCATATCGCGACCGCCGAAAGCCGCAGCAACCGCATCGCCCGCGCCGTCGCCTGGCTGCGCGCCAATTTCCACCGCACGCTGCGGATCGAGGACCTTGCGGACCATGTCGGCATGAGCCCGTCCTCGCTGCACCATCATTTCAAGTCGGTGACCGCGATGACGCCGGTGCAGTTCCAGAAGAAGCTGCGCCTGCATGAGGCGCGGCGGCTGATGCTGCTGGAGGGCCTCGATGTCGGCAGCGCCGGCCACCGGGTCGGCTACCAGAGCCCGTCGCAGTTCAGCCGCGAATACAGCCGGCTCTACGGCATATCGCCGCTGCGTGACGTGGGTGCGATCCTGGCCGCGGCGGAATAGCGAGGCCTAAAACCCTCGGGGATCAACCGGGGAATTTCAGCGCCTTGTCGTTGCGGCACTGGGCGAGCTTGAGCTGCTTGAACGAATAGATTTTGGTGATCTGTCCGTCGCCGTCCGTATCGACCTTCATACAGGCGCAGGCGTAACCGTAGCTGCCGTTGGTGCGGACATAGTCGCGCTCCGAAATGTCCGGGATGAGATCCATGCCTTCGGGCTCGTCTTCGCTTCCCTGGGTGCGGATCGTCCAGGTGGCCTCGGCGTCGTCCAGCCACCAGTTGCCGGGCGTCGGATTCTGGATCCAGCCGCAACGGTTGTCGGCGGCATGGGCAACAGCGGCAAGGGCAAGAAAAGCGAAGGCGGCGATGGCGCTGTATACCCGGTTCATGAATGTCCTCCTGATCGTTCGGGCGATTGTATCGGCTCCGGGAACGTCTAGCTTAAAAACCTTCATCGTTGATGATCGGACCTTAAAAGAACGGGCTTGACGGCGGCGGCGGATGCTTTATACGAGCAGAACCGTACCGTACGGTACGCAAAAGGATTTAAAACCGTGAGAGCCGACACCTCCGACATGCCCGAATTTTCGCCGCGCCAGAACGCCGTTCTGGAACAGGCGCTTCGGCTGCTCGTGGAAGGCGGCGAGAAGGCGCTGACCACCTCCGGTCTTGCCCGCGCCGCCAATTGCTCCAAGGAAAGCCTCTACAAGTGGTTCGGCGACCGCGAAGGCCTGCTGGCGGCGATGATCGCCCATCAGGCGAGCAAGGTGCGCACCTTCGAACGTTCCGGCGAACGGCTGACCGCCGATCTCCTGCGTGACCATCTCGAACTTTTTGCCCGCGATCTGCTGGTCGTCCTGGCCGGCGACGTTTCGCTGGCGCTGAACCGGTTGGCGATCGGCCAGGCGACCCGGGAAGGATCGAAGCTCGGGAAGCTTCTGCTCGAACACGGCCGCCGGCAGATCGACCGCCGCGCCATGGCGCTGATCGACCAGGGAAAAAGGGCAGGGCTGCTGCGCTTCGACAATGCGGATGCCGCCTATCACACGCTTTACGGCCTGATCGTTTCCGACCTGCATGTGCGCATGCTGCTCGGCGAGCCCGGCCTCAAGGACAATGCGCGCCAGGCGGAGAGGGCGGTCGGTGCCTTTCTCACGCTGCACGGCACGCAGAAACAATCGGCGGACGCGCTCGGCGTCTCCGCTGGACGATGACAATCATCAACAGACCTCACGCATAGGGAAGGAAAAATCGATGCGCGTTTATTATGATCGGGATGCCGATATCAACCTCATCAAGTCCAAGAACGTTGCCATCATCGGCTACGGTAGCCAGGGTCGCGCGCATGCGCTGAACCTCAAGGACTCG
The DNA here is from genome assembly GCF_002968675.1 of Neorhizobium sp. T25_13. Taxonomy (NCBI): domain Bacteria; kingdom Pseudomonadati; phylum Pseudomonadota; class Alphaproteobacteria; order Hyphomicrobiales; family Rhizobiaceae; genus Neorhizobium; species Neorhizobium sp. T25_13. The sequence goes on from NZ_PVBI01000013.1 coordinate 23,516, forward strand.
GGCGCCAAGAACGTCGTGATCGCACTCAAGGCCGGTTCCGGAACGATCAAGAAGGCGGAAGCCGACGGCTTCAAGGTGATGACCGTTGCCGAAGCCGCCAAGTGGGCCGACCTGATGATGATGGCGACCCCGGACGAACTCCAGGCCGACATCTACAAGGCCGAAATTGCCGGCAACATCCGCGACGGCGCCGCAATCGCCTTTGCGCACGGCCTCAACATCCATTTTGGCCTCATCGAGCCGAAGACCTCGGTCGACGTGGTCATGATCGCACCGAAAGGCCCGGGCCACACGGTTCGTGGCGAATACCAGAAGGGCGGCGGCGTTCCTTGCCTCGTTGCCGTTCACCAGAACGCTTCCGGCAACGCGCTTGAACTGGCTCTCTCCTACGCCTGCGGCGTCGGCGGCGGCCGTTCGGGCATCATCGAAACCAATTTCCGCGAAGAATGCGAAACCGATCTCTTCGGCGAACAGGTCGTTCTCTGCGGCGGTCTCGTCGAGCTGATCCGCGCTGGTTTCGAAACCCTGACCGAAGCCGGCTATGCGCCGGAAATGGCCTATTTCGAATGCCTGCACGAAGTGAAGCTGATCGTCGACCTGATCTATGAAGGCGGCATCGCCAACATGAACTACTCGATCTCCAACACGGCCGAGTGGGGCGAATACGTCACCGGTCCGCGCATCATCACCGAAGAAACCAAGGCCGAGATGAAGCGTGTCCTGAAGGACATTCAGACCGGCAAGTTCACCTCGGACTGGATGCAGGAATACCGTGCGGGCGGCTCGCGCTTCAAGGGCATCCGCCGCATGAATGACAGCCACCAGATCGAGGAAGTCGGCGCCAAGCTGCGCGGCATGATGCCCTGGATCGGCAAGAACAAGCTGGTCGACAAGAGCGTCAACTAAGCTTTCAAGTTCGGGGGTGGAGCTTAACGTTCCGCCCCCGGTTTCTGAACATAGGTGACATGCGGCAGATGTTCGAAATGCCGGTCGCAGGTCAGAAGATCGGCATCGAGGAGCCTTGCCGTCGCGTAGATGATGGCATCGGCGGCCGAGAGCTGAAAACGGCGGGAAACTTCGGCCGCATCCAAGGCAATTTCGGTGCCGAGTTCAACAACGAGGCATTCGGTTGTATAGGAAATGAAGCGGTCGGCAGATTCCTCGCCCTTCTCCCGCATCAGCCATTTGCACATTTCCATTTGAACGATCGTCGGCACGACTATTTCGTGCACTTCGGGAATCTCGTCTGCCAGACGTGAAGCCAGAGGACTGTCGATCAGCCATTCGATCCATGCCGAGCTGTCGACCACGCGCATCAGTACCGATCGTCCCTGTCCCGGTAATTGCTCGTGTCGGCGCCCTTTGCTATTCCTCGCAATTCGTCTCGTGTCGGCACCGGGACGAGAACGACGCTCTTTCCTTTTGGAACGAAGGCAAATTGCTGCCCAGCTTGCCAGTTATGCCTTTCACGGATTTCCTTGGGTATGGAAATCTGGAATTTGGACGACAAGGTCGCAACTGCCATGATCTTACCTCCGGCGCATCGATCGCTTATTGGTAAGATAGGTCGGTTCGTGGTAAAGCACAATGGTCCAAAAAAACTGCAGCAACCTCGATAGGTCAGTCTTGCTGACCTATCGAGGTTTGTGTAAAGTTCGGACAAAGAAAATTGAAATAAGAGGAAACATCCCGTGCTTGATTGGGAACAAATCTTTGCGACGCGCTCCAGCCGCATGCGCGCCTCTGAAATCCGCGAACTGCTGAAGCTGCTCGACCAGCCTGATATCATCTCTTTCGCAGGCGGCATTCCCGATCCGGCGCTGTTTCCGGACGTGGCCTTCAAGGAAGCCTATTCGGACATTTTTTCCAGTGCCCAGGTGGGGGCGGCGCTGCAGTATTCGGTCAGCGAAGGCTATAAGCCGCTGCGCGAATGGATCGCCAGCGACGTCGCCAAGATCGGCATCGACTGCACGCCCGATAACGTGTTCATCACGTCCGGATCGCAGCAGGCGCTCGATTATCTCGGCAAGCTGTTCCTGTCGCCGAACGACACGGCGCTGGTCACCTGGCCGACCTATCTCGGCGCGCTTTCGGCCTTCAATGCCTACGAGCCGAATTACGACCAGCTGTCGCTGAACGGCAATCGCACGCCGGAAGCCTACCGCGACACCGCGGCCAAGACCGGCGGCGCCGTCAAGTTCGCTTACCTTTCGGCCGACTTCTCCAATCCGACCGGCGAGACGGTTGACCTGGCCGGCCGCGAAAAGCTGCTGGCGCTTGCCGACGAACTCGACATCGCAATCCTTGAGGACGCCGCCTATCAGCACCTGCGGTATGACGGCGAGGCCATTCCGCCGATCATGGCGCTCGACATCGCCCGCCGGGGCGGTATCGAAAACACCCGCACGATCTACAGCGGCAGCTTTTCGAAGACGCTGGCGCCGGGCCTGCGCGTCGGCTTCGTGGTCGCGGCGATGCCGGTTATCCGCAAGCTTGTTTTGATGAAGCAGGCGGCCGACCTGCATTCCTCGACGATCAACCAGATCGCCATCGAGCACGTCGCCTCGCGCGGCTTTGACGCCCAGGTCGCCAAGATCAGGTCCGTCTACAGCAAGCGGCGCGATGCGATGTTGGCGGCACTCGACAAATACATGCCGAAGACCGCCACCTGGACGCGCCCGGAAGGCGGCATGTTCGTGTGGGTGACCTTGCCGGAAGGCATGGACGGTGCCGAGCTGCTGGCGAAATCGATCGCCACGGAAAAAGTTGCCTTCGTTCCAGGCAGGGCGTTCTACGCGGACGGCAGCAATGCCAATACGCTGCGCATGAGCTTCTCCTGCGCTGACGAGGCGATGATCGACGAGGGTATCAAGCGGCTCGGCCGCCTGATCTCCAACGCGATCCGCGCTGCTGCCTGAGCCTTCGAAAGCCTTTGACGAAAAAGCCTGCCGCAGAACGGCAGGCTTTTTTGTTGGTGCATAATGCTTTCCGCTGTCCGGCTAGTCGGCGGCAAGCACGATCAGCATGTCGCTGTCCGAATAGGTGGTCACCTCGGACCGGGGCGGATTGACCACCACGCCGCCGAGATTTCTGAGGTCGGCATCGCCCGGCCGCTGGCGGCGGTGGCCGATGGCAATTTCGCCGCGGCGAAGGGCCGCGAGCGCCACCGTGAAGAAATTCACCGGCTTCGAGATGTCGACATAGTCGCTCATCGGCCGCATGTAGATCTCGGAGCCGGCCTCATCCAGAAGCTCGTTGAAGATTGCCGCCATGGATTCGTTTTCGGATGCCTGGGCCAGCATCAGGCTGACCAGCTTGTTGCTGACGACGAAATCCTCGGCGCGGGTCACTTCCGCCAGCTCGCGGTTGCGCACGTCGATCATTTCGCTGACCACGCTGATGTGCTTGCCGGCCTTTTCGCCGATCTTGCGGAGCTGCAGCAGGGTGATCAGCGTGCGGGTGTCGGCCGATTGCGCCATCATGCTGTCGCTGTAGCCGAGAACCAGGACGTGGTCGTAGGACGGGATATCGAGTGCATCGAGTGCCGAACGGCTGCTGGTGTCGATCACCCGGTGATCGACCGCGAGCAGTGCCTTGTCGAGGTGAAGTGCTGCAATCTCGTCTTCGAATTCCGGCGTGTCTGCGGCGATCATCAGCCGCGAGCCGGGGGCCACGTAACGGACGAGTTCGGTCGCGATGATCGGGCCACGGCGGTTCCAGCCAAGGATCAGCGTGCGTTCGGCAGTCTTGCCGCGTTTGACGATGGCCTTGATGGTATTCTTGTCGATGCCCATGTCGCCGGACCAGGTTTTGATCGAGTCGTCGTCCTCGGCGATGATGACCGCGCGGTCGCCGGCGACGATCACCTGGTTCGGGTCCGGGTTGAGGCGGATTGCGCCGTCCTTGTCGCAGAGGCCGATCAGCGTGCTGTTCTCGTAAGCGAGCACCGCATTGCCGAAGGACTTTCCGACGAGGCCGGGCTGTTCGAGCGTGTAGATCTCGCAGCCGTCGAAATCGAGCAGTTCGGAATAGACCGCGCTCAGGCCCGCCTGCCGGCTGGTATGGACGACGATGCGGGCGATCAGGTCGTCGGCGAGCACCAGTTGCATCTCGCCGCCGCCGACGATCCTTGCTACTTCGGCATTGTCGGCGCCGCGGATTTCCGCAGCGATCATGTATTTCTCGGGCCGCCGGTTGGGATCGTTGACCAGCGCAAGCACCGTCTTGATCACCTGCGGGTCCGCGTCCTCACCTTCCGGTGACAGCACGATGATCGACCGCGACGTCTGCGGGTTGACGATGCCGAGATCGTAGAGATCGGTCGGATCACCGCTGCGGCAGATGATCTTGGTGTTCTTGCGATCGACGACCTTGGTGGCGATCTCGTCTTCCATCTCCACCTTGTCCTTGTTCGCCATGATGACGATGCGAGGATTGCGGCGGCTCTGGTTGGCGATGATGAGTTCCGAGATGACGTCGAAGATCGAGGGCGACCAGTTGAGGATGATCGTGTGCTCGGTTTCGAGTACCCGCGAGCGGCCCTTGCGCAGCTCGTCGAGCTTTTCCTCGAGGCCGGACGAGATGACGCCGATCAACGCGGAGAAGACGAAGATGCCGGCGAGCGTGACCAGCAGCATGATGATGCGGAAGCTCCAGCCCTGGTCGGCGCCCATGGTGCCGGCATCGAAGGTGCGCATCAGCGATTCCCACGTGCCTTCGATGAAGCCGAGCGATTCTGCGCCTTCCGGAGCGATGCCGGTTATGGCGAGTATCGCGCCGGCGATCATGATCACGATCAGCGATATCAGCGCCAGCCAGCCGATCAGCGCGATCGCGCCGCCCGCCATGCTCTTGTCGAACCCATAGCGCAGTCGTGCGCCCCAGTTGTCCCGGCTTTTCATTCAGTGCCCCCGAAATATACCCTGGAGCACGAGATGGCAGGATTTGGTTGCGAAACAATTGAAGTAGCGGGGTCCGGCAGTGCCGTTGTGCCGGAATGATCGAATAACAGTAAATTTAGTCTTCGTATTTCGGTCGCCGCTGGTAAAACATGCTGGAAGATCGGCGTTGCCCCCAGCCTGTCACATGGCTGTCAAGCAGGAATGCTTATCGTCCGCAGCTTATGTTCGAACAGGGACGCTCCGATGAAGAACCTTCTTTCCGCTTTCACCGCCCTCGTGGCTTTCGGCATGATTGCCGGCGCCGCCGAGGCCGCCGATCTCGTGCTCTATACCAGCCAGCCGAACGAGGACGCCCAGGCGACTGTCGACGGTTTCAAGGCTGCCAATCCGGGGCTCGACGTGCAGTGGGTGCGTGACGGGACGCCGCAGATCATGGCCAAGCTCAATGCGGAGATCCAGGCCGGCAATCCGGCAGCCGACGTTCTGCTGATTGCCGACACGGTGACGCTCGAGCGCATGAAGCAGGCAGGCCAGCTGATGGCCTACAAATCCCCGGAAGCCGCCAATTACGACAAGGCCCTCTATGACGCCGACGGCTTCTACCATTCGACCAAGCTGATCACCACCGGCATCATCTACAACACCCAGGCCGCGATGAAGCCGACCAGCTGGGCAGACCTTGCCAAGCCGGAAGCCAAAGGTCTCGTCACCATGCCGAGCCCGCTCGCCTCGGGTGCCGCCCTCATCCACGCACAGACGCTTTCCGGCATCCCCGGCCTCGGCTGGGACTATTACAAGAACCTCAAGGCAAACGGCGCGATTGCAGCCGGCGGCAACGGCGCGATCCTGAAGTCCGTCGCTTCGGGCGAAAAGGCCTACGGCTTCGTCGTCGACTACCTGCCGATCCGCGAAAAGGCGAAGGGCGCTCCCGTCGAATTCGTCTTCCCGAAGGAAGGCGTGTCTGCGGTGACCGAGCCGGCAGCGATCCTTGCCTCCACCAAGCATGCGGACAATGCCAAGAAGTTCATCGACTACGTGCTCTCGCAGAAGGGCCAGGAAGGCTTCCTGAAGCTCGGCTACATCCCGGCTCGTAACGGCATGGCCGTACCGGCCGGCTTCCCGGCGCGCGAGACGATCAAGGTCCTGCCGATCAATGCCCCCGAGGCGCTCAAGAGCTCCGAGAAGGACGTCAAGGGCTTCGCGGATATCTTCGGCATCAAAGGCTGATATAAGCGCCATATGACGCGACCTCAAAAACAGGGAAACAGCCAGCCACGCTGGCTGTTTCCTTTTGTCGTAACCGTGATCTTCTGCCTGAGCGTGCTGCCGCTCGGTCGGCTTGCCGCGACCGGAATCATGTCCGCCTTTCGGGGCGGGGCGAGCGAACTTCTGTCCGACCCGGGCCTGTGGCGGTCGGTCTACGATACGCTGTCCACCTCTTTCTTCGGCATGATCGCAGCCGTCGTTCTGGGCGGCGGCTTCGCGCTGCTGCTGACGCTGTTTGACATCCGGGGCAAGGCTCTCCTCGGTTTCCTGCTCATGCTGCCGACGATGATCCCGCCGCAGGTGACGGCGCTTGCCTGGATCGGCATGACCGGGCCTTCGAGCGCGCTCCTGAAAGCGATCGGGCTGGCGCCGCCTCTCGGTTCACCGCAGCCGCTCTATTCGATCGGAGGCATCGCGCTGCTCTACGGCGTACAGAATGCGGCCTTCGTCTACCTGTCGCTGCGTGCCGGGCTGCTTGCGCTGCCGCGCGACGCGGTGGAGGCGGCGAGGCTTTCCGGCGCATCGTCCTTTCAGGTGCTGAAGGACGTCATCCTGCCTTTGTCGCTGCCGGGTCTCGCGGCAGGCGCGGCGATTGCCTTCGTTTCCTGCGTCGGCAATTTCGGCATTCCGGCAATCCTCGGCATTCCCGCCGGGATCTATACGCTGCCGACCCTGATCTATTCGAAATTCGCGGCTTTCGGTCCCCGCACGTTCGCGGACATTTCAGTCCTGTCCGGCCTGATTGCGATCCTGTCGGTGATCGGGCTGATGGTCGAGGCACGGGTATTGCGCGGCCGTGACTATCGCGTCATCGGCCTGTCGGGGCAGGTGGCCGTGTTCCGGCTCGGCACGTGGCGCTGGTTTGCCGAACTCCTGCTCTGGCTGACGATCTTTCTGATACTCGCCATGCCGCTCATCGCTCTCGTCGCAAGCTCGCTGGCGCCTGCCTACGGCGTGCCGCTCAGCCCGGCGACCATTACCATCAAGGCCTATGAGGAAATCCTGTTCCGCCAGGCCGCGACGCGCATTGCGTTCACCAATTCCCTTTCGCTGTCGCTCGCCACCGCCTTCGGTCTCCTGGTGGTGACGGTGCTGACCGGCTATTTCCTGGTGCGCAGCAAGAGCCGGTTCGTGGGCCTCATTTCGGCGCTCGCGGAAATCCCCTATGCGCTGCCGGGCATCGTGCTGGCTGTCGCCTTCATCCTGCTGTTCGCGGCGCCAATTCCGGTAATCGGCATCTCCATCTACGGGACGATCTGGATCATTCTGATCGCCTATTTCTCGAGTTTCTTCGCCGTCAGCCTGAAGCCCGTGGTCAGCGCCTTCCGTCAGCTCGATCCTTCGCTCGAGGAGGCGGCGCGGCTTTCCGGAGCAGGGTTCGCGCGCCGGCTCGTCGATATTCTCGTGCCCCTGGTGGCACCGGCTGCGGGCGCCTCGGTGATCCTCGTGTTCCTGATCGCCTGTAACGAGCTGACAGTCTCGGCGCTCCTCTGGTCGGCTGGCACCCAGACGCTTGGCGTGCTGATCTACAATCTCGATGACAGCGGCAGCTTCAACATCGCGGCTGCACTCTCCGTCCTTGTGGTCATCATGGTGATCGCGATGATGGTGGTGCTGGAACTGATGGCGAAACGACTGCCGAAAGGTGTGGTACCGTGGCGAAGCTGATCCTCAACCGCCTCTCCAAGACGTTCGACACAGGCGGCCGTGCAGCCGTCAACGACGTGTCGCTGACGGTACGCGAAGGCGGCTTCCTGGCGCTGCTCGGGCCTTCCGGTTGCGGCAAGACGACGGTGCTCAGGATGATCGCCGGTTTCGAACAGCCGAGCGACGGCTCGATCCTGCTCGGCGAGCGCGTTCTGGCGGACGCAGCCGAGATGGTGCCGCCGGAACATCGCAACATGGCGATGGTCTTCCAGTCCTATGCGCTCTGGCCGCATATGAGCGTTGCGGAAAATGTCGGTTACCCTTTGAAGGTGCGCGGCATTCCGGGCGAGAAACGTGCACGCAAGGTGACGGAGGCGCTTGCCGCCGTCCGCCTCGAAACCTACGCGGACCGCCGTCCGGCGGATCTTTCCGGCGGCCAGCGGCAGCGCGTGGCACTTGCCCGCTGCCTTGTCACCGAGCCGGACGTCGTGCTGCTCGACGAGCCGCTCGCCAATCTCGACCGGCACCTGCGCCAGGAGATGGAAGAGACGTTTCGCGAGTTTCACGCCCGATCCGGTGCGACGATGATCTATGTCACCCATGACCAGGCGGAAGCGATGGCGCTTGCGACCGATGTCGCGGTGATGTCCGAGGGCCGGCTGCTGCAGGTGGCGACGCCGGAGGAAATCTATGCGCGGCCGGAGGGCCGGTTGGTCGGCGGCCTCGTGGGGCAGGGGGCGATCCTCTCGCTACCGTCACCGTTCGGTGACAGGCGGCTTTTCGACTGGCCCGCCATGCAGGAGATCCTCGCCGGACTGGCGCAGGAGCCGCGTGCCGACATCCTCGTCCGTCCGCAGGACGTCGAAATTGCGGCGGAAGGACAGGTGGCCACCGTCCTCTCGGTGCTGTTCGAGGGCGAACGTTATGCGCTGCGTCTCGCTCTGCCGGACGGACAGGCGTTGCGCGCTTTCAGCCGCCAGCCGGTCAAGGTCGGCGATCGCCTGTCGATCGTGATCCGCGCTGCCTGGAGATTGTAGCCAGGCGTCGCCGTGGTTATGGTGTTGGCCAAGAAAAAGGAATCCCTCTCATGTCGCTGCGTCTCGGCACCTTCAACATTGAAAACCTGATGACGCGCTTCGATTTCTCCGGCTGGCGCAATCAGCTCCGGCAGGACCGGGTGCTTCGGCTCTACGACGTGCAGGACAAGGCGGTCTACCAGCAGCTCGAGCAGGCCCGGATGATCGCCGAGACCGACGACACGCGGCAGCTTTCGGCGCTGGCGATCGCGGAAGCGGACGCCGACATCCTCTGCCTGCAGGAAGTCGACAGCATGCCGGCCCTGCAGGCCTTCGAATACGGATATCTCTACCGCATGGTCGGCAACGGCTATCGTCAGAAATATCTGGTCGAGGGCAATGATTCGCGCGGCATCGATGTCGCCGTCCTGATGCGCGAGGAGACCCGCAGCGGCGAGAAGATCGAGGTACAGGACGTGCGCAGCCACGCCATGCTGACCTATCAGGACCTCGGCCTCTTCAACGACGAACTGGCGCTCAGCAACCAGGCGCATGACAAGATCTTCAAGCGCGACTGCCTCGAACTGGAGCTGACGATCGGGTCCAAGCCGTTCTCGCTCTTCGTCGTGCATTTCAAATCCATGGGCAATGCCCGCGACGGCCAGGACGGTCGCACCGGCACGATGGCGATCCGTGTGGCGGAGGCGAAAGCGGTGCGCCAGATCGTCGAGCGCCGCTTCGGCGAGGGGCGGACGGCTGACAAGAACTTCGCCATCTGCGGCGACATGAACGATTATCAGGAAAAGATACAGGTGATCGGCACCCGCCGCGAAGGATACCAGTTCGAACCGCGGCGCGAAGAGGTGAGTGCGCTGAATGTCTTCACCGACGACGGCTTCGTGGTGAACCCGACTACACGCCGCGACGTGATGGATCGCTGGACGCTTTATCATGCGCGCGGGCCGGAGGAGCAGCACCTCTGCCAGCTCGATTATATCTGGCTGTCGCCGGCGCTCGCCGAGCACAACGCCGATAGCGTGCCGGAAATCATCCGTGGGGGCCAACCCTATCGCACCGTCTTTCCGCCGGGACAGGAGGTGGAACGGTTTCCGCGCATCGGCTGGGACCGGCCGAAGGCATCGGACCATTGCCCCGTCGTGATGTCGCTGGAGCTTCGATGACCATCCAGACGATCAGCGGCTGGCCGCCTGAAAATACCGTCTTCGAGGTCAAGGCTTTCGATCTTTCGGTCCTGCCCGGAGCGCATCCGATCTATCTCGCGCACCGGGACGAGATCGAGGAGAACTGGGCGCGGGAATCAGCGGCTAATCCGCATCTCTTCAACGGCCAGATGGTGCTGCAGAACAGGCTTTCGTTTCGCGATGGCGTGATCATCGGCGAGGCGCACGTCATCCCCTATTCGACGCTTTTATGGTGGCGGAGACAGCCCGATCCGACCGGCGCCTTTCACCTCTTCGGCTTCGCCGTGCCCGTCTCGTCCGATGGGGCGATCATCGCCGTCCGGATGAGCGAAAGGACCGCCAATCCCGGCCAGGTCTATTGCGCCGCCGGTTCGCTCGATCTTCTGGACATCGTCGACGGCAAGCTGGATCTCGAGGCCAATATGCGCCGTGAAGTGCGAGAAGAAACCGGCCTCGATCTCGCCGAAGCAAAGGCCGACCGACGGCTCTTCGCCTGCTACGGCGGACACCGAGTCGTGGGCTTCCGCTTCTATCGCTTCGACCTTACGGCGCAGGAGATGCTGGCGCGCATTGCCGACCACATGGTGCATGACGAGGAAAAGGAGATTGCCGGAGCCGTGGCGATCCGCTCCGCCGATCGCGGCGCGCATCCCTACAGCCCGTTGATGTTCCCGATTCTCGACCTGTTTTTCGGTCATTCGAAGGGCTGAACAGGGTTGCTTTGAGCCGACCGGTCGGGCAGTTTGGCGCCATCGAAACACGGGGAGGTGTGGTTGGCCCGTCGCTACAGCATCTATGACGTCTTCACCGACAGACGACTCGCCGGCAATCCGTTGGCGGTGATTGTCGATGGAGACGACCTTGTCGACGACAAAATGCAGGCGATCGCCAGGGAGATGAATCTCTCCGAGACGGTGTTCGTCCAGTCTTCCGCGAATGCAGCCTATGCAGCCCGCCTGCGCATCTTCACGCCGGGCCGGGAATTGCCTTTTGCGGGGCATCCGACCATCGGAACGGCAGTGGCACTCGCCGAACTCAATCACAGGTCCGGACACGGCGCTGGACAGCCCGACATGGATCTTGTCTGCGTGCTGGAGGAAAATGTCGGCCCGGTGCGCTGCGCCGTACGGCTTCGGGCCGGCGAGGCCGGATTTGCCGAATTCGACCTGCCGAGAAAGCCGGTGCAGATCGAGCTTCCGCTCGACCGGCAGGGGCTTGCCGATGCGCTGAGCGTCAAATCGACGGATATCGGTTTCGAGAACCATGTCGCCTCCATCTGGAGCGCCGGCGTGCCCTTCCTGATGATTCCGCTGCACAATCTGGCGACGGTGCAGAACCTCGAATTCGACACGGCATTGTGGGAAAAGTCAGCGCCGTTCGTCGAGGGCGCGCTTGCATCGGCATACGTCTATTGCCGCAGCGGCGTGAACCATCAGGCAAAGTTCCATGCCCGGATGTTCTCGCCGGACATGGGGATTTCCGAGGATCCGGCCACGGGCGCTGCCGTTGCCGCACTCTCCGGCGCGATCCGACATTTCGATGCGCTCCCGGACGGCCATCACCCGGTGCTGGTGGAGCAGGGGGTGGAGATGGGGCGTCCGTCCCTGATCCATCTGCATATCGACGTGAAGGAGGGAGAGATCGCCAGGGCCCGCATCGGCGGCCAGGCGATCAAGGTTGCGGAAGGCACGCTCTATCTTTGAATTTCGCTGCTTGTCGATGATTGCGATATTGTGACGCAGTAAGACTTTGAAACTTTTCGTTTTTGCGTCGCTATCGAGCTGCGGAGAGGTTTCCGTCAGGCGCAAGATCCGACTTGGCGGATTTTTTGCCCGCTCGGGCGAATAATTTTCACCGAGCCGCTGGACAAGCCGAAAGATCCCCTTTATACGCCCCTCACACCACTGGCGAGCACGCCTCGCACAGATGGTTCGGGTGATTAGCTCAGTTGGTAGAGCAGCTGACTCTTAATCAGCGGGTCGTAGGTTCGAGCCCTACATCACCCACCATTCTTTCCAACGATATCAATTCGTTGTGCATCAACATTAAAGATCATCTTTAAGTCCAAAAATCATGCTGTGATCACAGAGGCCCCTCTGAAAGATCATATGCAAAAGCGTTTGCACGCGTAGATTTGGCGTTCCGAATTTCTATGGATAACACCTTTGAAACACCCCATCGGTGAAGCAAGGGGTCTTCGGCGCAAAGCCGAGAGCGGCCGACGACCTTGGTGACGTTGGCGAGAAAATGCTCGCAGTAGGCGACATCGTCAGCGGCTGGAGAGCAGTGGTCGAAGTTTCCAGGGAAGTTGGTGCCTTGTCGCCGGGAGGCTCCAGCGGCAAGGCTTTGGATCCAACGATCATCTACGGCAATGTGTATCGAACTGCGAAACGCCGGCAGTGCGTTTCCTGCGTCCGGAGCAAACCGCCGGCGGAAATGTCCTACGAATATACGGTCGTAGTGCGGTCGATGTACCCCATTTCAACGAATCTGGATTTGATGACGTCGGAAATCTTCTGGAGGCGGGTAAGTTGACGCCACGACGAAGCTGACACGATCAACGCAAGTGCAGGAAGGACCAGGACAATCAACCACCAGCCGGCCAGGAGAATGTAGACGCACAAGAGCGCAAACAGCACGGTTGCAATCTTCGAGAGCAGCAGCAGTCCTGTGGAAACTCCGCGCTCAATCCCGTAGGTGTTTTCACTGGCATAGCCAAGAACAAGGTTCCTGAAGTGGTGACCTGTAGACTTGCCGCCGAGGATGACCGGCTTGTCAAGCATCTGTCCCTTTTCGTGCATGAAGGCAATTGTAGCGATCGGGGGCTTGGCGAGGTTCAGAGCGACTGCGCTCGTCAAGAGCTTCGGAGTGACCATCAGCGAGACTGCGACATCGTTCAGCCGGACTTTGGAGCCGTCGGCACGCTGCAATTCGATGTGTGTGTAGAACCGGCTATTTCCATATGAGCGGTTTTCACCGACTTCGATGATCTCACCGGTCTCGAAGATAACGTTCTTCATCCGAGAATTCCTTCAGGCTTGATAATTGTATAATGTTGAAATTTACTGCAATCCGTCACTCGGACAGATCGAAAACGAGCCTGGCATTCGGACCTTTGTCGCTGTATCCGACGACGTTGCAGCCTTCCCTGACAGGCGCCTTGCCCAAAAGCGTCAAATTTCCGCCTTGGTAATGGCCGCTGACGAGGTACGGCGCCGGAGCGCAGCCTTTCTTATAGGTGTAGGCGACCCCCGAGAACCACTCGTTGGGGACCTCCCAGCCACGGACAAGCACGGTGTCTTCCGTGATCGTTCCGGCCAGAGATGGTTTGGGCTCTGCATAGACGATGATGTGCTGGCGCTGATGGTTGAACATCACCGACTTGTTGTGGCCGATGTGTTCTCCATACTTTTCGTCGTTCGGGCCTAGCTTAAACGTCTGGTCGACCGGAATGGTTTTGTAAGGCCATCCCATCGGACATAGCGTAAGCCACAGGCCGCCGAATTCGCGACCTCGATCGGCATCCGACATACCGAGACGCTTGCCTGTCGCAGCGTCTTTGACGCTGACATACCCCTGAAAATTCTGGTTCTTAGTCTCGGGGCCGTCGAAAAGGTAGTGCTTGCCATCGGTCCAGAGATCGCCCGTCTCGCAATTGGCGGTGGCTTCGTAGACATGATCAGCGGACGATTCAAGCGCGTCGGATACGCAGTTCTTCTTCCCAGGATACCAGTTCTCACACCACGATTTTGCCGACTCCGGTGTGACCTTCGCCTTCATCGTGGACTTTGTCCCGCCGTAATCGCTGGCCTCGGTGATGATCGCGGTGGTCGTCTGCTTGAATAAAGGGTACTCATCGCCGATCGGCGCGGGCGGCATTGAAGGGATGGTCGCGGATAAGAAAATCGCGGCGGACAAAAGTGGCATGGCAATGTTTTCCGGATTGAAGATGGTCGTCGATAGCGGCGACCATAGACCGGAAAAGCTGCGGAAGAATTTCGCGTATACCTAGAAATCTTTGCCGACGATTATCCGCGCATCAACCTTTCCGAACTCGTTGTAACGTTTCCGCCAAAACGCAACAACGGCCGCACTTGTTGCCGCTCTCCGCCGGCAGGGCTACTTTCATCTCCAATCCTGTTTCTTTTGCTCCCCCGGCGGGAACTCCGGCGCCTGATCGGCATTTGGTCTGAAAGACGAAATGGGAGCGCGGTCATGAAGCTAATCCTTTTGCTTTTGGGCAGCCTTGTCCTGCTCGTTCTGGTGTTCCTGAGCGGCGTGATCATCACCGCGAACGTGATCGCCGTGCCCGAACCCCATAAGTTCGCCCATATGGATACGCCGGACCTGTGGACGTCAAAACCGAAGGCCGTCGACACCGCCGGCCCGGATTATAAGCGCCTGCCCACCGCGACGCCTCCGGCTTCGGTTGCAGCCGATACGCGGGAAACGCCTGCTGTCCAGCAGACTGCCGCAGGGGTAGCCGTCGACAATACAGTGACCGGGTCCATCAATCCGCAGCAGCCGGCCTCCGTGCCGCAGCCGCAGGCCACCTTGCTGCAACCACAGGACGAGCGCAAAGCCATGGTCGATCCCGCGCAGGCGGACTGGTGCTTCGCGCGGTACAAGTCCTACCGCATCGAAGACAACAGCTACCAGCCCTTGAGCGGCGGCCCCCGTCGGCAATGCCGGGCACCAGGCGCTGCCACGACCGGGACTGTTGGCGCCGCACAGTTGCCTGACCGCCCGCAAGCCCCGCCGATGCAGGACGAATTGCAGCCGCTTCCGGAGATGCTGGCTGCCCGCGCCAACCAGCGAGCCGGCGACGGCGAGGCAGGTTATGCACAGTCGCAGGCGATCGATGCCGACGTTCCGGCCGGATCCCATGAGGAATGGTGTTTTGCCCGTTACCGGTCCTACCAGGCCGAGGACAACAGCTATCAGCCCTTCGCCGGCGGCCCGCGCCGCCAATGCCAATCGCCTTTCGGCTGATCACCAGCTCAGGCGGCGCGTTGGACGAGGGTCTTCGCCATCATCATATGCACGCCCTTGCAGCCGTTGACGGTCTGGGTGATGCGCAGGTCGCCGGCGAGGCTGCAGAGCGTATAGGCATCTTCCCGCGACAGGCCGCCTTTTTCGCCGAGCAGCACGATCATGTCGCGCAGCGCCATGACGGCGCATTGGTCGAGATCCGGATCCATGCCCATGGTGATGTAGTGCGTCGGCGTTTCAGCCCGTGGATAGACGAAATCGAGATCGTCGCGCACGGTAAGCTGGAAGGTGCCGCGCAGTGCCGTCTCGATCGCGGTGATGCAGACCTCGCCGTCGCCCTGCGCACCATGACCGTCCCCACAGGAAAACAGCGCGCCCTCGTTGAAGATCGGCAGATAGAGCGTGGTGCCGGCAACCAGTTCCTTGTTGTCGATATTGCCCGCGTGCGAACGCGGCATGATCGAGGTGATGCGGCCCCAGTTTGGCGGCGGAGCGACGCCCATGACCCCGAAGAAGGGCGCCAGCGGCAGGTCGAGACCCCAGGGCAGGCGGCCGACATTCCTCTGTTTGTCGAGCGGGATGGTGATCATCCGCGGCGTCTCGAAATCATAAGGGAGCGTGCCGGCAAGCGGGCGGATGACGTTATAGCCCCAGTCCTGACGCAGCTCGACGTCGAGGATCTTCACCTCCAGGACCTGGCCAGGCTTGGCGCCGCGCACAGCGACCGGTCCGGTGAGGATATGGCCCTGCATGATCGGCCGGCAGTTTTCGTGAATTTCGAGATGTTCGGGAAGGATGGTGAACCCTTCCTTGGGCAGAACTTCCGCAGGGCCGGAGACCGTGTCGATCACCACCGTGTCACCGCTGTCGATCGTCAGCACCGGCTCGCGGGCGGCGTCGAAATAACCCCAGGCGCAGGTTTTGGAAGAGGCGGAGACGTGATGTTTCATGGCCGGGCTCGCTTGTCTGATCCGGGGAGAGACTAGCCGATTTTACATCGCACGCCAGTCCGCAAATCGAGCCCGGCTTCCTCTCCGCGCTTTGGCGCATGAGCCATTCTCGAACCCTTCTCGCTCACACCGTTCCGGCGGTTTCCGGCCTCGTCGCTGCGATGCGGCGTTCGGTCTGGCGCAGGCAGAGCGCCAGGACTAGGCCGAGGCCCGTTGCTGCGGCAATGTAGAACGGCGCGCCCTGCCAGCCGGATGCCGCAACGATCGAGGCGAGCAGCATCGGTCCGAAGACCTGGCCGATATTGGACCCCTGCATGACGAAGCCGCTGAACGTTCCGACGAGGTCGCGGCGCGGCGCATAGACGGGCAGCGAGCCCATGATGGTCGCCGGCAGGACACCGCCCGACACCGCGTAGAGCACCGAGGCTCCGTAGCGCATCCAGAGCGGAAAATCATGGCCGAAAACGACGAAGGCGGTCAGCGTCAGCATCACGCAGGGTCCGGCGATCAGCACCCAGCGCGGGGCGCCCCAACGGGCGAAGACGCCGCCGACCACGTTGCCGACGCCGTTCGCGAGCACTGCGAGCGCGGTCATGATGGACGCAGCCGTCAGGCCTGTTCCCATTTCCTCGATCAGCAGTGTCGGCAGGAAACCGAAGACGGACATGAAGCTGGCGCTGTAAGCGGCAAAAATACCCGACAGTATCCAGGACATCGGTCGGGAGGCTGTGAGGCCGACGGCCGTCAGCAGCGAGGTTGTCGGATGTCCCGTAGCCCGCGGTTTCGGCACCTTCATCGTCAGCAGCGCGACCATCGGGACGACGCTGAGCAGGGCGGCGAAAATCCACGAACCCTGCCAGCCGAAGCTCGGCAGCAGGAAGGGTGAGATCATCATCATCACCGCGACGCCGACTGGCATCCAGATACCCCAGAGCGCAAAGGCAAGGCCGATGTCGCGTAGCTCGACCGAAGCAGCAATCAGGCCGGGGGCGGCGACCGAGACCATGATGAGGCCGACGCTTTCGAGCACGCGGCTGGCGAAGATGACGGTTTCCGACTGGGTGACGGCGCCGATCAGGCTGCCGGCGATCAGCAGGGCAAGACCGAGGATCATGGCGCGGCGATGGGTCAGGTAATCGGTGAAACGGCCGATCAGGATGCCGCAGGCGGCGCCGAGGGCGCTTGAAAGCCCCATCAGCCAGCCGGCGGCCACGAGGTCGATGCCGAGCTCGGAGCGCAGCAGCGGGATGGCGGGCGGAACCTTGCCCACATGCAGGGCAGCAGCGATACCTGCCAGAACAGCGATTGTGACATGTCCCCAACGAGTCATGCGGTCGGTATTCCATTCATCGAACAAACGTCCGGGCGCTTTATCATCCCCGTACGTTCCGAGGCATAAATTCCTTCGCGGAGGGCATGATTTCTCGGCTTGCGCAGTGGACGATGAAAGGGCTCGCCTTCTCGGGCGACGCCTCGCCGAGACGGTGATACTCAGTCGCAAGACGCCGGCCGCCAGTCAGGCCGCCGTCGCCGCATCATAAGTAAAGCCTAACTCGCCTTGCGCATCTGCTCGCGGCTTTCCTCGACCTTGAGGTTCTGAACCAGCTTGGCGAGCCAATCGACGAAGACCCGCACCTTGTTGGAGAGGTGGCGGGTCTGCGGATAGACGATGTAGAGGGGCAGGGATCCGCAACGCCAGTCGGAGAGCACTTCGACAAGTTCGCCCTTCTCCACCGCCTCCCTGACCATGAAGCGCGGCGATTGCACGATGCCCATGCCGGATATGGCCGCGTTCACATAGGTGCGGGCATCGTTGACAGAGACCACGTAACGGGGGGTGATTTCCACGTTTTCGTCGTCGCGGTGGAATTCCATGGATCTCACCCGGCCGGACTGGGCACTCAGGTAGCCGACGGCCAAATGGTCTTCCTGCAGGTCCTGCGGGCGTTCGGGCGCCCCGAATTTGTGGATGTAGAGCGGTGCCGCATAGGCGGACATGCTGATCTCGCCGACCTTGCGGGCAATCAGCGACTGGTCGGTCGGGGTGCCGGCGCGCAGCGCGCAATCGACGTTTTCGGCGATATAATCGACCAGCCGGTCGCCGACGCCGATATCGAGCCTGATCTGCGGAAAACGCGTATGGAAATCGCATAAATTCGGAATGACCAGCAGATCGGCAAAGGCGCCGGCCATTTCCACCCGCAGCCGCCCGGACGGCTGCCTCTGCGAATTCGAGATGCTGCCGTCGAGCTCGTCGAGCTCGGAGATGATCTGCATCGCCCGCTCGTAATAGAGCGCGCCGTCGGTCGTCACCATCACCTTGCGGGTCGTCCGGTTGAGCAGCGTCGTGCGCAGATGGCTCTCGAGGCTCTGGACGAGATTGGTCACCGTCGTTTTGGGCATATTGAGGGTCGCCGCAGCCCGGGTAAAATTACCGGTTTCCACGACGCGAACGAATACGCGCATTGCCGAAAGCTGATCCATTGTGCTGATTCCTGCTGCGCCGCAACATTGTTCCGAAATATGGAATAGTGTTGTCGAATGCCGTGAGCTTGTGTGTTTGCACCCGAATAATAATATCAGGTTCAAGATTGACGGCAAGTACCCCGCTTTTACTAGGGGTTTGTCGGAGGATTTTTCAATGACCGCGCAGTGGGAAAACATCGCATTTGAGAAGTCGGCCATGCCGGCTGTGCCGATGCGTGTCTATGAAGGAGCCGCCAAGGCCAAGGCTCCGCCGCTGGTTCTATATCTGCGAGGTGGGGCGTTTCTCAATGAGCAACGCGGCGAAAACGAACGTCCAGTTGCAAAAGCACTGGCCGAGTCCGGGGCCGTGGTACTCGAAGCTGATTACAGCAGCGTCTCGCAGAACATGTTTCCGCAGGCGATGGAATGCGCTTTTGCGGCGCTTCAATGCCTGGCCGGCCGGCGCAAGCAGTTCGGCAGCGCGAAGTCCCTGCTTTTCGTGGCGGGTGACGAGGCTGGCGGCAATGTCGCGGCCGGCGTGGCGCTGAAGGCGCGCGATCTGATGCCGGGCGAACTGAGCGGCCAGATCCTGCTGTCGCCGATGATCGACCCGATGATGACGACGCAATCCTTCCGCAAGGCGGACGAGATCGGCATGGGCGAACGCTGGGCCGAGGGCTGGAGCCATTATCTCGGCTCTCATTGCGGGTTCCAGCATCCTTATGCGGCACCCTGCCTCTGTTCGCGGCTTTCGGGTGTCGCGCCGGCTCTCATCGTGACATCGGAAGACGATCCGTTGCGCGATGAAACGCTCGGTTATGCGGCGCGTCTGAGTGAGGCCGGCGTTTCGGTCAGGCGGAAGATTTTCCCGGCCAGCTGTGGCTGGACGGGCATTTACAGAGAAGGCGACGGCGAGTGGATGACAGCGCTTTGTGCCGAATTCACGGGCTTCGCCAAAGAGTTAAGTTAGTAGCATGATTTATTTTGAAGGCAAATAACGGCCCATTCCCAAGGCCGTAAGGAGACTATCAATGACCTCGAAGATCAAAAGCTGGGCCCTGTGGGGCACTGGACTGAGCACGGCTGCACTGATTGCCGGTGCTTCGGTTTATCTCGATCTGCCGCAGGGCGCCCATGCCGCGCCTGCGACGGCTGCTGCTGCTCCGGCCGTCCCCGTGACGGTCGCCACCGTCGAGCCGCGCAACGTTTCCACCTGGCAGGAATTTTCCGGCCGGTTTGAAGCTGTCGACCGCGTCCAGATCCGGCCGCGCGTCACCGGCGCCATCCAGTCGGTGCATTTCCGCGAAGGCGGACTGGTGAAGCAGGGCGACCTGCTCGTCAGCATCGATCCGGAGCCCTACCAGGCGGCGGTCGCTCAGGCCGAAGGCCAGGTGGCCTCGGCGCAGGCGAGGGTGGAACTTGCCAACACAGAACTGGAGCGTGGCAAGAACCTCGTCTCCAAGAGCACCATCTCCCAGAGCGATCTCGCCCAGCGCCAGAGCGCTCAGAGTGAGGCGCTGGCCAATCTCCAGTCCGCCAAGGCGGCGTTGAAGACGGCACAGCTCAATCTCGACTATACCGAGATCCGGGCACCGATCGCCGGCCGGGTCGGCAAGTTGGAAATCACCGTCGGCAACCTGGTAGCGGCAGGTTCCGCCTCCGCCCCGCTGACGACGCTGGTTTCCTCCGATCCGATCTATGCGAGCTTCGACGCCGGTGAAGAACTAGTGTCCAGCACGCTCGCTGATCTTCCGCTCGTCGATGGCGTACCGGCGATCGAACAGGTGCCGGTCGAGGTGAGCACGCTCGCCACTAACGGCACGCCGATCCGCGGTAAGCTGCAGCTCATCGACAACGAGGTGAATGCCTCGAGCGGCACGATCCGTGTGCGCGCCGTCTTCGACAATCCGGGCGGCAAGCTGATCCCGGGCCAGTTCGTGCGGGTCCGCATGGGTCAGCCGAAGGCGCAGGATCACCTGATGGTCAGCGAAAAGGCCGTCGGCACAGATCAGGACAAGAAGTTCGTCTTCGTGATCGATGCGGCCAATACCGTTGCGTACCGGCAGGTGGAGCTGGGTACGGCGGTCGATGGCATGCGGATCGTCGAGAAGGGCCTCAATCCGGGCGACCGGATTGTCGTCAACGGTCTGCAGCGCATTCGTCCGGGCGCGGTTGTCCAGCCCCAGGAAGAGGCGAAAGTCGCCAACAAGTAATGCTCTGAGCGGCGGTTAGTCCGCCGCTCTCCAACACTCATCCAGTTCCGGTTCGTGGAGCTTGCGGCCTTGTTGGCCGCGAGCCGGGGCCGTTTCGCCTCTTGTTCAACCCCGGAGAGAGGGCTTTGACATGAATATTTCCAGGTTTTTCATCGACAGACCGGTCTTTGCGGCCGTGCTGTCGATCCTCATCGTGGTCGCAGGCCTGATCGGCATGCGGTCCCTGCCGATTTCCGAATATCCGGAAGTCGTGCCGCCATCGATCGTCGTGCGTGCCACTTATCCAGGCGCCAACCCGACCGTCATCGCCGAGACCGTCGCAACACCGCTCGAAGAGCAGGTGAACGGCGTCGAGGATATGCTCTACATGTCGAGCCAGGCAACGTCCGACGGCGTGCTGACCTTGACTGTCACGTTCAAGCTGGGCACCGACCCAGACAAGGCGCAGCAGCTGGTGCAGAACCGCGTCAGCCAGGCGGAACCGCGCCTGCCGGCGGAAGTGCGTGCGCTCGGTGTCACGACCGTCAAGAGCTCGCCCGACTTCATCATGGTCGTCAATCTCGTCTCCGACCGGTATGACATCACCTACCTGCGCAACTATGCGACGCTGAACGTCAAGGACAGGCTCACCCGTATCCAGGGTGTCGGCCAGGTTCAGGTGTTCGGCGCCGGCGACTATTCGATGCGCGTCTGGATCGATCCCCAGAAGGCGGCCGAGCACTCGCTTGCCGCAAGCGATATCTCGAACGCGATCCGTAGCCAAAACGTCCAGGCGGCCGCCGGCATTATCGGCGCATCGCCCAGCCGGCCGGGTGTCGACCTGCAGCTTAACGTGAACGCCCAGGGGCGCCTGCGCACCCCGGAGGAGTTCGGCAACATCATCGTCAAGAGCGGCGAAAACGGCGAGATCACGCGGTTGCGCGACGTCGCCCGTATCGAGCTCGGCGCGGCGGATTATACCCTGCGCTCGCTGCTTGACGGCCAGCCGGCCGTCGCCGTTGCCGTTCTTCAGGCACCCGGTTCCAACGCGATCGAAATCGCCGATAACGTCCGTTCGACGATGGACGAACTCCAGAAGGTGATGCCGGAAGGTGTCAAATACGAGATCGTCTACGACACGACCAAGTTCGTGCGCGCTTCGATCGAGAAGGTCATCGAGACCTTGCTTGAAGCGATCGCGCTCGTCGTGCTCGTCGTCATCCTGTTCCTGCAGACATGGCGCGCCTCGATCATTCCGCTGATTGCCGTTCCCGTCTCGATCATCGGCACGTTTGCGGTCATGTACGCCTTCGGATTCTCGATCAACGCGTTGACGCTGTTCGGGTTGGTGCTGGCGATCGGTATCGTCGTCGACGACGCGATCGTGGTGGTCGAAAACGTCGAGCGCAATATCGAGAACGGCCTAAGTCCGCGTGATGCGACCTACAAGGCCATGAAGGAGGTCTCCGGCCCGATCATTGCGATCGCGCTCGTGCTGGTCGCGGTCTTCGTGCCGCTCGCCTTCATCAGCGGCCTGTCCGGCCAGTTCTACCGGCAGTTCGCGCTGACGATCGCCATTTCGACCGTCATCTCGGCGATCAACTCGCTCACCCTGTCGCCGGCGCTGGCAGCCCTTCTGCTGAAGGACCATCACGCCAAGAAGGACTGGTTGACGCGGTTCATGGACGTGATCCTGGGCTGGTTCTTCCGCGGCTTCAACCGCGCGTTCGGGGCCGCCTCGAACGGCTACGGACGCACGGTCGGCGGGCTGCTGTCCCGCAAGAGCCTGGTGATGATCATCTACTTCGCGCTTGTGGCGATGACCTACAGCATGTTCAACGCGGTGCCGGGCGGTTTCGTGCCGGCGCAGGACAAGCAGTACCTGATCGGTTTCGCTCAGCTTCCGGACGGCGCAACCCTCGACCGTACGGAAGAGGTGATCAAGCGGATGAGCGACATCGCCCTGGAGCAGCCCGGCGTCGAACACGCCATCGCGTTCCCGGGCCTGTCGATCAACGGCTTCACGATCGGCTCGAACGCCGGCATCGTCTTCGCGGTGCTCGACGATTTCGAGAAGCGCGAGACGCCGGAGCTTTCGGGTGGTGCCATCGCCATGGCGCTGAACCAGAAATACGCCGGCATCCAGGATGCGTTCATCGCCATGTTCCCGCCGCCGCCGGTCAACGGCCTCGGTCAGACGGGCGGTTTCAAGCTGCAGATCGAGGATCGTGCCGGCCTGGGCAACCAGGCTCTGGACGAGGCGGCCAAGGCGGTCATCGCCAAGGCCTACCAGGCGCCGGAACTCGCCGGCATCTTCTCGAGCTTCCAGATCAACGTGCCGCAGCTCTACGCCGATCTCGACCGCGCCAAGGCCGAACAGCTTGGAGTGTCGGTGACCGACGTCTTCGAAACGCTGCAGGTCTATCTGGGCTCGCTCTATGTCAACGACTTCAACGCCTTTGGCCGCACCTACAGCGTCCGGGTTCAGGCGGATGCGCAATTCCGCGCCAAGCCGGAAGATATCGGCCAGTTGAAGGTTCGTTCGCAGTCCGGCCAGATGATCCCGCTTTCGGCCCTCCTGAAGGTAGACGCGCAGACCGGTCCGGAACGCACGACGCGCTACAACGGCTTCCTCTCCGCCGATGTCAACGGCGGTCCGGCACCGGGCTTCTCGTCGGGCCAGGCTCAGGCCGCGATCGAAAAGATCGTCGCGGAGACGCTGCCTTCCGGGATCGACTACGAATGGACGGACCTGACCTACCAGCAGATCCTCGCCGGCAATTCCAGCATCGTGGTCTTTCCACTGGCGCTGCTGCTCGTCTATCTCGTGCTCGCTGCCCAGTATGAAAGCCTGACGCTGCCGATCGCGATCATCATGATCGTGCCGATGGGTGTGCTTGCGGCCTTGACCGGCGTCTGGCTCACCGGTGGAGACAACAACATCTTCACCCAGATCGGGCTCGTGGTCCTTGTGGGTCTCTCGGCGAAGAACGCGATCCTGATCGTGGAATTCGCCCGAGAACTGGAGTTCCAGGGCAGGACGCCGTTCCAGGCGGCGGTCGAGGCAAGCCGGCTGCGCCTGCGTCCGATCCTGATGACGTCCATGGCCTTCATCATGGGTGTCGTGCCGCTGGTCGTCTCGACCGGTGCGGGTGCTGAAATGCGCTCCGCCATGGGTATCGCGGTGTTCTCCGGCATGATCGGAGTGACGTTCTTCGGCATCTTCATGACACCGGTCTTCTACATGCTGGCACGTTTGCTTACCGGCAGCCGCCCTCTGCGGCAGCACGGTACGGAGGAGGCGGCTCCCGCTCTCTCTCCAGCGGAGTAAGGTCTACCTCCGGCGCCGCGCGGGTTCTTTCCACCGGGAACCCGCGCGGTATTTTTATGTCTAGAGGGCACCGCCGTCGACAATGATTGTCTGCGCCGTCATGGCGGCGGAGGCATTCGAGGCGAGGAACAGGCAGGGTTCTACCAGGTCTTCAGCCACCAGCACCCGCTTCAAGGACTGGCGCGCCACCATCGCCGTGATGCTGTCGTCGTTCAGCCAGAGTTTCTTCTGCCGTTCGGTGACGATCATGCCCGGCAGGATGGCGTTGACGCGGATGTTTTCCGGCCCGAGCTTTCCGGCGATGCTCTTGGTCAGGCCGATGATCCCGGCCTTGGCTGTCGCATAGGCGGGCAGCCCGCCCATGTTGAGCAGGTAGGCGATCGAGGAGAAATTGACGATCGCACCGCTGCCGGCCTTGCGCAGGTGCGGGACAGCCGCTTGCGAGACGAAGAACATCTGCTTGATGTTGATCGCCTGGGCGTTGTCCCAATATTCCTCGGTGACCGTCTCGAATTCGTGGCGGTCGTCCCAGCCGGCATTGTTGACCAGCACCGACAGCGACCCGAGTTCCTGCGCGGCCTTGTCGACGGCGGCTTTCGTTTCCGCGACGTTGCGCAGATCGGCTTTCAGGTAGAGGACCGGATACCGGACGGTCTGGGACAGACGTTCGACCAGTTCGCGGCTCGGCTCGTCCGCAATATCGATGAACGCGACCTTGGCGCCCTGTGCCGCAAAACCTTCCACCAGCGCGGCGCCGATGCCGGAACCGCCACCGGTGATCAACACGCCGCGATCTGCTAGGTCCGCATGCCGTACAGAAATATTGGCCAAAACACCCTCCTTGTCCGGCTTCGTCGCCAAGTTCTATCGCTTCGATGCGGGAAGACAAGGATGCACGACAAACTCTCGCCATCTGGGCGCGCAATGGTCTGGCGATGACCATTGCGACAGGAATAGCGGTCGGCGTCGGGCTGGGCACGGTGCTCGGGACAGCCGTTTTCGACAATATCGGCATCGGTGTTGCCGTGGGCATCGCGATCGGCGTTGCCCTGTCTCAATTCCTGCGTTCGCGATCGAAATAGCCCGAACGAGATTGCGGTTCCTTGCCGGCAATTGCCTTTCGACATCATTGCATTTACTCGGAATGCGGCAGTTCCGGCCATATCCCCGAGTCGGAATCCGACGCTAAAGGAACTTTCCGTGCCTCTTCCCGCCGCCGACCTCTCCCTTCCCGAAAAAACCTATGCTGCTTTCCTGTTCGACATGGACGGCACGATTCTGAATTCGATCGCGTCCGCCGAACGCGTCTGGGGACGCTGGGCGGCGAAGATGGGTTTCGACGTGGAGGCATTCCTGCCGACCATGCATGGCAAGCGCGGGATCGACACGATCAGCGCACTGAACCTGCCGGGCGTTGATCCGGTCGCTGAGGCCGAGGGCATCCTGCGCGGCGAGATCGAGGATGTCGAAGGGGTCGTGCCGATCCCTGGCGCCGTGGAATTCCTCTCCGCGCTGCCTCCGGAGCGCTGGGCGATCGTCACGTCGTCGCCGATCGAGCTCGCCAAGGTGCGGCTTGTCGCGGCCGGCATTCCGCAGCCGCGCTACATGGTGACCGCTGAAGACGTCACTGTCGGCAAGCCCAATCCGCAAGGTTATATCCTGGGTGCTGAACGGCTCGGCGTCAGCCCGTCGGACGTGTTGGTATTCGAGGACGTGCCTGCCGGTATCCAGGCGGGCGAGGCGGCAGGGGCCGACGTCATGGTCATCACCGCCACCCATTCCCATCCGATCGAAACCGGGCATTCGAAAATACCCGGCTATCTAGATGTGGTGCCGCATATCGGCGAGGACAGCCGGCTTTCGGTCCGCCGCAAGGACTGAGCGTCAGGCGGGCTGGGCCGACGCCCGCATGATGCTGATCGTCGCGAGCCAGAGCACGACCCCGAGGCCGAGCAGGCAGGCGGCAATCAGATACTGGACCGGATCCCGGCCGGTCCATGGGCCGGCGAGGAAGGCACAGGAGATCGCACCGAATACCGGCAGGATGGTCGGCGTGCGAAAATGCCTGTGCTCGACGGTATCCTTGCGCAGCACCAGCACCGCAACGTTGACGATAGCAAAGACGCAGAGAAGCAGCAGCGCCGTGGTGCCGCCGAGCGCCGGAACGCCGCCGGCAAACAGGATCAACGCGACCGCCAGCAGCGACGTGAAACCGATCGCGATATAGGGCGTGCGACGGCCCCGATGGACCCTGCCGAGCACCTGCGGCAGAACCCCTTCGCGGCTCATGCCGTAGATCAGGCGGCTCGCCATCATCATGTTGATCAGCGCGGAATTGGCGACCGCGAACATGGTGATGACCGCGAAGATGCCGATCGGGAAACCGGGGGCGCCGGCCTGCACGACCTTCAGCAGTGGCGTTTCGCCCTGGCCGAGTTCATTGGCCGGTACCAGCGTGATCGCCGAGATCGCCACCAGCACGTAGATCAGGCCGGTTACCGCCAGGCCGGTCAGCAGCACCTTGGGGAACATCCGGCTCGGCTCCTTGCATTCCTCGGCCATGTTGACCGAGTCCTCGAAACCGACCATGGCGAAAAAGGCGAGGGTGGTGGCCGCGATCACCGGCCAGAAGACACCGCCATCGTTGGGCGCCGCAAAGGTCCAGGCGCGGGAAACGTCACCCTGGCCGCCGGCGATCGCCCAAAAGCCGATGCCGATGATGATCAGCAGGCCGGTCAGTTCGACCACGGTCAGCAGCACGTTCATCTTGACGCTTTCCCCGACGCCCCGAAAATTGATGGCGGCAACCAGAGCGATGAAACCGACCGCGATCAGCGGTACGCCCCAGGCCCCAAGATCGAGGCTGAGCGAGGTCGCAAAGTTGGAGGCGAAGGCCCGCGATGCGGTCGCCGCCGAGGTAATGCCCGACGACATCACCGCAAAGGCCACCAGGAAGGTGACGAAGTGGATGCCGAAGGCCTTGTGGGTATAGAGCGCGGCACCGGCCGCGCGCGGATATTTGGTGACCAGTTCGAGATAGCTGAAGGCGGTGAGGAGGGCGACGACGAAGGCGATCAGAAAGGGCAGCCAGACCACCCCTCCGACTTGCTTGGCCACCTGGCCGGTCAGGGCATAGATGCCCGTCCCGAGAATATCCCCGACGATGAACAGCAGCAGCAATCCGGGTCCCATCACCCGGTGGAGTTCCGTCTTCTGTTCGCCCAATTCAGCGGCCGGCTTTTTCATAAACTCCTCCTGATGTTATCGATTCCCTCCGGGAGATTGTTCAATGGGAACAAACGCCGGTTGTTCCCGAAAAAATATAGAGGGTCTCAGGCCGTTCCGTCTCCAGCCGGAAGACGTAATTTAGAAATCCTCGCTAAAATCTTGCACTCGGTGCAAATATCTCCTAAATGTGACGGTGTAGGCGCTGCACTGCACAATTCTGCGGCCGATATGGGTATTTTTCTCGAACGGAGGTTCCGATGCCTTGGAATTGCCATGCGGGCTGTCAAGGTCGGCGGAATACTCGATTGCATTTTCAAACCGGTGAGTCTCTGACCATGACAGCAGATGCCGCATTCTCCGATTTCCTGCATTTCTTCCGTTCGTGGATCAGCAACCCATTGCGGGTTGCGGCGGTGGCGCCTTCGGGGGATTCGCTCGCGCGGCTGATGACCCAGGAGATCGCTCCCCTCGACGGTCCGGTCATCGAACTCGGTCCGGGCACCGGCGTGTTCACTCGTGCGCTGCTGGCGCGCGGCGTTGCCCAATCCGACCTTACCCTGATCGAATACGGTCCGGAATTCGTTCCCGGCCTCCAGCGGCGGTTTCCGGAAGCGCGAGTTCTGCAGATGGACGCGGCAAAGCTCGCCCATGAAGATATTTTCGAGGGCGAACCGGTCGGCGCGGTCATCAGCGGCCTGCCGCTGCTCTCCATGTCGCCGCGCAAGATTACCTCGATCCTCGGCGGCGCCTTTACCTATATCCGTCCGGGCGGTTCCTTCTATCAGTTCACCTATGGCCCGCGCTGCCCGGTGCCGCGGCCGATCCTCGACCGGCTGGGCCTGAAGGCCGTGCATATCGGCCACACCGTGCGCAACCTGCCGCCGGCTGCCGTCTACCGGATTTCCCGCCGCAAGCCGCTGGACCTGACGCGGGAGCGTTCCAGATATCGTGCCGAGGCAGAGGCTGGTCCGGTCCACAATGCCGACGAAGCGGGCGGCTGAACAAAATCGGATGCAATGACCAGGACGACTGATGGCGCCAAGGAAGGCCGGCGGGAAATCAAGCGCCGGCAGACCCGCGAACGCATAGAGGAAGCGGCGATGAGCCTGTTCCTCGAGCGCGGTTTCGACGCCACGACCATCGAGGAAATTGCCGAACGCGCCGAGGTCTCGAAACGCAGTTTCTTCGACTATTTTCCGTCCAAGGAAGAGGTCGTGTTCGCCTGGCAGGACGGTTTTGCCGATCACCTGATGGCGGCGATCGCGTCCAGGCCAGCAGACGAGCCGGCGGTCAAGGCCGTGCAACACGGCCTCGTCAGCGCCATCGTCTCGGCAGCGGACGAAAGGGCGATGGCGCTCGGAGAACTGATCCGTCGCACGCCGGCACTGAAGGCCCGCGACCAGCTCAAATATGCAAAGCTCGAGCTGAAGCTCACGGAAGCGCTGAAGGCTCGAAGCCGGAGCGACGAGGAGCGGCTGCGCGTGCGCCTGCTCGCCGCTGTCGTCATAGGCGCCTTGCGGGCGGCCGGAGAACTCTGGAGCGAACAGCCGCCGGGCACCTCGCTCGAAACCTTCGCGCATCAGTTCTTCGGCGATTTCTGGAAGACGCTCGCCGATTTCGGCAACGAGGGGCAGGGGCGCTGATCAGATCAGGCTGAGCGTCGCGGCCGCGAGCACCACGTAGCGCAGCGCCTTGCCGATGAACACCAGGATCAGGAAGGTCGGCAGCGGTTCCTTGAGCACGCCGGCCGCGACCGTGATCGCGTCACCGCCGATCGGCAGCCAGCTCAGCAGCAGCGACCATTTTCCGTATTTCCGGTACCAGGCCTGCGCCTTGTCCAGCTTGTCCTCGCCGACCGGAAACCAGCGGCTGTCGCGAAACCGCTCGACGCCCCGCCCGAGCAGCCAGTTGACTGCAGCGCCCGCCGTATTGCCGACCGAAGCAACCAGCAGCAAACCGACGAGCGAATACCGGTCGGCCAGGATAAGCCCGACCAGAATCGCTTCCGACTGCATCGGAAAGATCGTGGCGGCGATGAAGGCGGCGGAGAACAGGCCTGCATAGGCGGCGAAATCGAACATGATGGAGCTATAGCCGAGCCGAATGAAAAAGGGCGGATGAAAATCCGCCCTTTCTGTTTTCACACCAAGAAGGCTCAGGCCTGGCTGGGACGCTCGCCGTCGCCGACGGCCTTTTCGCCGGCGGTTTCGGTCTGCGCCTTGTGGCGGGTGCGCCAGTCGCCAAGGAAGAGCAGGATCGGCGCCGCGATGAAGACCGACGAAAGTGCTGCGACGGCGATACCGAAGACCATCGGCACCGCGAAGCTTTCTACAGCACTACCACCCCAGATCGCCATCGGCAGCAGGGCCAGGAAGGCGGTTGCCGAGGTATAGAGGCTTCGGGCGAGCGTTTCGTTGATCGACAAGTCGATCACGTCGCGCAACGACATCTTCTTGTAGAGCCGCATGTTTTCACGCATGCGGTCGTAGACCACGACCTTGTCGTTGACGGAATAACCGACCAGCGTCAGCAACGCCGCGATTGCCGTCAGGTTGAAGTCGAGACCGGTCAGCGCGAAGAAACCGATCGTCTTCGTCACGTCGAGGACGAGCGTCGCGATCGCGCCGACGGCGAACGGCCATTCGAACCGCGCCCAGATGTAGATCATCATGGCGATCGAGGCGAGACCGACCGAGAGGAAGCCGGCGGTGGCGAGCTCGCCGCTGACCTTCGGGCCGACGACTTCGGTGCGTTCCACCTTGGCGGTCTGGTCGATCTTGGTGATCTCCGCCTTCAGCTTCTCGACGGCTACCGTCTGAGCCTGCTCGCCGCCGGGCTGGCGCTCGACGCGGACAAGCACGCGGTTGTTGCCGCCGAATTCCTGCAGGGCCACTTCGCCCAGGCCGAGCTCTCCGAGGCCGGAGCGGAAGGCTGCGAGGTCGGTCTGCTGCGTGGTGGTGACTTCCATCTGGATGCCGCCGCGGAAGTCGACGCCGTAGTTGAGGCCCGGCGTGAAGAACAGCACGACCGAGGCGATCGACAGGATGACCGAGACGCCGATGCCGAGGAAGCGGCCCTTCATGAAGTGGATATGGGTGCCGTCCGGAACGAGCTTGATCGGCAGCAGCGGCCTGATGTCGATCTTCTTCAGCTTCCTGCGGGCGGTGATGAACACCATCGCGACGCGAACGACCGACACGGCCGTGAACATCGAGATCATGATGCCGAGGCCCATGGTGACGGCGAAGCCGCGCACGGGGCCGGAGCCGAACCAGAAGAGCAGGACCGTGGCGATTAAGCTGGTGACGTTACTGTCGACGATGGTCGAATAGGCGCGCTTGAAGCCCGCATCGATCGCTGCAAAGGCGCTGCGACCCTTGCGCGACTCTTCCTTGATGCGTTCGTTGATAAGGACGTTGGCGTCAACAGCAAGGCCGATGCCGAGCACGACGCCGGCGATGCCCGGCAAGGTCAGCGTCGAGCCGATCAGCGTCAGGCCGGCGAAGGTCAGGATGACGTTGATGAACAGCGCGACGTTCGCGAGAATGCCCCAGGTGCCGTAGAGAAACAGCATGAAGGCGACGACCAGGCCGAAGCCGATGAGGCCGGTGAAAATGCCCATTTCGATGGCGTCGGCGCCGAGGTCGGCACCGACGGTGCGTTCCTCGATGACGGTCAGCTTGGCGGGCAGGGCGCCGGCGCGCAGCAGCGCAGACAGCGTGTTGGCTTCGGAAACCGAGAAGCCGCCCGAGATCTGGCCCGAACCGCCGGTGATCGGCGTGCGGATAACCGGCGCACTGAGAACCTTGTTGTCGAGCACGATCGCGAAGGGACGGCCGACATTCTGCTGGGTGATCTGCGCGAAGCGGTTGGCGCCGGCGCTGTCGAAGCGGAAGTTGACGACGGGTTCGTTGGTCTGCTGGTCGAAGGCGGCGCGGGCATCCGTCAGGCGGTCGCCGGACAGTTCGACGCGGTCGAGGACCGGATACTGGTTGCCGCCCTCGTCGGCGAGCATGGTGACGCCGCCCTCGCCCTGCTGGCCGAGCAGATGGAAACTCATCTTGGCGGTCGAGCCGAGGAGCTGGCGAAGACGGGAGGGATCCTGCTCGCCCGGAAGCTGCACGAGGACGCGGTCCGATCCGACCCGCTGGATGGTCGGCTCGGCGACGCCGACCTGGTCGACGCGCTGGCGGATGATTTCAAGGCTCTGCTCGACGGCCGCGGTGATGTGCGAGTTGATGCCGGCTTCCGTCTGGGCGATCGAGATCGTGTTGTCGGTCGGCGTGGTGATCGCGAGATCGCTGCCGCCGACGCTCGTGCCGAGGCCGATCGGGTTGGCGAGCGTCTGGAGTTCCGTCACGGCTGCAGCGCGCTGGGCCGCGTCGCGCACCGCAACGGTGATCGTATCGCCGGACCGGCGGATCGCCGAAGTGTTGATGTTCTTGTCGCGCAGCACGCGGCGGGCGTCCTGCAGCAGGCTCTGGACGCGTTCGTTGATCAGATCGGGACGGTCCACCTCGAGCACGAGATGCGAACCGCCACGCAGGTCGAGGCCGAGTGCCACGCGGCTATGCGGCAGCCACGACGGCATGCGGTCGAGCGCCGACTGCGGAATCACGTTCGGTAGAGCGACCAGAATACCGAGAATGATGATGACGGCATAGCTCGCCACCAACCATGGGGAATTTCTCATATGTTTAATCCTGCTGAGCCCGAGCCACGCTCTGTCGAGCGGTTAGGGCAGAATGCTGATGTCGTTCAAGCGCTTGGCGCGCGATATCTCAGACGCGGGCCGGCGGCGCGCGCGCCAGCGAACCATGCCAGAACGGCGAGGCCGCCGGATGGGAAGACGGCTTCGAGGCGAAGGCCGGGACGAAAATCGGGAAAGTGATCTCGATGGCGCGGGCTTCCAGCGCACCGCCGCCCGCGTGCCAATGGGCGCCCGTTCCGTCCTTGCGGTCCATGGCTGCCAGTGCGCGCAAAGGTTCGCGCTTGGTGAGGTGCGGAGTGTCGCTGGTCCTGTCGGCCGAAAGAATGCCGCGGGGGAATTGGACGTCCTTGACGACACTCGACAGCAGGCCGAACAGCGCCGCGATCAGCAGAGCGGCGGCAAAGACCGGCCAGCGCGACAGGTGGCTTTCCTGTTCACGTCCGTTTCTCGTCCGCTTGTCCCGCGGAAACAGCGCCATCCGCATCAGCTCCGGAGCGTTAAAAATCCCGAAGTCTTTGCTTCGGAACGGAATGCCGCCTTCTAAAGGAGAGGTTGGAGGCGGTCAATCTCCAGTCGGCCGGGAGCGTAACGGCAGATTGCGGCGGCATTTGCGCCGATCACGGCATTGCGGATCTGAAATCGGCGCTTTTGCCGATCTGCCTGCATGAGACCATGAAGACGCCTCTCTATTTGTGGATCGGGTCCTTCCACAGGACTTCTTCCGGCTTCTCGATGGGTTCGATATCGAGATTGACGACGACCGGGTCCTGGCCGGAGCGGCAGAGCACGCATTCCAGCGTTTCGTCCGGACTGGCATTGATCTCCTGGTGCGGCACATAGGGCGGCACGTAGATGAAATCGCCGGGGCCAGCCTCCGCCACGAATTCCAGGTTATCGCCCCAGCGCATCCGCGCTTTTCCCTTGAGCACGTAGATGATGCTTTCGAGATCGCCGTGGTGATGGGCGCCGGTCTTGGCGTTGGCATGGATCGTCACCGTGCCCGCCCAGATCTTCTCGGCGCCCGCGCGGGCGTTATTGATCGCGGTCGCGCGGTTCATGCCGGGAGTCTGGGCGGTGTTGGGATCGAGCGAATTGCCGGGAATGACTTTCACGCCGTGCTCGCGCCAATCGACGTTGGAATGACCGTCATGGTCATCGTCATGAGGGTGGTGATGATCGTCGTGGCTATGGCTCAAGATCGTTCTCATTGACTAGGACGGGGCTCACCAACTCTTGCGAGTAGGGGGTCCGCGAGCCCCTGACCGGCGTCATGCCGGCTGGAGGCCACGTAGCTTTGCTCGAGGAACATGATCAATGGGAACATCCCAAATGTCAAAGACTTGGTAAGGAAAGAATAACTTTCCTGTTTCAAATCAACGCACTGCCACGCGCCGATGGCCCTTTAGCCTCTCCCGCGCGAGCGGCAGATCGAACCGCCGCTTGCCGGTTGCATCGCGGATCGCGGATCGCGTCGCGAACACCGCCGAGGTTCGCGAGTGAAGGAGCCTCAAACGCCCTGAATGAGCGGCAGGACTTCAATCGAGCCCTGGTAGATCATGTCGAGGGCCACATAGACGATGACGGCAAGGCCGACATAGGCGATCCAGCGGAAGCGGGACAGGAGTTTGGCGACGAAGTTGGCCGCCACGCCCATCAGCGCGATCGAGATGATCAGGCCGACGATCAGCACTATGGAATGTTCCTTGGCGGCACCGGCGACGGCAAGCACATTGTCGAGCGACATGGAGACATCGGCGACGACGATCTGGATGGCAGCCTGGAAAAAGGTCTTGTTGGCAGCCTTTTCCCTCGCTTCGGCGGCAGAATGTGCATCGTCGCTGTGGCCTTCGCGCAGTTCGCTCCACATCTTCCAGCAGACCCAGCCGAGTAGCAGGCCGCCCGCAAGCTGGAGCCCCTTGATCGCCAGAAGATAGGTGGCGACGACCGCAAACACGAGGCGCAGCACGGTGGCGGCGGAAATGCCGAAGATGATCGCTTTCTTGCGGAGCGCGGCTGGGAGACCGGCGGCAGCAAGGCCGATCACGATGGCATTGTCGCCGGAAAGAACGAGGTTGATGGCAATGACCTCGAGAAGCGCCGCAAGGCCGCCTGCGGTGAAGAGTTCCATCATGAAGCGTGAACCTGAACCGGGAATAGATTGAGGGTATGAGGCTATGCTGATCTTCTAGTCATGCTTTTATGCGAACTGGTACAGAATATTTCCAAGCGCTTGGCAAGCGTATTTTGCGTTTTGTCAAACGGCATCGTCCGCTATCGAAGCGGATTTCGCCCGGGAAGAAGGCAGACGATCCGAGCCGCAGCTTTTCACCGCGCTCTACCTCCACTTGCCGCGACTCACCTGCCCCCTATATGGCCTCACGGCGGAACAGGTCCCCAACCTGCCACTCAAGGCGCGGAGTTTTTCGCCTCGGGAAGCTGTGGGGGCAAGCGTCCAAGGGATGAAGGAGACGTTGATGGCGCAGAAGGCCGTTGTGCTTGTCGTCGAGGATGAACCGCTGATCCGCTTTACCACGCTCGATGCGCTGGAAGAGGTCGGACATCACGTATTGGAAGCCGGCAATGCCGACGAGGCGATGGTGCTGTTTCGCAACCGCGACGATATCGACATTGTCTTCACCGACGTCAACATGGCCGGGTCCATGGATGGCATTCAGCTTGCTCAGCGTATCCGCGCCATCCGCCCGAGCATCGGCATCATCATCACGTCGGGCGTTGTCAGCCTCGATCCGATGCTTCTGCCGACCAATACGGTGTTCCTGCCGAAACCCTATCAGCACGACCTGCTGTTGTCCTCGATCCACGAGATGATGCCGGGCTGAAACATCGGTGGACCGAAGACGGGTCGCCGGAACCAAGTGGTATGGCTTCCGGTTACCTCCTTCGATCAACCGGAGGAATTTCAGATGCTGAAGAGGTTCATCGCGTTTTCCGCCCCAATCCAAGCGCCGAAGCCCTGACGGTGCCGCGGCCTGAACAGGCGTGCAACTGATAGAGAAACGAAAACGCCTTTACTCTTCGTCAATCTCTATTAAGTTGGTAGACATTGAAGCGGCCACGGAAGCGGATCCAAAACCGTCTTCCCGTGGTCCCCAAGACAGCCTTTCGCCCAGAGCAACCAAGGACGAGGAGTGTGCTTGATGACTTATGATGTCGCCGTCGTCGGTTCCGGTTTTTCCGCTATCGCCCTTACCATCAATCTCCTTCGCTTCCTGCCGTCCTCAGCCTCGATCGCTGTGGTCGGCGATGATCCCGGCTTCGGGCGGGGCACCGCCTACCGCACCGAATTTTACCTGCACCGCCTCAATGTGCCGGCGGCGCGGATGAGCGTGTTTCCGGACCGGCCGGACGAATTCGTCGAATGGCTGCGCCGTCAGGGCAGGGCGGCCTTTCCTGAGGATTTTGCCTCTCGCGGCGACTACGGCCTCTATCTGCGCGACACGCTGGCCTCGTTGCTGAGGCCCCGCGAGCGGCGGGCGCATGTGGATTTCATCCGGGCCAAGGCCACCGCCTGCATCCACTGCGAACAGGACGGGCTCGTCTTCCATCTCGACAATGGCGGCGAATTGCGCGCCCGTACCGTTATCCTGGCACTCGGCGTCGGCAATGCCGATCTGCCTCTGCCGAAGGATCGCATCGATTCGGCCGTCGGCGTCCGAACCATCGACAATCCCTGGCGGCTCGGGTGGCTTTCGCGCGTGGGCCGTACCGACGAACTCTGTATCTTCGGCTCCGGGCTGACGATGATCGACCAGGTCCTGTCGCTGCGGGCCCAGGGCCATCGCGGCCGCATCCATGTCCTGTCGCGGCGCGGACTGGTGCCGCACCCGCATCCGGCCCGGCGCGCCGCTCCGGTCACGCCGGACCTGCCCGATACCCGAGAGATCAGCGCCCTGCTTCACGCTTTGCGTCGGCAGGTGGAGAAGGGTGCCGACTGGCGGGGCGTTGTCGATGGCCTGCGACCGCAGACACAGGCTCTGTGGCAGAGCCTCAATGCCAATCAGCGGTCCCGTTTCCTTCGGCACGCGCTGGCCTGGTGGAATGTCCACCGCCATCGTATCGCGCCTGAGGTATTTGCGCGCTTCGATGCGCTCATGAAGGACGGCACGGTTACCGTGCATGCAGGCTTCCTCCGCTCGATCGACCGGGATGGCGAGGGTCCGCGTGTCCAGTTCAGGCAGCGCGGCACGCCGGACATCCTCTCTCTCCATGCCGACTGGATCGTCAACTGCACAGGTATGGAGCGCGCCGGCATCGGCCATTCGCCGTTGCTGACCGAGATGCGCAATCGACAGATGATCTCCATGGACGAGCTTGGACTTGGCATTTGCGTCGATCGGCAGTCCCGGGTTCTCGACCCGGACGGCCGGCCGCAGCCGGGCCTGTTTGCAGCCGGAGCGCTCACGGCCGGCCAGTTCTGGGAGATCACGGCGGTGCCGGATATCCGTGTCCAGGCGAAGGCGCTTGCCGAAGAGATCACGACCCAGATCGCCCGCGCTGCGCCGCGGACGGCCCGCATCGCGTGATCAGGCATTCTCTGAGCATGATTTTCTCCTGACGGGATATCTGCGGCAGGTTCCTTGCTTTCATGCTGCGGTACCCACGCTAATCTGGAGAAACTCATTGCGCAGAGAGGAATTTCCATGGCCCTGAAACTCGTCGGTCTTGCGGGTAGTTATAACCGCCCATCCAAGACCTTTGCGCTGGTCGAACACATCGCCTCCGTGGCGGCCGAACGTTATGGATTCGACGTCCGGCTTCACGACCTTACCGATGTCGGGCCGTCTCTCGGTCAGGCACAACGCCAGGGCGATCTCGACGAAGCGGCCGCCAGGGTGCTCGCCGATGTCGTGGAGGCCGATTTCCTAATCGTCGGTTCGCCGACCTACAAGGGCAGCTATCCCGGCCTGTTCAAACATTTCATCGATCTGATCGATCCGGAACAACTGCGTGCCAAGCCGATCCTGATCACCGCAACCGGCGGCGGCGACCGGCACGCACTGATGGTCGAACATCAGCTTCGGCCGCTGTTCGGCTTCTTCATGGCCCATA
The DNA here is from genome assembly GCF_002968675.1 of Neorhizobium sp. T25_13. Lineage (NCBI taxonomy): Bacteria > Pseudomonadati > Pseudomonadota > Alphaproteobacteria > Hyphomicrobiales > Rhizobiaceae > Neorhizobium > Neorhizobium sp. T25_13. The sequence continues at coordinate 60,488 of NZ_PVBI01000013.1, forward strand.
CATTGCCGACGGCCGTCTACGCCTCCGATCGCGATTTCGCCGATTATCGCATCGTCTCGGAATCCCTGCAGCAACGGATCGGCTTTGCCGTCGACGAGCTTGCCGCCTTCTTCCCCGTCCGGGAACTCGCTGCCGCCGAGTAACTTTACTTTCGCCGGATTTGTCGTCATCAATCCCCGCCATCGCAATCCGGAGGGGAACGCATGACGATCGAAGAAGACATGGCGAAGATCGCGGAACAGGAGAAGGCACTCGTCTTCGACCGGTTCGACCTGACCACTGCCTGGGACCTCGGATCGCTGCTTCGCCATATGGCCGTCGAACGGGGCCTGAGCGTCGTCATCGACGTGCGGCTGCATTCGATGTCGGCCTTCTACGCGGCATTGGCGGGCACCACCGCAGACAACGAAAACTGGGTACGCCGCAAGCGCAATCTGGTGTTCCGCTTTTTCCAGTCGAGTTATGCAATCGGGCGGAAGCTCGAGCTCCAGGGCGATACGGTGGAAAGCCGATATGGTATTCCCGCAGCGGACCATGCGCCGCATGGCGGCAGCTTTCCGATCAAGGTCGCCGGTGTCGGCTGCATCGGGGCGGTGACGGTTTCGGGCCTGCCGCAGCGCGAGGATCATAACATGGTCGTCGAAGCCCTTGCCCGGATGACCGGCAAGGATATCTCCACACTCCGTCTCGGCTAAGGAGATATGCGATGGCGCAGGCCGACATAAAAACCCCCGAGGAAGTTTTCACCTTCTGGTTCAAGGAGCTGACCCGCAAGGACTGGTTCGAGAAGAACGAGGCGCTCGACGAGGCGATGCGCCGGCATTTCGCGGCCACTCACCTTTCGCTTGCCCGCGGCGAGCTCGACGCCTGGCGGACGTCGCCGGAAAATCGGCTCGCGGCGGTGATCGTGCTCGACCAGCTTTCCCGCAACCTCTATCGCGGCACCCCGCTTGCCTTCGCAACGGATTGGCTGGCCTTGCGTGAGACAAGGCTGGCGATCGAGGCTGGCGCGGATATGGCGGTTCTGCCCGAGCAGCGCGGTTTCTTTTATCTCCCCTTCGAGCATTCGGAGACGCTCGCCGATCAGGATCGGTCGGTTGAACTCTTCGCCTTGCTGGGTGACGCGGAATATCTGGATTATGCGGAACGTCACCGTGCGGTGATCCGCGAATTTGGTCGTTTCCCGCATCGCAATGCGCTGCTCGGCCGGGAATCGACCGCCGCCGAACTCGAATATCTTGCCAAGCCCGGCGCCGGTTTCTGATCTCGAAGTAATTATCGGCGGAACATGCGTGCGACGGCAATCAGGATGCATGCACCGATGAAGCCGGCGATCAGGTAGCCGATCCAGCCGCCGAGCACGACGCCGAAGACGCCGAGAATGGCATTGGCGATGATGGCGCCGACAATGCCCAGGATGATGTTCATGATCACGCCCATGTCGCTTTTCATGAACTTTTCGGCGAGCCAGCCGGCAATGCCGCCGATGATGATGGCTGCGATCCAGCCGATACCTGCCTGTTCCATGACTTACCCTCAATGATTGTTGGGACGGGGAAACGCGAAGAAATGTTCCAGGTTCCAGGAATTGGAACAATTCCTGGAACCTGGACTACAGCATTCCTTTTCTTCGCCCAGAAGTCACTCTATTTTCGCCGACGAATCCGATCGAAAGACAAAAGAGCAGACATTTGACAGAACTTCCCACGACCGGCCCTTCAACCATTCAGCGCATAACCCGCGTGCTGTTCGCCGCACTCATGACCGCCGCCGTCCAGCTGGGCTCGCCGTCGCATGTGTTTGCCCAGACGCAACAGCAGGCGCAGGGACAGCGCCAGGAGCAGGTGCCACCCGACGTCACCCTCGATTCCATCAATTCGGACATGAAGGGCAAGATCGACACGATCCGTCAGCGGCTCGATAGCTTTCGCAACCGGATCCAAAGCGACGCCGATGACGATGCGCGCCTTGCGGAACTCAGGGTCCAGGCGGAAACGATCGTCGGCGAAATGCGCTCGGCCTCAGATGCGATGCGCACCCGCGTCGAACAGATCCAGGCCCGGCTCAAGAGCCTTGGCGAGCCGCCGGCAGCCGGCCAGCCTCCGGAAGCGCCCGCGGTCGTTGAAGAGCGCAATCGGCTGTTGAACGAGCGCTCCGAGCTCAATCTGATCGTCGACGACGCCGGCCAACTTTCCAACAGCGCGAACCAGGTCGCCAACACGATCACCAATTTGCGCCGCACGCTGTTTACCCAGACGCTGTTCCGCCACACCGAACTGTCGGGCGAATTGTTCGCGGATGCTGGCCACGCGTTCGTCGCCGAGGTCAGGAACTTCGGCTCTACCTTCAGCGGCTGGATCAGTTTCGTCTGGAAATTCAAGAAGCTGCAGCTGCTGGGCGCTCTGGCGCTGTCACTTGGCGCGGCCATGCTCTTCCTATCCGGAGGATACCGGCTGTTCGGGCGCTTCATCCGGCGAAACGACCACGAGCATCCTTCCTACATAAGGAGATTGTCGGTGGCCTTCTGGTCGACGGTGATCCAGACCGTGGCGCTAGCGGCCTTTCTGCTCGCTTCCTTCCTGTTCCTCGACGGCTTCAACGTGCTGCGGACGGATATCACGCCGATCGTGGTGACCTTCTTCGGCTTCGTCTGGTTCGTCAATTTCGTCTGGAAGCTCACCTATGGCGTATTGGCGCCGGGCGAGCCGGAGTGGCGGCTCGTCCGCATCACCAATCGCGGCGCCCGCCTGCTGACCCTTGCCGTGCTCGCCATGGCGATCGTCAACGGGCTCGACTATTTGCTCGGCGCGATCAGCGAGGCGCTGAATTCGCCGCTGGTTCTGACCATCGTCAAAAGCCTGCTCGCTTCGGTGATCATCGGCCTGATCCTGATTGCCATCTCCTTCGTCCAGCCGCGGCTTGTCGAGGGTGAAGATCCCGATGGGCCGGGACATCGGTGGCCGCGGTACTTTCCGCTGTTCCTCCGTGTCATGGGTCTGCTCCTGATCCTGTCGGTTCTGACGGGATATGTGGGGCTTGCCCGGTTCGCTTCGACCCAGATCGTGCTGACAGGTGCGGTGATCGTGCTGATCTATATCGGGCTCCTGTCGGGCAGGGCGGTTTCGAAACAGGGATCGTTCACGGATACGGCGGTCGGCCGCCGGCTCGCCGAAAGCTTCAATTTCGGCGAGGTCTCCCTCGACCAGGCAGGGCTCGTTGCTGGACTTGGCATCTACGCCTTTGCGCTGATCCTCGGCATCCCCCTCATCCTGCTGACCTGGGGCTTCCAGATCGCCGATATCGAAGCCTGGATCTACAGTTTCTTCACGCAGATCCGGATCGGCAACATCTCGATCTCGATCGTCGGCATCCTCGGCGGCATCCTGCTTTTCGGCCTCGGTTTCGTCGTCACCCGCTGGGTACAGAAGTGGATCGACGGCAATGTGCTGGCGCGCAGCCAGGTGGATCTCGGGGTCCGCAACTCGGTCAAGACCGGTATCGGTTACCTCGGCATCGGGCTTGCGGTGATCGTCGGCGTCTCGGCCGCGGGCATCGATCTCTCGAGCTTCGCGCTGGTGGCATCCGCCCTATCGGTCGGCATCGGTTTCGGTCTCCAAAATATCGTCTCGAACTTCGTTTCCGGTCTGATCCTGCTCGTCGAGCGGCCCTTCAAGGTCGGCGACCATGTGGTGACCGGGGCGACAGAAGGTATCGTCAAGCGCATTTCGGTGCGCGCCACGGAGATCGAGACGTTCCGTAAGCAGTCGATCATCGTGCCGAATTCCGACCTCATCAATTCGCCGGTCGGCAACTGGACGCATCGCAACAAGATCGGGCGTTCCGAGGTGCCGGTCGCGGTGAGCCACCACACCGATCCGCAGAAGGTGATGGATATCCTTCTGGAACTGGTCGATCAGGTGCCGGAAGTGCTGCGCAATCCGGAACCGCATGTGGAGTTTCTGAGCTTCGGGCCTTCCTCGCTCAATTTCGAACTGAGGTTCCATCTGGCCGACATGGGCGAGGGCTTGAGGATCCGCAACAATCTGCGGATCGCCATCCTCAAGCGGTTCAAGGAGGAGGGGATCGATATTCCGTTCCCGCAGCAGGAAATCATCTTTCATCGGGGCAGACCGATCCCGCAGGAGGAGAACGATGCAAGAGGGGGCGCATGACCGTGCCTCCGCCCGAGCCCGCACGGCCATTCTGAGGGTCGTCGCGGGCTGGCTCTTGGCATGTCGTAAACAGGCGTTTGGCCCGCCTGTCGGAATTGCATAGTCCCTGCAGTTCGCGAAAAGGCCGCACGAGGCCGAAGAGGGGTTCATTCCATGAAGACACATGCACGGGCGGTGGTGATCGGCGGCGGCGTGGTCGGTGTTTCGACGCTTTATCATCTGGCGAAAAAGGGCTGGAGCGATGCCGTCCTGATCGAACGCAAGGAATTGACCTCCGGTTCGACCTGGCATGCGGCGGGCCTTCTGCCGCTTTTCAACCTCTCCTATTCGGTTGGCCAGCTGCACAAATATTCGGTGCGTTTCTATCAGGAACTGCAGGAAGAGACCGGCATGAATGTCGGTTTCTCGAAAGTCTCGAACATCCGTCTCGCCCGCACCAGGGACCGCTGGGAAGAGTACATGTATTATGCCGGGATCGCCGAGACGATCGGCGTCACGGTCAACGTCCTGACGCCCGAACAGGTGAAGGAAATCTGGCCGCTCTGCGAGATGGATGGAATCCTCGGCGCCATCCAGCATCCTGACGACGGTTATATTCAGCCGGCGGACCTCACCCAGGCGCTTGCCAAGGGCGCGCGCGACCTCGGCGCCACGATCTATCGCAACACGACCGTCACCGCCATCGAACAACAGCCGGACGGGCTCTGGAAAGTGACGACTGACAAGGGCGAGATCACCGCCGAACACGTCATTTCCTGCACCGGCAACTTTGCCCGCAAGACCGGCGAGATGGTCGGCATCAACATTCCGGTCATTCCGGTCGAACACCAGTACATCGTCACCGAGCCGCATCCGGCGATCCAGGAGCGCAAGGCCAAGGGCCTGCCGGAAATGGGGGTCCTGCGCGAATCGGACTCCTCCTGGTACATGCGCGAGGAGAATGGCGGCCTGCTGCTCGGGCCTTACGAGGTGGGAGCACCCGTCTGTTACGTCGACGGTCCGTCCGACGAGAGCGAATACGAGCTCTTCAACGAGGAACTCGACCGGCTGATGCCCTATATCGAGACCGCCATCGTGCGCGTGCCTGCCTTCGGCGAAGTGGGCATCAAGAAGGTCTACAATGGCGCGATCGCCTATACGCCGGACGGCTCGCCGATCGTCGGTCCCGCGCCCGGCCTCAAGAACTTCTGGCTGAACGAAGGCCATTCCTTCGGCATCACCGCCGCTGGCGGCGCCGGCTGGCAGCTGGCGGAATGGATCGTCGATGGCGAACCTACCGTCGACATGATGGGCGTCGATCCGCGCCGCTTCGGGCCTTACGCAACGGAAGGCTACCTTATCGAAAAGAACGAAGAGGCTTATGCCAATGTTTTCACGATGCATTATCCTGACGAGGAGCGTTCCGCCGCGCGTCCCTTGAAGACGACGCCGGTCTATGACCGGCTGAAGAAGATGGGTGCCGTGTTCGGCTCCGTCTACGGTTGGGAACGCGCCAACTGGTTCGCGCCTGAAGGCTATGAAGTGCCTGCGGAAGACCTCGGCGTCGGCGTCGACGTGCTGACCGGCCACAATCATGCGCCGGCACTGGAAGATGGCCGGATCGTCGAGAAATGGTCCTTCCGCCGCTCGAACTATTTCGACCACGTTGGCAACGAGGTCAAGAATGTCCACGAGAATGTCGGCGTGCTCGACATGTCGGCCTTCGCCAAGATGGAAGTGTCCGGCCCGGGTGCGCGCGCTTTCCTCGACTCTATCTTTGCCAATGCGATCCCGAAGAAGCGCGGCCGCATCGCGCTCTGCCACCTTCTGACCAAACAGGGTGGGGTGCGTTCCGAGTTTACCGTCTACGAATGGGCACCGGATCGTTTCTATCTCGTGTCGGCGGGCGCCTATGAGGCGCATGACCAGGATTACCTGCGTAAGCTCGCCCCGACAGATGGCTCGGTCAAACTGACCCAGATCACCCAGAGGCTCGGCGTGCTGGTTTTGGCAGGCCCGAAGTCCCGCCAGGTCCTGAAGAAGCTCACCCGCACCAGTCTCGACAACAAGGATTTCCCCTGGCTCTCCGGCAAGGAGATTTCCGTCGGCATGGCGTCCGCCCATGCGCTGCGCGTTAATTTCGTCGGCGAACTGGGCTGGGAACTGCATCACCCGATCGAGATGCAGAACTATATCTTCGACAAGCTGATGGAAGCCGGTGCGGAATTCGGCATCAAGCCTTTCGGCATCCGAGCCATGCTTTCGATGTCGGTCGAGAAATCTTACCGGCTCATCCCGCGCGAAATGTCGATCGAGTACAATGCCTACGAGTCCGGTCTCGACCGTTTCATCAAGACCGACAAGGAATTCCTCGGCAAGCAAGGCCTGCTTTCCTACAAGGAAAAGGGGCTGAAGTGGAATTTCTGCACGCTGGTCATCGAAGGCGCCAATGATGTCGACGCCCGCGGTTCGGAGGCGATCTACAACGAAGATGGCGAATTGATCGGCCGCGCCACCAACGGCGCCTACGGCTGGCGTATCGGCAAGTCGCTGGCGCTTGCGATGGTCAAACCGGGCTATGCAGAGACCGGCACCAGGCTCAAGATCAAGATTCTCGGCAGCCTCTACAATGCCAGTGTTGTGCCGGAAAGTCCGTTCGACACCGACAACACTGCGCTGCGGGCCTGAAAACCGGCTAAAAGTAAGAAGTCATTGACGTTAGCGGGCGGTCTTCGGGCCGCCCGTACCGTTTTGATACCGTAGTGCTGCTCCGATTAACGGTTCTGCAAAGCGTTTCCACTAGGGATGTTATCAGAGGGGATAATATCTTTATTCGATAGGGGCACCATGACATTCCTCGGCATCTCCGGGATGCAGTATTCCGGCCAATCACTGGCAAACTCCCGCATCCTGCTTGCGGAGGATTCGAACGTCTTCACATCGATGATCGGGACCCGGCTCAGGGAGCTGTTTGGCATCGAGGTCGAGATCTGCCGCAACTTCGAGGAATTGCAGTTCGCCTATGACCGCTCCGCCGAGCCGGTGATGCTGGCGATTTCCAATATCAATCTGCCAGGCGCGGAAAACGGGGAAGCGCTGGAGTATCTCGTCGATTTGTCGATCCCGACCATCGTCTTTACCGGGACCTTCCATGAAGAAACCCGCGACAAGCTGCTGACCAAGGACATCGTCGACTATATCCTCAAGGACAATGTCTTCGCGGTTGAAATGCTGGCCGAATCGGTCTGCCGGTTCCTTACCAATCATCGCCACCACGTCCTGATCGTCGACGACAGCCCGACCGCAAGAGCGCTGCTCTCGAGCCGCCTGAAGCGCTACAATTTCCGGGTCAGCGTTGCCGAGAACGGTGCCAAGGCCTTGGATATTCTCAAGAAGAACCCGGATATCGGCCTCGTCGTCACGGACTACAACATGCCCGATATCGACGGCTTCGAACTCACCCGCCGCATCCGTTCGGTGCGCGGCTCGCACGAGCTCAGGATCATCGGCGTGTCGTCCTCTTCGAACCGGCTGCTTTCGGCCCGTTTCCTGAAGGCCGGCGGCAATGACTTCATGCTGCGCCCCTTCATCGACGAGGAATTTTACTGCCGCGTCAACCAGAACCTGGATACGCTCATCCAGATCCGGTCGATGCAGGCAAGACGTCAGGAAACGGCGGTGAAGAACGTCGCCTGATCCCAGAGGAACTCCGTATGCCGTACCTTCTAAGCCAGCATTTCCGGGAGAAGGAGCGCTTGACCCACGGTTTGGCGGCGCCGTTGCCGATCCAGATGGAGGCGGCCCGTCCGATTGCCGATCCGTTGACCGGTTTTGCCAACCTGAAGGAATTTTACCGGCTTGGCGAACCGGTGGTGAGGGAATGTCTTTCCGAGGGGATATCCTGCGCCGTCGCGATCGTGAGCATCGACCATTTCCGGCGGTTGAACGCTGTCCATTGCGAAGAAACCGTCGCCCAAGTCGTCAAGACCACCGCCGCCAGGCTTGGTTCCGCGTGTCGCGGCAGCCGTCATTTTCTTGCGCGGCTGGGTGACGAGGAATTCGGCATGCTGCTGGTCGGTCTCGACGTAGCCGCTGCGACGGAATTCTGCGAGAATCTGAGGCTTGAGGTCGCCGGCATCAGGATCATGTCCGGCGATATCGATTTTTCGATGACCGTTTCGATCGGACTGGCGGAGGTCTGCGGTCCGGAAACGTTCGACAATTACCTCAACGCCGCAGAACAATTCCTGTTCATGGCGAAAAGCCATGGCCGCAACAGAGTGTTTTCCGACTATACGATCGCGCTGCAGGCGGCGGACTGACCCGCCGCAATCCCAGGGCTCAGGCCACGACCCCGGTGCGTGACGTATTCATGTTGAGCTTGCGCTCGGCCCGTTCTTGCTGCGGCGAACGATTATAGACCTCCCGATAACATTTCGAGAAATGCGACGCGGACACGAACCCGCAGGCAACCGCCACCTCGACCACGGGCATCGAGGATTGCACGAGCAGGTGCCTTGCCCGGTCGAGCCGGATTTCCAGATAATAGCGCGCCGGCGAGCGGCCCATTTCCTGGCGGAACAGGCGTTCGATCTGGCGCCGGGAGAGGCCGGCGTCGTCGGCGATCTCGACCAGCGACAGCGGCTCGGAGAGGTTGTTTTCCATGACCTCGATGATCGTCAGAACCTTGGCATTCTGGACGCCGAGGCGGGCGCGCAGCGGCAGGCGTTGGCGGTCATGCGGGTTGCGGACACGGTCCGTCAACTGCTGCTCACAGACGCGGTTGACGAGGTTCTCGCCGAAATCCTGGCTGATCAAGTTCAGCATCATGTCGAGCGAGGCGGTGCCGCCGGCGCAGGTATAGAGGTTCGAATCGACCTCATAGAGATCCGCATAGACTTCCGCCTGCGGGAATGCCTCGGCAAAGCCTGGCAGGTTCTCCCAGTGGATCGCACAGCGCTTGCCGTTCAGCAGCCCGGCCTGGGCCAGAACGTGCGCCCCGGTGCAGAGGCTTCCAACGGCAATGCCGCGGTTATAGGTTTCGCGCAGCCAGGCGTTGACCGACTTGTTGTTGAACTCCTCCACGTAGACACCCGAGCAGACGAGAACCATGTTCGGACGGCTTTCACCGGAGAGGTTGCGACGTTCGTCGGCGAGAGAAGAGTTTACTTCGATCCCGATGCCGCTCGAGGAATAGACTTTTTCGCCGTCGGCGGAACAGAGCCGCCAGGTATAGGCCGAGTATCCGAGCATGCGATTGGCGATTCGCAGCGTCTCTACCGCTGCAGCAAAAGGCAGCATGGTGAAATGGGGAACAAGAAAAAAGACGAGAGAGCGCTTTGCTGCCGGGTTTTTGGTCATCACATTCATGCCGTCATTCCCCTTGTTCGTGGCCGTACATTGCGGCCCGCTTTTCTTCAAAAGCGACATTGGCACGGGGAAAGGCGGCGGAGAAGGGCTTTGGACGACAGGCTGATAACATTTTTGCGACATAAGCGGGTCGCAGACGTAATTGCCAAAGGCGATAGGCTCAAAGCGTGTCTCAGACTACATGGCCCGCTTCGCTGTTCGCGTCGGCGGGCCATGGAGCGGGAGGGTTATCGGCGATGCGGTGCGGCATTGGTCGTCGGCCATCCGATGTCCTTGCGGATTTCTGCCGGCAGACCTTCCAGCATTCTTTCGGTCTGGCGGCGACGCCATTGATCGCGAAGGCTGATAACCGCGTCCAGGGCAGGGCGGATGAGCGAGGCGAACGATGACGGCCGGGACCGGGAGCGATCGCTCTCCTGATAGGTGATCATAGTCATGTCAGTTCTCCTTGGGTGTCTCATGGGACAACGCTCAGTCGGGATAATGAGCGCCATCAATCCATCAATCAATCGGATGCAAGTTATGCGTCTCATGAAATTCTGTTTGGTATCGACGCTTGCTTCCGATGTTTTTGAGTATGCCGCCGGTTTGACATTCAATCAAACGAAATGATATGGTGCTTAAGTTCAGAATTATTGATAGAGGCTGACATGACTGTTCCATTCCGCCCGCCGCTTCCGCTGCTCGATAATGACGTATTGCGCACGTTCGTGGCGATTGCCGAAACCGGCAATTTCTCGACCGCGGCCGATGCAGTTCTGCGTACGCCGTCAGCGGTTTCGATGCAGATCAAGAAACTGGAAGAGCAGTTGAAGACGACGCTCTTCCTGCGTGACGCCCGCTCGGTGTCGCTGACGCAGCATGGCGAGATGCTGCTTTCCTATGCGCGGCGCATGCTGGCGCTCTCCAACGAGGCAGTGTCACGTTTCGTCATGCCGGAACTCTCCGGCGTGGTACGTCTCGGCGCGCCGGACGATATCGCCGAACGCCTTCTGCCGAAGGTGCTCAAGGACTTCGGCGAAAGCTTTCCGGGCATCATGGTCGATGTCACGGTCGACATGAGCCTGGCGCTCAAGAAGCGCATGGACGAGCAGCGGCTAGACCTGGCGCTGATCAACTGTGCCACCCGGCCTTTCTCAACGGCCGGCGAGATGATTCACACGGAACGACTGGTCTGGGCCGGCGCCAAATGTGGCACGGCCTATCTGCGCGATCCGCTGCCGATCTCCGTCTGGGAAGACGGATGCGTGTGGCGACATGATGCAATTTCTCAGCTCGAGAAGCACAAGCGGAGCTATCGCATCGCCTATGCCAGCGCCCATACGATGGCGCAGCGCGCTGCCGTGCTGTCCGATCTGGCGATCGCGCCGTTCCCGCGCTCCTACGTCACCGACGACATGCAGATACTCGGAGCGAAGGAGGGCCTGCCGGAACTCATCAACTTCGATATCCGACTGTTAACGGCACCGCAGCTTTCCGTGCCCGGCAAGGCCGTGGCCGAAAGCATCCGCGAAGCTTTCGGCTCGCTGGTCGCCGCTGCTGCCTGATCCTACTCGCGGCCGCGGCGACGTCTGCGGCCGCCTTCTCCCGAAGCCTCGGCTGGTGCCTTTCGCTCCGGCAGGGTGATGACTGCCGCCAGGTGCGGGAAGACATCGACCTTGTTGGGCAAGGCCATGGCATAGACGAAATGCTCCTGGAATTTCGGCTCCAGGGCTGTTTCGATCTTCTCGATCCTGCGCACGGTTTCCTCGATCTCGCGGCGGTAGCCGCGGTTCAGCAGGCACATCCGCGCCCCCGTGCCGGCGGCATTGCCGACCGATTTGACGCGGGCCAGATCGCAATCCGGGATGAGGCCCAGCACCATCGCGTATTTCGGATCGATGAACGTGCCGAAGGCGCCGGCAAGCCCGATGCGGTCGACATGGTCGACCCCCTGCTTGTCCATCAACAGCTTGACGCCGGCATAAAGCGCCGCCTTGGCGAGCTGGATGGCGCGCACGTCGTTCTGGGTCACGGTGATGCGCTGCTCACCGTCATGCACGAGATAGGAGTAGGTCCGGCCGTTCTGGAGGATGCGCGGGCTGCGCTCCGCCATCGTGCCGTCCACCACGCCGTCTTCCGAGATCAATCCGGCGAGATACATTTCGGCAATCACTTCGATAATCGCCGAACCGCAGATGCCGGTGATGCCGGTCGCAGCGGCTGCATCGGCGAAACCCGGCTCATCCGACCAGGGCTCGATGCCGATCACCCGGAAGCGCGGCTCAAGGGTTTCGGCGTCGATGCGGATACGCTCGATGGCGCCGGGTGCTGCCCGCTGGCCCGACGAGATTTCCGCACCTTCGAAGGCCGGACCGGTCGGCGAGGAGGCTGCGACGACGCGGGTCGAATTGCCGAGCACGATTTCCGCATTGGTGCCGATGTCGACCAGCAGCATCATCTCCTCCTGCCGGTGCGGACCTTCCGACAGGGTTGCCGCGGCGGCATCTGCGCCGACATGGCCGGCGATGCAGGGCAGGAGATAGGTGCGGGTGCCGTCGTTCATCGGCAAGCCGATCTCGGAGGATCTGAGCTTTACCGCCTCGGAAACGGCAAGCGCGAAGGGGGCTCCGCCAAGTTCTGTGGGATCGATCCCGAGGAACAGATGGTGCATGATCGGATTGCCGACGAAGACGCTGTCGAGAATGTCGGTCCGGGACACGCCGCCGTCGGCGCAGACCCTGTCGATCAACCCGTTCAGCGCCGCGCGCACGGCTAATGTCATCGCCTCGCGGCCATCGGGGTTCATCATCACATAGGAAACGCGGCTCATCAGATCCTCGCCGAAGCGGATCTGCGGGTTCGATGTGCCTGCCGACGCCACGGTGCGACCCGACAGCAGCGACGACAGATGCATGGCGATCGTCGTCGAGCCGATATCGCAGGCAATCCCGTAGGCCTCGTTCTTCAGGCCGGGGTAGAGCGCGACGAGGCGGGCGCGATCGTCGTCCCGGTCCTTGTGAATTGCGGCCGTGACCTTCCATTCGCCCTTGCGCAGGATCTGCTGGACCTTGGGAATCAGGTGGAAATCGACATCCAGATCGTCGAAATGCCACTCGGCGGCAAGCGCCGCCTTCAGGCGATCGAGATCGCCGAGCGGTTTTTCCATGTCGGGCTCTTCCACCTCGACATAACACATGCGGATAGCCGGATTGCGGTCGAAGACACGCTCGTCGGCGGCCTTGCGCACCACCTGCGCATTGATCACCGTATCCTGCGGCACGTCGACGACGAGATCGCCGAGAATCTGGGTCGAGCAGGAGAGGCGGCGCCCCTCGGGAAGCCCCCGCACGCGGTCATAGCGCTCTTCCTTCGGGCCGAGCGGTGACAGGTGGTCGTTCGCCGAGGTAATGCCGTGCTTGGCGAAATGTCCCTCCTGGACCGAGACCTGGCAGCGCCCGCAGGTCGCCCGCCCGCCGCAGACGCTCTCCACGTAGACGCCGAGCTGGCGCGCGGCATCGAGCACCGGCGTGCCGACCGGAAACCGGCCGCGCTTGCCAGACGGCATGAAGAGGACGAGGGGATCTCTCTTGGAAATATCCGCCATGATACCTGTACTTACTCCGTCCGCGCTCCGGCGCCAGCCCGTGCGGCCCGGCCGCCGCGTCGGCCGCTGGCAGCCGACGGTGCTGCCGTCGCAGCGGCTCCGCCGCCTTCGACCGGCTTATAGTCGCGATAAGTCATGATCCAGTTACCGCAGTTCTGATCCGTGCCGTTCAGCACGTTGGCGGCGCGCACCGCTTCCATTTCCTGCGGCCGGCAGGGGTTCATGATCGCCGACGTCATGCCGGCGCCGATCACCATCGGGATGAAGCCGGCATTGATGCCGTGGCGGTGCGGCAGGCCGAAGGAGATGTTGGAAAGCCCGCAGGTCGTGTTGACCTTGAGTTCGTTGCGCAGGCGATACAGTAGCGCGAAGACCTGGCGTCCGGCATCGCCCAATGCGCCGATCGGCATGACCAGCGGATCGACGACGATATCATGCGGCTTGATGCCGTAGTCGGCGGCGCGTTCGACGATCTTCTTGGCGACCGCGAAACGGACGTCCGGATCCATTGAAATGCCGGTCTCGTCGTTGGAGATCGCTACCACCGGTACGTCGTATTTCTTGCAGAGCGGCAGGATGGCCTCGAGCTTTTCCTCCTCGCCGGTCACCGAATTGACCAGTGGCCGGCCTTTGGCGACCTTCAGCGCTGCTTCGATGGCCGCTGTCACCGAACTGTCGATCGACAGCGGCACGTCGACGAGGCCCTGGACGATCTCCAGCGTCCGGACGAGCAGGCCAGGTTCGGTCTCGTTGGGATTGACCGAGGTGACCCCGGCATTGACGTCGAGCATGGTGGCACCCGCCGCCACCTGTTCCAGCGCGTCCCTGATGACCGTGTCGAAATTGCCCTCGATCATCTCGGCCGCGAGCTTCTTGCGGCCCGTCGGGTTGATGCGTTCGCCGATCACGCAAAAGGGCTGGTCGAAGCCGATCACGATCTCCCGGGTTGCGGATGCGACGATGGTGCGGGTCATTTCTTCCTCCAGGCGCGCGATGCGGCGCAGAAACGATGTGATGTCTGAACGTCAGGCGGTTTCGCGGCCGCCGGTCTTCACCAGCGCGACGAGTTTTTCCCTGTCATAGGCTGCCTCGAGCTCGGCCGCCGCCCTGTCGGCTTCGGCTTCAAGATCGTCGGAAACGGCGATCGGTTCGGCCTTGCGCCATTCTGCGAGATAGTCGTCGGTACCGGCGGCGCCGCTGCGCATCGCGCACATGTCGATCGCCTCGGTGAAGCGCAGCGACAATTCCCGCTTGGCGGTCTGGCGGCCCTTCTTGATGATCACCTGCGCCGGAATATCCCGCCAGAAGACGACGATGCGGTCGGCCATGAATTCCTCCGTGTTGAGGTGCAGCATGCACGGGTGCGGGCGACAAGACTGCGCTTGCGACGACGTCGCACCCAGCAAAATACGACGCGGCGATGGGATTGCCTTGCGGGACTGCCTTGCCGGATGCTGCTTACCAGATCTTCCGGGTCAGCCCGTGATAGAGCCAGATCCAGATCGGCGGTGGAAAACGCAGTGCGGAGGGGCCTTGCGGCTGGTACGGCTTCAGCGTTCCGTCGATGGCATCCTGAAGCGCGCGGACGCTGATGTCGACGGAAGAGGCGGTCATCAGCAGCGGATAGGTGGCGAGCGAATCCGAGCGCGCCGGCGCCACCCGCTTCTCGTAGAGCGTCCCACCGGTATCGATGCCCTTGTCGACCAGATGCACGGTGGCGCCAAAGTTCTTCTCGTCGCCTTCGACGCGCGACCAGTAACCGCCCATCTGGCCGCGGTACATCGGGTTGATGCCGGCGTGGAAGTTGATCACCGGGCAGGGGACAGCGGCAAGCGTCTGCGGCGACAGGATGCGGCAGGATATGGTGAAGATCGCGGCGGGCTTCAGGGCTGTCACCGCTGCGTGACAGGCCGGATCGTTGAGGGAGGGCACGTGCGCCACGGGGATCGCCGGGTTTGGTTCGGCGGAATGGCCATAGTCGCGGATGATCTCGGCGGATCGTCTTGCCGCAACACTCTTGGTGAGCCTCGACGCGATCATCGTCGCCAGTTGGCCGAGTGCGGTGAACCAGCCGAACCGCCGGGCGCGGCGTTTCAGCAGCGTGCCCTTCGATTCCGGCTGTTCCTCGACGACATGCAGGTCGGGAAAATGTTTTGCCAATGCGTTGATCATCACCTGCGGGTTTAACCCGCCTGATGTCATCACCACGATCCGAGAATTCCCGTCCTGCATCGATCCCCCCGCAAAAAGCGCAGGGCCGCACTCTTCCGCCGAAGGCCCGAAGAAACGGTTAAACCGAGCGTAGTGCCTGCGTGAGGTCGCCGTAGCCGGTGAAGCGGTATTCGTATTCCAGGCCGAGATAATCGGCGGCCCCGCGCGCCTTTTCCTGAAGGACCTTGTCTTCCTCCTGGCTCAGATAGACGAGTTTTCGGTAGTTGCCGAAATACATGTCCTTCAGCTGCGGGTGGCGGTCGAGGCCGAGCGGTTCGATGACGAAGGCCTCGAACTGGCGGGCGAGGAAGTCTGTCAGGAAGAACGAGAACAGGTCTTCGTCCGTTTTTGCGGCAAAAGCGTCGTTTCCGGCAAAGAAGGAATAACAGTGCGGGCCTTCGATGCGGGCGATGCCCTCGCGCTCGCAGAGACGGTCGATGTCGCCGCCGGTTCCGCAATCCGCATAGGCGAAAAAGATCTTTTCGAAACCCGCTTCCCGCGCCTCGGCGACGGCTTTTTCGAGACCCGGAACGATCTTCTGCGGATAGGCGTGCCAGATTGCCGGCAGGCAATTGAGGTCGATGTGATCGAGACCTTGCTGCCTTGAAACAGCGAGGATTTCCCGCGCGATCGCTCCGCACGCGATCACGTGAACTTTTTCGCGAGTTGAACGTTCCTTTGCCGGAAATTCCATTTCCGCCACGATTTCATCTCTCTCCATCGGAGTATTCTAACATGACGGCCAAGACAGTCACGGTGATCGCCGCTCTTTTCGCGACGATGGTTTCTCTCACTTCCTGCGGCAATACCATTCGCGGCATGGGTCAGGATGCGGCCAATACCGTTAATGCCACGCAGGATGCGGGACGCCGGGTCGATCGCGCTGCGCGCTAAGGCGTCGCCGTCAGCAAGCCGTCCGGCGCCTCAGGCGCCGGCGGCAAGGCTGTTGTGCTTGCGGCGGATGTATTCCTTTGCCGTTTCGACAGCGACCGCCGCATCGCGGCAATAGGCATCGGCACCGACCGCCTTGCCGAATTCCTCGTTGAGCGGCGCGCCGCCGACAAGCACGATATAGTCGTCGCGCATGCCCTTTTCCTTCAGCGTATCGATGACGACCTTCATATAGGGCATGGTCGTGGTCAAAAGCGCCGACATTCCGAGAATATCCGGCTGTTCCCGCTCGATCGCATCGAGATAGTTCTCGACGGGGTTGTTGATGCCAAGATCGACCACGTCGAAGCCCGCTCCCTCCATCATCATGCCGACAAGGTTCTTGCCGATGTCGTGGATGTCGCCCTTGACGGTGCCGATCACCATCTTGCCGAGTTTGGGAGCGCCGGTCTCGACCAGAAGCGGCCGCAGGATGAACATGCCCGCCTTCATGGCACTCGCCGATAGCAGCACTTCCGGCACGAAAAGAATGCCGTCGCGGAAGTCGATGCCGACGATGCGCATACCCTCGACCAAGGCCTTGGTGAGGACGTCATAGGGCGTCCAGCCGCGCGCGAGCAGGATGTTGGTCGCCTCCTCGATCTCCTCCTTCAAGCCGTCGTAAAGATCGTCGTGCATCTGCTGCACGAGTTCCTCGTCTGAAAGTTCCGCCAGGATGATTTCGTCGTCGGACATGCAATGCTTCCCTTCGTTCGAGGGGCCGGTTCGAAGGCCGGCAAATCAGACGTTTACCGTCCCGACTATCTGTACCTTTAATTTGCTTGGCAATTTCTTTCGTATGCGACAGCGGCGCGTCGGAAAAACGACGGAAGATCGCTGCGTGATGTCTGTCCTGTACAAACCCGTGACGCAGAAAGGCGGGGCTCGGCTTGCGCTTGAGCCTAGCATGGCGCATCAAAAAAGCTTGAGGCGCTTTTCAAAGCGGAGGCGAGGAACATCATGGACGATTTGACCCCAGAGACGGAACCGGCAGGCAGCGGGGCCAGACGCGGCCGCGGCGAGCGGGGAGCGGCAGGCCGCCGCGCAGCCCGCGCAGGCCACGGTCCCGGCCTTTCCTTGCCCTATATCACCCGCAAAATCGGTGTTTACGAGGTGCTGGACGAGGAGGGTCTTGCTCTCATCGAGCGTAATGCGGATCTGATCCTCGAAGAGATCGGCATCGAATTCCGAGAGGACGAGGAAGCGCTCGAACTCTGGGCGCAGGCGGGTGCCGACGTCCGGGGCCACCGGGTGCATTTCCCCAAGGGCCTCTGCCGCGAACTGCTGAAGACCGCGCCGAGCGAATTCACCTGGCATGCGCGCAATCCGGAGCGCAATGTCCAGATCGGCGGCAAGGCGACCGTGTTCGCGCCGGTCTACGGACCTCCCTTCGTGCGCGACCTCGACGGCAAGCGTCGTTACGCGACGATCGAGGATTTCCGCAATTTCGTGAAGCTCGCCTATATGGCGCCGTCGATGCATTCGTCGGGCGGCACTGTCTGCGAGCCGGTCGACGTGCCGGTCAACAAGCGGCATCTCGATATGATCTACAGCCATATCAAGTATTCCGACAAGCCGTTCATGGGATCGGTCACCGCACCGGAACGCGCCGAGGACACCGTCGCCATGGCGAAGCTGGTCTTCGGCGACGAGTTCGTCGAGAACAATTGCGTCACCCTGAACCTTATCAACGCCAACTCTCCGATGGTGTTCGACGGGACCATGCTCGGCGCGCTGAAGGTCTATGCGCGGCATAACCAGGCCTCGGTCGTGTCGCCGTTCATTCTCTCAGGCGCCATGAGCCCGGTAACGGTGACCGGCACGCTGACGCAGATCCTTGCCGAGGTGCTGGCGGGTGCTGCGCTGACGCAGCTGATCCGCAAGGGCTCGCCGGTGCTGTTCGGTACGTTCGCGGCATCGATCTCGATGCAATCCGGTGCGCCGACTTTCGGGACCCCGGAGCCGTCGCTGGTCTCTTACGGTGCTGCCCAGCTTGCCCGCCGCCTCGGCCTGCCGTTCCGCACCGGCGGTTCGCTCTGCGGCTCGAAAGTGCCCGATGCCCAGGCGGCGCACGAATCGGCCAATACGCTGAACACGACGCTGCTCGCCGGCACGAACTTCGTGCTGCATGCCGCCGGCTGGCTGGAAGGCGGCCTGGTGTCGTCCTACGAGAAGTTCATGATCGACCAGGACCAACTCGGCATGATGCAGAAGATGGCGCAGGGTGTCGATTTGTCCGAAGAAGGCCAGGCGCTCGACGCGATCCGCGAAGTCGGCCCCGGCAGCCATTATCTCGGCTGCGCCCACACCCAGGCGCATTTCCAGACGGCCTTCTACCGTTCGGCGCTGATGGACAACAATTCCTTCGAACAGTGGGAGATCGAGGGCGAGAAGCGGATCGAGCAGCGCGCCAATGCGCTCTGCCGCTCCTGGCTCGACAGCTACGAAGCACCGCCGCTCGATCCTGCGATCGACGAGGCGCTGCTGGCGTTCATCAAGGATCGCAAGGATTCGATGCCCGACGCCTTCACCTGAAGAGAGCCCGATGCCGCCAGGGAGCAAGGCGGTGCCAAGCTGGTAGCGGATTTCGTCCAGGAAGGGGTTTGGCGCCCTCACTACAAATACCAGGGGCCTCGGTGAGGCCGCCTTCACCAGTTCTCGACGAGATTGCCGCGGGGCTCGAACCCCACGGCATCCTGATCCGCGGCGTGGTGAATTTCGGAACGGGCGAGGGACCGTTACTGGGCGACGGCACGCTTGCCAGGTCCGTCGTATTGCTCGGCAATGCCGGCGGTTCGATCTGGCCGTCGTTCACGGAATGGCGAAAACGCCATGACGGTCCCGATCCGCTCGACACGTGGTCGAAGTCCCTGATCCGGCCGCTCGCCGAACAGCTCGGAGCCGCTGCCTATTTCCCGTCCGATCCGCCCTGGCAGCCGTTCCAGCAATGGGCGATGAAGGCCGAAGGTCTGAAGTCGTCGCCGCTCGGCATCCTCATCCATCCGCAGTTCGGACTCTGGCACGGTTATCGCGGCGCTATGGGTTTTCCTTTCGCGATAGAGAGTTCGCCGGGTGAGGCCAAGCATCCTTGCGAGAGCTGCGCCGAAAAACCCTGCCTGTCGGCCTGTCCCGTCAATGCGGTCGGCCTGTCGGGCTTCGACATTCCCCGATGCAGCGCCTATCTTGAAAGCGATGCGGGCAGGGTGACCTGCATGGTCTCCGGCTGTGTTGCCCGCAATTCCTGTCCGGTCGGTGTGCAACATCGCTACCCGCTGGAGCAGCTCCGGTTCCATATGGAAGCGTTGGTGCGGTGAGCGAAAAAAGTTTTTCTTGGGTACCCAAGGAATTTCCGGAGCGAAACGTCTAAGCTCTTAAGCGACGGAAAAGCGGGCGGATAAGTGAGCGCGGAAATCCTCGATAAGGCATGCCAGGGCGACCGCAATGCGTTTTCAGCGCTCGTCGCGGCGCATTACGATTTTATTCATGCCGTCGCCTGGCGCTGGTGCGGCTCTGAAAGCGATGCGGAAGACATCGCCCAGGATGTCTGTATCCGCCTGGGCAAGGCGATCCGCAGCTTCAAGGGGCAGTCGGCGTTCCGCACCTGGCTCTACACGCTGACACTGAATGCGGTGCGCGACCATCAGCGCCAGTCCTCCCGCCGGCGACGGGACCAGGACCGGCTTGCAAACGACCCGATCTTCTTTTCGCATCTGGAGCCGGAGGAAGACGATCGCGGCAACTGGCTGTGGGCCGCGGTGCGCCGTCTGCCGGAAAAACAGCGGGATGCGGTCCTGCTGGTCCATGGCGAAGGGCTCTCCCATGCGGCTGCGGCGGGCGTTCTCGACTGCAGCGAAAACACGGTCTCCTGGCATCTGCATGAGGCTCGCAAACGATTGAAGGACCTTCTGAAGAAGGAGGCGGTTTGACCATGACGGACGAATTCGACCAGCTCGGCAATTTGGCCCCGGCGCCCCGCGCTTCCGATGCGGCACGCGCCCGTGCGCTTGCCGCCGCCATGCAGGCGTTCGACGAGACGGAAAAAAATGCCGCACCCGGCAAAGGAAGTTCCTGGTGGCAGCGTCAAAGCTCCGTTCTCAACCGGATCTGGAGCACTCGCATGGTCACCCAACACCGTTATCTCGCCGGCTCTGCGCTTGCGACGATGCTGATCATTCCCACAGCCGCACTGCTGACATTCGAACTGACGCGCGGAAACCTGCCGAACTCAGGCCAGGTCGCCCTGCCGCAAGTCCTGGACGCGCCGAAGCCCACTGTGGAAAGAGGTCCGGTGCCGCCGGTCGCGAAGCCGGCTGAACCGCGGCAGCAGGAAGCGGCACGGGGCAGTGACGGTGCACCATCGGCTCAACCCTCCAGGCAAAGCGATTTTGCCGAGTCGGATATTGCCCGGCTGCTGAACAAGCGGGAGGCCAGCGGTGGCGCGGCCAAAGGAAGCGTGGCGCCCGGTCCCGTGGCACCGCCGCCGGTCATGGCTGAGCGTGCGGTACCATTGGCCGCCGCTCCCCGTTATGCGCCAACCGAGCGTGAAATCCTGCCGACACTCGAAGAAAGCCGCGACCGTTTCGCCAATGCGAACACCAATCCGGTAAGGAGCGTCGCGACCGATCCGGTCTCGACCTTCTCCGTCGACGTCGATACCGCGTCCTACGCCTTCGTCCGACGCTCGCTGCTGGAGGGACATCTGCCTGATCCCGACAGTGTGCGTGTCGAGGAGATGATCAATTATTTCCCCTATGACTGGCCACGGCCGCAGACGGTCGACGAACCGTTCCGCACCACCGTCACCGTCACGCCGACCCCGTGGAATAGTGGCACGCGGCTGATGCATGTGGCGATCAAGGGCTTCGAGACCGCGCCGGCCGCGCAGCCTGCCGCCAATCTCGTTTTCCTGATTGACGTATCGGGCTCGATGAACGCGCCAGACAGGCTGCCTTTGCTGAAAAGCGCTTTCCGGCTGCTGGTCGGCAAGCTGAAACCGGAGGACAAGGTCTCGATCGTCACCTATGCAGGCAATGCCGGGACGGTGCTTGAGCCGACGTCTGCCCGTGAGCGGGACAAGATTCTCGCTGCAATCGACAATCTGCGGCCCGGCGGCTCGACGGCCGGCGCCGAAGGCATCGATGCGGCCTATCGCCTGGCCCGCCAGGCCTTCATCCAGGGCGGCGTCAACCGGGTGATGCTGGCGACCGACGGCGATTTCAACGTGGGCGTTTCGAGCGACGAAGAGCTCAAGCGGATCATCGAGCAGCGCCGCAAGGACGGCATCTTCCTGTCGGTTCTCGGTTTCGGAAAGGGCAATCTCAACGACAGCCTGATGCAGACGCTCGCTCAGAACGGCAACGGCACGGCCGCCTATATCGATACGCTCGCCGAGGCGCAGAAGGCGCTTGTCGACGAGGCCGGCTCGACGCTTTTCCCGATCGCCAAGGACGTCAAGATCCAGGTGGAGTTCAATCCGCAACAGATCGGCGAATATCGTCTGGTCGGTTACGAGACCCGGGCGCTAAAGCGCGAGGATTTCAACAACGACCGGGTGGATGCCGGCGATATCGGCTCCGGCCATACGGTGACGGCGATCTACGAGGTGACGCCGAAAGGCAGTGCCTCGGCGCTCAACGACCCGCTCCGTTACGGCCCGGCCGCGGCGTCGGCGCCCATCCCGGTCTCCGGTGAAATGGCCTTCGTCAAAATCCGCTACAAGCAGCCGGATGGCGACACCAGCAAGCTGATCACCACCCCGGTCACGGAGATGAATGCGGTGCGCGACTTCTCGGCGGCACCTCAGGACGTGCGTTTCGCCACGGCCGTCGCCGCCTTCGGTCAGAAACTGCGCGGCACCGATGCGCTCGATGCCTATCCCTACCGCCTGATCCTCGACATGGCGCGCAATGCCCGCGGCGAGGATGCGTTCGGATATCGGAGCGGGTTCCTCGACCTGATGCGGCTCGCCGAGACCCTGGACCGTCGTTAGACGGCACTCAAACCTTGGGGTATGCCCGCTCCAGGCCGCCGGAGCGGGCAAGCCCGTCGCGAAACGCTGAATAGGCCGGATGCTGGCTGGACTTCGCCGCTTCCATCAGCCGGATCTGCAGCCGGGCAGGGGCGATGTCGCCGATCCACTCGCCGCATTTCTGCAGCTTCAGCGAATTCAGGAACTTCGCTTCCGACGCGTTATGCAGGTGGAGGTGCAAACCATCGAGCAGCAGGTCGTCGGACGTCGGATTGTCCATCAACAGCATCAGCCAGGACTGATTTTCGGCCGAGAAAGTGGAAAGGCTTTCCGCTACCGTCTCCCGGCTGCCGATCGGGGATATGTTTGCCATGTCTGTGTCCTTCAGCCCAACGCGTCAGCCGCGGCGGCGGCGTCTTTCCCGGCCGGAATCTCCGCCCGATTCACTGGCTGTCTTATTGCGCAGCGGGCCGATCTTGTCGACGATTTCCTCGATCGTCGGTCGCGGCCGAGGGGTATAATCGTCGAGTGCGGCGCGCATGGCGGCCAGATGTTCGCAGGACGTGCCGCAGCATCCGCCGATGATCTTTGCGCCGGCATCGCGGGCAAGCCTTGCATATTCGGCCATCAGCGGCGGCGTACCGGAATAGAAGATCTCGGCGCCGCGAAATTCCGGAATGCCGCAATTGCCCTTGACGATGGTGACGGCGTCAGGATCGGCGGCGGTGATGTCGAGCAGGCTCGACAGGATATCGGACGCGCCGACACCGCAATTGGCGCCGGCCGCGACCGGACCTTCACCGACATCCTTCGCCACGCTGTGGATCTGCTTGGGATCGAGCCCCATCATCGTCCTGCCGGCCGTGTCGAAA
The DNA here is from genome assembly GCF_002968675.1 of Neorhizobium sp. T25_13. Taxonomy (NCBI): domain Bacteria; kingdom Pseudomonadati; phylum Pseudomonadota; class Alphaproteobacteria; order Hyphomicrobiales; family Rhizobiaceae; genus Neorhizobium; species Neorhizobium sp. T25_13. The sequence goes on from NZ_PVBI01000013.1 coordinate 83,576, forward strand.
GAGCCGGTATAGGTATAGGGCAACCCGGTCCTGACGGCAGCCTCGGCCGCCGCGCGGATTTCTTCCGGCGCGGACATGGTCTCGATCCAGGCGATATCGGCGCCGCCGGCCTTCAGGCCCTCGATCTGTTCCGCGAAGGCGGCGACCGCATCCTCGTAGGTCAGGGCTCCGAGCGGAACGAACAATTCGCCGGTCGGTCCGACCGAACCCGCGACGATCACCTTGCGGCCCGCTCCGTCTGCCACCTTGCGGGCAATCTCGGCAGCAAGCCGGTTGAGTTCGTGCACCCGGCCTTCCGCCTTGTGCAGCTTCAGCCGTTGGCGCGTGCCGCCGAAGGAATTGGTGAGGATGATGTCTGCGCCTGCATCGACGAAATCCTGATGCAGCTTCTCGATCTTTTCAGGCGCGGCCTCGTTCCACAGTTCCGGCGCTTCGCCGGCCTCGAGGCCCATGGCGAAGAGATTGGTGCCGGTCGCGCCGTCGGCCAGTAGCACGCCCTTTTCGGCCAGAAGTTCGGTCAGTGCGTTGGCGGTCGGCATGGCGGCGCTCCTTGCAATGGAAATATCATATAAAGAATCCTTTATATGATTGCAACTCGCCGCCGCATGCCTCTTCGCGACGCCGGCGGCTTCAGCAGCGCCGGTTCAAACAATCGCGTCAGAGTGCTGCCTTGATCTTGTCGGCGACGTCGGGAGCGACCCACTTGGTCCAGATATCCGGACTGCTTTGCAGGAAATGTTTGGCGGCGGCTTCGTTGGTGCTCTTGTTCGCTTCCTGCCAGGCCAGCACGCTGTTGACCGTCATATTGGTCCACTTACGCCTCTTGATATAGTCCATCGCCACCTCGGCCTTCTGAGCGAACTGTTTGGTGACCAGAGTGAAGGCCTGGGACGTCGGATAGGAGTTGACCTTCGGGTTCGGGCAGTTGGGAACCGCGGTGCAGGCGTCCCAATCGGCCTTGTCGTGCGGGACGTTGAAGGAGAGCTTCACCATCTCGTATTTGCCGAGGAAGGCGGTCGGCGCCCAGTAGTAGCCGAGCCAGCCGGTCTTTTTCTCGAAGGCGTTGGTGATCGGACCATCAAGGCCGGCGGCAGTGCCGGTATCGATCAAATCGAACTTCTTTTCCTCGGCGCCAAGCGCCCTGAACAGGTTGGCGGTCGAAACCTGGCAGCTCCAGCCGGACGGGCAGTTATAGATGGCACCCCTTCCAGCCTTCTGCGGCGTCGGGAAAAGATCCGGATGCATCAGTGCCTGCTGCACGGTCTTGATATCGGGATGGGCGTCGGCCAAGAATTTCGGAATCCACCAGCCTTCGACGGCCCCGTCGGAGAGGATCTCCGCGCCGACGATCATGCGGCCCTCGGCAACGGCCTTGTCGAGTGTGGTGCGCACCGAGTTGATCCAGAACTCCGGCGCCAGATCCGGCTGGCCTCTTTCGTTCATGGACGTGAAGGTCGGAAGCGTGTCGCCCGGGACGAGCTGGACCGTGCAGCCGAAACCTTGTTCGAGGATGATCTTGTCGAGATTGGCCGCAATGCCGGCAGAAGCCCAGTTCATTTCGGCGATCGAGACTGAACCACAATCGGCTTGTGCCGAACCTGCAAAAGCATAGAGACCGCCGGCGAAGACCATGGAAGCGAGGATTTTTTTCATTTTGGGACCTCCCGGTCTTTCCTTTCACTGTTCACTTCAATCGAGCGCGAGGTGGTGCATGTTCTGCGACAGCTTTCCACGGATACTGTGCACTTATTATGTCAGCTCAAATCACGGTACGTCTTCCTCATCAGAAAGCAACATTTGCAGACCCGCGAGCGCGAAACAGTGTCGTGTCAGGTTGGGCCTTTTTCCGGTAGCCGCCGCTGTTCACGTCGTCATTCTTGCGGAAAGAACAGAAAATTGAGAAAAACGCGCGGCTTACGGGGTTCACTAACCATCCGGTAAGAATGTCGCGTTATTGCTTTTCATGCGGGCGGTTAGCTCGCGCTTGGCGCCGGATCAGGTAGTGCGTACCGGTCGCCCTCGCCGTCCGATGGCAGGCCCTGTTTTGTTGGCCCGCGGACACTTCATCTTTCGATCGTTGTCAAATTCGCGATTGTCAAATACGGGGCCACGGCCTCCTTTGCCAAATGTGCGGATTTGTGGCCGAAATCGGCTGGCCGGACGCGGCCAGCCGTGGCTGCCTGCGGCGATGAAGCCGAGCAACGGCAAGCGGGTGTTGGTTGACACTTCGCGTATATAGCTGCACCATTTGACCGTAATGCGAATCCAGAGACATCATCACCAACAGGGCCGGACGCCTCCTGTCTACGAATCGTCCGGTCCCCTCTGGTTCAGGCCATTTTCTCCATGACACGCACCGGTCACGTCACCCTTGTCCTCGGCGGCGCCCGCTCGGGCAAATCCGGGTTTTCGGAAAGGCTTGCCCATGAGAGCGGCCTGGAAAGGCACTACGTTGCCACCGGTCGTGCCTATGACGACGAGATGCGCGTGCGCATCGCCCGGCATCGTGTCGATCGCGGAGACGGCTGGACCACGCATGAAGTGCCGCTCGATCTGGTGGAGCGATTGGCCGAAATCGATGCGCCGGGGAGGGTCATCCTTGTCGATTGCCTGACGCTCTGGCTTACCAACCTGATGATGGACGAGTGCGATATCGACACTGCCGCGGTCGCATTCGTGCGCCGGTTCGAAAGCCTCTCGGCGAAACTGATCGTCGTCTCCAACGAGGTCGGCCTCGGCATCGTGCCGGACAACAGAATGGCGCGGGAGTTCAGGGACCATGCCGGTAGGCTGCATCAGCGGATCGCGGCATCTGCCGACGAGGTCTTCTTCGTCGCCGCCGGTCTGCCGATGAGGATGAAGGGCTAGAAGCCGAGCCAGACGCGGACGGGATGGGTCGGATCGGCGAGCAGCTTCAGGGCGAGCGCCAGGCAGGAGATGACGAGCAGCGGCTTGATCAGTTTCGCGCCGTTCTTCATGGCCAGCCGTGAGCCGACCTGGGCGCCGAGGAATTGGCCGGCGCCCATGATCAGGCCAATCTTCCAAAGTACGGACCCGGTTGCCGCAAAGACCAGGAACGAGCCGAAATTCGAGCCGAGATTGATGAGCTTGGTATGGGCGGTCGCCTTCAGCATGCCAAAGCCGGCGAGCAGCACGAAACCCAGCATGTAGAACGAGCCGGCGCCAGGTCCGAATATGCCGTCATACAGGCCGACCAACGGAACGATCGTCACCCCGAATACCAAGGGCGTCACCCGGCGGTGACTGTCGATATCGTTGAGATTGGGTTTGATGGCGAAGAACAGCGCGATGGCGATCAACAGGAACGGGATTGCCGCGGCAAGCCAGCCCGCCGGCACCAGTGACGCGAGCGCGGCGCCGACGGCCCCTCCGATCAGCGACATCGCCGCCATCGGCAACTGGCTTTTCAAGTTCACATGGCCACGGCGCGCATAGGCGATCGTCGCGGATGCCGATCCGAACTGCGATTGCAGCTTGTTGGTGGCGAGCGATTCGAGCGGCGGGATGCCGGCGATCAGCATGACCGGAATGGTGATGAGCCCGCCACCGCCGGCGATCGAATCGACGAAACCGGCAAAAATCGCGGCAAGAAACAGCAGGAAGAGGAGTTGGAATGCAAGGTCGGTCAAGGGAAGGAGACTCTGTCGGCGGAAGCGCATCCGGACGGGTGCGGCGTGCTTCTTGCATCGAACCGTCGCGACTGCAACCGCCTCCAGCGGGACCCCAGCCATGTTGCTTCCGGGATTGCGCATCATCGGTTTGGCGTTATTGTGCGCGGCTTTCGAAGAGCCGAACGAGGAAAAGCTTATGCACAAGGTCATTTTCGATACGGACCCCGGCGTTGACGATGCGATGGCGCTGCTCTTTCTGCACCGGCACCCGGAAATCGATCTTCTCGGCGTGACGACCGTTTTCGGCAATGTGTCCCTCGATCTCACCACCCGTAATGCGCAGTTCCTGCATCAGGAATGGGGAATCTCCGCGCCGATCGCCAGAGGCGCCGACAGGACGATCGATCCGCTGCGAAGCGACGATCGCGCCGCTTCCGTCGTGCACGGTCTGGACGGTCTCGGCAATATCGGCCTTCCTGAGACGATCGACTGGCCGCTCGATCCGCGTCCCGCCTACCAGTTCATCATCGATACCGTCCGCGACAATCCGGGCGAGGTGACGCTGATCGCCGTCGGCCGCATGACAAACCTGGCGCTGGCGCTGCAGGCCGATCCGGATTTCGCCGGTCTCGTCAAGGAAGTCGTCGTCATGGGCGGCGCCTTCGATGTGAACGGCAATGTCACGCCGGCAGCGGAAGCCAATATCCATGGCGACCCGGAAGCCGCCGACATCATCTTTACCACACCCTGGAAGGTCACCATCGTCGGGCTCGACGTGACGCTGAAGACGATCATGACCGGGGAGTATCTTGCCGACATGGCCAAGTCGGGCGAAAAGGCGGTGCAGCTGCTATCCGACCTGTCGCAATATTACATCGAGTTCTACAAGAGCCGAGTCGGCATCGCCGGCATGGCGGTGCATGACAGCACGGCCTGCGTCTATCTGGTACGGCCGGACCTCTTCATTCTCCGCAGCGGCGCGGTGCGAGTCGTCTGCGGCGGCATTGCCGACGGCGAAACGATCCAGGCCCCCGACAGCGGCCGCAAGTTCGTCGGCACGGCCTGGGACGGCCAGCCGAGCCAGTGGGTGTGCACCGATGTCCGATCGGGCGAGGTTCTGGAGGTGATCCGGGCTGCGCTGGTCGACAGCCGGGCCTCCGGCGCCTAGGCGATTGCTGTTTCGGCAACAGTTCCGGTGCAAATTTTCATGCGGGAAGACGAAGCCATTGGCATTTGTGATCGATTTCCCTATGTGGAACCTTGATTTTGATATTCGACAAAGGACATGGGCGTGACAGCTACATTCGATAAAGTTGCCGACATCATCGCTGAGACCAGCGAAATCGATCGCGAGACGATCACGCCGGAAAGCCACACGATCGACGACCTGGGCATCGACAGCCTGGATTTCCTGGATATCGTGTTCGCAATCGACAAGGAATTCGGGATCAAGATTCCGCTGGAACAGTGGACCCAGGAAGTCAACGAGGGCAAGGTTTCGACCGAAGAGTACTTCGTGCTGAAGAACCTGTGTGCCAAGATCGACGAGCTGAAGGCGGCCAAGGGCTGATCGTCACTGATCATCCCGGGCCGGCAAACTCATGCTGCTCGAATATTTCCAGATGATCGACCGCGTCGAAGCGGTCGATCTTGGGGCCAAAGTGTTGAAGGCGCGGTCTGTCGTGCCTTCCAAAAGCCCTGTCTTCGAAGGCCATTTTCCCGGAATGCCGCTGGTGCCGGGCGTGCTCCTGATCGAGACCATGGCGCAGGCCTCCGGTTTCCTGGTGCTTGCCGCCACCGATTTCGCCGCCATGCCGTTCCTGATGTCGGTCGACGGCGCCAAGATGCGCGCCTTTGTGGAGCCCGACGCAGTTCTCGACATCGAGGCGTTTCTGGAGCATGAGGGGTCCGGTTACGCGGTGACCAAGGCAAAGATCACGTGTAACGGCAAGAAGGTCTGCGACGCACAGCTCAAACTGCGCACCATGCCGTTCAGCGAAATCCCGCTGGCGCCGGTCATCCGCAAGCGTGCGGAAGAGGTCGGCCTGATGGATGCGATTGCCGCAAGCGCATAAAAGCCCGCCCGTTCAGTCCGGTGGGTCAAAGAGGACATTATGAAGTCTGACAATGATGTCGTGATCACTGGTATCGGGATCGTCACCAGCCAGGGCGTGGGCAAGGAGCCGCATATCGCGCTCCTGTCGTCGCCGGAAGCGGGTGCCCCGAAAGTCGAGACCGATCGTTTCGCGCCGTATCCGGTGCATCTGATGCCCGAGATCGACTGGTCGGCGCAGATCGCCAAGCGCGGCGACCAGCGCCAGATGGAGAACTGGCAGCGGCTCGGCGTATTTTCGGCCGGCCTTGCTCTCGACGACGCCGGCCTGAAGACCGATGCGGACGCCTGCGCCTCCATGGACATGATCGTCGCCGCCGGTGGCGGCGAGCGCGACATCAAGGTCGATTCGCTGATCGTCGACGAAGCGCTGAAGCGCAACGACCGCGAAATGCTCTTGAACGAGAAGCTGACCACCGAGCTCCGCCCGACGCTGTTTCTGGCCCAGCTTTCCAATCTGGTCGCCGGCAATATCTCGATCGTCCACAAGGTCACCGGTTCCTCGCGCACGTTCATGGGTGAAGAAGCGGCCGGCATTTCCGCCGTCGAGACCGCCTTCCACCGCATCAAGGCCGGACAATCCACCCACAGCCTCGTCGGCGGGGCCTTCGTCGCCGAACGGGCCGACATCATTCTTCTGGTCGAAGGCATCCAGGCGCATGCGACGGGTGGCTGGCATCCGCTCTGGTCACGCTCGACCGACAATGGCGGCGGCATGATCATGGGTACTGTCGGGGCCTTCCTGGTGCTCGAATCGCGCGCCCATGCACAAGCGCGCGGCGCCCATATCTACGCAGTCATCGACGCGATCGAGGGCGATCGCGGCAATCGCGATGAAGGCAGGCTCGAAAAGCGCATCACCCGTCTCGCCGGCCATGCCTCGGGCATTTCCAAGGCCGATACGATCGTGTTTTCGGGCGCGAGCGGCGTCGTCGATCTCGCGACGCGGGAGAAGGCGCTGCTGGAGACCGAATTCCCCGGCGCCGCGATCCGCGGATTTGGCGGTATCACCGGCCACGGCATGGAGGCGCAGTTCCCATTGGGTCTGGCGCTTGCGGCACTGACCTTGGATGGCGCGGCAAAAGTTCCCACATTCGATGCCCAGAACGAAAAGCCGATGACGGCGCCTGCCAAACACGCAGTGGTGACGACGGTCGGTTATACGCGCGGCGAGGGCCTTGCAGTCCTCTCGGCCGCGTAAAGGAGCTATGATGAGCGACAACCGCTTCAAGGATCATCTCGGCCGCCCGATCATCGCGATCACCGGCATGGGCGTCATCACCTCGCTCGGCCAGGGCCTTGCCGACAACTGGGCGGCGCTGACCTCCGGCACCTCCGGCATCCACAAGGTGACCCGCTTCCCGACCGAGGGCCTGTCCACCCGGATCAGCGGCACGGTGGATTTCATCGCCGTTCCGGCTGAAAACTCTGTCGAACGCTCCTTCGCCTTTGCCCGCGAGACGACGGTCGAAGCGCTTGCGCAGTCGGGTCTTTCCGGCGATTTCGACGGACCGCTCTTTCTCGCAGCACCGCCGGTCGAGCCGGAATGGAGCGATCGTTTCGCGCTAGCCGACCGCGCTCCGCCTTCGAAGGCCGAAGGCGACGCCTATGACCGTTTCCTCGCCGCAATGCGCGAACGTGCCGACCCGGTCTTCCTTGAAGCCGTGCAGTTCGGCTCGATCTCCGAACGCCTTGCCGACAAGTTCGGCACCCGCGGACTGCCCGTGACCCTCTCGACAGCCTGCGCCTCCGGCGTCACGGCCATCCAGCTCGGCGTCGAAGCGATCCGCCAGGGCCGCACCGACCGTTCGCTGGTGGTCGCGACCGACGGCTCGGTCAGCGCCGAGGCGCTGATCCGCTTCTCGCTCCTTTCCGCACTCTCCACCCAGAACGACCCTCCGGAAAAGGCTTCCAAACCGTTCAGCAAGGATCGCGACGGTTTCGTCATCGCCGAAGGTGCGGCGACGCTGGTGCTTGAATCGCTCGAATCGGCAATCGCCCGCGGCGCCAAGGTGCTTGGCATCATGAAGGGCTGCGGCGAAAAGGCCGACCATTTCCACCGCACCCGTTCCTCGCCGGACGGTGGCCCGGCGATTGCGACGATCCGCGCGGCGCTGGCAGACGCCGGCATGGATGAGGGCAGCATCGGCTATATCAATGCGCACGGCACCTCGACGCCGGAAAACGACAAGATGGAATATGGTGCGATGCTCGCCGTCTTCGGCGACCGGCTGAAGGAAATCCCGGTTTCCTCCAACAAATCGATGATCGGCCATACGCTGACTGCGGCCGGCGCTGTCGAAGCCGTCTTCTCGATCCAGACGATGCTGACAGGAACCCTGCCGCCGACCATCAACTACACCAACCCCGATCCGACGATCGTGCTCGATGTCGTGCCGAACAAAAAGCGGGATGGGCAGCCGACGGCGGTCCTTTCCAACTCATTCGGCTTCGGCGGACAGAACGCCAGCCTTGTCATGGCGCTGGAACCGGCTTAGAGACCGTCGCCAATCACGTTTGACGAATTGGGACGCCTCCGGGCGAAGGAAGACCTATTATGCGCGCTCTGCAACTGATCGATGACCGGAAGCTCGAAGCCGTGGACATTCCCGAGCCCGAGGCCCCCGGCCCAGGCGAGGTAACGCTGCGGGTCAAGGCCGTCGCGCTCAACCATATCGACGTCTGGGGCTGGCGCGGCATGGCGTTCGCCAAGCGCAAGATGCCGCTGACGATCGGAGCGGAAGCCTCCGGCGTCGTCGAGGCGATCGGGCCGGGCGTTTCGAACGTCCTGCCGGGCCAGCTCGTGTCGATCTACGGCGCGCGCACCTGCGGCCTCTGCAAGCCCTGCCGCGAGAAGCGCGACAATCTCTGCGAACACGTGTCGGGCGTGCACGGCTTCCACCTTGACGGCTTCGCGCAGGAAAAGGCCAATTTGCCTGCTCGCCTTCTCGTACCTGCACCTCCAGGCGTCGATGCGGTCGCCGCAGCGCTGGCACCGGTCACCTTCGGGACGGTCGAGCACATGTTGTTCGACAATGCCAAGCTGCAGCCGGGCGAAACCATTCTGGTCCATGCCGGCGGCTCGGGCATCGGCACGGCGGCGATCCAGCTCGCCAAGAAGATCGGCTGTACGGTGATCACCACGGTCGGTTCGGACGACAAGATCGAACGGGCCAAGGCGCTCGGCGCCGATCACGTCATCAACTACCGCACCGACCGGTTTGAAGGCGTCGTGCGCAAGCTCACCAAGAAGAAGGGCGTCGACGTCGTCTTCGAACATGTCGGCAAGGACACCTGGGCCGGCTCGATGCTGTGCATGAAGCGCGGCGGGCGCCTCGTCACCTGCGGCTCCACGTCCGGCATCTCGACCGACATGAACCTGATGATGCTGTTCCAGCAGCAGCTGAAGCTGTTCGGCTCCTTCGGCTGCCGCATGGAGAACATGGCGAATGCCATGCAGAAGATGGCCCAGGGCATCGTTCATCCGGTGATCGACACGGAAGTCACCTTCGCCGAGATCGACAAGGCGCTGGAACGGATGGAAACCCGCCAGGTGTTCGGCAAGATCGTGCTCCGGATGGACTGAGGCGTCCCCCGTGAAGATGTTCCTTACCCGGATCGCTCTGGCGCTACTCCACTTCCAGCAATGGCTGGTGGCGCAGAGCGCGTTCGGGCTCCTGAATTTCCTGAAGATCTTTCCCGCCGATCCGGGCATCCGGTTCGCCGACCGGATGGCGCGTCATATCGGCCCGAAGCTCGGCCGCCACAAGCTGATGCTCGTCAACCTGCGCAACGCCTATCCGGAAAAGACCGACGAGGAGCTTGAGGAGATCGCCATAGCGAGCTGGGGCCATATGGGCCGGCTCGCCGCCGAATACGTCTTCCTCGACCGGCTGTTCGATTTCGATCCGGAACAGGACAAGCCGGGCAGGGTGGAAGTCTCCGGTATTCCGATCTTCGCCGACCTGCGCGACAATCCGCGGCCGTTCATCGTTTTCACGGCCCACACTGGCAATTTTGAACTGCTGCCGGTCGCCGGCAATGCGTTCGGCCTCGAAGTGACGGTTCTCTTCCGGCCGCCGAACAATCCTTATATCGCCGACAAGGTCTTCGCCTTCCGCAGCGCCCGCATGGGCCAGCTCGTGCCTTCGCATGCCGGCTCGTCCTTTGCTCTGGCGCGCAAGCTCGAAACGGGGGGCGGTGTCGGCGTTCTGGTGGATCAGAAGTTCCGCAAGGGCCTCAAGACCAGCTTTTTCGGCCAGCCCGTCCAGACGAGCCCATTGCTCGCAAAGCTGGTTCGGCAGTTCGATGCCGAAGTTTATCCGGCTCGCTGTATCCGGTTGCCGGGCAATCGTTTCCGGCTCGAGATCGAACCGAAGGTAGAACTGCCGCGGGACGCCAACGGCAAACTCGATCTCCAGGCGACCGGGCAGCTGCTCAACGACAAGGTGGAAAGCTGGGTTCGCGAATATCCCGAACAATGGCTCTGGTACCACGACCGGTGGCATATCAAGCGCTATCTGTAAGCAGATTTTGAGATTTTCCGGGCCGCGTTGCTGCGGTCTCTGCTTTAAGTCACCGGCCAAAAATTGGGTTTGCTTTTGAGGGATAAATTAATCTGAATCGCATTGAATATTGGGAGGCGCCGATCTTGGGGAAGAATCGGCGATAATCTCCGGCACGAGGGGGAGGGCATTTTGGAAGCGTTGATCGATCTGTTCTGGTCAAAATATGCCGATCTGCGGCAGGCCGTCGAACGCAACGACGATCATGCAACCGCCTCGCTCGATCGTGACCTCGATCCGCTTCTGCTCGCTGTGTTTTCGAGCCAGAGCAAGGATCCGGCCAGCATCCAGGCGCAATTCCGCTTCGCACTCGATCTCCTGAACGAAGAGGCCGACGATCGCGGCTGCGTCCGTCGCAACGGACATCTGCTGCAGATGCTGGTGGAACGCTACGTCGTTCCGGAGACCGGCCTGTCGGCCAATCGCCGTCCGGAGCCGGAACCGCAGGAGCACGCGGTGATCGCCGATGCGACGGCGGACGGTTTTCTCGACGACGCCCTGCTCAACCGGATTTCCGACCGTATCGTGGTGATCGCGCCGGGCTATCGGATCTTCTACTCCAACGAGACCAACGCACGCCGTCTCGATCTCGATCGCGACGCGCTGATCGGCCGGCATTTTGCTGAATTCGTCGGCCTCCACCGTTTCAAGAACGATTTCAAGCCGAACCTCGATCGCTGCTTTGCGGGCGAGAGCATATCGTTGACTTACGCCGATCAGACTGACGGCCAGACGGTCGTCGTCCGCTGCCGCATGTCGCCCTGCGTTTCGGGATCGTCGCAGCTGATCGGCGCGCTTCTGGTGATGCAGGAAACCGCCGACCGACGTCGGCGCCCCGCGGCCTGACCTTTACTTGTCCGACCAGATGGCCAACTCGTAGCCTTCCGGATCGGCAAAGTGGAAACGCCGTCCGCCGGGAAATGAGAAGATCGGCTTGACGATGCTGCCGCCGGCTTTTTCGGTCCGCCGGAGGGCGTCTTCCAGATCGTCCGCGAAGAGAATGACGAGTGGGCCGCCCTTGGCTGTTACATCCGCCGATTTCGCAAATCCGCCCGTCAGCCGTCCGTCCTGGAACTCGCAGTAATCCGGTCCGTAGTCCGTGAAAGTCCAGCCGAAGGCCGAGCCGTAAAAGGCCTTGGCAGCTTCGACGTCCTTCACATTGAATTCGATATAGTCGATCTTGCGATCCGCTCCCTTGGTTCCCATGGGATCCTCCTATTTCCTTTCTTCCAGCAGGTTCTTCAGCGTCCTGAGATCCTTCCGCACATGGGCGGCATCTGCCTCGAAAGCCGAGTCGTCAAGGTCCGGGCGCTGGAACAGCGTGAACATGACTTCCGCGCCATCGCCGTTCGCCACCACGCGTAGGGGGTTTTCGACGACGAGACCGTTTTCCATCGTCACCGTGTGGTCGAGGATGCCGAATGGATTGTCGGGCGAGAACCGCACGCGTACGAGGCCGACCGGTCCGCCGTCGCCGATCCAGTCGTCACCGTTCTGGGTAAGCCCGGCGGCAAGGCCAGATGCCCAGAGCGGCATGTTTTCAGGCCGGCTCGCGAAGGCGTAGACGTGCTGCCAAGGTCTCTCGATGCCGACATGAATTATACGGGCGGGCAGGGTGGTCATGGTGGAATCCTCGTTTTTTCCCACGGTCTAGCCGATGAGAAACAGCGGTTCTTGAACAAAACGGACAATCAGCTGCAAAGTTGCCCGCGAATTTCTCTCGGCGTCAAAGTCGTCAGCTCCTTCACGTCCCGCGTCATGTGCGCCTGATCGGCATAGCCGGCTTCAAGCGCGAGAAGAGCGAGGTTCCCGGATGCGGGCTGGCGCACCATGCGAAGAAAGCGCTGGAGGCGAAGGATGCGTTCAAGCGTTTTTGGCCCATACCCGAAGTGATCGTGGCTCCGGCGGCGCAAGGTGCGTTCGCCGAGCGCCTGCGTCGCCGACATGCCCTGCAGCGCGCCGCTGCCGAGCTCGTTGAAGAGCGTTTCGACCAGGTTCTGGGGGTCGGCAGCCAGCAATGCCTCTTCTGCCGCCCAAGCCGCGAACAGCCGCCGCCTTTCCATTGCACAGTCCTCTTCGGCCAGCCGTTCTTCCATCGTTCGGACGTCGTCCCGGAGCTCGTGGAGCGGCACGGCTCGTCCGACCAGCTCGCGGAGCGGCACGTCGAGCCAGTTTAAGGCCGCACCCGGCCTGAAGCGCAGGCCGAGGATGGTTTCACCGGGGGCGAGGGCAGGGAAGGCAGCTGTGCGGTCGGGGCCGATCACCATCAGTTGACCGCCGGCCCAGATCAGGTCCGCGCAGCCGTCCGGCACCACCGCAATCTGGCCCTCGAATTCCTGCGGCAGGCGGTGCGACCAGACACGGCAAAACAGCTTCGAAAGCGGCCCGTGCGCCGGTCGCTCTCGGTAAGTGCCGGCGCGCATTGCCAGTATCGGCGTATCCTTGCGCGTATCTTTGGCCGTATTCATACCTCCTTGTGGCATCCGAATTTGGCAGCCGCAAGACGCCGTCCGCCTCGGAGAAAACAGGTCGCTGCGTCGCCGCGGCGAAGACGGAGTGTCATGGAAATTTAATCGTTTAGCGTCGCCATCGCCTTGCCGTTTCCCTATATGAATGCGACAACACCCTCGAATCTCATTATGGAGGCACATCCGTGGAACAGGCAGAAATCGGCCTTATCGGGCTCGGCGTCATGGGCTCAAACCTCTCGCTCAACATTGCCGAAAAAGGCAACAAGATCGCCGTCTTCAACCGGTCTCCGGAAGCGACCCGCAAGTTCTACGCCGAGGCCGGCGAACTGCAGGGCCAGCTTGTCCCCTGCGAGACGCTCGAGGAATTCGTCGCCGCCATCCGCCCGCCGCGGCCGATCATCATCATGATCAAGGCCGGCGATCCGGTCGACCAGCAGATGGAACTCCTGAAGCCTTACCTTTCGGCCGGCGACATCATGATCGATGCCGGCAATGCCAATTTCCGCGACACGATGCGCCGCTTCGACAATCTGAAGGACAGCGGCCTGACCTTCATCGGCATGGGCGTCTCCGGCGGTGAAGAAGGTGCGCGCCACGGTCCGTCGATCATGGTCGGCGGCACCGAGGATAGCTGGAAGCGCGTCGAGAAGGTGCTGACCTCGATCTCGGCAAAATTCAACGACGAGCCTTGCGTCGCCTGGCTCGGCGAGAACGGCGCCGGCCATTTCGTCAAGACCATCCATAACGGCATCGAATATGCCGACATGCAGATGATCGCCGAAATCTACGGCATCCTGCGCGATGGCCTCGGCATGAGCGCGACCGAAATCGGCGACGTATTCGGCAAGTGGAACGAGGGTCGCCTCAACTCCTACCTGATCGAGATCAGCCAGACGGTGCTGAAGGCAGCCGATCCGATTTCCGGCAAGCCGATGGTCGATGTCATCGTCGATGCCGCCGGCCAGAAGGGCACCGGCAAGTGGTCGGTCATCGAAGCTCAGAACATGGGCGTTGCCGCGACCGCCATCGAAGCTGCCGTCGCCGGCCGTGTCCTGTCGTCCCAGAGAACGGAACGCCTGGCTGCCGAAAAGATCTTCGGCCTCCCGAAGGTCGCAGAAGCGCCGAAGGATAAGGCTGCCTTCATCGCCGACCTCGAAAGCGCGCTGCTCGCTGCCAAGATCGCCGCCTATGCGCAGGGTTTTGCCGTCATGTCGGCAGCGTCCGCCGAATATAACTGGAACCTGCCGATGCCGACGATCGCCAAGATCTGGCGCGCCGGCTGCATCATCCGTTCGGCCTTCCTCGATGAGATCACATCGGCCTTCACCAAGGATCCGCATGTGGCGAACCTGATCGTTACGCCGGCGTTTGCGCAGATGGTCAAGGATACGGACGCCCCGCTGCGTCGCGTCGTGTCCTACGCCGCTCTCTCCGGCCTGCCGGTTCCGGCGCTGTCCTCGGCGCTCTCCTATTTCGACGCCTATCGTCGCGGTCGCGGCACCGCGAACCTCATCCAGGCGCAGCGCGACTTTTTCGGCGCCCATGGCTTCGACCGCCTCGATGGCGTCGACAAGCACCATGGCCCGTGGGGCAGCGGCCTTAGCGAGTTCGCCTGATCATTGATCCACGCAATGCAAAACGCCCGCCGGATCCGGCGGGCGTTTTTGTTTTGGTCCCAAGTGCTTAGTCCTTGGGCGCCATCTTCGACCAGACGGGGCTGGCGACGCTCTGCAGCAGTTCCGGGCCGACGCCGTCGATGCGCGCCATCAGGGCCTTGGCGAGTTCCCGACCGGCCTGGCGGATATCCTCGCTCACCGTATAGATCTCCGGCCTAATCCAGTTGAGGAAATCGGCTGACTGCTTCGATACCATGTCGACGTCGTGGCCGAGTTTCTTACCCGCCGCCTCGAGCCCGGCCACCAGGGCGATCGTCGCCGACCCGCTGATCGAGATGATGCCGTCCGGAGGCTCGGCAGCGCGCATCATGCGTTCCGCATAGGCGCGGGTTTCTTCAAGCGGCGTCTCGCTGGTCACCCGGCCCATCGGCACTTCGGTTGCACCGAAATCGGCAAGCCCACGTTCGAAGCCCACGCGGCTGTGGACGTAGAACGAGAAGCGGCTTCCCGGCGACAGGAACGCGATCCTGCGACGGCCTTTTTCTACCAGTTTCTGAACGGCCTTGTAGGCATAGGCCTCGTTGTCATAGTCGTGGTAGGGATGGATTATTCCCATGTCGGTGCGGCCGTGGGTGACGAAGGGCAGGTTCCGCTCCGTCATCAGCCGTACCCGCGCATCGTCGGGCTCGATCCGCGAGATGATCACTCCGTCCGCCGAGCCGGTGTCGAGGATATAGCGTACCGGCACCATCGGATCCTTCTGGAAGGAATGCGGCGTCACCACGAGGTGATATTGCGTGCCGCCCAGCACTTCCGAAATGCCGTGCACCATCTGGCTGGTGAAGCCCATCAGCTCCTCGTCGATGCTGAGCACCAGGGCGATGACATTGGTCTTGCCGGTCCTGAGGCGCACGCCGGCGCGGTTCGGCTGGTAGCCGAGCTGGTTGGCGACGAGGCGAACGCGCTCCTTGGTGTCGGCCCCGATATCCGGCGCATCCTTCAGTGCCCGCGAAACGGTGGTGATGCCGAGGCCCGTCATATAGGCGATCGTTTTCAAGGTAGGACGTTCACGGACCGCCGTCTGCGTTCCGCCCGTCCTTGGTCTTCCGCTGTCATCCATGATTTGCCGTCGCTGCCCCCGAGTCAGGTGGCCACTATAAAGGGCCGAAGCTTGCCCGGAAACGTCGCGACACCTCCCTGTCCTCCAATACGAAATTAATAACTGAAACGATACAGGTAAAATGTCGAGAGGAATTTTGCCCAATGGGAAACCCCTATTCCTCAGAGTTGCACAACGCAGGTGCGAAATGATTTTTTGCAGATGCGAAAATCAGACCTCCTGATATTGCCCACTAGATGCCTATATACTGGCTTCTGATCCTTCTTGAGGGGCGGCTGAACGAGCCAACAGATTTCCCGAAATTCCTCTTTCGGTTGTATTTTCTCGACTCGCGAATTTTTTCGGACAAAACCGGTTGCGTCATATCGGTGATTGCCTTACGTTTTTACGGCAACGTTTCAGTGAGGGAGGAGACTCATGAATATTCGTTCTATGGCGGCTGTTCTTGCCGCAACCGTGATGCTGCCGTTAGGCGCGGCTCATGCCACAGATCTCGAAGTCACCCATTGGTGGACATCCGGAGGCGAAGCTGCCGCAGTCGCGGAACTCGCCAAGGCTTTCAACGCAACCGGCAACAAATGGGTTGACGGCGCGATTGCAGGTTCCGGTGGCACTGCCCGTCCGATCATGATCAGCCGTATCACCGGCGGCGATCCGATGTCGGCCACCCAGTTCAACCACGGCCGCCAGGCCGAGGAACTGGTCCAGGCAGGCCTGATGCGCGATTTCACCGATCTCGCCAAGAAGGAAGGCTGGGACAAGATCGTCCGCCCCGCGGGCCTGCTGAAATCCTGCACTTTCGAGGGCAAGATCTACTGCGTGCCGCTCAACATCCATTCCTGGCAGTGGCTGTGGCTTTCCAACGATGCCTTCAAGAAGGCGGGCGTAGCGGTTCCGAAGAACTGGGACGAGTATGTCGCAGCGGCTCCGGCGCTTGAAAAGGCCGGTATCGTGCCGCTCGCAATCGGCGGCCAGGCCTGGCAGTCGACCGGCCTGTTCAGCGTGCTGACGGTCGCGATCGGCGGCAAGGAAATCTACCAGAAGGTCTATGGCGACAAGGACGCAAAGGTCGCGGCCGGTCCGGAAATGGCCAAGGTCTTCAAGGCAGCCGACGATGCCCGCAAGATGTCGAAGGGCACCAACGTCCAGGACTGGAACCAAGCGACCAACATGGTGATCACCGGCAAGGCCGGCGGTCAGATCATGGGTGACTGGGCGCAGGGCGAATTCCAGCTGGCCGGCAAGAAGGCCGGCGTCGACTATACCTGCCTGCCTGGCCTCGGCGTGAACGAGGTGATCTCGACGGCCGGCGACGCCTTCTACTTCCCGGTCCTCAAGGACGCGGCGAAGACGAAGGCACAGGAAGCGCTCGCCTCGACGCTTCTCGACGCCAAGACCCAGGTTGCCTTCAACCTCAAGAAGGGCTCGCTGCCGGTACGTGGCGACGTCGATCTTGCGGCCGCAAACGACTGCATGAAGAAGGGTCTCGAGATCCTTGCCAAGGGCAATGTCGTCACCAGCACCGACCAGCTTATCACGCAGGATACGCAGAAGCAGCTGGAAGACCTGATGTCGCAGTTCTTCGCCAACACGTCGATCACTGCCGAGGAAGCCCAGAAGCGCTTCGTGGCTATTTTCTCCAAGGCCGGTTGATCCGACAGACAGCGATCCAACAGCCGGCTCCGCGTCCGAGAGGGGCGGGGCCGGTGGTGGCTTGCTTCCTGCAGCCTTTGCTATCCAGAGGAGTTGACCATGGCGGCGCACACTCAGCCCGGCCGACCCAACCAGTTATTCCGCAATCTCAATTCGAAGATTGCCTCGATCCCGATGATGCTGACAGCCGTGGTGATTTTCCTCGGCGGCACGATCTGGACCGTCGTTTATTCCTTCACCAATTCCAAGCTCCTGCCGCGCCTGTCCTTCGTCGGTCTGGAACAGTATGAGCGGCTCTGGGATACGCCGCGCTGGATCGTCTCGATCCAGAATCTGGCGACCTACGGATGCCTGTCGCTGATTTTCAGCCTGACGATCGGTTTCCTGCTGGCGGCCCTGATGGACCAGAAGATCCGTTTCGAAAATACGTTCCGGACGATCTTCCTCTATCCGTTCGCGCTGTCCTTCATCGTTACCGGCCTTGTCTGGCAATGGATCCTGAACCCCGAATTCGGCGTGCAGTCCGTCGTCCGCTCGCTCGGCTGGACGAGCTTCACCTTCGATCCGCTCTACAATTCCGACATCGTCATCTACGGCATCCTGATCGCCGCGCTCTGGCAGGGGACGGGGCTCGTCATGTGCCTGATGCTCGCCGGCCTTCGCGGCATCGACGAGGACATCTGGAAGGCCGCGCGCGTCGACGGCATCCCGATGTGGAAGACCTATCTCTTCATCATCATCCCGATGATGCGGCCGGTCTTCGTCACCACGCTCGTCATCATCGCCAGCGGCATCGTCAGGATCTACGACCTTGTCGTGGCGCAGACGAGCGGCGGCCCCGGCATCGCCTCCGATGTGCCCGCCAAATACGTCTACGACTACATGTTCTTCGCCCAGAACCTCGGCCAGGGCTTTGCGGCATCCACCATGATGCTGCTCGCCGTCGCCATCATCATCGTTCCCTGGGCCTATCTCGAATTCGGAGGACGCAAGCGTGGATAAATCGCTCACGATGCCCGCTTCTGGGCCCGTTTCTAGGCCCGGCATTTCCGCTCCGGCCGGTTCCCGGCTGGAAACCGGGCCGCAGGGAAAACGCCCTCGCAAGGTGCTCTCGTCGCGCAATATCATTGTCTACGGCGCGCTCGGCCTTGCGGCAATTTATTACCTTATTCCTCTCTATGTGATGGTCGTCACCTCGCTGAAGGGCATGCCGGAAATCCGTCTCGGCAATATCTTTTCGCCGCCGATGGAGATCACCTTCGAGCCCTGGGTGAAGGCCTGGGCGGAGGCCTGCACGGGCTTGAACTGCGACGGCCTTTCGCGCGGCTTCTGGAATTCGGTTAGGATCACCGTTCCATCGGTGATCGTGTCGATCGCGATCGCCTCGGTGAACGGTTATGCGCTCGCCAATTGGCGGTTCAAGGGCTCGGAGATTTTCTTCACGATCCTGATCGTCGGTGCATTCATCCCCTATCAGGTGATGATCTATCCGATCGTCATCATACTGCGCGAAATGGGCCTCTACGGCACGCTCTACGGCCTCATCCTGGTGCATTCGATTTTCGGCATGCCGATCCAGACGCTGCTGTTCCGCAACTATTTCGTCTCGCTGCCGGAGGAACTGTTCAAGGCGGCCCGCATCGACGGGGCGGGGTTCTGGCAGATCTATTTCCGGATCATGCTGCCCATGTCGCTGCCGATCTTCGTCGTCTCGATGATCTTGCAGACCACCGGCATCTGGAACGACTTCCTGTTCGGCGTGGTGTTCACCCGGCCGGATACCTATCCGATGACGGTTCAGCTCAACAACATCGTCAATTCCGTCCAGGGCGTGAAGGAATACAACGTCAACATGGCGGCGACGCTGTTGACGGGTGCGGTTCCGCTGATCGTCTATTTCGTTTCCGGCCGGCTTTTCGTCCGCGGTATCGCGGCCGGCGCAGTCAAAGGGTAAGCCTGATGCTCAACAATGTTTCCGCGCGCACTCAGAGCAGCGTTTCCATCCGCGAACTGTCGCTGTCCTTCGGCTCGGTGACGGTGCTCGAAAATCTCAACCTCGACATCCATGATGGCGAGTTCCTGGTCCTTCTCGGCTCGTCCGGCTGCGGCAAGTCCACGCTCTTGAACTGCATTGCAGGACTTCTCGAGCCGACCGAAGGCCAAATCTTCATCAAGGACAAGAACGTCACCTGGGAGGAACCCAAGGACCGCGGCATCGGCATGGTGTTCCAGTCCTACGCGCTCTATCCGCAGATGACGGTCGAGAAGAACCTCTCGTTCGGCCTTCGCGTCGCCAAGGTTCCGAAGGACGAGATCGATCGCCGCGTGGCACGCGCCTCAGGCATTCTGCAGATCGAACCGCTGTTGAAGCGCAAGCCCTCGGAGCTCTCCGGCGGCCAGCGCCAGCGCGTCGCGATCGGCCGGGCGCTGGTGCGCGACGTCGACGTCTTCCTGTTCGACGAGCCGCTGTCGAACCTCGACGCAAAACTACGCTCCGAACTGCGCGTCGAGATCAAGCGGCTGCATCAGGCGCTCAAGAACACGATGATCTACGTCACCCATGACCAGATTGAGGCGCTGACGCTGGCCGACCGCATCGCCATCATGAAGAGCGGCGTCATCCAGCAGCTCGACGATCCGGTGACGATCTACAATCGCCCGAAGAACCGCTTCGTTGCGGGTTTCATCGGTTCGCCATCCATGAATTTCCTGACCGGCGAACTCGTGGATGAGGGCGGCCATACCGTCTTCAAGACCAATGGCGTCAGCTTCTCGCTCGACGGTTACGATGCTTACGAGCCGCTGAAGGGCGGGCGCAAGGTCATTCTCGGCGTCCGTCCGGAGCACATCAAGGTGGACGGCGATATCGCCGGCGGCGAAGTGCATGAGGCGGTGGTCGATATCGAGGAGCCGATGGGCGCCGACAACCTGCTCTGGCTGAAACATGCAGGCCACGTGATGTCGGTTCGCATCGGCGGCGCTCGGCGTTATGCCGTCGGTGCCAAGGTGCGCCTCGCCTTCGACATGACCATGGCTTCGCTGTTCGACGCGGGAACGGAAGAGCGGATCTGATGTTTGCGCCGAGCCAGTCTGATGGGGGCCGGTTACGCTTGCGCCGGGCAGTACCCCCCTCTGTCCTACCGGACATCTCCCCCTCAAGGGGGGAGATCGACTCATGGCAACGTCTCACTATCTTCGACGCTCACGGTCGAAGTGACCCGGGCGCGCCCAGCCAATCTCCCTCCTTGTGGGGGAGATGCCCGGCAGGGCAGAGGGGGGCTTTCTCGGCACGCCGTAAATTTTGCGGACCGGTGCAATGACCACGATCGATCTATCCGGCCCCTGGCAGCTCGCATCTGCCGACGGAACGCATCGCACCCAGATGCCGATCCCGGGCGACGTTCACACTGCGCTGAAGACGGCCGGCATCATTCCCGACCCGTATTTCGGGCGCAACGAGAACGACGTGCAATGGGTCGCAAATGCAGACTGGACGATCGAGAGGCGCTTCACGCTCGATGATCCCACGGGCTCCTGGTATCTCGACATCACCTATCTCGATACGGTCGCGACCGTCTTCGTCAACGATGTCCCGGTCCTTCAGGCAGATAACTGTTTCCGCCGTTACCGGCCGGACGTGTCGAAGGCGCTGAGGGCCGGCGAAAACACGATCCGCATCCTTTTCCATTCCAGCATCACCGAAGGTGCGGAGCGGCAGGCGCGGCAGCCCTTCTACATTCCCTATTCCACGACCAATTCGCCGATCCCGAACGGCAATATGCTGCGCAAACCGCAATGCCATTTCGGCTGGGACTGGAATGTCGCGCTGGCGCCGCTCGGCCTCTACGGCGAAATCGCGCTGAAGCGGCTCGAAACCGCCCGTATCGAACACATCGTCACCAGCCAGAGACATGAGGCGTGCGCGGTCGATCTCATCGTAACGGTGACGCTTTACGCTGAAGGGCAAGGTGTCCTGCCGGTGTTCCTTTCGCTCGGCGAAGAACGAGTTCGGCTCGATTGCGGCGTGCGCGCCGGCGAAATCGCGGTAACCCATGTTTTTCATATCGAAGAGCCGGAATTCTGGTGGCCCTCCGGCAGTGGCGAGCAGGCGCTCTACCAATTGACGGTCGGCACCCCCACCGAAGCCATTACCCGCCAGATCGGCATCAGGACCGCCGAACTGCTGACCGATCCGGACGAAGCGGGCAGCCGTTTCGCATTCCGCATCAACGGCCGCGAAATCTTCTGCCGCGGCGCGAACTGGATTCCCGCCGACGCGCTGTTTTCTCTCTCGAGCCGGGAGAAAACCGAGGACCTGCTGCGCTCCGCCGTCGATGCCAACATGAACATGATCCGGGTCTGGGGCGGCGGTTTTTATGAAGCGGACTGGTTCTACGATCTCTGCGACGAACTCGGCCTGATGGTCTGGCAGGATTTTCAGTTCGCCTGCAACCTCTATCCCTCGACCTCGGATTTCCTCGAAAACGTCGCGGCGGAAGTCGAGTACCAGGCCCGCAGGCTGATCTCGCATCCATCCATCGTGCTCTGGTGCGGCGATAACGAGCTGGTCGGCGCGCTGACATGGTTTCCGGAATCACGTGAGAACCGCGACCGCTACCTCGTCTCCTACGATCGGTTGAACCGCGTCATCGAGCAGGCGCTCGAAAGGGCCGCGCCCGACGCCATCTGGTGGCCGTCCAGCCCCGCATCCGGTTATCTCGACTACGGCGACGCCTGGCATGCGGACGGTTCGGGCGACATGCATTACTGGTCGGTCTGGCACGAGAACAAACCGTTCGCCGACTACCGCTCCGTTCGCCCGCGCTTCTGCTCGGAATTCGGCTTCCAGTCCTATACGTCACTGCCGGTGATCGAGACCTATGCCGCCGCCAGGGACATGAATATCGCCTCGCCCGTCATGGAGCATCACCAGAAGAATGCCGGCGGCAACGAGCGCATTGCCGGCACGATGTTCCGCAACTTCCGCTTTCCGACCGATTTCGCCAATTTCGTCTATCTCAGCCAGGTTCAGCAGGGATTGGCGATCAAGACGGCCGTCGATTTCTGGCGGTCGCTGAAGCCGCATACGATGGGCGCGCTTTACTGGCAGCTCAACGACACCTGGCCGGTGGCTTCGTGGTCGAGCCTCGACTATGGCGGCAGCTGGAAAGTGCTGCACTACATGGCGAAGCGCTTTTTCCAGCCGGTCACGGTTGCGGCGATCCCGTCAGACGACGGCCAGGAGATCCGTTTCTCGCTCGTCAATGACACAGCCGTCGATGTGGCGGTGACCTTCAATTTGTCGCTCCTGACGCTCCGGGGCGAGCGCAGCTCGCTTCGGAGCATCGAAGCCGTCTGCACACCCGATGCAGCCGTCACCGTGCTCACCTTGCCGAGCGCGGATATTCCCGACGGGTCGGTCCTTGCCTGGAGCTTTACCGCGTCGAACGGCATGGCCGGCGAGGGGCATCATGTGCCGGGCAGCTACAAGGCCCTGGAGCTCGAACCGGCAAGGCTTGAGCTTGCCGTGTCTCCATCCGGTGACGGAGCTTTTGACCTCGTCGTCAAGGCTGACGGCCTTGCGCTTTTCGTGCTGATCGAGAGCGGTACGGCCGGCCGTTATTCCGACAATGCCTTCGATCTCGCCCGCGGCGAAAGCCGCAGCATCCGCTTCACGCCCGCCGCGCCGACGGACGCGATCCCGCAATTCCGCATCTACGACCTCTATTCCTGCCACGCAGCAGGCGAGGGTATTATCAAGGGAGGAACACCATGACGAAACTCGGTTTTCAGCTTTATTGCGCACGCAACTTTCCGCCGCTCTCGGATGTCCTGAAGAAGGTCGCGCAGGCAGGCTATACGGAGGTCGAAGGTTATGGCGGCATCTATGCGACGCTTGACGAAGCAGGCCTGAAGACGCTCAAAGGTGATCTCGATGCCAACGGCCTGACCATGCCGACCGGTCATTTCGGCATCGACCTTCTCGAAAAGGAGCCGGAACAGGCGCTGCTGATCGCCAGGACACTCGGCGTCGAGGCAATCTACTGCCCGCATCTGCTTGCCGACCAGCGGCCGACCGATGCCGCCGGATGGTTCGCCTTCGGCCAGCGGCTGCAAAATG
Organism: Neorhizobium sp. T25_13; assembly: GCF_002968675.1. NCBI lineage: Bacteria > Pseudomonadati > Pseudomonadota > Alphaproteobacteria > Hyphomicrobiales > Rhizobiaceae > Neorhizobium > Neorhizobium sp. T25_13. The sequence continues at coordinate 106,867 of NZ_PVBI01000013.1, forward strand.
TCGGCAAACGTTATTGGGATGCCGGCTACACGTTCGGCTGGCATAACCACGACTTCGAGTTCAAGACCCTGCCGGACGGCTCGACGCCGCAGGAACAGATCCTTGCCGGCGGTCCCGATCTCGCCTGGGAAGCGGATATCGCCTGGGTCATCCGCGGCGGCGCCGATCCGTTCGCCTGGATCGAGAGCTACGCCAAGCGGATCACCGCCGTTCACGTCAAGGACATTGCGCCGGCCGGCGAAAACGCGGACGAGGACGGCTGGGCCGATGTAGGCCACGGCACTGTTCCGTGGAAGGACCTGATGGCGGCGCTGAAGAAGACGTCCGCAAAACATTACGTCCTCGAACACGACAACCCGAAGGACCTCGACCGGCTGCTGACGCGCTCGATCGCTTCCTTCAAGACCTATTGATCACAGATTTTTTGGAGTTTTCCATGCCCAAGGAACTTGGCGTCGGCATCATGGGATGCGGCAATATTTCCACGACCTACTTCAAGCTGTCGCCGCTCTTCAAAGGCCTGAAGGTTCTCGCCTGCGCGGATCTCAACGCGCAGGCAGCCCAAATGCGCGCTGAGGAATACGGCGTCAAGGCACAGTCGATCGAGCAGATGCTTGCCAATGACGAGCTCGACGTGATCGTCAACCTGACCATCCCGGCGGCGCATTTCGCGGTCTCGAAAGCAATTCTCGAAGCCGGCAAGCACGTCTACTCGGAAAAGCCCCTCGTGATCACGCTGGAGGAAGGCAAGGCGCTGCAGGCGATCGCCAAGGAGAAGGGCCTGTCGGTCGGTTGCGCGCCGGACACCTTCCTTGGCGGTGCGCACCAGCTCGCGCGAAAATATATCGACGAGGGCGGTGTCGGGCGCATCACGTCAGGCACCTGCCACGTAATGAGCCCGGGCATGGAAATGTGGCATCCCAATCCCGGCTTCTTCTTCCTCGAAGGCGGCGGCCCCATCCTCGATCTCGGCCCTTATTACATCGCCAACCTCATCAATTTCCTCGGTCCGGTGAAACGGGTCGCGGCACTGACGTCGATGGCGAACCCGACGCGCCTCGTCACCAGCGAACCGCTGAAGGGCCAGGTGATCCCGGTCGAGACGCCGACCAACATCCACGCGCTGCTCGAATTCGTCAGCGGCGCGACGATCACCCTGTCGGCAAGCTGGGATGTCTGGTCGCACCGCCACGCCAATATGGAGCTCTACGGCACCGAAGGGTCGATCTTCGTGCCAGACCCGAACTTCTTCGGCGGCACCGTCGAGGCGAGCGGCCGTAACAAGGATATCCAGCCGCTGGAACCCTGGGCTCACCCGTTCGGCATCGACAACCAGGAACATCCGCAGGGACCGCGTGCCAACTATCGTACGGCTGGTCTTGCGGACATGGCGATAGCGCTGATCGAGGGTCGCGATGCCCGCTGCTCGCTGGAGCGCACGCTCCACGGCGTCGACGTCATGACCTCGATCCTGAAGTCCGGCGAGGAAGGGCGGTTCATCGAGCTTTCGACCACCTGCACCCAGCCGGCGGCGCTTGGCATCGACGAGGCGCTGGCGCTTCTGCGCTGATCGGCTATGAATGCGGCGCGCACCGCCTGAGACACCGGCGCGCCGCATTTCATTCGGAGGATTTCGATCATGACCTGGCAACCCGCGTCTAACCGCTACGAAACCATGAAGTACAACCGCTGCGGCCGTTCGGGACTGAAGCTCCCGGCGATCTCGCTTGGCCTCTGGCACAATTTCGGCGACGACACACCGCATGAACGCAAGATCGCGATCGCCCGCCGGGCCTTCGACCTCGGCATCACCCATTTCGATCTCGCCAACAATTATGGCCCGCTGCCCGGCAGCGCCGAGACCGCCTTCGGCCAAATCCTGCGCGAGGATTTCAAGGGATATCGCGACGAGCTGATCATCTCCTCGAAGGCCGGCTACAACATGTGGCCGGGTCCCTATGGCGAATGGGGCAGCCGCAAATACCTGATCTCCTCCTGCGACCAGAGCCTGAAGCGGATGGGCCTTGACTATGTCGACATCTTCTATTCACACCGCTTCGACCCCGACACGCCGCTCGAGGAGACCTGCGGCGCGCTCGATCATATCGTCCGTTCGGGCAGGGCGCTTTACGTCGGCATCTCGTCCTACAATTCGAAGCGTACCCAGGAAGCAACGGCGATCCTGAAGGAGCTCGGGACGCCTGTTCTCATCCACCAGCCGAGCTATTCGATGATCAACCGCTGGGTCGAGGAAGATGGCCTGCTCGATACGCTGGAAGATCTCGGCATCGGCTCGATTGTCTTTTCGCCATTGGCGCAAGGCATGCTGACCTCGAAATATCTCGGCGGCATTCCGGAAGACAGCCGAGCCGCGCAGGGCAAGTCGCTGCGGCCGGCCTTCCTGAACGACCGGAACATCGCCAATCTCAAGGCGCTTAACGCGATCGCCGAAAAGCGTGGCCAGACGCTGGCGCAGATGGCGCTCGCATGGGTCCTGCGCGGTGGCCGCGTGACCACGGCACTGATCGGCGCCAGCCGTCCGGAACAGGTCGAGGACTGCGTCAGGTCGCTCGACAATCTGGAGTTCACGGCGGACGAACTCGTCGAGATCGATACCTATGCCAAGGATGCCGACATCAACCTCTGGGCCAAGTCGGCCGAGCGGGCAGGGCCGCAACGCTGATCCTGCTCCCCGGCGGCCGGGCCGCCGGGCATTTTCATATGTCATTGGGAGGAAGACAGGACATGATCCACAACCCCATCCTGCCGGGCTTCAATCCCGATCCGTCCATCTGCCGCGTCGGCGAGGACTATTATATCGCCACCTCGACCTTCGAATGGTACCCGGGTGTGCAGATCCATCATTCGCGCGACCTGGTGAACTGGACGCTAGTGCGTCGGCCGCTGGAGCGGGCGAGCCAGCTCGACATGCGCGGCAATCCCGACAGCTGCGGCATCTGGGCGCCGTGCCTCTCCTATTCCGACGGGCTGTTCTTCCTGGTCTACACGGACGTCAAACGCTTCGACGGCAACTTCAAGGACGCGCATAATTACATCGTGACTTCGCCGACGATCGAGGGCGAATGGTCCGATCCGATCTATGTCAATTCCTCCGGGTTCGACCCCTCGCTTTTCCACGACGACGACGGACGCAAGTGGTTCCTCAACATGCAATGGAACCACCGCACCGAAAGTTATGGCGGCGCCCCGAAACATCCGGCCTTCGACGGCATCCTGCTGCAGGAATGGGATTTCGAGACGAGGGCGCTGAAAGGCCCGATCAAGAACATCTTTGCCGGCAGTTCGCTCGGCCTCGTCGAGGGGCCGCATGTGTTCAAGCGTAACGGCTGGTATTACCTGACGACTGCCGAGGGCGGCACGGGTTACGACCATGCGGTCACAATGGCGCGCGCGCGTTCGATCGACGGGCCGTACGAGATGCATCCGCAGACGCACCTCATCACCTCGAAGGACCATCCGAAAGCCGTTCTGCAACGTGCCGGCCATGGCCAGTACGTCGAAACGCCTGAAGGCGAAGCATACCACACCCATCTCTGCGGCCGGCCGCTCGCCCCGCAACGCCGCTGCACGCTCGGCCGCGAAACCGCGATCCAGAAATGCATCTGGGAGGACAACTGGCTCTATCTCGCCCAGGGCGGCGTCGTGCCGGATGTCGACGTGCCCGCACCGGGCGATGCCAGGCATATCGAACAGCCTGCCCGCATCGAGCGCTCATTCGAAGACAACGTCCTGCCGCCGGAATTCCAGTGGCTGCGTACGCCTCATCCGGATCGCCTGTTCAGCCTGATCGAGCGTCCCGGTCACCTGCGCCTTTTCGGCCGCGAAAGCATCGGTTCCTGGTTCGAACAATCGCTGGTCGCCCGCCGGCAGGAACACCATTCCTTCCGCGCCGAGACCGTGGTCGAGTTCTCGCCCGAGACTTATCAGCAGGTCGTGGGCCTGACGCATTATTACAATCGCCACAAGTTCCATTCGCTGGTGGTGACCCTGCATGAAAAGCTTGGCCGCGTGGTGACGGTCTTCTCCTGCCCGGGTGATTTTCCGCATGGGCGCATGAGCTTTCCGGCAGGGAGCGGCGTTTCCGTACCCGACGGCCCGGTACATCTCGCCATGGAGATCCGCGACAACGACCTGCGATTCTTCTGGCGCGCCGGCGGCTCCAACGAGTGGCAGGAACTTGGCCCGGCGCTCGATGCCGGCGTCATCTCCGACGAAGGCGGCCGCGGCGAACACGGTTCCTTCACCGGCGCATTTGTTGGCCTCTTCGCCTTCGACACGTCGGGGCGGGCGAAGACGGCGGATTTCGACTATTTCGTTTATGAGGCGCTAATGCAGTAAATTCTAAATATCAGAAAGTCAGCGGAAGACATTAATTTCATTACAGAAATGTAATGCATCAATTCAGATACGGTTCATCTTGCGGGTCCTAGTTTCCGGGCGTGCTCAACACGAGGAGACGCCCGATGAAAAAGTTCTTTGCAATCCTTCTTTCCGCAGCCGTGCTTGCCGCTCCGCTTGCCGCCCAGGCGCAGGATCGTCATTCCGGTCCGGATCGGACCAGGACCGTGACCCGCACGGTGACGATTCAGAAGAAGGTCGTGGTCGTGAAGCCGCGCTGGTCCAAGGGGCATCGCATGACGGCCGACGAACGACGCCGTATGGCGGAAATCCGCGATTACCGTCGTTATCGCCTCTCGGCTCCGCCTCGCGGTTATCACTGGGTCAAGGTCGACAACGATTTCCTGCTGGTCGGCGTCGCAAGCGGCGTGATTTCGAGCTTCATCGCGGCTCGCTGAGAAAGATCGGCCTGCGGGGTATTTGCCTTCCCTCCCGCCGCAGGCCTCCCACATTCGCGGCTATGCGACCGGCGATCGTGCTTTCGGTGGCTGGTCTCAGGTCCTTTGGGACAGGCATTCCTTCATCGAGCGGGCAAGTCCGCGCATCAGTTCGAAATAAAGGCCGGGACCGGGCTTCAGCGTCGCCGCTTCCGGGTCGAGCGTGCCTGAACGGGCAGGCGTGCCTTCCGTCACCACCGCCACCAGCTTCGGCTCGAATTGCGGTTCTGCGAAGACGCACGTGGCGCCTAGTTCCTTCACCTTCTTCTGGATTTGGTCGATGCGTTCGGCGCCGGGCACAGTCTCCGGGCTGACGGTGATCGAACCCGCGACGCTCGCCCCATAACGATGCTCGAAATATTGATAGGCATCGTGAAAGACGATGAAAGGCTTGTTCTTGACCGGCGTTATCGTCGCCTTGATCTCGGTATCGAGCGCGTCGATATCCCTCATCAGCGTCGCGCCGTTTGCTTGATAGGCGGCGGCATTCGCCGGGTCGGCACTGACGAGTGCCTTTTCGATTTCCATGGCCATCGCCTTGGCATTCATCGCATCGAGCCAGAGATGCGTGTCGAAGCCACCGTGGTCGTGATGGTCATCGTGGTCGGCATGATCGTCGGCAGGCTTTGCATGGTCCTCATGTTGATGGTCGTCATGCTCGGCTGCTTCTCCCCCTTCATCCCCGTCGACATGGGCCTCGAAGGCGCCGCTCTCGCGGAACGGCAGTTTTTGCAGTCCAGGTGCATCCTCCAGCTCGATCACTGTCGCGGAGGCCGCCAGCGCATCCAGCGGCTTTTCGAGGAAGGCCTCGATGCCGGGGCCGACCCAGAAGATCACGTCGGCGCCTTCGATGGCGGCTGCATTGGAGGGCTTCAGTGCGAAAGTATGTGGCGAAGCCGCGCCATCGACGATCAGCTTCGGCTCGCCGACGCCCTTCATGATCGAGGCGACGAGCGAATGGATCGGCTTGATCGAAACCACCACGTCTGGGGCCGCAACGCCAGGGCCAGCACCGATGGAGAACACCGCGGCGGAGAGGAGGGAGATCGAAGCCGGCTTCATGCTGTGTCCTTGCATTGTGTCGTAATGTTATTACATCAATTGCGTTATGCTATAACGTGTGTCATAGCCGTTGACAACAGGGAATCCCGAAAAACATGCTGATGTCCAATCGGGCTCGCGCCCCCAAAACCGAAAGCCAATTGGTATCGCTTGCCAATGCCGGCATTCGCCGGGATGGCCGATGGCTGGTGCGGGGCGTCGATTTCTCGATCCGCCGCGGCGAGGTCGTGACGCTGATTGGCCCGAACGGCGCAGGCAAGTCGACGACCGCAAAGCTCGCCATCGGTGTGTTGCGCCCGGACGAAGGATCGGTCGCAAGACTGTCTGGCCTGCGTGTGGGCTATGTCCCGCAGAAATTGTCGATCGACTGGACCATGCCGCTTTCCGTGCGCCGGCTGATGCGGTTGACCGGCCCGCTTGACGACGCCGATCTGCTGGCGGCGCTGGCGTCGACCGGCATTTCCCATCTCATCGATGCCGAGGTCCGGTACCTCTCCGGCGGCGAATTCCAGCGGGCGCTGCTTGCCCGGGCGATCGCCCGCAAGCCGGACCTGATGGTGCTCGACGAGCCGGTGCAGGGCGTCGACTTTGCCGGCGAGAGTGCGCTTTACGACCTGATCCGCTCGATCCGCAATTCCACCGGCTGTGGCATCCTGATGATCTCGCACGACCTGCATATGGTGATGGCCGGCACCGATACCGTCATCTGCCTCAACGGCCATGTCTGCTGCCGCGGCACGCCGGAAGTGGTGAGCCAGAGCGCCGACTACCTGAAACTCTTCGGCAATTCTCGTTCGCTGGCGGTCTACAACCATCATCACGATCACACCCATCTGCCGGACGGCAGGGTGATGCATGGCGACGGCTCGGTCACCGACCACTGCCATCCCGATGACGGGCACCATCATCACGATGCGCATGATCACGACCATTCCGACCATGACCATCATGGCGGCCACCATCACGGCGATCATGCCGAGGCGAAAGGAGAGGGCCGTGTTTGACGACTTCTTCACCCGCGCGCTCGTCGCCGGCGTCGGCGTCGCATTGACTGCCGGGCCGCTCGGCTGTTTCGTCGTCTGGCGGCGGATGGCTTATTTCGGCGATACGATGGCCCATTCGGCGCTGCTCGGGGTAGCGCTGTCGCTGTTCTTCCAGATCAACCTGCTGATCGCCGTCTTCGGCGTCGCGGTCGTCGTGTCGCTGCTGCTTCTGGCGCTGCAGCGGCGCCAGTCGCTATCGGCGGACGCGCTGCTCGGCATTCTCTCCCATTCGGCTTTGGCAATCGGCCTCGTGCTCGTCGCCTTCATGACCTGGGTCAGGATCGACCTCATTGCCTTCCTGTTCGGCGATATCCTCGCTGTCACGCGCACCGACATCGCGCTGATCTGGGGCGGCGGCGTGCTGGTGCTGGCGGCGCTCGTGTGGCTCTGGCGGCCGCTGATCGCGTCCACGGTCAGCGAGGATGTGGCCGAAGCCGAGGGCATGAAGCCGGCGCAGACGCGGCTGCTCTTCATGCTTCTGATGGCGCTTGTCATTGCCATCGCCATGAAGATCGTCGGCATCATGCTGATCACCGCGCTTCTGATCATCCCTGCGGCGACGGCCCGGCGGTTTTCCGCAAGCCCGGAGCTGATGGCGGTGCTCGCCTCGCTGATCGGCGCGCTGGCCGTGGTCGGAGGTCTGTTCGGCTCGCTGCACTATGATACGCCGTCCGGCCCTTCCATTGTGGTCGCGGCGCTCTTACTTTTCATTTTAAGCCTGCTTCCCGCAGCGGGTAAAAACACGGCCGAGAAGGCCGGCAACCAAGGAGTGCGATGATGAACGCACCAGTTTCGACACCGACATCCGCTCCGGCGCTGACCAAGAACCAGTCGCTTGTCTTTGACGTTCTCGACCGGTCCGATGCGCCGATGAGCGCCTATACGATCCTCGATCGGCTGCGTGACCATGGTTTTCGTGCGCCTCTGCAGGTCTACCGGGCGCTCGACAAGCTCCTCGAATTCGGCATGGTGCATCGGCTGGAAAGCCTCAACGCCTTCGTCGCCTGCGCCCATCCGGAAAGCGAATGCTGCGGCAAGGGGCATGGCCACGGGCACGGCACGGTCGCGTTTGCGATCTGCGAGAGTTGTGGCCACGTCTCGGAGTTCCACGACCACGAGGTCGATCACCGCCTCGGCGCCTGGGCGAAGGCCAAGAACTTCAAGCCTGCCAAGACGACGATTGAAATCCGCGGGCTGTGCGGCGCCTGCGCGGCCTAGAGAAGCCGGAGATCGCGCGCAAAGCGCTTCCAGTTGGCGACATAACGGACAGCCGACTGTTTCAGCTTCTCGACCGCTTCGTCGTCCAGCACCCGCATCACTTTCGCCGGCGAACCCACGATCAGGGAGTTGTCGGGAAATTCTTTGCCCTCGGTGACCAGGGCATTGGCACCGACCAGTGATTTCCGGCCGATCTTCGCGCCATTCAGGATCGTCGCGCCCATGCCGATCAACGAATTGTCGCCGATCACGCAGCCATGGATGATCGCATGGTGGCCGATCGTGCAGTTTTCGCCGATCCTTACCGGATAGCGCGGATCGGTGTGGATCATCACGCCTTCCTGGATGTTCGAACCCTTGCCGATGACGATCGGCTCGTTGTCGCCGCGAAGCACCGAACCGAACCAGATGCCGACATCCTCGCCGAGCTCGACCTTGCCGATGATGGTCGCATCCGGCGCCAGCCAGAAACGGTCGGGACCGGGCGTTTTCGGTTCGAATTCTCCAAGTGCATAGATCGGCATGGTTTCCTCCCGTCGCGGTTTCGTCAGACGACCGTCAGCGACAGCGTTCCGACGCCATCGATGCCGCAGGTGACTTTGTCGCCGCGCACGACGGCGCCGACGCCGGCCGGCGTGCCCGTCATGATCACGTCGCCGGGGGCGAGGACGAACAGTTTCGACAGTTCGGCGATGATCTCCGGCAGTTTCCAGATCAACTGATTGAGATCGCCCGACTGTTTTCGTGCGCCGTTGACGTCGAGCCAGACCGCGCCTGCCTGCGGATGACCGATCTGTTCGGCCGGGACGAGGGCGGAGACGGGGGCCGATCTCTCAAAGGCCTTGGCAGCCTCCCACGGACGGCTCATCTTCTTGGCGACATCCTGCAAATCGCGGCGGGTGAAGTCGATGCCGACGGCATAACCGTAGACCTTGGACAGCGCGTCCTCTACCGAAATATCGGCGCCGCCGCCCGAGAGCGCCACGACCAGTTCCACTTCGTGATGGACGCTGGAGGAGAGCGGCGGGTAGGGGAAGGTCTCGCCGTTATAGATGTTGTCGGCATTCTTCTGGAAAAAGAACGGCGGCTCGCGGGTCGGATCGCCGCCCATTTCGATCGCGTGGTCGGCATAGTTGCGGCCGACGCAATAGACCCGGCGAACCGGAAAGCGCTCCGCCACCCCCTCGACCGGCAGAAGAACGGTTTCGGGCATGGGGATCACGGTCGCAAGCATGGAAGACATCCTGGGAAAACTGTGGGCACAGAGCGATAAAGACGGCGCCCTTTGTCTCCCAATTCGTCGGTTAATCCTAGTACTTTTTCAAGAGCGCAACAAAAGTCCCGAAGAGCGACTTGCGCGCTTTTATCGCGTGCCTTCGTAGCCCATGCCGGCCGTCAGGAGCGATATTCCAATCTTCAGAAAGCCCCAGAGACGCTCATGGAGCGCAATTTTCAACCCATGATGATTCGTGCTGGATTATTTCAATGATTCGCTGCTCAAGAGCGCCGCGACCGCGGAAGGCGTGGAGATCTTGCCAAAACCCTACAGTCTGCGGCAGCTTTCGGAGGCTCTCCTGGCGACGATCCCGGACGCCAGAGAGTAGACACCCCGATGATTGCCGGAGGCCCCGATCGAAGCGCCGTTGTGCGAACTTCATGTTTGGATCGCTCCGCGCGCATAACGCGTCGGCGGCAATCCGACAACGCGGGTGAATGCGACGCTGAACGCGCTTGCGGAACTGTATCCGACACGTTCGGCAATCTCCTTCATGCCGCCGTCGCCACGCCGCAGAAGGTTCTTCGCCAGAGCCATGCGCCACGAAAGCAGGTACTCCATCGGGGTGACGCCCATGGCGCGTCGGAATCGATCGAAGAAGGCGGAGCGGGAGAGGGCGGCTTCCTGGGCCAGTTGCTCCACCGTCCAGTCCTGGGTCGGATCTTCGTGCATCCGACGGATCGCGACCGCGAGCCGTCCATCGGCCAGCCCGCGCAGAAGCCCGGGCGGCGCTGCGGTGCCTGCCGTGGATCGGAGCGCCTCGATGAGCAGAACTTCCAACAGGCGCGCCAGGATCATGTCCCGCGCAGGCCGCTGTTCGCGAGCCTCTTCGCGCACCAGCTTTACAAGGGTCGCAAGCCGTCTCTCGCCGCGAACGTGCACGAGTTGGGGCAGGAGCGTCACCAGCAGGGCAGCGTCCGGCGACCCGAAGACAAAACGGCCGACCATCAACCGGACTTCGGGCGGCCCATCCGGATTGCCATGTCTTATTTCGTCCGCCAACTTGGTGACGGTCAAGGGATCCACGCCCTCCGACGGCATCGGTTCCAGGTTCGACATGCTGAAGCCATAGGCCGACGGGATCAGAACGAAATCGCCCTCCCGCAGGTCGATCGGTTCCTGTCCGTCGACAGTCAGGCGGGACGAACCTTCGAGGATCACGCAGTAGAAGGGCTGTCCCGTTTCCAGGCGCTGAACACACCAGGCGCCGGCGCCGCTGACGAGTTTCGTCGAGGGGACGCTGGGTTGGAGCAATGTGACTACTTCGGCAAATGGATCGACCATTTCAGGACTCTCGCGAATGACAACCGGACTTTTGATTGTAGCCAGTCCAGTCTCTGCGGTCTAGGTTTCAGGTGCTGCAAAACACATGAAGGAGCCGCCATGAAAACCGTTCTTATCACCGGTTGCTCGTCCGGGTTCGGTCTGGAGATCGCCAGGTATTTCCTTGACCGCAATTGGAAGGTTATCGCGACGATGCGTTCGCCGCGCGAGGATATTCTGCCTTCCTCCGAGCACCTCCGGATACTCGCCCTCGACGTCACCGATCCGGAAAGCATTCGCCGAGCCATCGATGCCGCCGGACCAATCGACGTGCTGGTCAACAATGCAGGCATCGGCTGGCTGAACGCCCTTGAAGGCACATCGATGGATATCGTCCGCGAGATCTTCGAGACGAACACTCTCGGGACGATGGCCGTGACACAGGCGGTCCTGCCTCAATTCCGGCAACGGAGAACCGGCGTCGTGGTCAATGTTGCGTCGAGCGTGACGTTGAAGCCGATTCCGCTGCTTTCCGTCTATACGGCAAGCAAGGCTGCGGTGGATGCTTTCACCGAGGTGCTGGCGCTGGAACTCCAGCAGTTCGACGTGCGGGTGCGCCTGGTACAACCGGGAAGGGCGCCCGACACCCGTTTCGGGGATAACGCGCGGTCCCGCATGCAGGCTCATGGCGGCTTCCCCGAGGCGTATGCCGGTCTGGTACAATGGGTGTTCGCCGAATGGGAGCAGGAGCACTCGGCCGTCACCCGGTCACTCGACGTGGCCGAGGCAGTCTGGCTTGCGGCAACCGATCCGTCGTCGCCGGCTCGCATTCCTGCCGGCGCCGACGCCGTGGCACTGGCCGGCTGACGCTGGCTGGCTGACACTGGCGCCAACTATCTTTCAAGCGCCACGAACTGGCTTGCCGCGGAGGCCCCTCCGCGGCAAGCCGACCTTCTGGCCAAGGTTGCACCTACGGCAGCAGATCCGCCAAGCTGTAAAACGCCGCCGATATCGCGGCAGTTGCCGGCATCGTCACGATCCAGGCGATCACGATGTTGCCGGCGAGCCCCCAACGTACCGCCGAAACCCGCCTTGCGGCGCCGACGCCGACGATCGCTCCTGTGATCGTGTGTGTCGTCGAGACGGGAATGCCGAGCCAGGTCGCTCCGAACAGCGTCAGCGCTCCGCCCGTCTCGGCGCAGAAGCCTTGCATCGGGTTGAGCCTGGTGATCTTCGAGCCCATGGTATGGACGATCCGCCATCCCCCGAAAAGCGTGCCGAGAGCCATCGCGGATTGGCAGGAGATCACCACCCAGAAGGGCACGTAGAAGGTCGAACCGAGATATCCCTGGCTGAACAGAAGCACCGCGATGATGCCCATCGTTTTCTGCGCGTCATTGCCGCCGTGGCCGAGGGAATAAAGCGAGGCGGAGATAAACTGCATCACGCGGAATGTCCGGTCCACCGCAAACGGCGTCTGCCGGACGAAGAGCCAGGAAACCAGGAGCACGAGCACCAGGGCAAGCAGGAAGCCGATGGCCGGCGAGAGGAAAATCGCCCCTACCGTCTTCCCGAGACCGCTCCAGACAATCGAGCTGAAGCCGACCTTTGCCAGGCCGGCGCCCACCAGCCCGCCGACGAGCGCATGCGAGGAACTGGACGGAATTCCGAAAATCCAAGTGAGAATATTCCAGATGATTGCCCCCATGAGGGCGGCAAAGATCACCTGGGGTGAAACGATCCCGGGATCGATGATGCCCGTGCCCAGCGTTTCCGCCACGTGCAGGCCGAAGAAAAGAAAGGCGATGAAATTGAAGAACGCCGCCCAGGCGACCGCATATTGCGGCCGCAGGACGCGGGTCGAGACGATCGTCGCGATGGAATTGGCCGCATCATGAAGACCGTTGAGGAAATCGAAGAACAGAGCGAGTGCGATCAGCCCGAAGAGAAGTGGCAAGGCGAGAGAGATATCCATCAAACGTTCTCGATAACGATGCCGCTGATCTCGTTGGCGACATCCTCGAAACGGTCGACGACCTTTTCCAGTTCGCCGTAGATCTCGCTGCCGATCATGTAGGCCATCGCGTCGCCGCTCGCCCCGTGACGCCGGTACAGGTCTTTCAGGCCCTGGTCATGAAGGTCGTCCGACCGGCCTTCCACGCGGGTAATCTCCTCGGCGATCGCGGCAAGGCGGTGAGCATTGGAGCCCACCTTGTTGAGGAGGGGAATTGCTTCCGAAATGAGGTCCGCCGCCTTGACGATTTCGCCACCCATCTGCTGCATCAGCGGATCGAAGCCGGACTGCTCGAACAGCCGGATCGTCTTGACCGTTTTATGCATCATGTCGATCGCGTCATCCATCGACTGGATGAGGTCCTTGATGTCGCCGCGGTCGAAGGGCGTGATAAAACTCCGCCGGACGGCGAGAAGAACCTCCCGCGTGATGTCGTCGGCCTCATTCTCCAATGCGACGATCAGCTCGCAGTTCTTCTCGATCTCGTTGCCCTTAAGGAGCTGGTCAAGCGCGTGGGCTGCTGCAACGACAGCTTTCGAGTGCTGGGAAAACATTTCAAAGAAACTGTCTTCACGCGGCATCAGCTTCCGAAAAATACTCATCATACCGTGCGACCTTCCATGCGGCTGACTGTCATAAATGTGTCATAAACATGCTCGGGCAATTGAAGCAACACGCAAAATCGACAGTTTGATCCGCATGAAATCCACAAAAAAACGCAGCAAGCCGCGACCGAACAGATCCCAGCCGCTGCTCAAGCAGCTTGCGGCAGTTCCCGGCAGGCTATTCGCCGGAGCGTTTCACCAACAATATGGCGCCTTGTGCTTTCGATATCGGGGGGACGGGCCTCACGTTGAGATCCTGGTGATAACCTCGCGCGAGGCCGGGCGGTGGGTCATCCCGAAAGGCTGGCCGATGAAGGGAAAAAAGCCATTCGAGGCCGCGGCCACCGAAGCCTGGGAAGAAGCAGGCGTGAGCGGGACGGTGAAGAAGAAGCCGGTCGGCCGCTATACCTACCTGAAGGAACTCGACAACGGCGATGTAGCCCCCTGTATGGTCGACGTGTTCCAGATCGAAGTCACGGAGGTCACGGGTGGCTTCAAGGAACAGGGGCAGCGTATTCTCGAATGGGTCAGCCCTGATGAAGCGGCACGACGCGTTCGCGAGATCGAACTCAAGTCGCTGCTCGTCGAATTCGAGCCGCGGGGTCGCAAGAAGCGCAATCGTGGCTAGTTCTGAACCTGATCGCCGGCGCTTTGGTAGGTGGTCCTGCTCTGCAGCAGTTCACCTTGCCGTTCCAGAACCGGATAGGCCGTGGCTGCGACGAGGTGCGAATTGATCTGCTTGAAATCCCGCAACAGGTCTAGGTGGAGAGAGCTGGTTTCGGCCGTATCAAAATCGCCCTCGCGCAGCCGCTGGAAATGAGCGTTGGTTCCGTCACGCTCCGCCCGCCGGAAGACGATCTTTTCATCGGCGAGCATGCGCGCGACGCGCTCGTCCTGCGACATGAAAAGCGCAGCGGCGGTGCGCAGATTGATGGAGAGGCGGTCCAGCAGGCCGCTGAGCTCATGCTGCCCTTCTTTTGAAAAGGTCATGCCTCGGCGCAGTCTTTTGACAAGGTGGGGAAGCACGTTTTGGTCGACGACATCGCCCGCATGTTCCAGGCCGGTCGAGAACAGCAGGATCTCGTCGAGGCGTCTCCGGTCGACATCGCTGAGTTCTTCCGGGTCGATGGACGTGAGGTACCGTTTGACCGCCGTATTCAGGCGGTCGAGGACGTTGTCCTTCCGCCGCAGTTCCGCCAGGGCCCGGCGATCGGTGCTCGTCAGTGCAGCCTTGGTCCCCGCCAGCATTTCTTCCAGCACGTCGACCAGCCGCAGGACTTCGCGTGCCGCTCCCTGCAGCGCGACGACCGGCGTTTCCTTGGCGGACGGATCGAGATATCGCGGATGGCCGGGATCGCTCTCGTCTATCCGCCGCGGCAGCAGCCTGACGAGGACGTTTGCGAAGGGCGAGAGGAACGGCATGAAGACGACCGCGACCACGAGATTGAATGCCGTGTGGAAATTGGCGACCAACCGGGCACCATCGCCCTCGATCTGGATCATCAGTGCCGTAATCGGGGAGAGGAGCGCAAACGCTGCCAGAACGCCGAGGATCCTGGTAACCAGATTGCCGATCGGAAGCCGTCTTGCCGCAAGATCCTTCCCGGACTGCCCCTCGACCACGGGATTGATCGCCGTTCCCAGGTTGGCGCCGAGGGTCAGTGCGAAGGCCTGGTAGGGATCGATCAGCCCCTGGCTCGCAAGTGACATGACGAGCAGAACCACCGCGACGCTGGAATGGGCCGCCCATGTCAGTGCGGCCGCGAGCAGAAGGCTGAGGAGTGGCATGGTCGAAATGGCTGAAAGAACCGCACCGAAGGCCGGTGTATCGGCATATTCCGTCAGCACATCGAGCAGTTGATGCAGGGCGAGCAGCATGAAGCCGAGCCCGATAAACACCCGACCGAGGTCATGGACCTGCGGATTTTGCGTACGGCGGAACATCAGGACGCCGAGCAATACGAGAGCCGGCGAGGCGGCGGCCACGTCGAAGGACAGGACCTGCACGATGAGCGTGCTGCCGACATTGGCACCCAGCATGACGGCAAGCGCCGGGACAAGATCGACCAGCCCGTCGGCCGCGAACCCCGATGCCATCAGTCCGGTCGCAGTGCTGCTCTGAAGAATCGCCGTGACGCCCAATCCGGAAAAAAACGCCTTTATTCGATTGTTCAGCGCGCGGCCGAGAAAAGACCTGAGATTGGGGCCGAAAGCACGCTGGATGCCCGTCTGCACCATCCGCGTCCCCCATAGAAGGAGGGCTATGTGTCCGGCGATGGTGATGATTGCAATGATGAAGGGCATGGCATTTCCGTAAATAATCAGCCGGATGGAGAATCGCACTGGCAGCGCAGGATGTTAGCCAGCTAACATAGTTGCCGGGATCCATTGCTTTTTCAAGGCTGAGGTCTGACCGGTAGGTATTGGGGGTCTACCATCCGGCACTGCCCGGAAGGCGGGAGATTTTTTTGAGACGAGAGGATGTCGGATTGGCAAAGTCTGGTTCGTCCTTAGAGTCGTCCATTCCACATTTCAAAAGGATCACGACCATGCCGAACACCATACGCCTGCATCGCGTTCTGGCAACCAGCCCGGAAAAGATCTATCGCGCGTTCATCGAGGCTGACGCGCTTGCCAAATGGCTTCCGCCCAACGGCTTTTTGTGCACCGTCCATCACCTGGAACCAACGGTCGGCGGCAAGTTCAGAATGTCCTTCCGCAACTTCACGACCGGTAACAGCCATGCCTTCGGCGGCGAATTTGTTGAGCTCGTCCCAGGCGAACTTGTCCGCTACACGGACAAGTTCGATGATCCCAACCTGCCGGGCCAAATGGAAGTCACGGTGACGTTGAAGAAGGTTTCGGTCGGTACCGAGGTGAATATAACGCAGGCAGGGGTGCCGGACGTCATCCCGCCCGAGGCCTGCTATCTCGGCTGGCAGGAGTCGCTGCGGAACCTGGCAAGGGTCGTCGAGCCTGAGATCAACGAATAACACACCATGACGGCGCAAGCCGCGGGACCGGATCGCGTTGGTGACTTTCGCGATCCGGCACGGGTGGCAGTTGCCTGCGGGAACAATCGCGGGCCTCTTTTGTTGACATTCCGAAAGAGAAGGAAGTCATGCAGCAGCCAACGACAGAATCCGTTACCGACCGGCAGCCTCCCGCGCCGGCGCGATCCAATCCGGTCCCCCCAGCCTCCGAAGCGCAGTCAGATCGTCTGCCAGACGAGGAGCACAGTCCCAATCCGCACCAAAACGACACGAAGCCGAAATATACGCCCCAGGATCTCGTGAAGAACTATGGCCTGAGCGCGCAGGAAGCGCAGCGCCTCATCGACCGGTTCGGACCGTCCGCAGCGGAGCTTGATTTCATTCTGGCCGGGAAGGGGCGTCCCAAGAGGCATCGCCGGCAGGATATCGAACGCTCGGCCGAAGAAATCGCATTTGGGTGAGCGTGCGGCCGCACATGCGGCCCTCCGGAGGCCGAAAAGGAGATTTTCTGCTGGTCCTGGAACAACCCGAGGAATGCGTTGTTCGCGCTGATGCGAAAGGAGAATTGCATGAACAAGATCATTCTAGTGACTGCCATGGCAATGGTTACGACGTCGGCGTTCGCGCAGTCCGCGGCGGAAAAATCAGGCGTCAATTCGCTTGCGGGCATCCCTCCGAAGACCCAGGATTTCGTGACCGAAGTTGCAACGAGCGACATGTTCGAGATCGAATCCAGCAAGCTGGCCGCCGAACGGGCCGACGCGGCGACGAAGACGTTCGCACAGCAGATGATCCAGGATCATCAGAAGACGACGACGGAACTGAAACAGCTCGTCGATAGCGGCAAGGTGAAAGTCAAATTGCCGACGGCGATGACCAACGCGCAAAAGAAGTCGATCGCCAAGCTCAAGGGCTTAAATGGCGCAGAGTTCACGAAGCAATATCATTCGGACCAGGAAGACGCCCATGAAGATGCCGTCGACCTGTTCAAGCGATATGGCAAGGAAGGTGAAAACGCCGACCTGAAGGCGTGGGCGGCAAAGACGGTCCCGGCGCTCGAACATCATCTGCAGATGGCCGAGGATTTGAACAAGTAATCGCCATTCGCGGGCTTCCATCCGACGGCTGTCGCTTATGCGGCGGCCGTTGAGGCATACGCACAAAACCAAGACAGTGGGGAAAGACCGGAGCCACGCCGCAGCCGTATTTGTGTTACCATCCAAGCGGTCTCAAAGCGGAAAGGTCGAATGCCCCTTCAGCGTGTCAGTTTTTATGTGCTTCTGGTCCTGGTGACCATTGCGTTCGTCGCAGTCGTCCTGCCGTTTTATTCAGCGATATTCTGGGCAATCGTCCTCGCCATCATCTTCTTTCCTCTCCATGCTCGTATCGAGGCCCGGCTGGGTGGCCGCAGAAATATTGCCGCGGCGCTCTCCGTCCTGATCTGCCTTTGCGTCGTCATCATTCCGGGGCTGATCGTCCTCAGCTCGCTCGTCCAGCAGGGCAATCTTCTTTATGGACGCATCGACAACGGCGAGATCGATGTCCGGAGGTTTTTCCAGGAGCTGCAGGCATCACTGCCCCTGTTCGTCCGCGGCTGGATCGAGCGGATCGAGCTGGAGGGCTTTGACACGCTTCGGGAGCGCATCTCCGCGGCGCTGATGCAGGGCGGCGGTTTCTTTGCCGGACGCGCCTTGAGCCTCGGCCAGAACACCCTGCAGTTCCTCGTCGCTTTCGGCGTGATGCTCTATCTGCTGTTCTTCATGTTCCGCGACGGGCGGGTGCTCGCCCGCACGATCCGAAAGGCACTGCCTCTCAGCGACGCGCATACCCGTCGCTTCACCTCAAAATTCACCGCCGTCATCCACGCGACGGTGCGGGGCAATATCATCATCGCCATCATCCAGGGTTCGATCGGCGGCGTCGCCTTCTGGGCGCTCGGCGTCGAGCCGGCCTTGCTGTGGGGCGTTCTGATGAGCGTCCTGTCGCTGCTGCCGGCGGTCGGTGCTGCATTGATCTGGATGCCCACTGCCGTCTACCTGGCGCTTGCCGGCTTTTGGGTGAAGGCCATCGTGCTGGTTGCGGTCGGCGCCCTTGTCATCGGTCTGGTCGACAATCTTCTGAGGCCGCGCCTGGTCGGCAGAGAAACCAAGCTTCCCGACTATGTCGTCCTGATTTCTACCATTGGCGGCATTTCTCTGATGGGTATCAACGGGTTCGTCATCGGACCGCTCGTCGCCGCGCTGTTCATTGCCGCCTGGGGAATATTCGTCGAGGAGGAGGGTGTTGCCGATACCCAGTGAGGGCAACGACCTCTCCGTGCATTTTTAAGACGGCCTTCGGAACTTCCGTCTCCCTGAGGGGTTCGAAAGATTCGAACCATCATCATGGAGGTGAAGCCATGAGTGCTTCGGGTCTCACCGTCTTCGACAAGACGCTGCAAACCACCAACATATGGCTGGACGATCCGATGGCCGACCAGGGACCTGACCGGCAGCTTGCCTGGCATGTGCTGGGCGCGGTTCTCCACACGCTGAGGGATCGCCTGCCGATCGAACTGGCCGCACATCTTTCGGCACAACTGCCGCTTCTCGTACGCGGCGCCTATTACGACCGCTACGATCCCTCCAGACAGCCGACCCGTTCCCGCTCGCTGGACGAATTCCTGGAGCCGGTGAAGGCGGAGCTTTCATCGACACGTCCGGTGGACGCGAAGGAGGCGGTGCGGTCGGTTTTCCGGGTACTTTCCCATTATATCGATCCCGGCGAGGTGCGCAAAGTGCGCGAGGGACTGCCGTTGGAAGTCCAGGCGCTCTGGCCGGATCCGCAAAAACCGCACTGAAGGGTTCGGAAGGAGCGACCAATGACAATGACCCTCACCAGCCCGGCTTTCGCCGATGGCGAACGCATGCCGGACAAGTATACTCGCCTCGGGGAAAACCTGATGCCGCCTTTGAAATGGGGCGGTGCGCCTGAGGAGGCCAAAAGCTTCGCACTGATCGTGGAGGACCCGGATGCACCGAGCGGGACTTTCCGCCATTGCGGTGTCTTCAATATCCCGAAGGACTGGAACCAGTTGGGCCAGAGCGCGGATACGGCGCCCGGCGGCGGTCCGCGTTTCTCCGCGAACGACTTCGGCAACGCCCGTTACGACGGGCCTCAACCGCCGAAAGGCCACGGCCTGCACCATTACCGGTTCCGTCTCGCCGCCCTCGACGTCCCAAACCTCAAGGTGCCGGACAGCGCGGGGGTCGAGGCGATGTGGAAGGAGGCGCGCAGCCACATCCTCTCGGAGACCAGTCTCACCGGAACATTCGACGTCCATTGAACGAAGGAGGAAAGACCATGAAAGTGTCAGAGATCATGTCGCGCGATGTCGAGATCGCCAGTCCCCACCAGACCGTCGCCGAAATCGCCAAGTGCATGGCCGACAGGCAGATCGGCTTTTTGCCGGTCGGTGACAACGACAAGCTCGTCGGAACGATCACGGATCGGGATCTAGTCATCCGCGGGCTTGCCGACGGGCTCGGAGGCGATGCGAAGATCCGGGAAGTGATGACGCGTGACGTAAAGTACTGTTTCGAAGACGATGATGTCGACGACGTGGCCCGCAACATGGGCAAGGTCCAGGTCCGCCGTCTTCCTGTCGTCAATCGCGACAAACGGCTGACGGGCGTCATTTCGATCGGTGATGCCGCCCTTGCGGACGCCGCAGCCGCGGGAGCCGGATTGAAGAAGGTTTCCCGTCCGGGTGGCGCTCACGCCCACTGAGAAAAGGACGTCGGCCGGGACAACGCCAACCTGAAAGTAGGGGATCGCCTCGTGGTTCCCTTCAGGATTTCTTGCGGCGAATGCTTCTTTTGCCAGCGCGGCTTTTATTCCAGCCGTGAACGCTCTCCGCAGATCTCTCCCGCAAATCCCAGACCGCTGTGAAATTGACCCCGATAGGGTCGATGGAGTAGGGAAAGCCGACGCGGCATCCCCGCACGGGCGGGCCGGCAATCGTGCCGGTGGCCGCCTGCTCGTTTGGTATATCGCAATTCCATTTGCTAGATTGCACCGGTCCGGCCCCGAAACGCCAAGCCGAGGCGAAGGCGATTGTAAAGAAGACGGTGAAGAAAGTGACGCAAACGGCTAAAAAGGCTGGATATTCTAGAACTCCTGTTTTCGCCGTCGCCCCCATGATCGATTGGACGGATCAGCGCGAGTTTCCTTATATATAACAATCCAATACGCGAACTTAATTGTACCAAGTACCAACTTTTTTGATTGAACGGCGTATTCTTATTATGGAAACGCGATTGTCGCCGATGACCTTGCCCGGTTGAAATAATCCATTTTGAAGTAAGCTCTGGCCCACTGAGAGGACCAGGGGATGAAGCGCAACCGTTTCACAGACGAGCAGGTCATCGGCATTCTGAAGGAGCACGAGGCGGGCCGCCGTCGCGTCAGAGACCGACAACATGGAATATGTTCTTACCGATATCAATTCCGTAGACCGCGGCAGCGCGCGGCACATTGCGTTGTGGCATTGCAACCTCCTTCGGTTTGACCGCCTCATGATGCGGCAGGAGGACGAGGCGGACCATCCCATTAGTGGTGACGCCCGCAGCCAAGCGGAACGCTGTCGCGCATCTGATGGATCACCACCAGATGAGCGAACGGCGGGCGTGTAAAGCCATCGGCTTTTGCCGGATGACGATCCGTTACGTCGGATCAGTTGACCGATGGACGCAGGTTCCGAGTTTTGACTGTCGTCGACGATTGCACCAGGGAATGCCTGGGTCTCGTCGCCGATACGTCCCTTTCTGGCCTGCGGGTTGCCCGTGAGCTGTGAAAGGTCATCGCGTCCGCCTCTGGACGAAGCAGTAGCCGATATTACCTGCATTTACCGGTCAGTTCGCAGGAAATCGGCATCAACGGTTGTGGCTCGTAGCTACGTGGCGCGTCTCCGCACGTTCCTGGCGGGCCTGGAGACGTTCCCGGAACGCGGCACCATTCGGGACACGCGTGATGGAATGCGGATTATTGGCTTTGAGCGCCGGATCAGCGTAGCTTTTGTCGTCGAAGATGAGGAGGCTATCATTTTGCGCCTCCTGTATGCCGGGCAGCACTTTCCACGTGACGAGGACCCTCTCGACGACCGCGGATAGCAACAACGACGATTCTTTCAGCCGGAGTATCGTGGCTGCGCATCGGTACGCGGCGGGGCTGCGTGGCCTCTCAGATCATCGCCTTTCCCGGCCACTCCGGTGTAGCACTGCAGCACCTTTCTTCATCAGTAGCCTTTTCAAGCTTGCGGACGAGACGTCACTTGCGGGCTGGACCTTTCGCCAAGCGCGCGGCTAGGGCGGTTCATTGCTTATCGGAATCGAGTTGGGATTCCCAAATCAGCAGAATTGTAGTCCTGGGTGCTGGACTGGAGGCCAGCATCCATGACGCGACCTTATTCGAATGATCTTCGTGAACGTGTAGTGGCTGCAGTTGCGGGCGGTCAGAGCTGCCGAGTGGTGGCGGAACGGTTCGACATTGCCGTCTCCTCGGTGGTCAAGTGGTCGCAGCGCCATCGGGCAACCGGCAGCGTTTCGCCCGGCAAGATGGGCGGGCATCGGCGGCGGGTGCTGGAGCCGCACCGCGCCTTCATTGTCGAGTGGATCGAACAAGTCTCGCATCTGACACTGCATCGGCTGAAGGACGAACTAGTCGCCCGCGGCGTGGCTGTCTCCCATAATGCCATTTGGCAGTTCATGCGCCGTGAAGGTCTCAGCTTCAAAAAAAACGCTATTCGCCCTTGAGCAGGGCCGTGCCGACATTGCCCGGCACAGACAGCGTTGGAAAACTTGGCAAGCCCGCTTCGATCCGAAGCGGCTCGTCTTTATCGACGAAACTTGGATCCGCACCAATATGGCGCCGTTGCGCGGCTGGGGGCCGAGGGGCAAGAGGCTGTGTGGCTTTGCCCCGCATGGACGCTGGCGCACGCTCACTTTCCTCGGCGCTCTGCGCTGCGATCAGCTCACTGCGCCCTGCGTCTTCGATGGCCCAATCAATGGCGAGTGCTTCGAGGCTTATGTCCGCCAACAGCTGATCCCGACCCTTAAGCCCGGCGACATCGTCATCCTCGACAATCTCGGCTCCCACAAAGCCAAGGCCGTCCGCGATGCCATCAAGGCGGCCGGCGCCAGACTATGGTTCCTGCCGAAATATTCCCCTGACCTTAATCCGATCGAGCAGGTCTTCGCCAAGATCAAACACTGGATGCGCCATGCCCAAAAGCGAACCGTCGACGACACCTGGCGTCATCTCGGAGACCTCGCCGGCACCATAAAGCCTGACGAATGCGCCAACTACTTCACAAATGCAGGCTATGCTTCCGTCAAAACGTGAAACGCTCTAATAATAGAAGGGAGAATTGCCGAGAGATGGCAAGAAGCACCTCGCCGGAGGAAGCACGGCCCGTGGAGTAATTCGGGACAGGTTCTGCAACTCGTCGAGCGAGGGGAGCCGTCGATGAGGGTGTAAGTCTAAACGCTTTTCCAGAAGGAAAATGGTGCTGCTAGAGAGTTTTGAAATCTGCGTATCTATATGTATTTCAGATAGTTATGACGATTTTTGTAACGCTGTGACGAGTCGCGATTTGTTCGCCCGTTCCTCGCGGAATGGTCGCCATGTGCTCCAATCGCCGTAGACAATGGTACATTCAGTCGATTCGCCGGCTAAACACCGCCGCCCATCCGGAGATGAGCGCTCCAGCAGCCTCGGCGACAAGACACGAGCCACTGATTCGGGCCAGTAGTGGGCTGATCGAGTGCGAGGAGACATTTGCTGAGCTCAAGCCTTTCGCAACAACGCTGACGCAATGGGAGAACTGAGTCTGGCGCATTTAAAACGCCGCCGGCTGCCGGCAATTCAGAAATCCTCGCGCCACTAGCGAAACCGAGCGCCCGCTTTGATGCCTTGGAGCGGCACACAAAAGATGACGCTAATCACTAGCATCAGCGGGCGCGTCTAGCGCGGTCTTCACCCCATTTAAAACCATTTGCTGGAACATTCTGTCGATTTCGGCGGGGGTGATGTCGGTATCGCGGTCAAGCCACCAGTGCATCACCTCAAGAAGCGCGCCGACGACGAAGCGCGTGGCGATCTCAAGCTCCGCGCGACTTTCGTGGTGGCCGGAGAGACCCGCCAGTTCCCGGCGAATCTGCTTGCTGATCCAGTCATGAATCTCTTCTGGCGTTTCGCGTTTCGTGCCGCCGATCAACGCACGATGCATCGCCCGCGTCGCGAGCGCGTGCTCAAACACCGAGCGACTGAAGGAGAAGCCCTGGGTGCTTGGCGGCAGACCACGGTTTGCATCCCTCGTCTGCAGGGGCTTCAGATGCTCGTCGATCGCGGCCTTCCTTAGGCAATCCTTGTCAGGATAGTGGGTGTAGAACGTCGAGCGCCCGACATTGGCTTGCCTGCAGATGTCCTCGACCGTGACAGCGGTATATCCCTTCTCGGTGGTCAATTTGACAAGCGCTTGCTGCAAGAGGCCGCGTGTGCGGGTAACACGACGATCGATTGATCCGACTGGCACGTGGGCATCCTTTTCCGGTCACGGGACGGTCGACCGTCCAGTAATGGGCGCATGTTCGCGTCGCGGCCAGTAAAACCGGTACTGGACACGGTGTCCAGTACCGTATGCTCCTGTCAATGGCTCAGGCAAAACCAGCGAACAGGAGGCGAAGCAATGCATCAACGACTTTTTGGAAGATTTCATCAGCGACGGACGCAAATGGCGGTCATCGCCATCAAAGTGGCGGTGGTGGGCGGCGCATTTCTCCTGTTCGGACAGGCGAACGCGCTCTTCTCCTTGAGTATTCCCGCCCTGATGCTTCACGCCGGCTTGCTCCTCGCAATCGCCATTCTGGCAATGTGGCCGAACGTTCACGGCCGGATTGCCGTGCCGGCTCAGGAATCGGCTTCTCCGGAGACGAAGGCGCCGCATATCGGCATCCTGCTACACTCTGCCGCCCGATATGACGCGTTGGCATGGCTTCTGACCGGCGGCCGCGAGCGTGTTTTCCGTGAAAGGATCCTGAGTTTCGCGAAGCTGAAGCCTGGAGACGCGGTCCTCGACGTCGGCTGCGGTACCGGCACCATCGCGCTGCTTGCCAAACAAAAGGTTGGTCCGAACGGACGGGTCGAAGGGATCGATGCGTCTGGCGATATGGTCGCACGAGCCATAGCGAAGGCCGAGCAGGCAAAACTACCGATCACGTTTTCGACGGGAACTGCTCAGAACCTGCCTTACAAGGATAGGGAGTTCGACGTTGTCCTCAGCACCCTAATGTTTCATCACCTGCCAAAGCAAGGCCGCGAAGATTTTTGCCGGGAGGCGCTTCGTGTGCTGGGACCGAATGGTCGCCTAGTCATCATCGACTTTGTAAAACCGCCGCACCAAAGGAGTTTCTTTCGTTTCCACCGCCATGGCCACGTCGATCTCGACCGGGTCGCAATTAACCTCGAAGGGTCTGGGTTCAACATCGTCGAGCGTGGTGAGGTTGGGACCAAGGGGCTGTGTTACCTCGTTGCGCAGCCGGTCTCCAGCATGCCAAGTCCAGCGTAAATCGAAGGCGATTAACTTAACCTTCCTTAGATGGCTTGAGGTGGCCGGAACTGCCACAACAGCAGCGAGTCGTATGTGATTTCAGAGAAGAGCAGATCGGGAACGGCCACACTCGAAAGGACGCAGCGAAGAGAGCACCGGTGAGCGTGGGGCTTGCGGCTGCAGCAAGGCTTCGTGGCACGGATGTGAAGCTCGCCGCAGCAGCACGCTCGGCCTCCGACACGACCGCATGGGAAGAGCGATGCACGCCTGCTCGTCTGCAGCCGCTTCGGTGGCAGGCGGCCGCGTGTTCCACTCATCGTCGCTTACCTTATAGGCTAGGCGCCGCCTCGCGGATGGACCGGTTCCCTTCGTCTCGTCGCGATCAAACGTCGAACCGATTCAGTCTGCAGCCTTCTTGACCAGCAGCTTGTCGACGCGTCGGCCATCAAGATCAATCACCTCGAAGTGCCAGCCCTTTGACGTGAAGCTTTCTCCCAGGGAGGGGAGGCGTTTCAGTTCATCGATCACGAAGCCGGCGACCGTTTCGTAATCGGGCTCCCCAGTGACGACAAACCCCATCTCATCTGCGAATTCGTCGATTGGCATCCATCCGGCGACGAGGAAGGACCCGTCGTCGCGTTTCACGATCGCAGGCTCTTCGCTTTCACCTTCCTGGAAGACGCCGGTGATGGCCTCGAGAACATCCCCCGATGTGACGATGCCTTCGAAATGACCGTATTCGTCATAGACGAGGACCATGTGAGAAGGCGATTTACGCAGCGATTGAATGACATTCAGAGCACCGGTGCGGTCCGAGACGACAGGCGCCTCCCGCATGAGGCTCCGCACATCGAGGTTGGTTCCCTGCAGGAATGCATCGAGCGCGTCCTTTACGAAGAGCACCCCCAGGATCTCGTCCGAGGAACCGTTTCTCACAGGCAGACGCGACTTTTGGGAATTGCGCAGCTGCTCGCGGATTTCGGCCAAATCATCCTCTATATCGATGACTTCGACGTCGCGACGAGGCGTCATCAATCCGCGGGCGGCCCGATCAGCCAGACGCATGACGCCCGAAATCATCTCTGACTCCCCGGTCTCGATGACACCAGCAATGTGGGCTTCAGCGAGCACCGTGCGAATTTCCTCGTCGCTCATCCTCTCGTCCGTCTCGCCCTTCTGACCGAGCAGCGCGAGAACGGCCTTTCCTGATGCACTCAAAAGCCAGACCAGAGGCATGGCGATCTTGGACAGGAGCGCCATGGCTGGAGCGACCTTCGAAGCCACAGCCTCGGGGGCCCTGAGCGCAATCTGCTTCGGGACGAGCTCTCCGACAATGAGCGACAGATAGGTGATGGCCACGACGACCGACCCGACACCCAGACCATCAGCCATGGCTTCCGACAAGCCTTGAGCTTGAAGCCAGCCGGCAAGCCGCGCGCCGAGTGTAGCACCAGAAAACGCGCCTGACAGAACGCCAACCAGTGTGATGCCAATCTGCACCGTGGAGAGAAAGCGGCCGGGATCTTCGGCAAGGCGAATGGCGATCGCGGCACCCCGGTTGCCCTGATCGGCAAGAAGCTTTAGTCGGACCGGGCGGGAGGAGACGACGGCGAGTTCCGACATGGCAAGAACGCCGTTTATAACGGTTAGCAGGATGACGATGGAGATTTCGGTTAACACGAGAGGTCCATTGATTAGGTCGAGACGTTGCCAAGCAAAAATGCTTGCGTATCCGGGATGCCGATGAGCCGGCCGATCCCCACGTTTTCACTGTTTGAGAAGAAGCCTGGATTGCGAAAGCGTCGGCATCCACTCATATAAGTCACGACCATGCTGTCGCGCAACCGAGGTGCCACGCGGCGCCAGCAATCATCTCGGAGACGGCGGGATCGGCGTAATGTATGTCGAGGACCCGACGCCCTGGCATCGACGAGGCTGCCATGGAT
The DNA here is from genome assembly GCF_002968675.1 of Neorhizobium sp. T25_13. Classification (NCBI taxonomy): domain Bacteria; kingdom Pseudomonadati; phylum Pseudomonadota; class Alphaproteobacteria; order Hyphomicrobiales; family Rhizobiaceae; genus Neorhizobium; species Neorhizobium sp. T25_13. The sequence continues at coordinate 133,730 of NZ_PVBI01000013.1, forward strand.
CGTCCGGCCTGGCCGCGCGGGGAGTGCCATGCCAGGGTGTTGTCCGCACCGGAACTGAGATAGCCTCGCTCGGCTCGCCCAGGCAGCGAGCTGAGAACATGATCCAGTCGTCTGTTCAGGTTCTCGATGAGCCGCCGGAGCTTGGGAGGATGGGACGCGCCCGGCGGCTCAACTCGAACGGTGACGAGATCAGATGTCCTCGTCGCCGCCGAAGTCCATCTCATCTGCCGGAACTTCGGCCTCCGGTGCGGCTGCCTCGGGTGCTGCGGCTTGCGCCTTGTCGGCGCCGAACATGCCGCCGATCGCATTGCCGAGGAGAACACCCCCGGCGACGCCCATGGCAGTCTGCGCTGCGCCGGCGAGGAAGCCGCCACCGCCGCGCCTCTGGGTCGGCATGCCGTTCGGGCTATACCCCTGGCTCTGCCCGCCCCACGGGGAACCGGGAGCCGCGCCCATCGAAGGACGGCTGTGGCGGTGCGGAACGCCGCGGAGGGGCGTTGTTGCCGAACATCGAGGAGAGGAAGCCTCCTCCGCGCGAACTCTGTGTTTCTTGAGCTTCAAGCTCTTCAATACGGCGCTGTGCCGCTTCGAGAGCCTGTTCCTGCACCACGATGGTCTGGGCCATATAGTAGGGCGCGCCGGGCTGTTGGCTGATCCGCTCCTGGATGAAGCGTTCAGATTCGGCATCGCGATGGCCGGCCTGGCGCTCGACATGGGCGAGCTTGGAGAACAGGCCGTCAATGGCCTGCTGGTCGTTGCGATCCATGAGATGTCTCCTTGGGTATGGACTGCTGTTACTCTTCGCGCTGCCCAGTGAAGTTCAGCAGCAGCTGGAAGATGTTGACGAAGTTCAGGTAAAGCGACAGAGCGCCAAATACGGCAAGCTTCTGCTGGGATTCCTGGTCGTAGTTGTCGGCGTACTGCTCCTTGATGTTCTGGGTGTCCCAGGCAGTCAGGCCGACGAAGACGACGATACCGATGACCGAGACGGCAAATTGCAACGCACTGGATCTGAGGAAGATGTTGACGATCGAGGCGATCATCACGCCGATCAGACCCATGATCATGAACGACCCGAACTTGGCGAGGTCACGCTTCGTCACATAGCCGTAAAGGCTGGTCGCGCCGAACATGGTGGCGGCGATGAAGAATGTCCGCGCGATGCTCGCTCCCGTGAACACCAGGAAAACCGATGCGAGGGACAGGCCCATGACCGCGCAAAAAGCCCAGAAAGTCATCTGCGCTGCGGACGCCGACATCGAATGCATCTTGAACGAGAAGAAGAAGACGAAAGCCAGCGGAGCCAGCATCACCACCCATTGCTCGCCGAGTTCGACGACGCGGTTGGGCGGAAGTTTGAAGTAGGCCGAAGGGTCGATCCCGAAGTCTGCGAGCGCGATGTAAAGCTTTTCCTGCCAACTAGGCAGTCCGATGTTGGGCGTCGCGATCAGGTTTCGCCGCCCGAGATAAAACGAAGTCTGCATGATCTCAAACTTGAAGCCCTTCTTCTTGCAGAGCGTGAGGGCCTTGGTGACGTTCGGCTCATCCATGAAGCCAAAGTTGATGTCGAGGCGAGTGAAATGCTTCGATAGCTTGGTCATCTCAACCCTCTCACCGGCAGGTACGTAAGGTTTGTCCTGGGTCCAGATCGTCAGGATTACGTTCTGTTCGTGGAGAACGTGGTTGTGCTTGAAGTTATGGAGAAGGACGCTCGGTGTCTTGTCAGGCACACTGGTCAGGAGGATGGCCGTTCCGGGGACTAAGACCGGAGCGCTGTTGGATTCCCTTTCAATCGAGCCTTCCAGTGACGTGATGAAAGTCTGTAGTGGAATATCGTTCTTGGCGATCTTTTCCCGCAGATATCTTGAACCTTTGGTCCAGGTCCACATGATCAGGATGATAACGCCTGCCAGCGCGAGGGGATACGAAAGCTTCTTGGGCGATGTCGGAAGGCGCGGAATTATCCACTGCGGCACGGCATTTGCGAACCGCCCGGCGCCAAAGTTCCCCGCGACGCGATGGCCATTCGTTCTCGAGAAAATCCAAGGCGTCGTAGGCATTGTGAAACGTATGCTCAAGACCTGATTGCAGACGCGTAGTCACCGGACGCTTGAATGGGCTATCTGGAATTTCCATGATAGCCTCCTTTCCTGCCCACGGGGGCATCCCAAGTCATCACTTTAAGGTTGACACCCCCGAGACTAGCCCCCAGCCGAAAGTCGGAGATCATGAGCAACGTCATCTGGACGCGATCTCGTCAGAGGACAACAGCCCTTAGTTCGACGGTGCAGGCGTTGTTGGTGCCGGAGTGGTCGGGCCGGTCCCGGTAGGGGGGGTGGACCCCGGCATCAGGAAAATTGCCGCAAGGACGATAATTATCACCACTGCCGCGCCGATGATCATGTTTCTGTTCGTCAAGGGGGCCTCCGATCCATTTCCAGCGATCAATAGATAGAGGATTATCGAGCGCTGTGGCGATAGTGTGGCTTACTGACTGATCAAGAATGTCGGTTGATTGGGATAGGACTGCCGATGAAAGAAGTCATAAGTGGGCGCGAACTCTAGCACGTCAGGGAGGCAATTCAGCAACAGCCTGGTCTTCCGGCGAGGTAAATTCGATCGGGTGGTGGATCACGCCGTCGCGGCTCTGCACCGTCAGAACCACGGCAGTGCAGACGTCGGAAACCGCGAGGGCATCATGACCACCGATCGTATCAAGGCGACGGGCGGTCTGGCCGAGACGCGCCGCAGCACTTTCGGCCAGCGCGATGAACCCCGGCGCGAAAGCTGCCGCCTTGCGGCGGTCGATCGAGCGGATCTCCGAGGTCACACCGGCCTTCAAGGCCAGCTCGCACGCTGAGCTTCAGGCCGCGCTTGCCGGACTGGGGATAGCGCTGCTGCCTTTGGCCCTCACGGCTGTCCACCTACGGTCAGGTGAGCTCAAGCAATTGCTGCCGGACTTCGGTATTGACCGCGGAGAGCTTCATGCCGTTCACGCCAGCAACCGCCATGTGCCGGCTTCTCTACGGGCCTTCCTTGATTTCGTCGTGGAGAAGTCCAGGGGCAGGCAGGATTGAGACAGAGGCAGGACGGATCTGCGCGGGTCCGTCCTGCCTTAAGGCATTCGGTATTGCAGGCGCTGCGTTGTCAGGGGCGGCACGGTCGCCGCTCCCGATACGGCTCCAGCACTCGAAGAGGCGATGCCCAGGCGATCGGCACGGCGCTTGCCGAAGAGATCGCCGTGCGGAACTGCATCGGCGAGCAAAGCCTTCTTTCCGATTACGGGTGTCATGCCGCTCGCCGGAGATCGCGCTGCATTTCGTGGCCTGCGATGCGCCGATGGGTGGAAGCGGCAAGGCGGGCTTCCGCCAGTCACCCGGCATTGGTCAACGCGCTGCGCAGGCGACCGGTCACCACGCCCACCGTCTGCCGCTATCCCCGCGGGGGACAATCTGAACGCTTTATCAGCTGCCCGGCGTTGCTTCGGCAGCAACAACAGCCAACACCTTCCAGACCTTGTCGATGACGGTGCGGCGCGGCCGGCGCCGGGCGATCGCCGAAAGAGGGAAGGCCGGCAACCTGCCATCGGCTATCGACGCATAACGTACGCCTTCGAACGAAAGCACCTGTGTCGATCGCGGCAGAAGTGCGGCCCCCAGGCCAGCCGAGACCAGCGACAGCATGGTGAGGGCCCGCGTAGCCTCCTGGACGATCCGCGGCTCCTGGCCAGCCGCGGCAAAAGCATCCAGGATCTGCGCATGTGTCGCCGGCCCCTGTTCCTTTGGAAAAAGCACAAGTCCGCGCGCCGCAAGCTCACCAAGGGTCACCCTATCCGGGCCGCCGTCCTTCGGCAGCACGGCGATCAGCTCCTCATCCGGAAACGTCAGGATATCGAGACGTTCGCCTGTGCCGAACGGCGGATGGGTAAAGCCGATATCCAGGTCGCCTTCCGAGATCGCGGCGAGTTGGTCATTGCTGCTGAGCTCGAACAGATGAGGCCGCACCCCCGGGAGTTCATCCCTCAACCGGCGCAGCAGCCGCGGCAGATGCCGGTAGAGTGCGGCCGAGACGAAACCGAGGCGGAGTTCACCCGCCTCGCCATCCGCTGCCTCGCGCGCCAGCGCCATGGCGGCGTCCGCATGCCGCAGTGCTGCGTGCGCATCGTCGAGAAAAACCCGGCCGGCATCGGAAAGAATTAGCCTTCGGTTGATGCGTAGGAAGAGCTTGATGGCGAGTTCCTTCTCCAGCCGGGCGATCGATTGGCTGAGCGGCGGTTGCGCCATGCCCAGCCGCCGGGCGGCGCGGCCCATATGCAGCTCTTCTGCAACGGCAAGGAAATGTCTGATGTGCCGGAGTTCCATATCGCGACAATATCAAAAAGCCTCATGCGCGTCATCGATTCCGGATCCGTCTCGTCCAAATATGGCTGTGAAATAAAACGGAAGGAATTCAGCCATGAACATCATGTTCTCATCTGCCGTGATCGTCACCCTTGCCCTTGCCGAGACCATCGGCACCGCCGCTTCGGCGGACATAGAGCGCACCGATCGCTTCGTCGAGCTTGCCGGCGGCGAGCGGCTGTTCATCCGGGAGGTAAAGCGCCCAGTGGAAGTACCCGGGAGATCAGCGGTACTGCTTGTGCATGGCGCGCGCGTTCCCGGGCTCGCCTCCTTCGACCTGCCGGTCGAGGGCGGATCGCTCGCTGCTGATCTCGCAGCGGAAGGCCACAAGATCTACATTCTCGACCTCAGGGGGTATGGCGCGTCGAGCCGGCCGCCGGGTATGGATGGGCCGCCGGAAGGCGGCGCGCCGCTTGCCCGCACGGCCGATGCCGTTGCCGATATCGGCGCCGCGGTGGATGCCATAGCCGGATGGAGTGGCGATGATCGGGTGTCGTTGGTCGGCTGGGCCACAGGCGGCCACTGGGTCGGCGCCTATGCGAGCGAAAACCCGGAAAAGGTCGAGCGTGCCGTTTTCTACAACACGCTCTACGGAGGGTCCGACGAGCATCCTGCACTGGGGCGCGGTTCACCGCTTGACGACAAGGAAAATCCTGGAACCTTCGATACGGCTACTTTCGGTGCCTACCGTCTGAACACCCGGGAGAGCCTGTTTACCACCTGGGACAAGAGCATTCCCGCCGCAGACAAGTCGCAGTGGCGAGACCCGTCGGTGGCCAAGGCCTATGGCGATGCCGCGCTCGCTTCGGACCCAACGACGTCGGCGCGCAATCCGCCGAGCTTTCGGGCTCCGAGCGGTGCAATGGCTGATAGTTTCGAACTCGCGCTCGATCGCCGGCAATGGGACGCGTCAGCGCTGTCCATGCCTGTGCTGGTGATCCGGTCCCAGTTGGATTTCTGGAGCAGGTCAGCAGATGCCGAAACCATCACCAGGGAAGCGCCCAATGCGCAACTTGTCACCATTCCGAATGCCACGCACTTCGTGCATCTCGACCGCGACAGAGCCGGACGGACGGCCTTCATGTCGGCGCTCCTGCGCTTCCTGAGGACGTGATGCTGCTTTCGATCGCAGAACTGCGCCAGACCGTCTGAAACTCTTACAGTGACCCCGGAGATGGTGCCTATGGTAGAATTTTGCCATGGCACATCTTTCTGGGGCAGATTGCGCGCAGCTGTTTCTCCTGCCGGAGGTGGGGATGATTACGTGAGACGACCTCGATGACCAACGGGTAGACAACGGCTACATCACGAACCTGAACTCCCAACGTCATCCGCCGTCGTATTAATGGAGAGTACCTTTCGCGACTTGCTCGACGGCTGACCTGGCTTCCTCTGGAGCCAATTCGCCATTCCGTGCCGCCTGGCAGGCTTCCCAAGCGCTACGCCCCTTCTGACTTGTTTGCTTTCGTTCATGCATGAGCCAGTTCATCGCCTCCTCGGCGGATGCTATAGAATACCGAATCCCGCGGTCATCGACTACCACCGGCATTCCCCAACGTGTGACGAGCATAACTCAGCTCCCTTTTAAACGTTCGCCTACGCTGCCAAATTCAGTTGCAGCAAGATCGTTCCCACATTTCTGACCTCAGAGATGCGGGATGCCATTGCGACCTCTCGCCGGTCCGCGGCTTCAGCCTCCGATTCCTGAATAGACGTCGTTATACGTTCGTTCCGAACCCTATTGATGCCACATGAGGTCACGGCAATTCGCGACCTGCGCGGTGATGGCGAGATCGATTTTCCGGCATCAAATGGAAGTCAACGGCAAGGCAGGCAGCACTTTGTCCAAGGTGATGGGAAATTCGCGTACCCGAATCCCGGTCGCATTGTAGACGGCGTTGGCTACGGCAGCGCCCGCACCGCAGACTCCGAGCTCGCCGAGGCCCTTTGCGCCGAGTGGGTTGGCCTTGTCGTCATGTTCTTCGAGGAACACGACCTCCATCGCTGTAACGTCGCCATTGACCGGGACGTGATACTCGGCAAGGTCGTGATTGACGAAGTTGCCGAAGCGCGGATCGAGCACGGTCTCTTCCATAAGCGCCGCGCCGATGCCCCAGGTCATGCCGCCGAGGATTTGCGAGCGCGCGGTCTTGGCGTTGAGGATGCGGCCTGCGGCCATTACAGCCAGCATGCGGCGCATACGGATCTCGCCGGTATCGCAATCGACTTCAACCTCGGCGAAATGGGCTCCATAGGAATGCTGGGAGTAGGCCTTGTATGACTCGGTGGTAGCGCCCGCGGCCACGGAGCCTTCGGCCTCGAACCCGTCGGGAGCGATCTTGCGGATGAGATCGATCAGGCTTGCCAACCTTTGGCCGACCGTGACCTCGCCGTCGGCAAACCGTGTCTCGGTGGCATTCGCTGTGTGCAAGGGCGAAGCTTCGCTCGTCCGCGCCGCCTCCAGGATCTGCCGCTTGAGGGCATTGCACGCGTTATGCAGTGCTGATCCCGCGCTGGCCGCACCCCAGGAGCCGCCGGAGCCGGCGGTGCGCGGGAAGCGGCTGTCGCCGAGCTCCATCGTGACCGACGCGATCGGCAGGCCGAGGTTCTCCGCGGCAATCTGGGTCAGGATCGTATAGGTGCCTGTGCCGATGTCGGTCATGTCGAGGCGAGCCGTCACCTGGCCGTCCCGGTCGATTGAGACCCGCGCCGTCGCCGCGCCGATGTAGTTCGGACGGATCGCAGCCGCCATGCCGTAGCCAATGAGCTTGCGGTCCTCCAGGACGCGGCCTGGTGTCGGGTCTCTGCGCTGCCAGCCGAAGCGACGCGCGCCTTCCTCCATGCAGGCGACGAGGTTGCGGGTGGAGAAGGGCACGCCGCGTTCGGGATCCTGCGCCGGTTCATTGCGAATCCTGAGTTCGATCGGATCGAGGCCGAGCCGCTCGGAGAGCTCATCCATGGCGCATTCGAAAGCCAGCATGCCGGGCGCTTCACCGGGCGAGCGCATCCACTCACCACGGTTGATATCCAGCGGAACCAGCCGGTGGCGAGTGATACGGTTCGGCGCCGCATAGAGCGAGCGGGTAAAGGCTGCCGTTTGCTCGCAGTACTCCTCGAAGCTGGATGTCGCGGACCATACGTCGTGTGCGATCCCGGCGAGCCGGCCGTCATTGTCCGCGCCAAGACGCACTTGCTGGATCATCTCCGCGCGGTGCCCGGTATTGGCGAACATCTGTTGTCGCGTAAGCGCGATCTTCACCGGACGCTGCAGGGCCTGCGCCGCGAGTGCGGCCAGTATCGTGTCGGCATGGGCGATCAACTTACTGCCAAAGCCTCCGCCGATGAAGGGGCTGACGATGCGTACGCGCTCCGGCGCAATGCCGAGCGTGCTGGCGACGCCCGCCCGGAAGTTCGCCAGGGTCTGCGCCGACGTGTAGATCGTCAACTCGTTGCCCGACCAAGCGGCGAGCGTCGCATGGGGCTCCATCGGATTATGATGTTCGAACGGTGTTCGGTAGGTTGTGTCGATTTTGACCGGAGCCGCCGCAAAAGCATTATCAAAGTCGCCGATCACGCTGTCGGTCTGTAGGCCGGCGTTGGTCCGTTTTGGTCTATAGGCGTTGGCGATACGCGTCCGGAAATCGTATCGACCCGGATCCTCCTCATAGCGTACTCCGATGAGGCCCGCCGCTGCACGTGCCGCCTCGAACGTCTCCGCGACAACTAGCGCGATTGGTTCGTCATGGTACCGCACCCGGTCGCTGTTGAGCGCTGGCCGGGCGCGCGTGAAGACCTCCGGCACGGTCGACGTGGCGGCCGGCCCGAAATCCGGCTGGGCCGGCGCATTGCGGTGCGTCATGACGTGGAGCACGCCCGGCGCCCGCTCGGCTTCGGCCGTGTCGATCTCGGCGATGCGGCCCTTGGCGACGGCGGCGCCGAGAATATAGCCATAGGCCATGCCGTCCAGCGTGTGCTCATAGGCGTAGGTGGCCCGCCCCGTCACCTTGAGCGGGCCGTCGACGCGGTCGATTGACCGGCCGATGAAGCCAGCATTGGGACGAGGCTTCACACTTGAATCGGTGGCGGAGCCGGTCGAATCGGCAGGCAGTCCAGGTTTGGTCTCGTTCATAAGTCACCTTGAGCTTTTTCATTTTGGCGTTCGAAGGCATGGAGGCTGCGACGATGCCTCATCCTCGCACCTTCATGTTCATCGCGCGGCGGCCGGGCTCATGCGGCGATCTCGCCGAAATACTCGCGAAACTCGACCAGCTTCCCTGTCGAGCCGGCTCGCATGAAGATCGCATGCAGGCCAGTGTACGGCGCGCCACCGATTGTCCCGCTGCCGCGATCGCAGACGATGACCCAGTCGGCGGCGAAGAGCTTGAGATCGACTGTCGATTCCGTGATCCTGTTTCCCTGCGCTTGATGCGCGGCGGTCCAGGCTGTTAGTGCCCGCTTGCCGTCGGGGGGGGGGCGTGCCGACCTCGTTGTTCGCCGATAGGGAATTGGAAGGTCATCGTCTCATCGCAACAATCGAGGAATGCCGTCCAATCGCCGGAAGCCCAGCCGGTAAAGAAGGCGTCGACGGCCGCCTCAAGCATGCGACGAGCTCCCGGATCAGATGTGGCGCCCCAAGCTGCGGCGGCAGAGACGAAAAGGGCGCCACTCGAGGCGGCAACGGCGCGTCGCGTAAGTTTCATGTCGATCTCCTGTTAGGCGCCTGCATCTGAGAACAGTCGTTCGGGGTCGTGGTCTCTGTCATCGCATCACCTCATGCACGTTCGACGGCGGCGGCGAGCGTGTGCCGCACGGTTCGTTTGGCCAGCGGGATCTTGAAATCATTGCCGCCATGACCGACCGCTCCGGCGAGTGCTGCCTCAGCCGCGTCGGTAATGGCGGCATCGGACGTCGCCGCTCCCGCAAGCCTTTGCTCGGCTGCCGTTGCACGCCAAGGCTTCGCTGCCACGCCGCCCAGGGTGATCCGGGCGTTTCGGATGCGATCGCCGCTTTTCTCGACGATCGCCGCCACCGAGACCAGCGCGAAGGCGTAGGAAGCTCGGTCGCGCACCTTGCGGTAGACCTGACGGCCGGGTGGCGGAGGCGGCAGGGTAACCGCAGCAATCATCTCGCCATGGTTGAGCACAGTCTCCACCTCGGGCATCGTGCCGGGCAATCGATGGAGATCGTCGATCGGGATCGTGCGCGTCTCGCTGCCGGACGATATGGTTTCGATCCTGGCATCCAGCCCGGACATGGCGACCGCCATGTCGGAGGGATGGACCGCGATGCAGGCTTCGCTCGCGCCGAGTACCGCGTGCATGCGATTGAAGCCCTGGAGCGCCGCGCAGCCCGAACCCGGCTCGCGCTTGTTGCAAGGCATGTTGCGGTCGTAGAAATAGGGGCAGCGCGTGCGCTGCAGGAGATTGCCGGCGGTCGAGGCCTTGTTGCGTATCTGGCCGGAAGCTCCCGCCAACAGCGCTTGTGTGAGCATTGGATAGCGTGACCTTACCCGCGGATCAGCCGCGAGATCGCTATTGCGGACCTGGGCACCGATCCGAAGCCCGCCTTCATCCGTTTCCTCGATCCGATCGAGCGGCAAGCGGCTGATATCGACGAGATGTGCCGGCCGCTCGATCTCGAGCTTCATCAGGTCGAGAAGGTTGGTGCCGCCGCTGATGAACCTGGCGTCCGGCCGAGTCGCAACCGAGGCGACCGCCTGCTCGGCGCTTTCCGCGCGTTGATAAGTGAAAGATCGCATTTGCTCACGCCTCCCTTGCCGCGTCGCGGATCGCGGCGACGATGTTCGGATAAGCGGCGCAACGGCAGATGTTGCCGCTCATCCGTTCACGGATCTCGGCGTCGGTGAGAGCGGTGGAAGCCGCTGCCATGTCGGCGCTCGCGTGGCTAGGCCAGCCTGCCTTGGCTTCGCTCAGCATGCCGACCGCGGAACAGATCTGGCCTGGCGTGCAGTAGCCGCACTGGAAACCATCGCGGGCGATGAAGGCGACCTGGACCGGGTTGAGCCGATCGCCCTCGGCAAGGCCCTCGATGGTGGTTATCTCGTCGCCTTGGTGCATTGCGGCAAGCGTCAGGCAGGAATTGATCCGGCGCCCATCAACAAGCACCGTGCATGCACCGCACTGGCCGTGGTCGCAGCCTTTCTTCGAGCCGGTGAGGCCGAGATGGTTGCGCAAGGCGTCGAGCAGCGTCGTGCGCGGGTCGAGCTCAACGGCAAAGTCCTTCGCGTTGATCCGCAAGGACATCGGCATGGTCGGCGTTGGTGTCGGTATTGGCGCCGGCGATGCGGTGGCGGTGTCCGCCTGCTCGGCGGCAACCGGCATCCCGGTTGCCAGGAACAAGCCAGTCGCGACTCCGCCTTGCAATACTGTTCGACGCGTCGGCCCTTTCCTGTGGTCTATTTCAGCCATGCATGATCTCCCAATCGCAATGAAGAACGTTGACGGCAACCGACCCGATAGCGTGCGCGTCTCGGGTGGTGCTATTCATCGATACTGGAGGTGGAGAGGCGTGCGGCGGCTTTCTTTCAGGAAATCGGCAGCAATGTCAGGATCCCGGAGAAAAATGCATCCGATAGACCCGAGGGGTCATGCCCCTCAGACGCCGAAATGTCGTTGTGAAGTGGCTCTGACTTGAAAAGCCGAGCCGAAAGGCAATCGTGCCGATCGGCAAACCTGTTTCGCGTAGCAGCGTCTCAGCTCGCCACACACGTTCCTCGATCACATAGGCATAGGGCGCAAGGCCGGTCGTCGCTTTGAAGCGGCGTGCGAAACTGTCGACGGCCATGTCTGCGACGGCTGCCAGTGCGCTCAGCGAAATGTCGGAATTCATGTGTGCATCGATATAGTCCCGAACGCGACCAAGCGCCCGACGGCTGAGGCAGCCGTGACCCTGAACCGAGTTGTGCTCCTTGTTCAGGGTCGCCACGCGGAAGCCAACAAGGGCGACCAGATGCTCGACATAGGCGGTGTCCGGCTTATGGCCGAGCGCCATCTCGTCGCGAAGCGAGCCCACGAGCGTGGCGATGACCGGGTCTTTCTTGTTCACCAGGATTGGCAAATCCCCCAAGCTTTCACATCCTGAAATCCTGGCGTCGGGATCGATCCATAGGGCCGAGTAGGTGAGGTCCACATTCCGGTAGAAGCCGAATCGCTCGGCACCCGCGGGCACGAAGGTGAGGGCCCCTGGGCGATCCTTTCCGTCGTACACGGATTTTGCCTCATGCCGGATAGACGTTTGAGACGTTCCGCCTTCCTCGGTCAGGACGACCAGATGATGAGGAGCTGTCCAGCGAAGTTCCGCCTCCCGGCACGCCCACCGCCGATTGTCGAAAACGATCGACGATCCGGCCCATGACGCCGTTTGCAGCGGCTCAGACCTCTCCTCCTGGCTCCGAATCCGTCCGTCACCAAGTAGCGGTTTGAATGACATTGCGGCATCTCGCTGGTTCATTGACGGAGCCGCACCGGCTTCATCTTGAGCATCGTGTGCCGTCCACCTCCGTCGCTGCGCATATGGGGCAAGCATCGGGCCTTGATAACCGCGCCGCGTTCAAGAATTCGTGAGACCGGCAAAATGGGGCCGGAACGCGCTTCAGCTTATGCGCTGCCTCGCCCTTATTGAGGCCGGCCTGACAGCGCCGCCGCAATGCCGGGCTTGAGTACCATTCGATTATGAAGAGCGACCTCTCGATACGGCCGAGTTCTCGCAGCGCCCTTGCGAGGTGGCTTTGCTTTGGAGATGCGGACAGCTTCTTCAGGATCTTAGACGGCACCCACGGACCGCGTCGTGATCGACGCCGCGAGATGGAGCAGATCGTCCCAATGGTCGAGAATGAGAGTGGTGTCGATCGGCGCTCCGATGTGGTTCGACAGGGCCGGATATGCATCGCCCCTCTCGAACGTGTGGAACTTCCGGTCTTTGAGATTGCGCAGTCGCGGTGCGAACCGCTTGCCGATCAGGGCGAACAACCCGAAGATGTGATCACTCGCACCGCCCGTGTCAGTAAAGTGTTCCTGGATGTCGAGCTCCGTGTCCTGATCGAATAGCCCATCGAGCACATAGGCCGCTTCGCTTTCTGTCGGACTGATGGGCAAAAAATGCTGAAGTAGCCGTACTGATCTGACAGATGGCTGTAGAATTTCGTCCCGGGTTCGCTGCCATAATGCAAATTAATGTCGCCGCGCTTTGCGGCTCGGTCGCTCGCGCGGAAGAATTGGCCATCTGACGAAGATGTCGTGCCGTTGCCCCACAGGCGGGAATGCGGATGTCGGGTGTGCGCATCGGTATTAGATGCTTGCGCGGCACGATAGGTCTCCGACCGAGCATGGAAGGTGCGCATCCAACCGATCTGGTGAGCGCTGATCCCCTTGGATGCGCTCGCCATTCTCTTCGGGCCGAGGTTGGTCGCATCCGCCAGTACGCCGGCGAGCGGCCGAAGCCGAGGAGCAGTATTACGCCATGATGGACGCACCAGCCATGGCCGCATAACTTAAACCAAATGGCCTCAGGCAAACCCGGTGCGGCTCAGTGACCGCGCCACCGGCACAGGCGGCGATATAGAGGCCGACGGTGTGCGGGTTGGGTGGCAGGATTTCCAGCCCTTGCCGCCGGCACCATCCGGAAAAATGCTTCCAGTCGGAGGCATATGCTTTGCGCGTATTGGCGGAACTGGCCGCCTCGACATAATTGCGCGCTTGGTCGGCAAGCTGCTCGAGGTGGGCGGGCAATGCGGCGCCCGCTTCCGGAAGAGGGGAGGGGAGGCCGCCCTGCTCGCTAAGGGTCACGGCCGACGTCCGCGGCTCGGAAATATCACCGTCGGCCCCTGTGCTGAGAGGCGGAGCAGAGCTCGCCTCGATGGAAATTTCGCTGTTTTGCTCGATAATTTGGCCCATTCTTCTATAATGACAGAAATGAACGATAATGGAAGTTTATCGTTCACTATTTCATGCCGACATGGCGTGCGGTTATGAGCGTATCTACTCTCTTAACCCGCACGCATGATTTAAACTCTGCCGCATGGGTTCGTTCGTTACGCCGTCACCGCTGACCCTGACCTGACCGCCGCGCCTGCCCGAATGGGCGATGATGCGCTGACGCGATCACACGGAAGCGGACGCCGCCTTCGCCGCCGGCATAGCATTGAAATCACCTGACGATCTCGTGCGTTCAGAGCCGGCCTGGGCTCACTGCTTGCGGTCCCGAAAGGCCCTGAAATGCGCCGCCGCCGTGCGCCTGATGGGTCCAACCGAAGACGAGACCGCACTCCGTGACGCTGTGCTGCTCGTCGCAGCGGGCGACGATCCCGGCCCTGCCGGCAGGGTGTTCTCGGTCGACAAAAGGCTGCCCGCACGAGGACCCGGGCTTTCATCGAAGCTGGTCGCCGAACTCGCCGATCTGCTGGGACTGGCCTGGGACGAGCGGCTGGCGACCGCCGTCGATCTTGCCGACGCGGCACGGCAGTCCGGCCGCCCGGATGCCGAAGTGATGGCCGACGTGCTGATCGCCGCGGCGCTGAAATGGTCCTTCCCTGCCTTTGCTGATGACCGAACGTTATGGACCGGCGTTCCGGACGATCGGGGGCAGGGGACGGGTAGCCCACCCTTTGTGGCCTCGGGACGTTTTGGCTGATGGTTAAATCCATCGCGCTTACGCGAGGTTGAACCAGATGCAACGCAATGGAAGGAATTGACGCATCTGGAGAAGGCTGTCGCGAAAGCGTGCTCGGTGGGCGACAACAACGTCGCCGGAGGAAATTCCCTTGCGACATCGCGGGAAGAGCCTTGCGCTGAGTGCTTCCGGATAAGGAGATCTGAGCCGCAACAACCGGAGATCAGAGGTGAGCAGCCGGAGCTTGACGGTCGTGGAGAGCATAGTGCACTCCAGGTTATAGAACCGTCGTCGGGATCCACGGGCGGCATTTGGCCCCTGTTGCCTCGATACGCAGGCAGTCAACCCCAAAGATTCCAAGACTTTCGTCTTTCACGCCCTCGGCATTCCCTAAGGGCGAAGCGCCTTCCCCTTTTCTCTTGTGGCACCCTGAAAAGCTACCTACGGAAATGTCTTGTCGCCCGACAGCATCATGAGCAACTGACGCTCCCCTCTTATTCCGTGTTGAAACAGATCGATCAGATCTCTTGCTATCCGGGTGGCTTTCGGGCTTCCCTTTTCGAAGCGCCGCCGCTCGCACAGTTGATCGAATACCTTTTGGAGCATGTCCAGATCTTCGGGATCAAGAATAGACGCTGACTGAGAATGATTCTGAAGCATCGTTCCTAGTCACTTGTAAAATCGAGAGCGTTTGAAAGGGAGCCCTCGAGAGAGACGGCCACGACGGGTGCCTTTTCGAGTAGTTCGAAAACGTCACGTTGTTCTGCAGAGTGTTCATGCCGGTGATCGACAAACGCACCGGCTTCGATCGCTGCAGCGACAAATGCCAATCGAGCGGCCTCTGGCTTTTCACGGCCAGCTCGCGCGGCATAGCAGGCGTCCATTGCTATGAGACGGAAATTTCCGGTCCTCACTGGCCATCGATCGAAAAGCGCGACCAGCGCTTCGTCAATTCCGCTCACAGAATGCACCAAATTGTCATCGGTCTGATAATAGACGCACGAGCCCCACAGCGCGGTCTCCATTTTTACCCCCTTGTCCAGATCTTGCTCCAGTTTATGGCGTGAGCTGTGCCTCCTTCAGAGCGAGACTGAAGCACGCTCTGGCGTCTTCGATCGACCCACGGCCATCCATGGCTGCGAGCACAGCCGTTTGAGCTTTCGCGAACTGCAAGCCCTTCACTGCGGGCCACCGCACATTCTGATTGGTTCGCGAAGCCATGAAATCATATGCTTCGAACGGGCCGTGAATGACGATCCCGCATATGAAAACCGGAGGATCCCAGATTATTGTTCTCATGAAATGCCCCTTCCCGGAATGGAAAGGTAGTCAGATTTTCTCGCGTGACAAAGCGGAAATGTGGAATCCGCCCGTTCAGTGGTTCAACGAGGGGACTGAAAAGCGATGTGGCCCGTCCGGAACCCCATGGAAATCAGGCGAAAATAAGGATCTCGGCTCACCCAATCACAATTACGTGTTTAAGTTTAGGATGAAAGTTCCGAAATATTCTTCAAATGATCAATAGTAAATATCTTATCTGGCGCATTAATGTTTATCTGTTTAAGAGCAATGTTCAAGCTGAACTAGCCGCAAAAGAAGATCATCCGCCTCGTCACGAGGCATATGACTGGCGGAAAGTGGCGAGCTTAATGCGTCAGACTCGGGCCGAACTCAGGCTACACTATTGTTGCTTAGAGGTGAGGCAAAAATGTTGAAGCCAGCCGCGGGATCAAGTTTTTGTGATCTCTGCCGAGGTTGCCTCGAAAAGCTATTTTTATATCATGCCGTGACACAGAGGTGAGGAGAACAGCTATGCAAGCTTTCGGAGGTGGTGGACGCTCTTCGTTTCGTCCGTCCAAAATCCTGTGGCTTTGGTCGCTGGTCGGCGCATCGGTACTGACGATGATCGTTGGCTTCACATGGGGAGGCTGGACGACATCGGCGAGCGTGCGAGAGATGAATATGGTCGCAGCGCGGGATGCACGAGCCGATCTGGTTGCCGACATATGTGTCCACGACTTCATAAGCGCGAGCGATGCCGGGAAAAACTTACAAGCCCTCAAGGCCACCTCGTCTTGGGAACGCGAGAATTTCATCAAGGAGGGCGGCTGGACAAAGGTCGCCGGGATCGAGGGGCCCGTTATCAATGCGGCGAATAACTGCGCGGAACAACTAATGGAAATGAAAGAGCTTCCGCAACAAGCCTCATCGGCAGTGACGGACAGCTAACCTTCGAGTGGATGTGATGAGATGTCCAGTCGAACAGGCCCGCCTGAAATGACTTCGGGCGGGCCTAACGGGGATCGAGGTCGCGGCGGCCTGACGAATGGCGTATTGTTGGTGCGTGGATCGACGCACAACTTTCAATGCTCAAATTTTTACACGATTGCCGTCTCCGTCAGGGGGCGACGCGAGGAGCTAGGATTGCAAAACGAGGATTTTGAAGAAACGGCTGTGGAGATCCACTCTGCACCATACAATCCGAAGCCGTTTCACAAGCACATGATGAGCCCCTCCAGCGAAGTGACGCTTCTGGTCACGTCGATCATCACCAATGGGATTTGGTGCGAGGTTGTAAGGGCTGACCAGCAGCCGCTGCTTGGTACCGTCGCATTTATCGGCCGCGGCGATCCCCTCTTGCGCAATCGAGACCCAAGTGAATTCACTGATACAATAGTAGGGGCGGAGATTAGGCTCAGGGCCGTAACCGATGGGCGCGGACTGCGAAAGACGGATGTCCTGTCGTGGAGCATCAACCGGCATCCGGCGGTAATCCTCTCGCAAAATATCGCGTCAGATACATTGAACATTGAGTTAGCTGAGCGGGCCACTGACGTGCCTGCCGAGTAGCAGGCCTCCAAAGCACTCCGACCTTGTTCGATGCCGTCGATTGGGATGCGTCAGCCCACAAAAAAGCGCGTTTGGATTAGTCCCGCGACACTCCCACCGCGGCGCCCGAGTTTAGTGGAGCGCCGTCCGTGGCCGACTTGGCCTCAATCCCGATTCAGTCCAGTCATGGAGACGAGATGTCCCTCAAAACGTTCGCGCTCACCGTTGTTGCCCTTGCTGCAATCGGTCCGGCATTGGCTAATGCGCAACCCGGTTCAACGCCGACGATGATCAAAACGTTTGGAGCCTGGGGTCTCTATTCGTATTCAACTGATGGTGGGAAACGCTGCTACGTACTCTCCACGCCACAGCAGGCTCAGCCGGCGAATGTGGACCACGGCAACAACTATATCCTGGTGGCCCCAGACCCACGGGCCGGCAGCTATTATCCGCAAGCGGTAATGGGCTATGACGTGCTCGGCGGCTCAGAGATAACGGTGTCGGTCGATGGCCGGAATTTTTCGATGACGTCGAAAGGGAATTCCGCCTGGACGAAAAACGCGAGCGACGACGCGGCACTAATTGCGGCGATGAAAGCCGGCAGTTCGATGACGCTGAGCGCGACCTCGAAACTAGGCACGCGAACCAACTACAGGTACACACTTGCGGGCATAACAGCGGCGCTTACGGCAGCGGCAAAGTGCGGCTGAGCCCAAGCTTGTTTGATTTCTGGCGTAGGGGCTGGTTTTATCCTGGCGGCTGCCGATCATGCGGTATCGTCAGGGTGATCCCCTCGAAATACTACAAATCGAGCGCGTTTTGCCTCTCACGGCGCGATAACGCTCCTGTGTCCGCCTCTGTCTTTTAACGTTTATCACGTTATGATATATTTAAATAAGCGATCAATAAGAATCGCGGGTGGGCAGCTAACAATCAAAAAAGCCGGGGAGGGTGCATATGAAGGATATTGCTGAAGTTGCCAAGTTGACGCTGTTGCTTGAGCGAATCCTGCGGGAACGCGGGCTTCTGGATCAGGAACAGCTCTGTGTGACGGCGTTGCCGGTTGATCTCCAGAAGAGGATGGACGGCCTCATCGAGAATGCCTCCGAGTTGCAAGGCCTGTTGAGGATTGGCCATGCTGCTCGTCTTGGTGAAGCTCTTTCGCCGCCCGTCCTCGAGGCAACCCGAGTCATGGTCCAGGAAGTGTGCGAGGCATTGTTGGACCATGACAAGGTTCAGATTGAATCCACAGTGCATTAGTGGGGCATGCCTATGTCAATGTCGTCCCCCGCGCGCGGCTCTGTGCAGGTTTGTTTTCTTGCCGCTGCGTTTTCAGCTGTGTCGCTCTCATTCGCCGTTGCTGGAGAAACCTCGAACTGTGCGGACTCTGCCAAGAGCGTGATGGATCGGACCCCCGGCCAGGTTTTGTCGGTCACATCCGTGAAGGGGCGCTGCGTGATTGTTTTTCTCATGCACCGTGAGGGGCAACGACCGAAGAGGGTGGTGCTGGATCTCACGAACGAGATGAGGCTCCATCACGGCGTAAAACCTAATCAGCCCGCCCTCGGTCAAATCCGGGCAGTGAGTGAATGAGGCATTTGCATCTTCATCAGGAGTGACGAAGCTTGTTGAACGCGGCCTTGCAGTTTTACATTTCCAAAAGTGAAGGTATGTGGATCGGGCGAATAGGCGATGCGCCCTGGCTGGTTCTTGCCTTGATGCTGATATGGGCAGGCAGCGCGCAGGCTGCAGCGCCAAACCCCCTGCAGAGACCTCCTGCGTTGAAGGCCAAAGAGGCCACGTACATCACCGACGTGATAGGCAAGCGCGTTCGAATTGTTGGACCACGCTTTTATCCCAACCCTACGAAAACCCTAACGTTTCCCGGCCGCGGAGCGAGTTCGCCGGACCGGCCAAAACGTTAGCGAAAGTAGGCGCAGGCTGTTGAAGGGCAGGGCGCGAAAGCACAAGGAGGTGTAACTGATGAATCGACGTGAAGAAACCAGAGCGGCGGTCATAAACTATCTCCGATCTATCCATGCGACGCCCGCCGCGCCTGTCAATCTGCGCCAGCTGACAGTCGCCCTGGCCAAGGCGAACTTCACGCAGGAGGAGATCGTAAGAGCGTTGTTCTGGCTGGAAGCTGATCGCGTCCTGGAGCTCATGCGAGGCTCTGACGTGAGCGGACAGCTCGGCCCAAGTGAACGGAGCGGTGCAGTAGATCTCTCCACGGTGGAAAACTCGCAATCGACGATCTCGATGTCCGCGACCGATTACTCCAAGCAGTTGCTTCTCGACCCCGTTGAGTTCCGAAATTGCCACCGCAACCTCCTCTCCTGTCGGCCTCTCATCAGGGTTTAACCCCTCCGTTCTCATGGTTGAGGCAGGTCGGACATCATCGGGCCGTCTCCGCCGACGTTACCAAGGAGGTCATCCATCGTGTATCCACTGGGCTGGTTCTCCTGAAGCGTCGCGCCAAGACCTTGTTGCGAAGTCGGCCGATTGCGGGCCTTGAGCGCAGGCAATGGCTCCTCTCCGCATCCAGCTGAAACTCTCCCCACGTTCAATAGCCCCCTCTTACTGTCGCCGCCTAGACAATCTATGATTCGCGCGCGCGCAACGGACATTGTGCTCGAGGCGGACCATGCCGAGTACATCCGCCGCGCGCACGCGAACCGTCCTCCCTATCGCGGACACCGGAATTATATATCACAGCGTGATTCAATAAAAGGTTTTTGGATGCCCAGTACAGAAGAAGTTGACTTGAAAAAGGAATTGCCTCCTGGCTTGTACGGCGCGCTGGCCGGGTTCCGGCTCGCGATGCGTCGTTTCCTGGCACTCAGCGAAGCAGCACTCGCGGAGGCCGAGGTCACATCTCAGCAATACCAGGCAATGCTGGTGATCAAGACGGCGGACGGCGGGCGCATAATGATGAGGGAGTTGTCAGAGCAGATGTTGATGCAGCCTCACGGTGCAGTACAGCTCGTCGACCGCCTCTCGTTGGCTGGTCTCGCAAATCGAATGCCCTCCGAAAATGACAGACGAAGTGTCTTGATCGGATTGACGCCGAGAGGGGAGGGCCTCCTTGAGGCGCTCGCAAGAATCCATGTCGAAGGCTTGTTGGCCAATCAGCCCTTACTGGCCGAGTCGCTGTCGAAACTGCGCGACTTGGGTGAGATAGAATAGCGTCATGCGGCGAACTCCGGGATAGGCTTGTCAGAAGGGTAGCATCTGATCACTGACAACCGGGATATGGGCCGTGGCCAGCGTGAGGGGAGCGAGCCATAGGGCAGTAATGATACTCCCAAGCAGCCAGAAGATCGTGTCGAAGTTCATGCTAGAGCGTTGCTTCGGCCGTCGTAAGGCGCCAGACTTTTGCGAAAGCTTCCAGGTCACGCCTGCAAAGAAGACGGCGCTGAGCAGGCTCCCGAAGATAGCCACGAAGTAGAAGGTGATCGTCACGAGACCGGCAGCAAACCTGACAGCAAAGGTATCCCCGCCTCGGCTGAAGACAGCTATACATGTGGCCCCAATGAACATCGACGTCGGCGCCAAAGGCCACCACAGAACAAGCCAGCCGAAAGTATCTTCGATGCCTCGCGCGGCCGCCTTGAATGCGAGCGCAACACGACCAGCATATAGGCATCCTGTTACTCGTGGCAGTCTCACCGGCTCAGGCTTCCAGATTGGTAGGACTGCGGGCTATTCTATATCATGGAGTGATGCATTTTAAGGTGGCGCGATATCACCTTTATGCGATGCTGATCACACGCCCAAGTCACTTGACCGTGTCGGACACATTCCACAGAAGCCAGAGGGACCGCTGTGCATCGGTAATCTCAACTGGTCATCCAAGACGAGCCTGAAAAGTCTCCCGAACCGATCGCCGGGCTTGCGGGATATTCCCCGAAGGCCTGTGACCGCTAGGGTGCATTAGGGGGCCTGATTGATCATGACTTTCCAGCAGTCCGTCGCGCTCTGATCGCGGCGACTGTGAATTAAAGTTAGGCACTTACTGCCTTGTCGAACGGGGTCAACCGTCGGTGCTGTTTCACACTCGTGAAGCATCTAGTTCTCCACCAACTCTTCCGCGACTGCGCTGGCCAGGACCTGATCAGTTCCACGAGGATAGCGGGGCAGGGTGAGCGTGATGGCAATGTCGCGTCCCGCGACGTTGGCCGAATAGCGCCTGTAGATCGTATCCTGGCCTTGCTCCTCCCCGAGAAGCCTGGCCTGGACCAGGCCCGTCAGACCTTTCTCGGCTGCCCTCGCGTCGCTCCCGGCAGAGGCAGTCGTGCAGCCTTCGACCGTTCTCTTCCCCACCATCGCCCTGTAGACGACCAGGGCCTCGAACGGGGTTCTTTCGCCATCGCCGATCGTCCAACTCTCGATCGCGATAGGATCATCGACTGGCGTAAAGGCCATGACCATGTCTGCTGCCAGTGGAGCCCATCCCTCCTGCCGCGCCTTCGACAGCGTTGCCTCGAACTTTGGTCCTTCTCGCAAACAATGGGAGACGAACAGATCGACGCTGGTCTCAGCTCCGTTGGCGGTCGCGGGCATAGCTATCATTGCAGCGAGCAAGATCGGCAAAACAGATATTTTCATGCTGGCTCCCAGGAACAAGCCGTTATACCCGCCGCTACAGCTGCCACCACTTTCAAGACAATACCGCCAAGGCTTCAAGGCTTTTTGATGCATTTCCAGGAGGCGCGTCGGATTACGACCGATTGCCTCGTCGATGCATGTGAGGGACTGCAATTTACGCTGCTGACAGATTGCCTCCGCGTAGCTCGATGCGCCGAGGGAAGAAGCCAAGAAGATTGCAAGCGGGTTCAACTAACATCCGGATCCTGTCGCCGAGGTGGCGAATTTGGCCTTGCCCCAAAGGGGACTTGGGTGATCCGGAGGTAGGCCTGCAAAAACGCCGCCAGGTCGGCGACCGGCTTCCGGCGATATCTCCGCACATGCAATTGTTTCCGTTTATCGAGGCCTGTCGCAAGGCACTCGATCAATCGGCCATGGCCGCCGGCTAACAGAATCAGGCGTCGCCACTCGACGACCGCAAAGTCATCATCGACTATCAGCCAGTCACTTGTGTGATCCGCAAGCCGTTCGACGCAGCGCGTGCGAATAGCTGTCGACAGGCTGGTTAGAAGTTTTGTCGGGTAGATGCCAGTAAGGTCGGGAATGCTCAAAAGGCGCCGAGTGAGGACCTTGCTGGATGGAGAGCCGGTCACCGCCGGCAGTCGGGTGATATAGTCGATACATCTGTCGAGCCGTCTTGACGCTGTGCTGATGCCGATAGCCGATGAGCGACGCTACCGGAAGATGTCTTGCCATAGACGCGTTCAAACGTTCCGCAAAACTAACTGAGATCGTGTACCCGACTACCGCCAACGTTAATTGCTGAAAACGGACTGATTGAGGTCGGCTTCATCCCTTCAAGCCAGTCATTGGCGATCCACTGTTTGCGCAAACTTCGAGCGAAAACGACGCCGCGAGAGGAGCGGTGACGCGGCCGTTCGGAGAGATTGCAGCGCCGCCACCGGCGACGCTTGTTGGCAGGTCGTCTATACGGTGATCCCCTGGACTGCGGAGGCGAGTGGCGCGAGTCTTTCCATCTCCGGCACGGTCAGTATCATGGACGCCGCCGCGACGTTTTCCAAGAGACGGCTGCGCTTCCGCGTTCCCGGAATCGGTACCGTTTTCACCTTGAGCTTGCGACTTTGAGCATAAAGCCAGGCAAGCGCAATTTGCGCCGCCGAAACGCCGCGCGCCGACGCGATGTCCTCGATCTTTGCGACCAGCAGCATGTTTGCCGCACGGTTCTCGTCTGAGAACCTCGGGAAATACTGGCGCGCGTCGGTGTTGGTCAGGGATGTTACGAAAGCTCGGCCGGTTAGCATGCCGCGCCCAAGCGGGGAGTAGGGCACCACCGTTACCCCGAGTTCGGCCGCGGCCGGGACCACGTCCTGTTCGATGTCGCGCGTGAAGATTGACCATTCCGATTGCAGCGCCGCGATGGGATGAATGGCATGCGCCGCGCGCAGCTCGGCCGCGCTGACAGCGGACAAACCGAGCCACTTCACCTTTCCCGCTTTGACCAGATCGGCCATGGCACCGATGGAATCCTCCAGCGCCACGCTGTCGGTCCGGCGATGCATGTAATAGAGGTCGATCACGTCGACGCCGAGGCGCTGGAGAGACCGGTCAACGGCTGCCCGGATGAAGTCCGGACGATTGTCGATGCTCCAATCGTCGGGGCTTTCCGGCGTGCGGCTGTAGCCGAATTTCGTGGCGATCGTGATGCGCTCGCGGTTGGCCGAGACGAAGGGAGCCAGAAATTCCTCGTTGGCACCAACGCCGTACATGTCGGCGGTATCGAACATGCTGATCCCGAGTTCAATCGCCCTCTCCAGCGTCAACCGTGACTCGGCTGTGTCGGTTTCTCCGTAGAATTCGCTCATACCCATGCAACCGAGGCCTTGAGCGCCGATCATGGGGCCATCCTGGCCGAGTTGAGCTTGAGGCATGGACGTGTTTTCGCTTGTCATGTTTGGTCTCCACATTTCGACAAGCACCGTCTATAAGTGTGGAGTGCACTCCATGGTCAAGGGTTCAAAATGCTGATTTCGGAATTTGCAAAAGTGACGGAACTCCCCGTCGATACGATCCGGTTTTATATCGCCAAAGGTCTCCTGAAGCCTGACCGTAGCCTCAAGGGCGGCTCGAATCCTTACCAACTGTTCAAGCCTGAGGATGTGACCGCCGCTCGGATGATCCGGCTTCAGCAGACGCTCGGCTATACGCTTGGAGAAATCCTTGCTCTCAACGAAGAGTACCGCGCAGGGGAGCACTCCATGGAACGGACCATCGAAGTCCTCCAGATGCAAATCGAAAGATTGCAGCAACGCAAAGCGGCGCTGGATGCAGCCTTGACCTTTCTTCACGGCAAGGTCGACTGGATAAAGTCCGGCAAACCTGGCTCCGCGCCGCGCCTGGAAGACTACCAGTGCTGAACTGGCCTTCCAGCAATCCCGCTGCTTAGGATTGCCGAACAGTGATCAGTTCGCACCGGGCTTGTTGCTTCAATGTCGCATGATCGCTTAGGGCGCATTAGACCTGATGGGTGACAATCGGCGCGCGGAGTACGTTCCAACGCTACGGCTTCCCCGAGCCGTGCTTCCCCGGCGTTAGCAATCAAGGGTGACACGCGGGAGGGTTCTAGAGCGGTTCATGTTTTGACGGAAGCATATCCTGCATTTGTGAGATAGTTGGCGCATTCGTCGGGCAGGATTGTTTCGACCAGTCTGCCGATGTGACGCCAGGTGTCATCGATGGTGCGCTTTTGT
>NZ_PVBI01000014.1:0-155420 GCF_002968675.1 Neorhizobium sp. T25_13
GAAGGATAGGGGGGTGGGTGGTGCGGAGTTGCCGCTCTATCGTTCTCTTTGGTACGCATGTCGAATGGTGATGGGTCGAGGCTTTTGGCTACACGACCGGCTGCGCCGTTTCGGGATACCCATGTCTTGGGTTGCTCCGGAACTCCCGGCGTGCTCGCCCACCGTCCTGTTTCTTAGCCAGGCTATTTGTAGCGGGGACGTGGGGGCGTGGGGAAACGACGTCGCACTCTGATACAATGTTTGGATTGAGGCGAAAACCACACCCTGGGCAGATCCATCCACTCTTGTGGCTACTTTCCTCTTGATGGTAGAGAAGACCAATCGCTGTTAGGACGGATAGCCTTGTGATCGAACGGGTAGAAATTCTTAATTACAAATCCATCACTGATTTGAAGCTCAGCCTAGGAGCAATCAACGTTTTCATCGGAGAGAACGGAGCTGGGAAGAGTAATATCCTCGAAGCTTTAGCGCTTGCCGGAGCTGCTGAAGCTAGGAAGTTAGACAATGAATTCTTGGCATCGCGGGGCATCAGGGTCACAGCTGCCGACTTCATGAGGTCTGCATTCTCGGATCAGAGCTCCAAAGAGCCGATCTCCATCACCGTATCCAGTGATGACGGCAACCGAGTGCGGTACACGTTAACGAACGATAATAAGCCTTATTCTAGCTGGACGAGTCATACTCGACACGAGTCGGTAGGCGATATCGGGATAAAGTCGCTAACTGATTTCTTTGTTAAATATTTGGATGGTGTCGATGAAAAGCAGAGAAAGGAATTTTTAGCAGCGATTCAATCGTTGGTGGATGCCGATGGCGAGGTTGAAGATGCTGGCAAGAGACTAAAAAAGTCATTCGAGGTTGAGCTTAAGATTGAACCACCCAAGCTAATGTTTGGTTCCGCGGCTATTTCCGATTTCATCATTTTCTCGCCGGAGAATACAGCATTAAGAATGTTCGAAAGAGAAGGCCAAATTGAGCCTCTTGGTATAAATGGTGAGGGGCTTCTTAAGCTTCTAACGGTGATGTCGCGTTCACGGGATAAAAGAGCTATTTCTGCTGTGAAAGAATCTCTCAAGCTTTTTAGCTGGTTTGAAGATTTTAAAATTCCGCGAGATAACTCTCGTCGCGAAATCAATATTATGGATACTTTTATCGGGGCAAAAACCGGCAACTTCGACCAACGAAGTGCAAACGAAGGGTTTTTGTTTGTTGCGTTTTATTTTGCGCTGTTCTCTAGCAGTCTCACTCCCAAATTTTTCGCCATCGATAATATTGACGCCTCCCTCAATCCGAAGCTTTGCAGAGAATTAATGGTGCGTTTGGCTATGCTGTCTGCAGAAAATGAGAAGCAGGCTATTTTGACAACTCATAATCCAGCGATTTTGGATGGGATGAATCTTGATGATGATTCCCAAAGGCTTTTCATCGTGTCAAGAAGTTCTGAGGGGCATACCAAGGTGCGGCGGTTCAAGAAAAAAAATTCCGGAGCCTTGCCAAGCAAACTCTCAGAGATGTTCTTGAGTGGTGCTATCGGTGCGCTTCCGAAAGGATTTTAATGCCGTCGTTCGCTCTCATCGCAGAAGGTCAGACAGACCAGATCATTATCGAACGTATTATCGAACAATTATACGTCAACAACTTGGATGAAGATGTTGACGTAAATTTTCTTCAACCCCTTCGGGATGTCACTGATCAATCAAGGGTTGTTCATGCGCCACATGCAGGTTGGGAGCTTGTTCTTGAGTGTTGTCGAGCTAAGGCAAAGGATGCGCTATCGGCTAATGACTTCGTAGTGGTGCAGATAGACACTGATTGCGGGGATCATGTAAACTATGGCTTACCTCTGACAAAAGATGGTATCGACCGGCCATATGACGAACTTCTGCACGATGGTGCCGCAATCATTAGAAATGCGATCGGAGCTGAACTGTTCGAGCAAAATTCCGAGAGGTTTTTGTTTGCCATTTCCGTTCACTCTCTTGAGAGCTGGTTACTCCTTTATTTTTTTAATATAGATAAGACTAAAAATTGTTTTGAACGTCTCAATCGCGAGATTTTAAGGAAAAAGGGCGAGGGGATCTCTAAGGAAATCCGGCCATATCAAATGCTTGCTAGGGAAATAAGGTATAGAAGGCTGAACGAGCTTTCTGAAGCGCCGAACAGCTTTGGCCAATTTCTTAGGTCTGTAAAATCTTTAGGCCTCCAAGAGAAAGTCTAGACCAAATGTTGGCTGTCTAGGACGAAGGACTGGAGCCCCTACCGCCCAGGCCGCCCCGTCTTTCCCTTGGTCCGGCTCTTCCGCTTCTGCTCGCCCGCATCCTCATAACTTCCCGCACCGACCTTGCCGCGCACGAGGGGGCGGGGGTCGTCGGTGGATCCTCGGGTCGGACCCGAGGATGACGGCGGCGAGGTTGAGGATGACGGTTTCGGCGGAAGCTTGCCGGTGACCGGTTTTTCGGTGCGACCGACGGTCATCTCGTCGAGGTCGTTCTTGCGGAACAGCGATGGCTTGGCGGGTTCGGCGATGTCGCGGCCCATGT
The DNA here is from genome assembly GCF_002968675.1 of Neorhizobium sp. T25_13. Classification (NCBI taxonomy): domain Bacteria; kingdom Pseudomonadati; phylum Pseudomonadota; class Alphaproteobacteria; order Hyphomicrobiales; family Rhizobiaceae; genus Neorhizobium; species Neorhizobium sp. T25_13. The sequence goes on from NZ_PVBI01000014.1 coordinate 2,541, forward strand.
CGTCGAGGTTGGGTTTGGCGAAGAGGGAGGTCGAGGGTGTGGCTTCCCCCTCATCCGCCCTTCGGGCACCTTCTCCCCCCTGGGTAGAAGGGGACTCGCGGCGGGGTTTTGCTCCGCCTTTGCCGTTTCCACCCTTGCCGTTGCCGCCCTTGCCACTGCCGCCTTCGACGGCGCGGGCCTCGTCGCGGGCGATCGGGTCGTCCATGACGGCGAGTTCGGCGGCCTTGAGGCGTTTGATTTCGTCGCGCAGGCGGGCGGCCTTTTCGAAGTCGAGGTCGGCGGCGGCGTCGCGCATCGATTTTTCGAGCGCGTTGAGATGGGCCTGCAGATTGTTGCCGACCAGGTGGCCGCCATCCGCAAAACCCTTGCCGGAGACGCCGGAAATATCGGCGCGGACGTGGTCGCGCTCGTAGACCGAGTCGAGGATGTCGGAGATCCTGGCCTTCACCGATTCCGGCGTGATGCCGTTGGCGGTGTTGTATTCCATCTGCTTTTCGCGGCGGCGGGCGGTTTCGTCCATGGCGCGCTGCATCGAGCCGGTGATCTTGTCGGCATAGAGGATGACCTTGCCATCGACGTTACGCGCGGCACGTCCAATGGTCTGGATAAGCGACGTCTCCGAGCGCAAAAAGCCTTCCTTGTCGGCGTCGAGAATGGCGACGAAGGCGCATTCGGGAATGTCGAGGCCCTCGCGCAAAAGGTTGATGCCGACCAGCACGTCGAAGGCGCCGAGGCGAAGATCGCGGATGATCTCGATACGCTCCAGCGTGTCGATGTCCGAATGCATGTAGCGGACGCGCACGCCCTGTTCGTGCAGGTATTCGGTGAGGTCCTCCGCCATGCGCTTGGTGAGCACGGTGCACAGCGTGCGATAACCCTTGGCGGCGGTCTCGCGGATTTCGCCGAGCACGTCGTCGACCTGGGAGCGGGCGGAACGCACTTCCACCGGCGGGTCGATCAGGCCCGTGGGGCGGATCACCTGTTCGGCGAACACGCCGCCGGACTGTTCCATCTCCCAATTGCCGGGGGTGGCCGATACGGCGACGGTGAGCGGGCGCATCGCATCCCATTCCTCGAAGCGCAGCGGCCGGTTGTCCATGCAGGACGGCAGGCGGAAACCGTATTCGGCCAGCGTCGCCTTCCGGCGGAAGTCGCCCCGGTACATGCCGCCGATCTGGCTGACCGAGACATGGCTTTCGTCGATGAACAGCAGGGCGTTGTCGGGGATGTATTCGAACAGGGTCGGCGGCGGCTCGCCGGGATTGCGGCCGGTCAGGTAACGCGAATAGTTCTCGATGCCGGCGCAGGAGCCGGTCGCTTCCAGCATCTCGATATCGTAGCGGGTGCGCTGTTCCAGCCGCTGCGCTTCGAGCAGGCGGCCGCCCTTTTCGAGCTCGGCGAGCCGGTGCTTCAGCTCCTCCTTGATCGCCTTGATCGCTCCGTTGAGGGTGGGGCGCGGGGTGACGTAATGCGAGTTGGCGTAGATCTTCACAGATTTCAGGTCGCCGACCTTGTGGCCGGTCAGCGGATCGAACTCGGTGATCGCATCGATCTCGTCGCCGAACATCGAGATCCGCCAAGCGGCATCTTCCAGGTGGGCCGGGAAGATTTCGATCGTGTCGCCGCGCACGCGAAAGGAGCCGCGCACGAAATTGATGTCCTGGCGCTTGTATTGCTGGGCGACCAGGTCGGCCAACAATTGACGTTGATCCAATCGGTCGCCGACCGACATCTGGAAGGTCATCGCCGTATAGGTCTCGACCGAGCCGATACCATAGATGCAGGAGACCGAGGCGACGATGATGCAGTCGTCGCGCTCCAGCAGCGAGCGGGTGGCGGAGTGGCGCATCCGGTCGATCTGTTCGTTGATCGAGGATTCCTTCTCGATGAACGTGTCGGAGCGCGGCACATAGGCTTCCGGCTGGTAATAGTCGTAGTAGGAGACGAAATATTCGACCGCGTTGTCCGGGAAGAAGTTCTTGAACTCGGAATAGAGCTGGGCTGCCAGCGTCTTGTTGGGCGCGAGGATCACCGCCGGGCGCTGGGTCGCCTCGATCACCTTGGCCATGGTGAAGGTTTTGCCCGAGCCGGTGACGCCGAGCAGGACCTGGGAACGCTCGTTGTCGTTGATGCCCGCCACCAGGTCGCGGATGGCGGTCGGCTGGTCGCCGGCGGGCTCGTAGTCGGAGGACATGCGGATGGTCACGCCGCCCTCGGACTTTTCCGGCCGGGCGGGGCGGTGCGGCGTCCACAGCTTGCCGTCCTTGAACAGCGGATTGCCGCTCTCGATCAGCGCCGACAGCGCCTCGACGGTGGCGGTGACCGCGCCGGAGGCGAGGTTCTCGGCATCCTCCAGCGACGTATCCATGCCGGCGACCGGATTGAGCCCGGCGCGGGCGCGCGTCTTCGGATCCGACGAGGCGCCGATCGACACGCCGCGGGCGGTCTTCGAGGCCGTGGTGTTCTTGGCCGTCGTCGGGGCCGATTTGGCGGCCTTGATGGCTTCCTCACGCGCCGCGATCTCTATTCTCTTGCGATGCTTGCCGGCCTTGGAGGCGATCTCGCGCTGCGTCTCGACGCCGGACGCTTCCGCCTCGGCCTCGAGCTGCTTCACCCAGTCGGATACGCTGCCTTGCAGAGGCGCGCCCTCGAACGACGATTGCGGGGCCTCCTCGAAACCGTTGTGATTTTTCGGGTTCGAGGCGGGCGATTTTCTCGGTGATCTGGCCATGCCGCGAATATGGAGAGACTCGTCGCGAAAGTGAAGAGGGGCAGGTCACAAAACGAGTACAAAAGGGAAACGGATTTTTGGGGGCAAGACGGTTTATGCCACCTGGCGCTGGGTGACGGCGCGGCGGCATTCGATCCAGCCGGGAATGCGTTCGGCCGGCATCGGGCGGCCGAAGAAATAGCCCTGGGCGAATTCGCAGCCGAGCGCTTTCAGCGCCTTGGCTTCCTCCTCGCTCTCGACGCCTTCGACCACCACTTCCATCGACAATGCCCGGCCGAGGCCGACCATGGCGCCGACGATTTCCTGGTTCTGGCGGCTGAGATGGACGTTGGTGATGAAGCGACGGTCGAGTTTCAGCCGGTCGACCTTGAGCGCCACGAGATAGGCGAGCGAGGAATGGCCGGCGCCGAAATCGTCGACCGCGAGCTTGTAGCCGGAGCGTTCGATGCGCTTCAGCTGCTCGCCGGCAACCAGCGTATCGAGGATCGCCTCCTCGGTGATCTCGATCTCGAACAGCGCCGGATCGATGCGATGGGCGGTGGTGATGCGGTCGAGCACGTCGGTGACCGAGTAGAGGTCGAATTCGCGCGGCGAGACGTTGATGGCGACGGTCGCGCGCGGCAGGCCGAGCGCGGGCAGGCGGGTGAGCAGGCCGCAGGCGGCTTCGGCGATGGTCGCGGTCAGCCGGTCGGCAAGATTGGCGGCCTGGGCTGCGGCGACGATTTCCGGCGGCGCGATCGGCCCGAGATAGGGGTGATGCCAGCGCACCAGCGCCTCGAAACCGGTGATCTCCTGGGAGGCGAGGTCGACCTGCGGCTGGAACCAGGCTTCAACGTCGCCGGCATCCAGCGCGTCGGCGAGTTCGTGTTCGATCTGGTTCTGGCGGTCGGCCTGGGAGCGGAAGGCGGGCTCGAATTCGCGCCACTGGCGCCGTCCGCCGTCCTTGGCGCGGTAGAGCGCCATGTCGGCGCTGATGAACAGGTCTTCGGCGGTATCCGCATGCAGCGGAAAAAACGCAAGTCCGATCGAGGTGCCGACCACGGTCGGCTGGCCCTCGAGCATGACCGGCTGCCGGCTGCGATCGAGGATGCCTGCCGCCAGGTCGCGCGCGAGTTTCCCCGCATCGGAGCCGCCGAGAATGATCGCGAACTCGTCGCCGCCGAGCCGGGCGATGGTGCCCCTGCCGTCGACCGCCGAGCGCAACCGGTCGCTGACCTCGACGAGCAGGGCATCGCCGGCGCTGTGACCGAGCGTATCGTTGACCGTCTTGAAGCGGTCGAGATCGAGGATGAGGAGGGCCAGTTGCTCCTCCGCGGCGCGGGCGGCGGAAATCCCGGTATCGAGGGCGGTGTTGAAGGCGGCACGGTTGGCAAGCCCGGTCAGCGGATCGCAATTGGCCAGCACTTCCAGCCGGTAGTTGGCGCGCAGGATGTTCGAATTGGCACTGGAGAGGGAATCGGCAAGCGCCGTCGCCTTCAGTTTGCCGAGCACGTTGCCGACGAAGGTCGCCTCGCTGGTGTGGCTGCTGCGGATCAGTACCATCGTCAGCGCCACGACATCGATGGTGAGGAGCCAGCCGCCAGCGCCGCCGCTCACGGCAAGCGAGGCCATCACCGAGATGTTGGGCGGTATCGCGAAGGCGAGGGAAACCGGATTGTGTCCGACGCCCATCAGGACCGCGCCGGTCGCCATGCCGCACATGATCAGATAGAGGCCGCTATCTCCGCCGAGCGCATTGAAGTCGGGCACGGTCAGCGGAAGAGCCGCCCAGGCGAGGCCGCTGACGAGTGCCCCGAAAGTCAGCACATCCAGCGCCTGCTGCGGAGCATGTTCCACGGTTTCCCAACGCGTCAGGATCGAGGCCAGTGCGACACGCAGGACCAGGCTTGCGATCACCGCCGTGAACCAGAGGCCGGCCGAAAGGGTCAGGCCACGGTCGATCGTGGTGACGAAAAGCGCCGAAGCGGATATCGCGGCATTGGTGGCAAGCGTCGAGGTCAGGCGTTCGAGCATGGTCGAAGCCTGTGCTCGCTTCACGTCCAGTGCGAGGGCCGGATCGATTTGACCTGTTCTGAGTTCGGCTTCCATCGATCTGCTTGTGCTGGAGTTCCGATGCCGGCAGTATCCAATGGCGGCGATAAGAAAGTCTTGCTTTCCGGAGATCTTCCTCAAGCCGACCGATTCATCCTAAATGAATGGGTAACCGTCCGCTGTCTGCGCCTCAATATTGAGCGAATGCCTCCGAGTCGTCCCAAAGCTCGGGTCGATCCTGCAATAAATCCGATTTTTCGCGCGTCGCTGGAACTTCCGTCGCTGTCATGAATTACAAATTGTCCATGTCACGAAATGGCCGCAATTCCTGTTGGTTTCCACCACATTTTTTCGGGACTCTAAGGGGGTCCAACGAGGAGTGATTCAATGGCTCTTCCCACCCCGACCCTGGCCGCCATCCGGTACGGTTATGGTCTTCGTCCCGGCGAAGAGCCGCCCCGTGATGTCGAGGCGCTGCTGGGACAGATCGAAGAAGGGGCTTCCGGAAAGCCCCGTTTTCCGCGCGAGGGTATCGCTGGCCGGCTAGACACGGCAACCCGTGTCGTTTCGCTCCTCGCCGCCGAGGCGAAAGCTCGCAAGGCCGGCAATCCGAACGAAGACGTCCGCAAGGCGACCCAGAGCGAGGCGCGGCGCATCTACCGGCAGGATGCGATGGCGCGGCTTGCCCAGGCGATCCATTCGCCGCTCGGTTTCTATGAGCGCCTTGCGAGTTTCTGGGTCGACCATTTCTCGACCAGCGTAATGAAGTCGCTGCCGATGCGGATGATCGTGCCGCTCTACGAAGCGCAGGCGATCCGCCCCAATCTCGGCGGCTCCTTCAGCAGGCTGCTGTCCGCCGCCATCCTGCATCCGGCCATGCTGATCTATCTCGACCAGGACCAGAGCGTCGGGCCTGACTCCGTTGCCGCCCGCAAGAACGGCCGCGGGCTCAATGAAAACCTCGGCCGCGAGCTGCTCGAACTCCACACCCTGGGCGCCGGCAGCGGCTATACCCAGGAGGACGTGCGGGCCGCAGCGCTGATCCTGACGGGACTTTCCGTCGACAATCGCGCCATGCAGGTCGTCTATCAGCCTCGGTTCGCAGAGGCGGGACCCGTTGACCTGCTCGGCCGGACCTATCGGGACGACGAGGGCGACGGTCAGGACCACGTGCTGATGCTCGAAGACCTGGCCGCCAACCCGAAGACCGCGCAGCATATCTGCGGCAAGCTCGTCCGCCATTTCGTCGCCGACGATGCGCCCGCGGACATGGTCGCGGCGATGGTCGCCGCCTGGACCAAGAGCCGCGGCAATCTGACCGAGGTTTATCGCGCCATGCTCGCCCATCCGCGTGCCTGGTCGGATCCCGGCCGGAAGATCAAGCAACCGTTCGAATTCGTGGTCTCCGGTTTCCGCGCGCTCGATCTGCCGGAGAGGAATTTCGGCAATCTGCTGCGCGACATGGACGACGGCGACGAAGACGAGAACCCGGTCCAGAAAGCCATGGACCTGACCGGCATGGCGGCGAGGGAAGACACCAAGAAGAAGGCGGGGCGCGCCAATGCCCTGACGCTCGGCGCCCTGCAGCGCATGGGCCAGCCGATCTGGCAGCCGCCGAGCCCCGCAGGTTTTGCGGACGAAGCCGGCGTGTGGCTGACCCCGAGCCAGCTGAGCGAGCGGATTTCATGGTCGCGAATGGTCGCGCGCATCTTCGGGCAGAAGATGGAACCTTCCGTCTTCCTTCAGGCCGCACTTGCCGATGCCGCCCATCCGGAGACCAGCAGGATCATTGCGCAAGCGCCCAACAAGGTTCACGGCATCACGATGGTGCTGGCGTCCCCTGAATTCAACAGGAGATAGGAAATGAGCTTTCAACACGGCTTTCCTTTGTCTCGTCGCGGTTTTCTGGCCGGCGCCTGCTGCGCGGCGGGGGCCTCCATCATAACACCGGTGAGTTTTGCTGCGATGCCGGGCGACAATCGGTTCGTGACGATCATCCTGCGCGGCGCCATGGACGGGCTCGATTTCGTCCAGCCATACGGCGATCCGGCCTATGCGGCGCTGAGGCCGAAGCTGGGCTTGAGGCCCGATACCGGCCTCATCGATCTCGACGGTTTCTTCGGACTCAATCCGGCGGCCTCCGCGCTGATGCCGTTGTGGCAAGCGGGCGAGCTCTCCTTCGTGCACGCGGTCTCGACGCCCTATCGGGACCAGCGCAGCCATTTCGATGGCCAGGACATGCTGGAGACTGGCGGCAACGGCAAGGGCGAGCGCACCGGCTGGCTGAACCGCACGCTCGCGGTCATCCCGCGTTCGAACGCCCGCAAGGCGATCGACATCAATACCTCGATGGAACTGATCCTCAGCGGTCCGAACGAGGCGGACTCCTGGTCGTCCCAGAGTAACTTCGCGCTTGCCGAAGACGAGATCGCCTTTCTAGACCGCCTCTATGCCGGCGATCCGGCGTTTGCGAAAGCCATGGAGGAAGCGAAGAAGACCGACATATCGGCGGACTCCCTTTACGCCGACAGCAAGCGTGGGGCGGGTATTGCCGACGTCGCGCGGCTTGCCGGCGGCATGCTGCGAGAGGACTACCGGATCGCCAGCTTCTCGATCAACGGTTGGGACACCCATGTGGGCCAGCAGGGGCAGTTCAAAAAAGCGGTCGGCGATCTCTCGACCGCGATCCTGACGCTGAAGGCAGCGCTCGGCGAAGACGCCTGGAAGAAGACCGTCGTGCTGGCGATGACCGAATTCGGCCGCACGGCACGCGAAAACGGCACCAAAGGCACCGACCACGGAACCGGCGGGCTTGCGGTGCTCGCCGGCGGAGCGATCCCGGGCGGCAAGGTTTTGGGCAAATGGCCGGGCCTTTCCGAAGACAAGCTGCTCGACCGCCGCGACCTGATGCCGACCGGCGACGTGCGCGAGGTCGCCGCCGCCATGCTCTACCGGCAGTTCGGCATCGAGCCGGACACTCTCACCGCCAAGGTCTTTCCCGGCCTGAGTTTTGATACGTCCTCGGCCTATCTGAGGGGGTAGGCGGGCGGGGTTGCGCTATGTCAGGATGTCGTAGACCCGAAAGATCCAATAGAACTGGTAGGCGAGCGCGAAGATGACGAATGCCGCGTGGTAGCGCCGGTCGGTGGTGATCGCGGCGATGATGCCGAGCACGATATAGACCGCGGTGCGGACAGGGTATTCGTAGCCGAGCGACAGGAAATAATCCCATCCCTTCAGCGCCGTATCGATGATGTCGGTGACGAGCATTGCCGCCAGGAAACCGAAGAACCAGGTCCGCCGCGACAGGAAATAATGTTCGTAGCTGTCGTAATCCTGCATCGAAGTCGGAAAGAGCAGGGCGCAGAGGAAGAAGAACAGCGCGCAAAAGGCGATCAGGAAGAGATAGGCCGCAAAACCGATGACCGGCAGGGCGTGCAGCCGGTATTCCCACCACCAGAAATGCACCAGGAACAGGAACAGGAACGCCACCCAACCGAGATGGACGGGGTAGATGCGGGCTGCGCGCGGATGCTGGACGATGCCGGCGAGGCCGTTCAACAGCCGCGCCAGGCTAAGGCTCACCACCATGCCCATGACCACGCGGATATGCGAGAAGGTTTCGGCGGCGGTTACGGCGGCGTCCATCGCTGTTCCTCGCTTTATTCCTCGGCCGGCACCGGAACCGGGCGGCCCTCCTCGTCGAGAGCGACCATGATGAAGGTCCCTGCGGTGACTTTCTCGATCATCCGGTGGCGCGCCCGCTGCGCCCAGGCTTCCACCATAAGGGTGATCGACGAGCGGCCGACGCGGGTGATTTCCGTGTAGATGTTCAGCGTGTCGCCGATCTTGACCGGGAGTTCGAACGCCATTTCCTTGACCGCCGCGGTGACCACGCGGCCGCGGGCGCGCTCGGCGGCGCGGATGCCGCTCGCCAAGTCCATCTGCGCCATCACCCAGCCGCCGAAAATATCGCCGGCCGCGTTGGCATCCGCCGGCATTGCCAGGGTGCGGAGCGTCAGTTCGCCGGTCGGCTTGGCTTTTTCGGTCATCGTCATCTCTCTTTCGAAGCGGTTTGCAGGGCGACTCCTCCCGCCGCGAGACTAACCGGACGCGAGGAGGAAGGAAACTCCGATAAAAAGCGCTTCAACATCAATAATTTAGGCTGAACTAATGCGCGTGCGCCGCGATTTGCGAGGGCTTCACCACCTGGTAACCAACGACCGTTAGAATTTAAGGCGAATTGCACATAAGGGGGGTCCCATGCAACGTCTCGCCATTTCCTGGCGCCTTTATAGTCTCGTGCTCCTGTCGCTCGTCATTCTTGGCGGCGCCATGACCTTCAGCCTGTTCCAGAGCTACGCCTCGTCGGAACGGGAACGGAAGGCGGGGCTTGCCCAGATGAACGATGTGGCGCTGACGGTACTCAAGAAATACCAGGCTCTCGAGGCTTCGGGTGCCATGACCCGCGAGCAGGCCCAGAGCGAGGCCAAGGCCGTCATCTCGGTGATGCGTTACGGCGAAGGCAGCGGCTATTTCTGGATCAACGACATGCATCCGCGGATGATCATGCATCCGATCAAGGCTGAGCTAAACGGCAAGGACCTGTCGAACGACAAGGATCCGAACGGCAAGTTCCTGTTCGTCGAGTTCGTCAACGCCGTCAAGGCAAACTCGACCGGCAAGGGCTTCGTCGATTACTACTGGCCGAAGCCCGGCGCCGAGCAGCCGGTCGAGAAATATTCGCACGTCGCCGGTTTCGCCCCCTGGGGCTGGATCGTCGGCACCGGGGTCTATGTGGACGACCTGCACGCCATGTTCCGGCGCGACGCGATCAACTTCGCCTCGATGTTCGGCATCGGCGCGCTGGTGCTGATCGCCGGCGCCACCTTCGTGGTCAAGACGGTGACCGGCCCGATCGGCAAGATCAAGCAGGCTCTGCAGTCGATCGCATCGGGCGAGGCGCGTGTCACCGTGCCTTGCACCGAACAGAAGAACGAGATTGGCGACATGGCCCGGGCACTCTCCGTGCTGCGCGATTCGGTCGACGAACGTGCCCAGTTGCAGGCGCGTGAGGCCGAACAGGCCCGCATGATCGCCAGCGAACGCTCCGACAACGAGCGCACGATGACGGCCGCCGCCGACCGCCAGGGACGCGCGATCAGCGAGCTCGGCCGGGCGCTCGAGGCGCTGGCCGGAGGCGATCTTTCCGTGGCCCTCTCCGACATCGGCGAGGACTATGCGAAGCTCCGCCACGACTTCAATGCGGCGGTCAGTTCGCTGCATCAGGCGATCGCGGCGATTTCCGAGACGAGCCTTGTCGTACGCGACAGCGCCTCGGACATTTCCGGAGCGACGGGCCATCTGTCCAAGCGCACCGAACAGCAGGCGGCGGCGCTCGAAGAGACCGCAGCAGCGCTCGACGAGATCACCGCAACCGTCCGCACCGCGTCGGAACGGGCGGTCGAGGCCCGCACCATGGTCAGCGAGACCAAGGACAGCGCCGGCCGTTCGGGCGAGATCGTCCGCAATGCGATCGATGCCATGGGCCGGATCGAGGAGAGCTCCAACCGCATCAACCAGATCATCTCGGTGATCGACGAGATCGCCTTCCAGACCAACCTGCTTGCGCTGAATGCCGGCGTCGAGGCGGCGCGGGCAGGCGAGGCGGGACGCGGTTTTGCGGTCGTGGCGCAGGAAGTGCGCGAACTAGCGCAGCGCTCCGCCAATGCCGCCAAGGAGATCAAGACGCTGATCAGCAATTCCGCCCGCGAGGTGGAAGGCGGCGTGGCGCTGGTGCGCTCCACCGGCGATGCGCTGGTCGAGATCGCCACCCTGGTCGAGCGGGTCAACGCCCATGTGGATACGATTGCGACGGCTGCCCGCGAACAGGCGACTGGGCTTCAGGAGATCAATTCCTCCGTCAACCACATGGACCAGATGACGCAGCAGAACGCGGCGATGGTCGAGGAAACCACCGCGGCGAGCCAGACGCTTGCCGAACAGAGCCTGCACCTGCAGGGCCTTCTTGCGGCCTTCAGGCTCGCTGACGGCGGCCGTGGGGCGAGTTCCGGTCACGTGTCTCGCGCCCGCGCCGCCTGATCCGCACTGATCACTGCTGAGAAACAAAGGCCGCCGGCGCGACAAGCCCGGCGGCCTTTTGATGCCGGCCGCATTGACCTGGGTCAAATACGCGGGCCTCCGTTGTCCCTAACGCTGGGGCACCTTCAACGGAGAATATGATGACGAGGATCGTGATCATCCAGGGACACCCGGACGCCTCGGAGCCGCATCTCTGTCATGCGCTGGCCGACGCCTATGCCAGGGGAGCCGAGGCCGGAGGGCATACGGTCGAACGCATCGAACTCGCCCGCATCGGCGTGCCGTTCCTGACCTCGCAGAAGGAACAGCAACACGGGACGCTCAGCCCGCCGATTCTCGACGCGCAGGTGAAGATCAGGCGGGCGGATCACCTTGTCTTCGTCTATCCGCTCTGGCTCGGCTGCATGCCGGCGCTGGTCAAGGCGTTCCTGGAACAGGTGGCGCGGCCGGGCTTTGCCTACGATACCTCGCGGGGACCGTTCGACAGCGGCCTTCTCAGCGGCAAGTCGGCGCGGGTGGTGATCACCATGGGCATGCCCGCCTGGTACTACAGGGTCGTCTACGGCTGCCATAGCCTGAAGGCGCTGAAAGTGGGCATCCTGCATTTCGCCGGCATCCGGCCGGTACGGGCGACTTTGGTGGGCAAGGTCAATGCCGGGAATTTCGATGGCGCGAAATGGGTCGCCAGAATGGCGGCCACGGGAAGGCGAGCGTCCTGAAACGATCGCAAATTGCATCGAAAGGTCACGAAAGGGCCTTGATTTCTCAAAGGTTCATTTACCGACTTTGCCTAAACTCCCTGTGTGTGTCATTTCGGCACCGGAAGAGTGGCAACTGGTATGGCGTATGCTCCCCTTTCTCGGCGGGTGATCGGCTCGCTGATCATCCTGACAATGCTGGCTGCCTGTTCCGCCGGGGATCTCGTTCCGCCCGCGCCGATCGACAATGGCCGGGTCGGGGCGATCCAGCCGATGCGCGACATCCCGGGCGAGCGGGTTTCCCAGCAGGCCTATCCGACGAGCCCGGCCCCGGTTTCGCAGGCAAGCGGCGTCGATTACGCGAACACGCCAAACCTCGCCGGCACCGGTTATCCCAATTCGGCCTATCCGGGTTCCAGCGCCAATGACGGCAGCCATTACCTGCGGGCACCGGCCCAGGTGCAGTCCGCGCCCCAGAATGCGCCCTTGAACGCACCCATGGCGCAGCAGCCATCCGGCGCCCGCCAGGGCCGCCTGCCGATGATCGACAGCGACGAGGCGATGCAGCAGCAGGCATCCGTTGGAGGCCGCAACACGACCCGCAATGCCGGACCGATGACCATTCCGGAAGGGGGCGTCAACATCGACGCCGAACTCGGTTTCGGTCCCGACGAGAGCGACGTGACGGGACTTGCCGAGGAGGAGGATTCCGATATCGCCGAAGGTGTCGGCGACCAGCCCGTCGTCGACGGCATCGGCACCGACAATCCGCGTGCGCTGCAGCCACGCCGCCAGCCGATCTCGCAACCAATGAACGACGACCGCGTGCTCGTGCCGCCGAAACGCCAGGGCGCCGGCCTGCAGGGCGACCTGACGAACAACGAGATGACGTGGAGCGATGGGTCGCGCGTCATCCCGCCAAGCAGGGCGCCTGCCGGCAACCAGCAAGTGGCGATGCTGCGGCCCAACAATCCGATGAACGACAGCGGCCCGATGAGCCAGCGCGACATGCCCTGGCAGCGCGATGTGATGCCGCGGTCGGAGGTGAGCTGCCGCGCGGAACTGAAGCGCCTCGGCGTCGAATTCGACGACCGGCCGCCCATCGACGCAGGCCCGAGCTGCAGGGTGCCTTATCCGGTAAAGCTCTCCGGCCTGTCCGGCAATATCGACGTCAAGCCGGCGGTCACGCTGAACTGCCAGACGACGCTCGCCTTTGCCAAATGGGTCAGGAACGAGCTCGCCCCTTCCGCCCGTTACCGCTATCTCACCGGCATCCAGAAGATCGTGCCGATGGGCGGTTATTCCTGCCGCCGGATGAACAACAGCAACCAGCGCAACAACCCGATGTCCGAGCATGCCAAGGGCAACGCCATCGACATCGGCCAGATCGTGCTGAAGGACGGCCACGAGATCGACGTACGCAAGAAGGGCCTGTTCTCGATGCGCGAAGGTGGTCTCCTGAAGGCGGTGCGCAACGACAGCTGCAAATATTTCAACACCGTGCTCGGTCCCGGCAGCAATGCGGAACACTGGAACCATTTTCACTTCGACCTGCGCTCCCGCAGGAGCGGCAAGCGCTACTGCAACTGAGGTTCGACGATGGCCAATGCCGACATGCTCCGCAATCTGGCCCGTTCCCTGGAAGGAACCTCCGAAGCGCCGCATTTCGACAGGGCGGCGTTCAAGGTCAGGCGCATCTACGTGACGCTGGCGGCCGATGGCCTGACCGCGAATTTCAAGTTCACGCCGGACGAGCAGCAGATCAAATGCGAGGTGCTGCCGAACGCCTTTTCGCCGGTCCAGAACGCCTGGGGCCGTCAGGGATGGACGACGGCGATTCTCTCGGAATTCGAAGAGCCGGATCTCCGCGACGCGCTGGAAACGGCGTGGCGGCATGCGCTTCCCGGCAAACGCCGCGCCTGAACTGCCCCGGCCCGATACACCCGAGACAGGGGGCTGCGGTTAACCTGTGGACATTAATCGTCCATAAACCATATCCGGCAACGAAACTGGAACCATAAGCGGCGGCGACGCAAGAGTGACGACGCCGCAGTCCGCCCCCCGCGGCCTTACCCCTACTGCGGCAACGGGACCCGGCGCGCTGACCAAGCCCATAGCGCGCCGGGTCTCACTCAAGCACCTGAACCGGGTCGGCTTGAACCACCCTTCAAAAAAGAAAGCCGGCTCAGGGAGCCGGCGAGGGTGGAGGTGGGGCTCGCGGGGAGGAGCCGTGCTTCCGGTTACGCAAGAACTTATACTTGAAAACAGTACACATGCGGCAAGCGGAAATGAAAAGGACTGAAACGCTCTGGTCATGACGGTCGCGCGAGAGGTTACGTGCGGCGTAAAAGGCGGGACCGTTGCTTGCCTGGTGGGGACAATGCTGTAAGAACGTCACGGGAAAATGACAGCGGCAGTGGATGTGTCTCCTTCTTCCGACCCGATGTCGGACCGGAGACCGAATTTGTCGATCGCAGCGCTTTTTCCCTTCATCCTGGCGCTTCTGGCCGGCGGCGCGGTCGCTGGAATTCTCGCCGGCATGTTCGGAATCGGCGGCGGTGCGATCCTGGTGCCGATCTTCTTTCATGTTTTCGGGCTGCTCGGCGTTCCGGAAGACGTGCGCATGCAGCTGGCGCTCGGCACGTCGCTGGCGATCATCGTGCCCACCTCGATCCGCTCCTATATGGCGCACCGGCAGCGCGGCGCGGTCGATACCGATCTGCTCAAGGGCTGGATCGTCGCGGTGCCCCTCGGCACGCTGGTTGCAACCGTTATCGCCGCCAAGGCGACCAGCGCGGAACTGCAGCTGATCTTCGCGGTCATCGCGCTGGTGCTCGCCTTCCGGATGATCTTCAATCGCGCCAGCTGGAAGCTTGGCGACGACCTGCCGGGCAATCCCGTCAAATTCCTGGTCGGCACCGGCATCGGCATACTGTCCGGCCTGATGGGCATCGGCGGCGGCATCCTCAACAACACGTTCATGACCCTCTACGGCCGTTCGATCCATCAGGGAGTGGCGACCTCCTCGGGCGTCGGCGTGCTGATTTCGCTGCCGGGGCTCGCCGGTTACGTCTGGAGCGGCTGGGGGAAGCCCGGCCTGCCGCCGTTCTCGACCGGTTATATCAACTGGCTGGCCGTGGCGCTGCTGATCCCGGTGACGCTCTACATGGCGCCGATCGGTGTGAGGCTTGCGCATGTGATGTCGAAGCGGCAGCTCGAAATCGGCTTCGGCATCTTCCTGATCGTCATCTCGGCGCAGTTCTTCATGTCGATTATCCTCTGAAACCGTCAGCAATATTCTTCCCCAAGGGATGGTTTCGGAGGTTTGCGTGCCTATATTCGCGGCGCATCCCGCAAATCGATTCCTTGAGAAGACCGTCCCGCATGGCCTCCGTTGTTTCCATAGATAAACTCACCAAGACCTACGAGAACGGGTTCCAGGCGCTTAAGGGCGTCGACCTGGAGATCGAGGAAGGCGAGATCCTCGCGCTTCTCGGCCCGAACGGCGCCGGCAAGACGACGCTGATCTCGATCATCTGCGGTCTCGTCAATCCTTCGACCGGCAAGGTGCTGGTCGGCGGCCACGACGTCATCAGGGACTTCCGCCAGACGCGTTCGCAGATCGGGCTGGTGCCGCAGGAACTGACGACAGACATGTTCGAGACGGTCTGGAACACGGTGAACTTTTCCCGCGGCGTTTATGGCAAAAAGCCGAATCCGGCGCTGGTCGAAAGCATCCTCAAGGAACTGTCGCTGTGGAGCAAGAAGGACAGCATGCTGCGCGAGCTTTCGGGTGGCATGAAGCGGCGGGTGATGATCGCCAAGGCGCTCGCCCATGAGCCGAAAATCCTTTTCCTCGACGAGCCGACCGCTGGCGTCGACGTCAACCTGCGCCGGGAGATGTGGCAGCTTGTCGAGAAGCTGCGCGCAAGCGGCGTCACCATCATCTTGACCACCCACTATATCGAGGAGGCGGAAGAAATCGCCGACCGGGTGGGCGTCATCAACGGCGGCAAGCTGCTGCTGATCGAAGAAAAAGCGGCGCTGATGAAGAAGCTCGGCCGCAAGCAACTCCGGCTCGAACTGTCGGAGCCTCTGAAGGCGCTGCCTGAAAGCCTGAGCGCCTACAACCTGACGCTTTCGGAAGACGGAACGGCACTGGTCCACGAATACCAGGGCGAGGAAGGGCAGGGCACGATCGCCTCGCTGCTGTCGACGCTTGCCGCGCAAGACATCCATTTCCGGGATCTTTCCACGCGGCAGAGCTCGCTCGAGGACATTTTCGTGGCGCTGGTGGGACAGAAAGTCGGAGAAGACGCATGAATTTCGAAGCGATCAAGTCGATCTATGTCTTCGAGATGGCTCGATTGCAGCGCACCCTGCTGCAGAGCGTCATCTCGCCGGTCATCACCACCTCGCTCTATTTCATCGTCTTCGGCACCGCGATCGGTTCGCGCATCCAGACGGTCGAGGGGGTCTCTTACGGGTCGTTCATCACGCCCGGCCTGATCATGCTGACGCTTTTGACGCAATGCATCAGCAACGGGTCGATCGGCATCTATTTCCCGAAATTCACCGGCACGATCTACGAGATTCTCTCCGCACCCGTGGCGATGACCGAGATCATCATCGGTTATGTCGGTGCGGCCGCGACCAAGGGGCTGATCATCGGCGCGATCATCCTCGCCACCGCCTCCTTCTTCGTCGAAATCCGGATCGCACATCCGTTCATGATGGTGCTTTTCCTGGTGCTGACGGCGATCACCTTCAGCATGTTCGGCTTCATCATCGGCATATGGGCGAAGAATTTCGAACAGCTCAACATCATCCCGATGCTGGTCGTGCCGCCGCTGACATTCCTCGGCGGCAGCTTCTATTCGATCAACATGCTGCCGCCCTTCTGGCAGACGGTCAGCCATTTCAATCCGGTCCTCTATCTCGTCTCGGGCTTCCGCTGGAGTTTCTACGAGATCGCCGACGTCAATCCGATGATCAGCCTCGGCATGATCGGCCTGTTCCTGGTGATCTGCCTGTCGATCCTCGGCTGGATCTTCAAGACGGGTTATCGGCTGCGCAACTGACCGCAGCCGATAACGGTTTGAAGCGGGCTCAGCCCTGGCTGAGCTGGACCTGGCGTCCTCCGCGCATGACCATCACCGATGCACCGAGGATGGATGCGATGCCGAGGAAGGTCATGACGCCGAGCGGTCCCTGCGCGTCGATCAGCAGGCCGCCGAGCACGGCACCGCTGGATATGGCGATCTGGAAGGTCGTCAGCAGCAGGGCGCCGGCGCTTTCCGCTTCGTCGGGTGCGGCCCGGGTGATGTAGCTCTGTATGCTGACCGGCAGGGCGCCGAAGGCAAAACCCCAGAGCGTGATGGCAACCGCTGCTGCCGCCGTCGAGGCCCCGAGGGTAACGAGGAACACGGCGGACACGGCAATCAGGCCGGAGGCGAAGACGACCCCAAGCGTGGAACTGCGTTCGGTGATCATGCCCCCGGCGATATTGCCGAAGAAACCGCCGATGCCATAGGCGAGCAGGACGAGCGAGACCATCTCAACGTCAAGCCGCGGAACGTCCTCCAGATAGGGGCGGATATAGGTGAAGCCCGCGAAATGGCCGGCGACGATGAGCAGCGTCGCGATGAGCCCGACCCGGATCTTCGGCCGCTTGAGGACCTCTGCCAGCGTGCCGAGCCCGGCATGGCCGGCAGGCGGCAGCGAAGGGACGGTAACGGCCTGCGCCAGCAGCGCCAGCACGCCGACCGCGCCGGCGAGCACGAAGGCCGCCCGCCAGCCGAGGGTGGAGCCGATATAGGCGCCGAGCGGTGCCGCCATGACGGTGGCCACCGAAACGCCGGTGAAGATCATCGCCATGGCGCGCGGCAGGTGGTTCATCGGCACGAGCCGCATGGCAAGCGCCCCGGCCATGGCCCAGAAGCCGCCGAGCCCGACGCCGAGCAGGACGCGCGACACGAGCAGTACGGTCAGGCCGTTGGCAAGGGCCGCCAGTGCGCAGGAGAGGATGAGAAGGGCGGTCAGCCCGAACAGCGTCCAGCGCCGGTTGAAGCTGCGGGTGCCGATCACGACAGCGGGGCCGGCGAATGCTGCGACGACGGCGGTCACCGTCACCGTCTGGCCGGCGACGCCGGGACTGATGCCGAGATCTGCGGAGATGGGCGTGAGCAGGCTCGCCGGCAGGAACTCTGCCGTCACGAGGCCGAAGACGCCGAGGGTGAGTGCGATGACCGCGTCCCACCGGGCCTTGGCCGATGTGTTCGGGGACGATGTATCGCGCACGACATCGTCCTCTTCGAAAGTGCTGTCAGTCATGGTCATGTCCTGTCTTGGGAGGTGGCACGGAAGACCGCACCGGGAGGATGGACCAGACTTAGGCGTGACAGCCTGTACTTTCCATGCTAGAAAATCCGATATGCTTGACCGTTCGTCCAAAGAAACGCCATTAGACGTCTCCGATCCGCTCACCGAGATGTTGCGCGGGTTAAGGCTCGACGGCGTCGAATACGGGCGCTGCCGGCTCGCCGAACCCTGGGCGACCTCCTTCCCGGCGCAGGAGGCGGCACGGTTCCATTTCATTTCGTCCGGCAACGCATGGCTGCAGACGCCGTCGGGAGAATGGCTGCAACTGCGGCCTGGCGATGCGGCCCTGCTGCCGCGCGGCGATGCACATGTGATCGCAAGCCTCCCGGGCCTGACGCCGCTGCCCTTCGACCGGTTCGGGCGCAAGGAAGTCTGCCAGGGAGTGTTCGACGTGCAATGCGCCGATGCCTGCGGCGGCACCGTGGCGCTGACCGCCTCGATGCGCTTCAACATCGACAAGCTGCATCCGCTGCTGCAACTGATGCCCGAGACAATGCTGACCAGCGATCTCGCCAGGAATGAGCCGTCGATCCCGCATCTTCTCGACGCCATGGCGCGCGAGGTGGACATGGACCGCGTCGGCGCCGGCGGCATTCTCGCACGGCTCGCCGACGTGCTGACCGCGACGCTGATCCGCACCTGGGTCGAACATGGCTGCGGCGACACGACCGGCTGGATTGCCGCGGTGCGCAATCCCGAGGTCGGCCGGGTGCTGGCCGCCATTCATCTTCAGCCCGACCGCGACTGGAACATAGCCTCGCTTGCCCGGCTGATGGGCGCTTCCCGGTCGGGTTTCGCCGAACGGTTTCTGCGCGTGGTCGGCGAAACGCCGGCACGCTACGTGGCGCGGGTGCGCATGCACCAGGCGCGGCAATGGCTGCGCGACGGCGAACGCGTTGCGACGGTCGCGGAACGGCTCGGCTACGATGCCGAGGCCTCCTTCAGCCGCGCCTTCAAACGCATCATCGGCACGCCGCCGAGTCACTTCCGGAAGAATGGCGGCGAGGGCGGGGGCATCCGGGATTTCGGCTGACGTCAGTCCCGGAGCCTGAGCTCGTCGGTCTGCATCTGCAGGGAGCCGAGGGTGGAGAGGAAGCTCATGCCGAGCAGGCTTTCGCCGAGCCGTCCGTCTTCCGCCACCATCGCCCGGACGTTTTTGCGCACGATCGGGCCGATGGAGATCTCGTTGAGGCGGACGGGCGCTGCCATGGCCCGGCCGTTGGCGGTCATCACGCTCACTGAAAAATCGAGGCTCTGCGGATTGAGGCCGATGGCGCGGGCATCGTCGTAGGAAAGCACGACGGTGCTGGCGCCGGTATCGACCAGCATCGGCAGGACCTTGCCCTGGACCCTGACATTGGTCTGGAAATGGCTGCCCCGGGTCTTGTGAATGATGACTTCGTTGAGACCTTCGCTCGTCGTCGAAATCACGGCCGTTCCGGGCAGCAGGCTCGCGGTCACCCGGGCGGCAATATTGCGGGCGTCGGCGCGGTAGAGATAGGCGGTGACCAGCGCGAGGATGATCAGCAGCCAGAGGGCGATGTTGCGCAGCACCTCGCCGGCATTGCCGCGCCGGCCGGCGAGAATCCCCGCGGCGAGCAGGCCGGCGATCGGCAGGAGGTAGAGGATCTGGCCGAAATCGCTGTTGTCGATGCCGAAGGTCTGCCCGGCATCGTGGTTGAGGATCAGGAACGCCAGGCCGATGCCGAGGACGATGAGGATGCCGGTCAGCGCGTTCATGCCGTATCGCGTTCCTTGGTTTTCCGCTGCGCCAAAAGCTGCCGGCGCGTCTCCCGCCTTGGCTTTCGCTCCACGGTTTCGAGCCGTGCGGGCAAGGCTTCCATCAGCGCACGGCGCTCGATATCCGTATAGTCCATCCAGGCGGCGATCTCGTCGCGGGTCCGTCCGCAGCCGAAGCAATAGCCGGTCTTGAGGTCGATCGAGCAGACAAGGGTACAGGGCGAAATCATGCGTCAGTATATCGGGGTTTCAGGCGGCAAGAGCAAGAGTGGCGAGCATGGCGATCTCGCTCAATTGTTGAGTAGCGCCGATCGTATCGCCCGTATGGCCGCCGAGTTTGCGGCGCACGAAACGGGTGAAGCCGAACCCCGCGAGTGCCGCAACGATCAGCGACAGTAGAGCCTTCGGCAGGCCGAGAACCGGGACGAGAAGGACGAGCGCGATGGCGGCACCGGTAAACAGCGCGATATTGCGGGCGCCATCCTCCGGAAAGCCGGCACCGGCAGCGACGCCGTTTTCCCGCGCCGACGGCAACGCGCGCCAATGGGCGACCATCACCGCGCGGCTGACGGCGGCAACGGCAAGCACGGCGAGCGCCGCCGTGACCGCATCCAAGCGGAACAGTGCGGCAAGCGCCGAGGCTCGCAGGGCAAAAGACAGCACCAGCGCCACGACGCCATAAGCGCCGATGCGGCTGTCCTTCATGATCAGAAGCGCGTGGTCCTTGTCGCGCCCGCCGCCGAGACCATCCGCCGCATCCGCAAGACCGTCCTCGTGGAGCGCGCCGGTCAGAACCGTCAGCGCGGCAAGCGAAAGCAGGCTGACGAGCAGCGGATCGCCGGACTGCAGGAGGAGGAGAACGAGCGCGGGCAGGGCCGCGACGATCAGCCCGGCGACGGGAAAGGCCCGCACGGCCCGCGAAATCGTGCCGTCATGGCCGCGGAAGAACCGATCCGGGACCGGCACACGGCTGAGGAACCCGACCGATCGGGCGAGATCCGCGATGAATTCCGTTGCGTTTGGCAGTTGTTCCTCCGTCTCGACCCGACTATGAGTTTGCGCACACAAGCGCGATTTGCGGGAAAAGACAAGTTTTCCCGCCGATATGCGAGACCGAGATACAAGAGAGACTTTCATGAGCGTGAGCGGCCTGCCTTTCGATGATTTCCGTGTCCTGCTGCAGAACCTCCCCGGGCCGGACCCGCGGGCGCTGGTTGCCGCGCGCGAGCGCGACGCGCAGCTCACCAAGCCGCCGGGCGCACTCGGCCGGCTTGAGGAAATCGCCTTCTGGCTTGCCGCCTGGACGGGCCGAGCACCGGCCGTCAATCGGCCGCTTGTGGCGATCTTTGCCGG
Source organism: Neorhizobium sp. T25_13 (assembly GCF_002968675.1). Lineage (NCBI taxonomy): Bacteria > Pseudomonadati > Pseudomonadota > Alphaproteobacteria > Hyphomicrobiales > Rhizobiaceae > Neorhizobium > Neorhizobium sp. T25_13. The sequence goes on from NZ_PVBI01000014.1 coordinate 23,577, forward strand.
CAATCACGGCGTTACCCGCCACGGCGTGACACCGTTCCCGTCATCCGTCACTCAGCAGATGGTCGAGAATTTCGCAGCTGGCGGCGCGGCGATCAACCAGATCTGCGTCACCCATGACCTCGGCCTGAAAATCTTCGATCTGGCGCTCGACTACCCGACCGGCGACATCACCAGCGAGGCAGCCCTGTCCGAGCGCGACTGCGCCGCGACCATGGCCTTCGGCATGGAGGCGATCGCTGGCGGCACCGACCTTCTCTGCATCGGCGAAATGGGCATCGGCAATACGACGATCGCTGCCGCCATCAACCTCGCGCTTTATGGCGGCGAGGCGGAGGACTGGGTCGGTCCCGGCACCGGTTCGCATGGCGAATTCATGGAACGCAAGATCGCGGCGGTGAAAGCTGCCGTCGAATTCCACAAGGACCACCTGAGCGATCCGCTGGAAATCCTGCGCCGCCTCGGCGGCCGCGAGATCGCTGCCATCGCCGGCGCCATCCTGGCCGCGCGCGTCGAGAAGATCCCGGTCCTGCTCGACGGTTACGTGGTGACGGCAGCGGCATCGATCCTCAAGGCTGCTAATCCGGCGGCACTCGACCATTGCCTGATCGGCCACGTCTCCGGCGAACCGGGACATCTGCGTGCGATCGAAAGGCTTGGCAAGACGCCGCTCCTGGCGCTCGGTATGCGGCTCGGCGAGGGCACCGGCGCGGCACTTGCGGCCGGCATCGTCAAAGCCGCCGCCGCCTGCCATTCCGGCATGGCGACATTCGAGCAGGCCGGCGTCAGCAACAAGAGCCACTGAGCCCTGATGGAAAAGACACCGCTCGACAGCAATATCGAAAGGGCGACCGGCATCCGCCGGGTGATCGCGGCCTTCCGTTATTCGATGCAGGGGCTGGTGCGCCTGTGGCAGGAGGAAGCCTTTCGCCACGAGGTGGTCGCCAGCGCGGCGGCCATCGTGGTGTTTGCGATCGTCGGCGCCGGCGCTCTCGACTATTTCGTCCTGGCCATCCTGATGCTGGTGCTGTTTGCGGTCGAATCGCTGAACACCGCGATCGAGGAACTGGTCGACCGCATCTCCCCGGAAATCTCCACCGTCGGCCGCCACGCCAAGGATCTCGGCTCGTTCGCGGTGTTCTGCCTGCTCTGCGCCAACGGGTTTTTCGTGGTTTATGTGGTGGCCGGGAGCTTGTGGGGATAACCGCCCGTTACAGTTGATCCGGCATCGAGGATGGATCGCGTGCCGCGTGGCGTATGCCGACCACAATGATCTCATCATCGCCGGGCAGATAAAATATGAGATATGGGTAAGGCGTCACTGCCACCCGCCGCATCGGTTCAAGGCTGGTGCGCATACCGGTCAGCGGATACTCCGAGAGATTGCTCAAAACCTGCTGAATCCGCGCGCCCACATTGCAGGCGCCTTCCGGTGAATGAGCGGCTAGATAGCTGAGGACATCCTCAAGTTCGACGGCGGCTTCAGGGGTGAAGCGGATCGTCACTGCGCGTATTTCGACCAGATGGCCTGAACTCGCTCGGTTGGCGCAAATTCACGCCGAGCGGCCTGGTCCAGTGATTTGGCGAAACTGGCTTCCTCCTCGGGAGTGAGCTGATGCACCGGCTCGTCTTTGCCCACGAGCCTAAGCATGATACGGGCGATCTCATCCTGCATTTCGGCAGGGAGTTCCTTGGCTGCTTCGATGGCGCGGTCGAGGAGTTCGGTCATGGCCGCATAATGCACCGAAACCAGCCGGTGCAAAAGAGGCCGCTCGCTTCAGGCGAGGCTCTTGCGGCGGCGGGCGACGGTCGGCAACGGCGGGCCACGCTCTACGTGTTTAGCGCGGTGACGATTAGCCATTACTAACTTTTGCGAGATGTGTGGCGGAAGCGCTGAATGATGATTTCATCAGCACCAACCCGGTAATAGACCGTGTAAGGATAGGGTTTGAGAAAAAAGCGGCGGGTGTTTTTTCGCGAGGTGACGCTGCCCGCGAACGGCTGCTCGCTCAAGAACGTCAATGCTTCGCGGATACGCGCCGCGACGTTGTCTGCACCTTGTGGAGAATGGTTGCCGATATAGGAGATCGCCTCGTCGACTTCGCGGAGCGCTCTGGTCGTATAACGAAGCTTCACAGGCGGTATTTGGCCCACATCGCGCGGACTTCCTCTTCCGTCGCGATCTCTCCGCGCTCAATCTCCCGGTCAGCCTCTTCCAGGTCGGCCTCTTCCTCCGGCGTAAGCTGATAGGCCTCTCCGTCATCTTCGCCCATGAAGCTCAGAAGAATCGCGGCGATCTCATCCTGCATTTCGGCAGGGAGCTCCTTAGCTGCTTCAATGGCGCGGTCGAGAAGTTTGGTCATGGTCGCATTATGCACTGAAACCAGACGGTGCAAAAGAGCCTGCTCGCCTCAGGCGAAGCTCTTGCGGCGGCGGGCAACCGTCTGTGCGTCGGCGACGGCCGGCACGCTCTGCAGGACGCGCGTCGCGGGCAGGATGGCGATCGCTTCGGTGCCTTCGCGCAGCTTGGAGCGCAGGATGAACTGGCCGTCGTGCTTGGCAAGGATCGCCTGGACGATCGGCAGGCCGAGGCCTGTGCCCTGTTCGGCGCTCTTGATGGCAATCGAGCCCTGGCCGAAGGCCGACAGCACGACCGGGATTTCCTCTTCCGGAATGCCGGGTCCGTTGTCCTTGATCGCCACATACTGGCCGCCGCCTGCGGTCCAGCCGACCTTGACGGTAACCTCGCCACCCTGGGGCGTGAATTTGACGGCGTTCGAAAGCAGGTTCAGGAGAACCTGGCGCATCGATTTTTCATCCACCCAGACCTGCGGCAGATGGGGTTCGAACTGCTGGCTGATCGAGATGTTCTTGGCGCTCGCGCGCAGCTGCACCATGCCGATGCAATCCTCGGCGATTTCCAGCAGCGACAGTGATTCTTCGGCAAGGTCGTAACGGCCAGCCTCGATGCGCGACAGATCGAGGATCTCGTTGATCAGGTTGAGGAGATGCTGGCCGGAACGGTGGATGTCGCCGGCATATTCCTTGTAGGTCGGATTGGCGAGCGGCCCCAGGACCTCCGAGCTCATGACTTCGGAGAAGCCGAGGATGGCGTTGAGGGGCGTGCGCAGCTCGTGCGACATGGAGGCGAGGAACCGGGACTTGGCGAGGTTCGCTTCCTCGGCCCGGCGGCGGGCCTCGTCCGACATGGATTTGGCCACTTCCAGCTCTGCGATCAGGTCGTCCTTTTCGGACTGATAGGACATCAGCGTCAGGTTGGAGCGATAGAGCCGGTCGGCGATATAGTGGAAGAAGACGACCGCGGTGGCGCAAATCGCCGTCATGCCGATATCGAGCACATTGCGCGACAGGATGGCGGTGGCGAGCAGCGCCAGGATCATCGGCAGGAAACCGAATAGCACGCCGAGCCGCAGCATGAAACTGCTCATCGCGGTGATCGAGATCGCAAAGAGGAGGACGGCGCCCTTGTAGAAATAATAGCTGTCGCCGGAACAGGCATTGCAGTTCTGAAGCGCAAACAGTGCCCAGCCGGCGCCGACGATCACCTGTGCTGCGAGCAGCCTGCGGCGCCATTTCTGGACCTCGGTCGAGGCGATGTCCGCGCGGCTCGCACGGCGGGCGAGCAGCACGTTGATCGCATGGACGCTGAACATCAGCAGCGCCCAGGCAAAGAGATTGGCGTTCGGATTGAGGTAGATGCCGATCGCCGTCACCACGACGATGAAGATCGGCATGACCGATGCGCTCTGCAGCACGGCATTGACGTGCATGGCGATCATGTCGCGGTCGAAGACCTGATTGCCCTGCGAGCTGGATTGCAGGCGTTCCCGGGTGGCGCGAACGGCTTTCGACACAGCCTTGTTACGGTGGCCGCGCGAGCGATCAACGATGTTCTTGTCGGTCGATGTGCTGACGCCGCTACTCATGGCCACTGAACTGATACCCCGGGTGTTGAGAGAGTATGGCCAAATCCTTAAGAGAGTACTGCCGGGAAAGGTTTTGTTTGCCATTTTCCTGAAGCTTCCGTTTTCCAATAAGGCTGGATTGTGGCTCGAACGTTCAGGGTTTTTCGCGATGGCGCGGTTCTCGCGGCCTTCTTCATCCTTCTGGTGCTGATCGCCGCCAAGCTGGACGAGGCAGCCGACAGCACCGTGCACGGCCCGTTCCATGTGATCGACGGCGACACGCTGGCGGTGGGCGGCGAGCGCCTGCGGCTGCAGGGCATGGATGCGCCGGAGCTCGACCAGACCTGCGAAGACGGCCGCGGCCGGCAATGGCCCTGCGGGGAAGAGGCGAGACGGCTGCTGATACGGCTCGTCGCAGGCGGTGAGACGGAGTGCCTCGGTCGCGAGCGCGACAAATATCGCCGGCTCCTGGTGCGCTGCCGTTCGGGCGCCACGAGCGTCAACGGCACGCTGGTGCGGCAAGGCCTCGCGGTCGCCTCCGGGCGTTATGCACGGGAACAGGTGGCAGCGCGGCGCGAACGGCTGGGGCTGTGGGCCGGCCCGTTCGAAAGCCCGCGCAACTGGCGCGCCAGCCGCGGCATGATGGACGATTTCAGCCTGTTGGAGGCATTTTGGGATTGGATGAAACGGGTGACAGGCTGGCAATGAACAGGGATGACATCGCCGACGGCGAGGAGGATATCGGCGGTCTGACCGGCGCAATCGCTGCCTGTCGCATCTGTCGCGACGCGCCCGCGAAAGGCGAGGGCAATCGGCTGCCGCATGAGCCGCGGCCGGTCGCCGTGCTGTCGAAGACCGCGAGGGTGCTGATCGCCGGCCAGGCGCCTGGGCTTCGGGTGCACGAGAGCGGGCTGCCGTTCAACGACGCTTCCGGCAACCGCCTGCGCGACTGGATGGCGGTGACCCGTGAAGAGTTTTACGATTCGCAGAAGTTTGCGATCGTGCCGATGGGCTTCTGTTTTCCTGGCTATGATGCCAAGGGCAGCGACCTGCCGCCGCGGCTCGAATGCGCGCCGTTCTGGCGCGCCAGGGTAATCGCCGCCATGCCGCAGATCGAACTGGTTCTAGCCGTCGGCGGCTATGCTCAAGGCTGGCATCTGGGGAACCGGCGACGCAAGGGCATGACGGAAACGGTAGAGAACTGGCGAGACTATGTGTTCGCCAACCAGGGGCCGAGGATCCTGCCGCTGCCGCATCCGAGCTGGCGCAATACCGGCTGGCTCAAAAAGAATCCGTGGTTCGAGGCGGATCTGCTGCCGGTGCTGCGACAGCATGTGGATAGCTTGATACGAGAAACAAATTTCGGTTAACTGCCGCGAATTCGGTGTATAACGAAAAATCATTTCGAAAGGACTCTGATGGACCGCCTCGACCGTAAGATACTGCGCATTCTACAGGAAGATTCCACTCTCGCCGTCGCGGACCTCGCGAAGAAGGTCGGCCTGTCGACCACGCCTTGCTGGCGCCGCATCCAGAAGATGGAAGAGGATGGCGTCATCCGTCGCCGCGTGGCGCTACTCGATCCGGTCAAGGTCAATACCAAGGTCACGGTGTTCGTCTCGATCCGCACTGCCAGCCACTCGATCGAATGGCTGAAGCGGTTCTCGGAAGTCGTCGTCGATTTCCCGGAAGTGGTCGAATTCTACCGCATGAGCGGCGACGTCGATTACCTGCTGCGCGTCGTCGTGCCGGACATCGGCGCCTATGACGCCTTCTACAAGCGCCTGATCGCCAAGATCGAAATCCGCGACGTTTCGTCGGTCTTTGCGATGGAGCAGATCAAGTACACGACCGAACTGCCGCTCGACTACATGACGCTGGACAACCAGAAATCAGGCGAGGAGTGATCGGCTGATTGGCGGATCGGGATCATTTTCTGGCAGGGCGGGCCGAGTTGATACGGCCCGTTTTGTATTATCTGGGCTTCATCGAAACAGACGGAGCTCGACATGCAAGACCAGGCCAAGGCCAATAAGGCGATCATCCGCGGATATATCGAAGAGATCTGGAACCGTGGCCTGATCGGGCGCTTCGGGAATTTTTTCGCGGCCGATTATCAAGAGGCCGCCTATTCGCCGGCCAGTTCGGAAGGGCATTGCGCCATGGTGGCGGTGCAGAAGCGGATCATGCCGGATGCTGTCTGGACGATCGAGCGGATGGCCGCCGAGGACGATGGCGTCATGTGCGAGCTGACATTGCGCGGCACGCACCAGGCGGCTTTCAAGGGCGTGGAACCCTCCGGCAATCCCATCCGCGTGCGCGCCTACCGGAGCTTCGTCCTGAAGGACGGCAAGATCGTCCATCATTCCGCATTGCTCGACACCGCCGAACTGCTAAAGCAGATGCAGGGACAGCAGGCGGCATAGGGCAAGTCCGGCAGCGATGGCGACGATTTCTCATGCCTATCATCGGGTGTTCGACGAGCCGTTCGAAATCGAACGGGCCTTCGATGCCGATTACCTGCTTTACGCCTCGACCGGCACCTTCATTCTCGATATCGGCGACCGCCGCTGGATGCTGCCACCGCAAAGGGCGGCGCTGATCGCAAGGGGAACGGTAATCGCGGTGCGCAGCAAGGGGCTGGCCACGGCGTCCTCTGTCCTGTTCGGCGATAGCGAATTCGATGCGCCGCTGCCGGTCTGCCGGGTCTTCGGCCTTTCCGATCTGGCGCGGCAGATGATCCTGCATGTCACGCGTTGGGATGCCGGGCGCCCCTCACGCGACGAAACCGCGAATGCCTTTTTCAAGGCGCTCGCATCCGTCGCGGGGGATCTGGCCGCGGAGGAGGACGAGACGTGGTTGCCGAAACCGCAGTCGCCGGGCATGGCGGTCGCCGTCGAGCGGATGCTGGAACATCTCGACCGGGATCTTGATTTTGGTTCCCTTGCGGAGGCTGCCCGTTTTTCGGAACGGACGTTGGCACGAAAATTCGATGCGGAGCTCGGCATGAGTTTTCGCGATTTCCGGCATCGGGCACGGATGGTGAGGGCAAAGGAGATGCTGCTCGCCGGCCGGGAGCCGATCACGGAAATCGGCCTCGCCTGCGGGTTCGAAAGCACGAGTTCCTTCATCAAGGTGTTTCGGACCTTTGCGGGTGCGACGCCGCGGCAATACCGGATGGGTAAAGCCGGCTAAGCCTTCAGTCGCGCCAGAAGCTTCTCGCCCGACAATTCCTTCGCGGCATCCTTGCCGATCCAGCGGGCGGTCTTGTCCGGCGAGGCGGCGAGCTTTTCGGCGAGTGCCAGCGCGGGGGCGTGGCAGGTTCGGTTGCGCTTGCCGATATTGCGGAGTGCCCAGTTCACCGCCTTCCTGACGAAATTGCGCGGATCGGCGCAATGCGCCTCGATCAGCGGCAGATAGGCGACGAAGGTATCGTCCGGCTCCTGTTTGCGGTGCACGGCGGCGCCGGCGATCATCGCGAACGCGGTGCGGCGGACGAACTCCCGGTCGTCCTCCGCGAAATCCGCAACGAGTTGCTGCCAGAACGGCGTCTCGGTCAAAAGGTCGGCTGCGGTATCGACGATTTCCCAGGAGGCAAAGTCCTCCGCCCATCCGCGCGCCTCAGCCGGGGTCAGCGCGGCGGGGTCGGCGGTATAGATCGCCAGCATGCGGGCTTCGCGGATGCTGGTGCGCCAGAGGTCCAGCGCCCGGCCGTGGTCGCGCTTGATCGTCCGCGCGATCTTCTGCATGTCGGGATTCGAAATGCCGATGGCCTTGTCGGTGACAATGCCGAAACGGGCCATCCCCAGGATGTTCTCCTCCGACCGCAGCGTTTCGAGATGCGCGATGATCCCGGCGACGTCGGAGGAGGGGCCGATCATGGCCGGCCTATTTCTTTTCGAGCCGTGCGAGCAGCGAGGACGTATCCCAGCGCTTGCCGCCCATCGCCTGCACGTCGCCGTAGAATTGGTCGACGAGGGCCGTGACCGGCAGCTTGGCGCCGTTGCGGCGGGCTTCGGTCAGCACGATATCGAGATCCTTGCGCATCCAGTCGACCGCAAAGCCGAAATCGTATTTGCCGGCATTCATGGTCTTGTAGCGGTTCTCCATCTGCCAGGAGCCGGCAGCACCCTTGGAAATCACCTCGATGACCTTTTCGATGTCGAGGCCGGCCTGATTGCCGAAATGGATCGATTCGGCCAGCCCCTGGACGAGGCCGGCGATGCAGATCTGGTTCATCATCTTGGTGAGCTGGCCGGCGCCCGCCGGACCCATGAGGCCGACCATTCGGGCATAGGCGTCGATCACCGGCCTGGCCTTTTCGAACACCGCCTCGTCACCGCCGCACATGACGGTGAGCACGCCGTTTTCGGCACCCGCCTGGCCGCCGGAGACCGGTGCGTCGATGAAGCCGACGCCCTTTTCTCGGGCCGCGGCATCGAGCTCGCGGGCGACTTCGGCGCTGGCGGTCGTATTGTCGATCAGGATGGCGCCCGCTTTCATGCCGGCGAGAACGCCGGTCTCGGTGATTGTCACCGAGCGGAGATCGTCGTCGTTGCCGACGCAGACGAACACGAAATCGGCATCCCTGGCCGCTTCGGCAGGCGTGGCGGCGGCCTTGCCGCCGAACTTCTTCGCCCAGTCCTCGGCCTTGGCAGCCGTGCGGTTATAGACGGTGACGTCATGGCCGCCCTTGACCTTGAGATGCCCGGCCATGGGATAACCCATCACTCCGAGACCGATGAATGCCACTTTCGCCATGCTGAACCTCCAGAATTTTGTCGCCAGAGGATTAGAGCAAAGCGGACCTTCGGAAAAGCGCAGTTCGGTGAAAAGCGCAGATTTCGATCGGCGGTTCCGTTGGCCGGACACTGAAAATTGCCAAGGATTGGCTCAGAACGGCTTGATGACCGCGAGCGCGACAATGACGACGACCGAGCCGAGGACGATCGGCAGACCGGCGCGCACGAAGGCCGGAGGATCGAGATGCGGATCGGCCTCCATGCGGCGCATCCAGGCGCCCTGCATGCCGTGCAGCGCCGACAGCATGAGGACGATCAGGAATTTGAAGCCGAACCAGCCGGAAGTATAGAAGCCGTAGCCGAAGGCGAGCCACAGGCCGAAAAGCCAGGCGCCGCCGAGTGCGGCCGTGGTGACGGTGCGGTCGTATTTCCTGAGCGCCGAGATGACGCCGGTGCGGATGGTCGGCGGCACCATGCCGATGACGAAAGCGTTGATCAGCATGCCGCCGATCAGCAGGAAGTCGGAAAGAATGTGCAGGGCCTTGATAACGAAATACAGCATGGTCAACTCCAGATCATGGCTTCGGTGAAGCCCAATTCGGCAAAATCCTGTTGTCTCAATTGGTCTTCGCCCATGCAGAAGAACTCGTCGAGCTGCGGCGGTTGAACGCTGGTTCCCGACAGCATGGCGTGAACCTGGCCGCGATGATGGATCTGGTGCTGGAAGAGATGCATCAGCAGCCGATCGGCAGGTTCGACCTGCACGAAGGTGCGCCGGGGAATGTGGATGTCCTCGGCGATCGTTTTCTCATCCAAGCTTCGACAGTGATCGATGAGGCGGCGATCGGCGGCACGTTGTTCGCGATCGAGATCGGCGAAGAGCGGACAGGGAATCTCCGGGTCGAAGGCGGCGGGACCGAGGCAATCGCCTTCGAGCGCGCTGATATAGAGCCAGTCGACGGTCAGGATATGGTTGAGCGTATGGATGATCGATGGGAAGAAGCTGACCCGCGGCGCATCCAGCTCTTCGCGCGAAAGCTCTCCGCAGGCTTTCAGCAGCCGGTGGTTGGCCCAAGCGTTGTTATAGGCCTGGGCAAGAAGATAGCGCTGCGGCGTCATCCGAATCCCTCCGTTGCGGAGGCAAACTATCGATGAAGAGGGACGATGAGAAGATGGCTCGCGAACACTAGGATGATTTCACTTGGTCGCTGTCGGCGCCTGTCACGACCTGTGACGGCGCCGAGAATTGCCATTGCGCTCTCAACCTGCGATCACGACTTTACAATCAGCCGCGCGATCACCAGATGGCCCGGCGTCGGATTGCCGTCCTGCATCCGCACGTTGATGTCGGAGATTTCGAGAAGCTCGAAGCCGGTGGCGGCGAGGCGTTCTCGGACATAGGTTTCCGAATGGGCGAAACGTTGGTGCGGGCCGACGATGTAGGGCCGGCCGGCAAAGCTCTCGTCGGGCAGGGTCTCGGAGGAGAAGACGAACAGGCCGCCGGGAGCCATGTTTTCTGCCGCGCCGAAGAACAGCGGTTCCAGCGCGCCGAGATAGGGCAGCACGTCGGTGGCGGTTACTAAGTCAAAGGGCTCGTCGTCGTTGTCTTCGAGGAAATCCTCGACTTCGGCCACGTAAAGCGTCTCGTAGAGATCCTTTTCGTGTGCGATTTCAACCATGTTCTCGGAAATGTCGATGCCGGTGATGTCGTCGACCATGTCGCGCAGCGTGCCGCCGGTCAGCCCCGTGCCGCAGCCGAGATCGAGCATCCGCTTGAACGGCCCGAGCTTCAGCTCCTGCAGGCGCTGGCGCACGATCACCGGCACGGCATAGCCAAGCTGCTCGACGAGAATGTCCTCGAAGCTTTCGGCGTGCTGGTCGAACAGGGTTTCCACATAGGCGTCCGGCGCCTTGGGAGGCGTCTCGCCGCGGCCCATGGCTGCGATGCGCACCGCGGCACCGCCGTGGTCCTCGGGATCGAGTTCGAGCACCTGCTCGTAGGCCTTGACGGCGGCGTCGATATCGCCCGCCTTTTCCAGCGCCAGCGCGCGGTTATAGGCCTCTGCCAGGGCTTCCTCGTCGATCTTCTTCATGGCTAGCGTCCTTCTTTTTGCAAGCGGCTTTAAGCCGCTGGCCGGCATTTGTCCATCAAGGGGAACGCGGCGGGTGCTCATTCGTTGAAAAGTCAAAGCAGAACGGCTTTTTTGAGAACCACTCCGGGAGAAGGTCATGCCAGCCGATGAGGGCAAGAGCGTGCTGGAGCAGAATGTCGAGCGGCGCGCGCCGTCGCTGCCGATGACCTCCGCCGAAAAGGCCAATGTGATCATCCACTATTACCGCGGTGAACTCGGGCGGATGACCAGCTGGCGCGACCGCATCGACCGCACCTCGAACTGGTCGATCACGGTGGTGGCGGCGCTGCTGTCGGTCTCGCTGTCGACGCCGACGTCGCATCACGGCGTGGTTCTGTTTGCGATGCTGCTGATCTCGCTGCTTCTCCTGATCGAAGCGCGGCGCTACCGCTTCTTCGACGTCTACCGCGCAAGGGTCCGCAAGCTGGAACGCCATTATTTCGCGCAGGCGCTTTATCCGCAGGCGGACCTCAAGCCCGACTGGGCGCAGGCGATCGCCACGAGTCTGCGCAATCCCTGTTTCCTGATCAGTTATCGCGAGGCGCTGTTTCGCCGGGTGAGGCGCAACTACGTCTGGATGTATGCCATCCTGCTGATGGCGTGGCTTCTGAAGATCTCGACCCCAAAGCTCCTGCCCAACGATACGCAGGCGGATGTCGTCTTTTCATGGTCGGAGGCGGTCAACAACGCTGCGCTCGGTCCGTTGCCGGGATGGAGCGTGATTGCGCTCGTCGCGGTCCTTTATGCCGCCGTGATTTTCTCAGCCCTGCATCGCGAGCCGGACGACGGCGAATTCGCCCATGGCGAAGTCCACGTCTGAAACGCGAGGCCGCTGTTTCCTAGTGCAGGATGATCTCGCCCTTTACGGCCCGCCACTCGCTGGCCGAGATCAGCTTGCGATGGACATAGCGGACGGAATGCAGCGGCCCGTCGAGCTTCTCCTGCCAGAATTTGAGAAACCCGTTCATCTCCGGGAAGTCCGGGGCGAGGTCGTAGTTCTGCCAGACATAGCTTTGCAGCAGGGCCGGATGGTCCGGCAGGTGGTAGAAGATCTGGGCGGTCGTCAGCCCGTAGCCTTTCAGCATCATTTCCATATCAGACATGCAAGCAGTTCCCGTTTGTTGTTTCGAACCGACGTCGTTGCGTCATTCGATAGGAGAACATGCCATGTTTAACCGAAGCTTTACAATTGCGCCTTAAGAGCACATTTGTGATAATTTTCAGTATGTTAGCAGCTATGATTTCCGAGTGCTGCTAACGCTTCAGATGGCGCGTCAGGCGCGCCTCGATGAAGGCCCAGAGGTGCCGCAGCGCTTCGACGATGGCGAGATAGAAGATCGCCGCCCACAGATAGCTCTGGTAGTCGAACGTGCGGGAGAAGGCATAGCGCGTCTCGCCCATCAGGTCGTAGACGGTGACGATCGCGACGACGGCCGATCCCTTGATCAGAAGCACGATCTCGTTGCCGTAGGGGCGCAGTGCGACGATCAGCGCCTGGGGCAGGATGACCTTGCGGAAGGCGTTGCGTTTCGAAAGGCCGAGTGCGGCCGCACCCTCGTGCTGGCCGCGCGGCACGCTTTCGATCGCGCCGCGCAGGATCTCCGCCTGATAGGCGGCGGTGTTGAGCGTCAGCGAAAAAAGACCGCAATACCAGGCCTCGCGAAAGAACCACCAGAGGCCGACGGATTCGAGCTGCGGGCGGAAACTGCCGAGCCCGTAATAGATCAGGAAAAGCTGGGCGAGCAGCGGCGTGCTTCGAAACACGTAGACATAGGCGTAGGCGATGGCGTTCAGCGCCTTGTTACTCGACATCCGCGCAAAGGCGATCGGCGCCGACAGGACCGCACCGAGGACGACGGCGAGACCGACCAGCGAGATGGTGGTCCAGAGGCCGTGGAGGTAGCGCGGGCCGTAGCGCAGGAATTTGTCCTCGTTCCAGCCATTGATCATCATGAAGGCAAGCGCGATCGCAAGGGCCGCCCACACCACCAGCACGACGATGCCGGCAATGCGCGCCGGCGCCAGCGGTTTGTCGATCAGGGCCGGAGGCGCGCGGGGCGGGATCAGTTCCCTGACGTAGCTCATCGATGCCCCTCCGAACGTTTTGCCCAGCGCTCGACGAAGCCGAGGCCGACGGACGAGATCATCGCGAGGATCAGATAGAGCAGGCAGGCGATGCCGTAGAAGAAGAAGGCTTCCTTGCTGACCCGCGCCGCAATGCCGGTCTGGCGCAGAATATCGGCAAGCCCGATCACCGACACATAGGACGTGTCCTTGAGCAGGATCAGCCAGAGATTGGTAAGGCCTGGCAGTGCGATGCGGATGAGCTGCGGCAGGATGACGAGAAGCATGGTGCGCGAACGGTGGAGACCGAGCGCATCGCCTGCCTCGTACTGGCCACGCGGGATCGCCCTGAAGGCCGACAGCATGACCTCGGAGGAATAGGAGGAGAAGACGACGGCGAGCGCCGCCATGCCGGCAATGAAGGCGTTGATCTCGACGCGCCCGGCATATCCAAAGGAGGCGAGCACAGCCTGGATGAGGATCTGCAGGCCGTAATAGACGATGAACAGGGTCAGCAGTTCCGGCAGGCCGCGGAAGATCGTCGTGTAGATGCCGGCGGCAAGCCTCAGCAGCTTGTCCTCGGACTGTGCGGCCAGCGCGATCAGGAAGCCGATGACCAGCCCGACGGGCAGGGTGGCGAGGGCGAGCGTGATCGTCACCTTGACGCCGAAGGCGATCTCGTCGCCCCAGCCGGCCTCGCCGCAGGCAACGATGCTACCGGAACCGAAGAGTGAAAAAAGCCCGACAGGCCCGCAAAGCGGATCCAGCGCCGAAAAGAGGGCGGAAAAGAATCCGCTCATAAGGTCGTTTTCCCCTGCGGCCTTTTTGTGTGCCGCTTTTGTCTTGTGTTACGCCATTAAAAAGAAAAACGGCGGAGGGCAAGCCTCCCGCCGCGCGGTAACCGGGTTCTCCGGTCGATTACTTGCCGTAGGCGTCGAAATCGAAATACTTGTCGTTGACGGCCTTGTACTTGCCGTTGGCGCGGATCGCGACGATGGCGGCCGAGAACTTGTCGGCAAGCGCCGTTTCGCCCTTGCGGACCGCAATGCCCGCACCTTCGCCGTTGATCTCGACGTCGATCGGCAGGGTACCGAGGATCTTGCAGCATTTGCCGGCATCCGACTTGACCCATTCCGACAGCACGACGACATCGTCGATGACGGCATCGATGCGGCCGTTGGTGATGTCGAGCTTGTATTCGTCGGCGGTCGGATAAAGTTTCAGCTCCGAGTCCGGCATATGCTTTTCGGCATAGTTCGAATGGGTGGTGGAGCCCTGCGCGCCCATCGTCTTGCCCTTGAGGCCGGCGGCGGTCGCTTCCTTGATCGGCGAGTCCTTCGGGACGGCGATGGCCGGCGGCGTGTTGTAGTATTTCTTCGAGAAGGTGACCTGCTCCTTCCGCTCGGGGGTGATCGACATGGAAGCAATGATCGCATCGAATTTCTTCGACTGCAGCGCCGGAATGATGCCGTCCCAGTCATTGGTGACGAAGGTGCAGGTGACCTTCATCTCGTCGCAGAGCGCCTTGGCGATATCGACGTCGAAACCGGTGAGCTGACCGTTGGCTTCCAGGTTGTTGAAGGGCGGGTAGGCGCCTTCGGTGCCGATCACGAGTTTCTCCTGAGCCATCGCCGAACCAGCGAAAAGCGACAGGGCGGCGATCGAGGCGGCAGCAAGGAATCGGGTGGAGATGTTCATTTTGATCCTCTCTGTTGGCAACCTGCGGTGTTGGTCTTTTTCGGCCGCAGGGAGACGGGGCACGCATGCAGGCGGGCTCCGAGTGGATTTTTAGATACCTGCTCGGGAAAAATTGCAACGGCATTTTACGTGCACGTCTAGTTGCCACCAGCTGATGAACAACACATTCATGCGAGGTTCAGGCCATCCGCAACAGGCTGCAACGGAACCATTTTGGTGCAATACAGTTGAGCCGCCGCGTAAGTCCGCCGAAAAAGGCAATAAAGGACGCGCATGAAAGGGATGACACCCTAGAAGAGGAAATGTCCATGTCGAAAAAATTCAGACTGTTCGCCAGTGTCGCAGCACCTTTCGTGTCGCTGCCGCTGATGCTTCAGCCGGCCGGTGCTGTCCCCTTGAAACCCGCTATGGAGACGAGACCCGCCGTTGAGGCCGCCCAGATGCCGGGCGTCGTCGAAGTCCAGCAGCAGATCATCGTCCCTCCGGAAGGGCAGGAAGGCGAGGGGCGTCCGCGCCGCAAGCCGCAGCAGAAGGAGCAGCAGCAGGCCCCGGCCGAACGGCCGCAGGCCCCGCCCCAGGCCCAGCAGCAGGAACAGCCGCAGCGCCAGCGCAAGGCCGAGCCGGAAGCCGCCCCGCGTGAGGCTGCCCCACGCGAAGCAGCACCCCGCCAGGCTCCGCAGGCCGAGCGTCCGGCAGCCGAGGCGCCCGCGCAGGAGCGTCCGCGCCGTCAGCAGCAGGAGACCGGGCAGGGTCAAGGCGGAAACGACGCCCAGCCGCGCCGCCAGCGCGAGCAGGCGACACCCCGCACCGAGCCGCCGGCCGCAAGGGAAGCCCAGCAGCCAAAGGCCGCTCCTGCAGAAAAGCAGGCCGAAACGCCGAAGCCGGAACGGCCGGCGACCAATCGCGCCGCAACCCCGGAAGCAGCACCTGAGGCTCCCGTGCGCCGCGACGCCCAGCAGCCGAAGGCAGCCCCGACCGAGAAGCAGGCCGAAACCCCCAAGCCGCAGCCGCCTGCCACCAATCGCGCTGCGACGCCGGAAGCGACACCTGAAAAGCCGGCCAGCGGCACTGCCCAGCAGCCCAAGGCAGCTCCCGCTGAAAAGCAGGCCGAAACACCAAAGCCGACACAGCCGCCGGCTACCGATCGCGCCACGGCTCCGGGAGCAGCGCCTGAAAAGCCGGCCAGCGGCAACGCCACCGGTCAGGCGCCGGCTCAGGTCCCTGGACAGGCTCCGGGCACCGGAACCGCGCAGGACAGGCGCAACCAGCAGCCGCCGGCAAATGGCCAGGCCGCGCCGGGTCAGCCGCCTGCCGGCGAAACGCCTCGCCGTCAGACCACCGAAGGACAGCCAGTGGTGCCTCAGGGCCAGCAGGTGCCGGGCCAGCTGCAAGGTCAGCAGGCGACCGGAGCCCAGCCGGGCACCCAGCCGACCGCGCCCCAGACGGCGACCACGCCTCAGCAGGTCGAACGCGCCAAGGAGCTTGCAAAGGATCCGGCTGCGGCCAAGAGCGGCGAGCAGGTCGTACTGCCCGTTCAGAACGGGGCAGCCGTGCTCGACAGCGCCAAGGAGGCGCCCTCTGCACGTCCGCCGCGGGATGGAGAGCGTCCGCGCCGTCAAGCTCCGCAGCAGGCCGACCAGCAGCAGCTTGCACCGCCGAAAACCGATGCAGAGGCTCAGGGCAGCACGCGTGCCACCCGCGAGCAGCTGCAGGAATTTCGTCAGCTGTCCGAAGAGCGCGGCCAGCGCCTCGACCAGCGCCCGCAGTTCGAACGGCCCCGCGGCTGGGATTTCCGCGATGCAGCGGGCCTCGGCGGCAGCCGTGACCGTAACGGCGGTCGCGACCGGGATGGCGGCCGCGTGATCATCTCGATCGACAACCAGACCGTGGTTCGCCATGACGACAGCCGTCGTTTCTACAACGATCGCGATCGGGCGCCGCAATACGAGCAGCTCCGCGACGGCCGGGTGCGCGAAGTTATCGTGCGCGACGACGGCACGCGGATTGTCACCGTCCGTAACAGCTATGGCGAGATCGTCCAGCGCTCGCGTATCGTCAGGGGCGGCGAGGAATACGTTCTCTATTATTCGCCGGAGCTGATGGATAACCGCCGTGGTCGCGACTACGTCTGGCGCGATCCGGGCGACGACCTGCCGCCGATGCGGCTGAGCGTGCCGCTCGACAACTACATCATCGACACCTCGACCGAGCCGGACCGGGATTATTACGAGTTCCTGGAACAGCCGCCGGTCGAGCGGGTCGAGCGGGTCTATTCGATGGACGAAGTGCGTTACTCCGCCCGCATCCGCGATAAGGTGCCGCGTATCGACCTGGATACGATCACGTTTGCGACCGGTAGTGCCGAAATCCCGATGAACCAGGCGAGCTCGCTGCGCAAGGTCGCCGACGCGATCAGCAAGGTCCTGAAGCGGGATCCTTCCGAAACCTTCCTGATCGAAGGTCATACGGATGCCGTCGGTGCCGACGACAGCAACCTCGTCCTCTCCGACGAACGCGCTGAAAGCGTTGCCCGGGTGCTGACGGACGCATTCGGCATCCCGCCGGAAAACTTGGCGACGCAGGGCTACGGCGAACGTTACCTCAAGGTCCGCACCGACGGACCCGAACAGGAAAACCGCCGCGTGACCGTGCGCCGCATCACCCCGCTGGTCAAACCGGTCGCTTCGAACCAGTAAGGTTCAGGCACCTCGAACCAAAGCCGCCGAAGCGATCCGGCGGCTTTTTTATTTGTGGGGAAGCCCCGTCACCTGTGCGATGAAATCGGCGATCGCGTTCGTATCGTCGAGGTCGAAGACGGGGATGGTGGCATCCGGGACCGGGTGGTCGGCGGCAATCGCGACGATGTGGGGATCGCTCGGCGCCAGCGGTTCGCGGTTGCTCGCCTTGAGGCGGCGGGCTTCGATCTTCGGGACGGGCTCGCGTTTGTAGCCCTCGATCAGCACCAGGTCGCAGGGGGCGAGGCGGGAGAGTATTTCCTCGAAGCTCGGCTCCGGCGCACCGCGCAACTCGTGCATGATCGCAAAGCGGGTGCCGGAAACGATCGCCACTTCGTGGGCACCGGCCTGCCGGTGGCGGAAGGAATCGGCCCCCACCTTGTCTATGTCGAAATCGTGGTGCGCGTGCTTGATCGTCGAGATTGCATAGCCGCGGCGGGTGAATTCCGCCACCAGCCGCACTGCCAGGCCCGTCTTGCCGGAATTTTTCCAGCCGGAAATGCCGAAGACGCGGGGAGGGGTCATGAAAGCTCCTCGGCGAAACCAAGCGCCTCTTGAAGATCCTCGGGCGTGTTGATGTTGAAGAAGGGATCGAGCGCCCCCTGCGGCGTCTCGATCACCGGGAATTCGACAGTCACCGTATGGTGACGGTCGAGGAGCGCCTTGATCCGCCGGTTGTCGGGATCGGAAAGCCAGGTCTCCAGATCACTGGTGATGGAAACCGGCCAGAGCCCGAAGACCGGATGATCGCGGCCGTCCGAGGAGGCGATGACGATCGCGTTTGGATCGCCCGCCTCAGCCCCCAGCCGGCGCGCGAGATCGGCGGGTACGAAGGGGCTGTCGGAGGGGACGGTGAGGAGATGCGTTGCTTGAACGCCGCGCGCCTGGATGTCTTGGAGGCCGGCGAGCACGCCGGCAAGCGGGCCGATCTGGCCGGGAACCAGGTCCGGCAGCAGGCGCAAACCGAGCGGATTGGGGAAACCTATCGGCGCGTTGAGGGTGATTTCCGAGACCTGGGGCAGGAGCCGCCGCACCACATGGCCGAGGATCGTGTCGCCGCCGATGGTGAGAAAAGCCTTGTCGGTGCCCATGCGGCTCGATTTGCCACCGGCAAGGACCAGGCCCGGAGGCCGGATGGGAGGAGCGGCGGGCGTCATTAGTCCTCATCCTTTGTCGGGATGGCGCCCTCGCGGCGGTCGATCTGCCGGACATAGGCGGTTGCGACGAGCGCCAGGATGGTCGTGACGCCCATGACGACGAGAAGCGGCATGGCGCCACTCTCTTCCTTGAGTAACGCCGCGGCAAGGGTCGACAGCGCGGCGCCGCCGCCGACGGTGATCGCGCCGCCGAGGCCGGAAGCGGAGCCGGCGAGGTGCGGCCGCACGCTGACGATGCCGGCATTCGAACTCGGCAGGGTGAGGCCGTTGCCGACGCCGGTCAGCGCCAGGGGCGCGAAGAAGGCGAACGGCCAGGGCGCTTCCGCGACGAGGAACCCGGCGGTGATGAGAACCCCGACAAGGCTGACCAGGCTGCCTGAGATCATCATGGTCATCGTGCCGAATTGGCGGGTATAGCGGCCCGAAATGAAGTTGCCGATCATGTAGCCGGCCGCGATCAGGAAGAACTGCACGCCGAGCATGGTCGGCGACAGATGATAGATCGCCGTGCCGACGAAGGGCGCTCCGCCGAGGAACGAGAAGAACACGCCCGACGAAAAGGTCGAAGTAAACGTATAGCCCCAGAAGCGCCGCGAGCGGAAAAGGTCCGGCCAGCTGAGGAATTGGGCGGTGAAGCTGGCGGCCGGCGCGTGATTCGTCTCGCCCAGGTCGGTAAAGACGAGCGTCAGGGTCAACAGGCCGAG
Source organism: Neorhizobium sp. T25_13 (assembly GCF_002968675.1). Taxonomy (NCBI): domain Bacteria; kingdom Pseudomonadati; phylum Pseudomonadota; class Alphaproteobacteria; order Hyphomicrobiales; family Rhizobiaceae; genus Neorhizobium; species Neorhizobium sp. T25_13. The sequence continues at coordinate 42,732 of NZ_PVBI01000014.1, forward strand.
GCCGAGCATCAAGGCGAAATTCGCCTCCCAGCCGAACATGTCGTTGAGCACGCCGCCGATCGTCGGACTGATCATCGGCACCAGCGACATGCCCATAGTCACATAGGCGATCATCGAGGCAGCGCTCTCCATCGGCACCGTATCGCGGATGATCGCGCGCGGCAGGACGAAACCGGCGACCACCGCGGTCTGCAGCAGCCTTCCGATCATGAAGACGGTGACGTTTGCGGCCATCAGGCAGATCACCGTGCCGACCAGCATGATCAGGATGCTGCCGATCATCACGCGGCGGCGGCCAAAAAGGTCGGAAAGCGGACCGAGTACCAGCTGCAGCAAGGCGGTGCCGGCGATATAACCGGAGACGGCAAGCTGCATGACGGCATAGTCGGTGCCGAAATGGATGGCCATGGCGGAAAGCGACGGCAGGAAGACATTGAGCGAGAGGGCGCCAAGTCCGGCGCAGACGACGAGCGTCAGGATATGGGGCGGGGTTCGTCTATCCAGAAATCGGCTTTGCTGCACGTCGTCTCGTCCTTTCACGCCTGCCTTTCGGCCCTTTCAATCCGGCTCTTCCTCAGGCCGGCGGGACGGCGGCTACCTTGCCGGTGGCAATGCCCTGCCGCTTGCGCTCGCGATAGAAAGTATAAAGGCCGGAACCGATAACGACTGCCGCGCCCACGAGCATATAGGCGTCCGGACGTTCGCCGAAGGCGAAAATGCCAATGACCAGAGCCCAGAGCAGGCCGGTATAGCGGAAGGGCGCGATGAAGGAGATCTCGCCCGTCCGCATCGACTGGATGACCGCCTGGTAACCTGCGAAGACCAGCACGGAAGCAATTGCCAGATGTCCCAGCGCATAGGTGCTGACTGGCTGCCATCCGCCCATCGGGACGATCAGGATTGCCCCGAGAACCGTGTTGGCGAGGGACGTGAAGAGCGTCACCGTCAACGAAGGGATGTCCGCCTGGATGCGCTTGGTGGTGAGGTCGCGGCATGCCGTAAAACAGCAGGCGACGACGGCGAGCAGGGCTGCCGGCGTGAAACCTTCCGGGCCCGGGCGGATGATGATGAGCACGCCGAGGAAGCCGATGCCGATCGCCGTCCAGCGCCGCCAGCCGACGGGCTCGCTCAGGAAAAGGGCCGCTCCCAACGTCACGGCAAGTGGCAAGGCCTGCATGATCGACGAAATGGCGGCAAATTCGATGTGGGCAAGCGCGGAGAGGAAGGTCAGGGTGGCGCCGAGCTCGAAGAAAGTGCGCAGCAGCACCAGCGGATGCATGACCGCCTTGGCCGACAGGGTCACGCCCATGTAGCGTGCGACACAGTAGATCAGCAGTGTCGCCATGACGCCGCGCACGGCCATGATCTGGGGGATGCTGAGCTCCGGGGTGACCGACTTGACCAGCGCATCGTTGCAGGTGAAAGCCGCCATGGCGAGCGACATGAACAGTGCGCCCCGCGAATTTTCAGACCATGCCATCTGTGAGATTCCTCCGGTATCGGTCTCTTAAAGCAACGGCTTACGCGTCGCCAGCCCGATTGCCTCCCGGGCGGTACTCTTTTGGGTAGCGGCGGGAAATTCCGATATCCGATACAGTGTAATAAAACGAAATGTAAGGGTCCCGAATTAACCGTTGTTCAACCGAATTTGACCATTGTGAACCCATTCATTCCCGCATGAGGCTGGGATCGTGCCGTTGCCGTTTCGCGATGCCGCAGACGCGAAAGTCGCATCTGGTTTGCAGTTGGGGGAAAAATGTCTTTCATCGATCGTCTTCTTCAGAGCCGCAGGATCGTCACCAAGGTCCTACTTTTCGTCATCCCGCTGGTGCTCTTGATCGCCGGCGTCGGTCTTGCCGGCTACTACACGGCCAGCATGCTGAACGGCCATATGACCGTGACGCGTGCGACGATCGAAAACATCGGCGACTTTGAAAATCTCCAGGCGGTCCTCCAGGAATTCAACAGCAAGCCCGACAATGCATCGCTTGCGGCCTTGAAGGCTGCTATCGACAAGCAGGAGAGCGGCGTCAACGTGCTCGGCGGGCTGCTCGTGACGGCCGGGGACCGCGAGCGCATCGCCGTGGTGACCGGGCTTGCGCCCAAGATGCGCGCCGATACGGACGTACTCTGGAAGATAAAGCAGAGGCGAGACGAAAACGCCGCAGCGCTCGACGACAGCATCGACAATGTCCGCACCGTCGCGACAGGGGTCTCGGATCAGGTTGCCAACGTCCGCAAGCAGTTCGAGGGCAAGGAAAAGTTCGCCAAGGGCATGGTTCTGGAAGCCTATGCCTACAAGGCGATCGCCGAACAGATCGGCGAGCTTCGCAATTCCGTCAAGGAGACCGGCACGGACGACGGCGCGATCAGCACCGCCGACATGTATCTCGGCATTCTGGACAAGACGTTCCAGGAGGTTCAGGCCTTCCTTACCCCGAACGGCATCAAACAGCTGAAGCCGATCAATGACGCGATCAGCGCGCTTGCCGCCACCATCAAGGGCAATCAGGAGGTTCCGGAAAAGGCGAAGGCGGTCCGTGACACCGTTGCCGGCATGGAAAAATTGCAGGCGAAAATGGAGGCGGAAGTCACCAGCAAGGCCGGCAACGCGGCCAGCCGTTTCGCCAGCATCGAGGGCGAGGTCGCCAGCCTGCGCACGCTTCTCGACCGTAGTGCCGAATCGCTGCGCCTGATCGACGCCATGCAGCTCTACGTCGAGCGGCTGCGCGCCAACCAGACGGAGGAGGCGCGCAAGGTCGTCCTCGACGTCATGGCAAAGCTGAAGGCTGCCAGTGCGGAAGTTTCCGAACTTGCCAGAAATCCGGCAATGCGCGAGTTCTCGACGACGCTTCAGCCCCGCCTGAAATCGATCGAGGAGGATACCGCCAAGCTTCTGTCCATCGCCGCAGACTGGAAAAAGGCGCGCGCCGCCGCCGGCGAAACTCTGACGGGCGGCATGGCTGGCCTCAAGAATTTCGTGGCCCAGGCCCAGGAGGTCGGCAAGGAAGACAGCGAACGGTCCGCCCAGCTGTCGCTGATCGCCATGGTGGTCGGCACGCTGCTTGCCATTGCCGGCGGCCTGATGCTGGTGGAAACGCTGCGCGGCCCGCTGCGCCGCGTCACCGAAGTGATGAAGCGGCTCGCTGACGGCGATCTCGAGGTCAAGATCGAAGGCCGCGAACGTGGCGACGAAATCGGCGACATGGTTCGCTCGGTCACCGTCTTCCGCGATGCCGCGGTCGAAAATGTCCGTCTCGAGCAGGACGCCGCCGCAGCCCGCGAGCTCTCGACCGCCGAGTCCGAGCGCCGCGCCTCAGAGCGTGCCCGCATTGCCGGCGAACAACGCCAGGCGCTGACCGCGCTCAACGACATGCTCGGCAAACTTGCCGAGGGCGACCTTGAGCGCAGCATGGACGAGAACCTGCCGGAAGACTTCATCGAGATGGCGCGCACCTACAACCAGGCTGTCGAGGCGCTCCGGGCCACGCTCGCCGACGTGCGCTCGACCGCGGAAGAAATCGACGGCGGCACCGGCAATCTCGCCGCTTCGGCGGACGATCTTGCCCGCCGCACGGAACAGCAGGCGGCAGCGCTCGAACAGAGTTCGCGCGCCCTGCGCCATCTGAGCGAGATCGTCCGCTCGACGGCTGAAAGCGCCAAGCAGACGTCCGTCTCGGTCAACGAGACGGAAGATTTCGCGGTCCGCTCCGGCGAGGTCGTATCCCGCGCCGTCGACGCCATGGGTGAGATCAGCCGTTCTTCCGAAAAGATCGCGACCATCATCGGTGTTATCGACGAGATCGCCTTCCAGACCAATCTGCTGGCGCTGAATGCCGGCGTCGAGGCGGCCCGTGCCGGCGAGGCAGGCCGCGGCTTTGCGGTCGTCGCCCAGGAAGTCCGCGAACTGGCGCAGCGCTGCGCCGGTGCTGCCCGCGAGATCAAGGGCCTTATTTCGGCAAGCTCGACCCAGGTCAGCAACGGCGTACATCTCGTCGAGGAGACGGGTACGGCACTCACCGAGATCATCACGCACATCACCGACGTTCGCAAACTGGTGTCCCAGATTTCGGCGGCCACCGGCGAGCAGTCGACCGGCATCAACGAAGTCACCAAGGCGGTGCAGGAGGTCGAGCTGATCACCCAGCGCAACGCGGCCATGGTCGAGGAAAACAACGCCGAGATCCACGGTCTGCGCCAACGTGTGGAGACGCTGTCCGAGAAGATCGAGCGCTTCAAGACGCGCGATCCGAACATCAACTTCCATGCCGGCGCCAACGAACGCCGCTCGGGCTTCCGTCGCAGCGACGCTGCCTGAGGCCTGGACAGTCAGGCAAGCGCCGAGACCGTTTCGAGGAAGCGCTGCCCGATTGCGGAAAGCTGCGGTTTCAACCAGGACGCCGCCATCGGCAACGATGGCGGCGTCGGCGTGACTGGCCGGAAAACGACGCCGGGACGCGGCAGGCGGGACAGGCCGCCCGTGACGAACCCCATTCCGACCCCCGCCGCCACCAGGCCTGCAAGTGTGGTCATGGGCGTAACCTCCTGCACGATGCGCGGGCTGATGCCCTGGTCCCGGAAGAGAGCGATGACCCTGTCGTAGATGCTCGGTCCGATGGAGCGGGGTGCGAGGAGGAAGGGTTCGTCGGCGAGCTCGGAGAGCCGGATCTCGGTTTTCATCGCGAGCGGATGGCTTTCCGGCAATGCCAGGACGAGAGGCTCGGCCGGCAGATCATGGGTCGCCAGTTCAGGATTGGCGAGCGGTGGATGCAGGACCGCCAGATCGATCGTTCCCGTCATCAGTGCGGTTTCGAGCGACGGGGAATTGAGCTCGACAAGCTCTATCTCGACCTGCGGATAACGCTTCCGGAACGCCTGCACCGCTTCCGGCAGAATGCCGTAGAAGGCGATGACCGTGAAACCCAGCCGCAGCCGACCGACTTCGCCGCGAAACGCCCGTAACGCCTGCTGCCGGGCGACTTCGGCATTTTCGATCGCCCGCCGGGCGGGTTCGAGGAACGCCTGGCCAGCCGGCGTCAGTGCGACGCTGCGGCGATCGCGCGCGAAGAGGTCCGTGCCGATCTCCAGTTCGAGGGCGCGGATGCGCTGGCTGAGCGAGGGTTGGGTGAGGTGCATCCTCTCGGCCGCCCGGCGGAAATGCAATTCTTCGGCGACCGCCACGAAGCAGGCCATGGAGCGTATATCCATCGACATTCCTGATGTATTTTGCCTATCACAGATGATGGAATTCCGATTGGAACTCTATCAGAGTGGACCCTATCCTCCCTTCAGGCAATAGGCGGCAGATGACGCCGCTTCTCGGAAGGAGAATGGATCATGAAGGCATTGGCTTTTCTCGCGGGCACGGCCCTTTCGTTGGCGACCGTGGCGCACGGTACTGCTGCCGCACAATCGGCGGATATCCTCGGCGCGATATCGGCCGGCCGCGTCGCCGTCATCTCCGACGGCGACTATCTGGCGCGCACCTATGCCGATTTCGTATTGGCTCCGAAGGAGGCCGGGCACAGGGACGTGCTCACCATTCTTTCGATCGCCAATGGCCGCGTGACGAGCGGCTCGCTTCCCATCTCGAACTCGGTGACGGCTGCGCCCGAAATCCTGGAACTGACGCCGGACGGGCGCACGGCATTCGTGACCGAACGATTGGGCGAGCGGCCGGATGGCGGCGGAACGGTCAGGGACCTGCCGCCCGGCAGACGACTGTTTGCCGTCGATCTCTCCGACCCATCGATGCCGACGCTTGCCGATACGGTGGAGATCGGCATCAATCCGGAGGCATTAGCCGTCAGCCCGGACGGGCAGCGGGTGGCGGTCGTTTCCAATACCGCCGATGCGGCCCTGCTTCAGATCGTCGAATTTGCCGATGGCCGATTCGGCGAAGTCGCCCGCTTCGACCTGGCTGAACTCGGCATTTCCGGATCGCTGAACGCTCCGCGAGGCGGCGTGACGGCGACCAATGTTCAGTGGCATCCGTCCGGGCGGTTCCTGGCGGCCAATATCAACACGCAGAACCGTGTCGCGTTCTTCGAATTTTCCGATAGCGATCAGGAGCCTGCCTTGCAGGCCTGGGGCAACAGCGTGGAGGTGGGCAGGGATCCCTTTGTCGGCCGCTTCACGCCGGATGGCCGCCACTATCTGACATCGAACTGGGGGCGCGATTTCACGGCGACCAGCCTCGATGGCCGTATCCCCAATGCGTCCTCCACCATGACCGTGGTTCGGCTGGCGGATCCCGAGGCGTCCGAAGCCCGGCACGAGCGGTTGATGACGGTCGATACCGGCGTTTCGGCCGAAGGAATGGCGGTGAGCCCGGATGGCCGGCTTGTCGCGACGATCAACATGCGCGGCACATCCTTTCCGCCCGGGTCTGCGCGTCATGGCCGCGAGGCGGCCGTATCGCTTCTGACGTTCGATCCGGGCGCGGGCAGGCTGCGCAAGGTTGGCGACTACACGTTCGAGGGCGTTTTACCCGAAGGCGGAACCTTCGACCTGACGGGTGATCACTTTCTCGCAACCGTTTTCGAGGGCGCAGGCCCCGAGACCGGGGCGGGGCTTGAAGTCTTCAAGGTGATCAGGGGCGATGCACCGTCGCTGCGACGGATCGGGCGGGTGCCCTTGCCGCACGGAGTGCATCATGTCGATATTTCGCGATAATCCAGGCGGCAGCAGCGGTCGCCGGCGCGGATATCACCCGCCGGTGACGCTCATGTGGCGGGCGACGGCGGGGCGTTTGTGGGTGCGATCGATGATGAAATCGTGGCCCTTGGGTTTGCGGGTGATCGCTTCGTCGATAGCGGCCGACAGGTAGCCGTCGTTTTCGGAGGCGCGTAGCGCCGTGCGCAGGTCGGCCGCGTCGTTCTGGCCGAGGCACATGTAGAGCGTCCCGGTGCAGGTGAGACGCACCCGGTTGCAGCTCTCGCAGAAATTATGGGTCATCGGTGTGATGAAGCCCAAGCGGCCGCCGGTTTCCTTCACTTCCACATAGCGGGCGGGGCCGCCGGTCTTGTAGGGGATCTCGGTCAGCGTGAACTGCTCTTCGAGATCGGCGCGCAGCTTGGAGAGCGGCAGATACTGGTCGGTACGGTCCTCATCGATCTCACCCATCGGCATGGTCTCGATCACCGTCATGTCCATGCCGCGGCCATGCGCGAAACGCAGCATGTCGGCGATCTCGAACTCGTTGAATTCCTTCAGCGCCACGGCATTCAGCTTGATCTTCAGCCCGGCCTTCTGGGCGGCGTCGATGCCTTCCATCACCTTGTGGTAATCCCCCCAGCGGGTGATCGCCTTGAATTTTTCGGGGTTCAGCGTGTCGAGCGAGACATTGATGCGGCGGACGCCGCTGTCATAGAGCTCGTCGGCATATTTTGCGAGCTGCGACCCGTTGGTCGTCAGCGTCAGTTCGTCGAGAGCGCCGGCCTTGACGTGCTGGCCGAGCTCGCGCACCAGAAACATGATGTTCTTGCGCACCAGCGGCTCGCCGCCGGTCAGGCGGATCTTGCGAACGCCCTTGGAAATGAAGGCGGAACAGAGCCGGTTGAGCTCTTCCAGCGTCAGCAGGTCCTTTTTCGGCAGGAAGGTCATGTTTTCCGCCATGCAATAGGTGCAGCGGAAATCGCAGCGGTCGGTGACCGAGACACGTAGATAGGTGACCGCACGGCCGAACGGATCGATCATCGGCGCCTGGTCGGCGATGATCGGCGCTGCTCCTCCGACCGGTCCTGCGAAACTGTTCACGTGATAATCTCCCTTACCCGGAAAGTGGGGGTTTCGAGCCGTCGCGTCAAGTGTATGACATCGATCCAGATAGTACAGCGACGGAAGCAAAACCGCTTGCGGCGAAACGCCGTAGCTCATAATCCTCCGCCAGGCATATGACAATCGGGAGCCTGAAAAGCATGAGCGACATCTGGCCGACGGAACTTAGGGTCTCCAAGGACCGCCACACGCTGAACGTTACCTTCAGCGACGGCGCGGCGTTTCCATTGCCGGCCGAAACGATGCGCGTGCTGTCACCTTCGGCGGAAGTGCAGGGGCATGGTCCCGGCCAGAAGGTCACCGTGCCCGGCAAGCGCAATGTCGGCATTGCGGCGATCACGCCGGCCGGCAACTACGCGGTGCGAATCCGCTTCGACGACGGCCACGACAGCGGCATCTTCACCTGGCCTTACCTACGCGAACTCGGCGAGCGCGGAGCCGAGCTGTTTGCCGACTATGAGCGCGATCTCACTGAGAAGGGCCTCTCCCGCGATCCACCGCAGAGAACGCGGTAGGCGTCAAGCGGTGGTCAGGCCGGCTCGCGGCTGTCCTCCCGGATCTCCGACTGCAGGGTGACGATCAGCCGCTCCATGGACTCCGCCATCGCCATGCATTGATCCAGCGGCTCGGAGGAGAGCGTCCGCTCGATCAGCGCCGTCTGGATCGCCATCGCCTTTTCCGTCACCGAGCGGCCTTCCCGGGTCAGGTAGAGGCGCAGCACGCGCTTGTCCTTCGTATCGCCGCGCCGCTCGATCAGCCCGCGCTTTTCCATCAGCGGCAGCGCCATGCTCATGTTGGAACGCCCCACCAGCAGTTTGTGGGCAAGCTCCTGCTGGGAGATCCCCTCGAAACGGTAGAGATTGATCAGGATGTCGAGATGCGGCGGCTTGATGTCGAGTTCGGTGAGCTCGCGGGTCAGCACGGTTTGCATCAACTGGCAGGCGCGGGCGACGGCAATCCAACTGCGAAAACGCGGATGATCCCAAGGGAGGGATTGATTTTTGTTCATCATTGTACTTTATTGTTCAGCATTGAACATTATTGGGTTTTCTCACTATGCCATCCTTTGCACTCAAGGTCATCCGTTTCGGATTTGCCGCCATGGGGCGGCCTTTCCCCAGTACAGCAGCCGGGCTCGCCTTTCGGCTCTTCTGCCTGACGCCCTCGCGCTGTCCCAAGGGCGGCAAGGCGAGGGCGATGGAGAATGAGGGGCGGGAGCGGCTCTCGGCCGCCCAGAAGATCCCGCTCACCGTCGGACGCTCGACGGTGATGGCCTATCGCTTCAACGGCGACGGCAAGCCCGGCCGGCCCCGTTACCTGGTCGTGCACGGCTGGGGCTCCAGTGCCGCCTATATCGCCGCGCTGCCGGCGGGCTTGGCCGAAACCGGCGCCGAGGTCGTGGTGCTCGATTTTCCCGGCCATGGGCTTTCCAGCGGCCGCAGCCTCAACATGCGCCAGGCGGTAGAAGCGATCGTTGCGGCGGAGAACCGGTTCGGTCATTTCGATGCGGCGGTCGGTCATTCGTTCGGCGGTGCGAGCATGATGCTCGCCGCCGGCGGGGTGATGAGGCAAGTCGGCTCGATCTCTCCCTCGAAATTGGTGGTTATCGGCGCGCCGAGCCATATCCATTGGCTGTTCGACGATTTTTCGCGGATGGTCGGCCTGCCGCTGCGCGTCAAGGCGCTGCTGATCCGGCGGGCGGAGAAGGTGGCCGGCGCCTCGCTCGACGACTTCGACACGGTGGCGAGCGCCGCGCGGCTCGGAACGCCCCTGCTCGTTGTCCATGCGCAGGAAGACAAGGAGGTCGCCGCCGACCACGCCCGCCGTTTCGAGGGGCTTGCCACGGCACGGCTCGAATGGGCGAACGGGCTCGGGCATCGCCGCATCGTCAGCGACCGCGGCGTGATCGAGACCATTGCCGCCTTCCTGACGAGCGATGGCCGGCCGCTGCGCGAAACCTCCATCGTCGCAAAGCCCGGCAACGACGCCGCTGCTTGATCCACAGGGGACGTCATCATAGTGTCGCCCGCGCGGGCTAAGGCCCGCCGATACCAGAGGGGCGAGCCATGACCATCATCACATCCGTCGAGGAACTGAAGGCGATCTATGACGGCGTCTCGGAAGCCTCGCTCGCCAAGGTGACGACGACGCTGACCGCGGAATACCGGCAGATGATCGAGGCCTCGCCTTTCCTCGCATTCGCGACCGTGGGACCGGAAGGGCTCGACTGCTCGCCGCGCGGCGATCTTGGCGGGGCGGTGCGTATCCAGGACGATTCGACGCTGCTTCTGCCCGACTGGCGCGGCAACAACCGTATCGATTCGCTGATCAATATCGTGCGCGACCCGCGCGTGGCTTTGATGTTTCTGATACCCGGCTCGAACACGACGATGCGCATCAACGGCCGCGCCGTGATCTCGGTGGAGCCCGCGCTGCTCGAAAGCTTCGAGATGGACGGCCGGAATCCGCGCAGCGTCACGGTGATCACCGTGAACGAGGTCTATTTCCAGTGCGCCCGCGCCCTGATACGCGCCGAACTCTGGAACCCGGAGCATTTCGTCGATCCGAAGAACCTGCCGACGCCCGGAACGCTGCTGAAGGCGGCCAAGGCCGACTTCGACAAGGAGACCTACGACCGGGAATGGCCGGAGCGCGCCGCCAAGACCATGTGGTAGACGCCGCACCGGCGTTTTCTTCGTGAAGAAGACATGCCCAGTCGCCGTCCTCATGGACATTTCCAGCGCCCAAGGCGACAATCGAATCGACCCGCCATAGGGGACGGGCACGGGGGATTTTATGAAGTTTGGAACCGGCTTTGCGGCGGTGATCCTGGCTGCGACGATGTTCGGCGCTCAAGCGGCGCGGGCCGACCAGTTGATCGAGGAATATACGGCCTTCATCGGCGAGGACGACCTGTACAATTCCAACAATGTGCGCCTGCAGGAGCCCTGGCAGATTGTCCGCCAGGATCGCGCAAATTTTCATCGCTTCGGCGTCTCGCAGCGCGGCGACCAGAGCGACAGCTTCTTCGACGATGCCGGCAATCGGGAACTCGTCGAGCGCATGATCAGCCGAGGCACCATCGATCGGGCTGCCCGCAACGCCGTCGTTCGCGGGAATGTCATGATCAACGTGCAGATCTTTCGAGGGCCCCGGGGCGATTACGTCAATGTCCTGGTCTACTGACAGCCCGTTCCTCCGAGCCGCAGCCGTGATGCTGTCGGTTCTCGTCTGCGGCCCGGGCGAGGCGCGCGAATTGCGCCTGGAGGAGAAGATCGCGGCCCTGGTGAAGGCCTATCCCGACATGATCGTGGCCAGCCGCGACGGCAGGCTGATCATGAAGGAGGGGGCGCCGGTTCCGATCGACGACGGGATCAGGCGCAACCATGCGCAAATGCTGGCCGAGGGCGACGTCGAGGACAGCCTGTCTCAGGCATATCGGCCCGGCTCGTGCGAATACCGCCCGCCGGTCGATTCCGATCCGGGCCGCATCCGCAGCGACGAATTGATGAAGCGCCTTTATGGCGCGAGCGCCAATGCCGTGCAGTCGAGCCTCGTGCCGGTCGCATGGTTCGGCGAGACGTTGCGCGTCACCACCCGTAACGGGGTCGACAAGGCGCTTGCCGCCGTCCGGGATGAGCTTGCCGCCGACCCGGGCTTGAAAGCCTACCTGACGCCGTCGGCCGGCGTCTTCAACTGGCGCAAGGTTGCGGGACAGGCCAATCTCTCCGTCCACAGTTTTGGCGCGGCGATCGATCTCAACACGAAATACGCCGATTACTGGCTTTGGTCGGGAGGCAAGCCCGGCAACGTGCCGAACTACAAAAACCGCTTTCCGATGAAGATCGTCGCGGCGTTCGAGCGCCATGGCTTTATCTGGGGCGGTCGCTGGTATCACTACGACACCATGCATTTCGAATACCGCCCGGAACTGCTGGCCATCGCCGGCGCCGCAGGCGTCTCGGCCTGCGACTGAGGGAAATCTACTTCCTGTAGATCAGCCAGCTCTTGCCGACATAGTCCTTCTTCATGCTGTCATCAAAGATGACCGAGCGGTTGCGGCCGGAGTTCTTGGCGTTGTAGAGGGCCGTATCGGCATTGGCGTAGAGTTCTCCAGGATCGCTCGCCTGCGAGGCCATCGCAAAGCCGAGCGAAATGGTGACCGGGCCGTAGTCGATGCCGGAGCGCGAATTGCGGAAGATGCGGGTTTCCAGCGCGCGCCGTACCCGCTCGCAGATGATCACCACCTCTTCCGGCGTGTTGCCTTCGACGATGATCGCGAATTCCTCGCCGCCGGAGCGGGCGACGAAGACATCCTTGCGGACGTTCGAGCGGATCACGGAAGCAACCGTCGCGAGGATCTTGTCGCCGACCGGATGGCCGTAGCTGTCGTTGATCTTCTTGAAGTTGTCGATATCGGCCAGCACCAGTGCGGTGACCGGCAGCAGGGCAGTATTGTCGTAGGTCGCCGCAAGGCGCTCGTCGAAAGCCCGGCGGTTGGCGATCCGGGTCAGCGAATCGGTGTTGGCGATACGCTTGTATTCGTCGAGTTCGCGGCGGACCTGGTCCATTTCCTGTGAGCGCTGGACGACGCCGCCGACGGTCTTTTCGCCATGCGCCATGGTGCTGCCCGTCGCCTCGCTCAAGAGCGCCAGCGCGCTGGTCAGCAGGTCGTTGGAAAAACTGCTCTTGGAGTTGATCCGCTGAGCGGTTTCTCCAAGCAGCTTGCCGTAGCTCTCGAGCGAGTTCTGTTCCTGGCGCAGCAGCTTCAGGAGCGCGTCGAGTTCGCCAAGAATCCTGGTATGGGCGTCTTCGATGACCGCCACCTGGCCGGTACCAAGATAGCGATGCGAAAGCGCGTCCAGCTCCTCCTGCGTGGCGCGGCTTCCGAGCCCCGCTAGATCACGGGTCAGGTCAGGATTGGAGCCGATATAGGCCTCGTAAAAAAGCTGATAATTGCGAGGGATCGGGGCGACGCCCATCGATCGCACCGCGTAGATGATCTGGCCGATCAGATCGCTAGATTGCGCTCTCGGCGCCGTTGCCGTCGTCATCGACGATCCCCACTAGATCCCACCTGTATGCTATAAACTGAAGTAGTATGTGAAAAATGTTCGAAAAGAATTAAGGGGTGCGAGCTGAAGAGCTTATTCTTAAATTTATTTCTCATTTCTGAAATACCCGATTTTCCCTCAAAACTAATGGGTTTACAGACTTCGAGCCCGAAAAGATATTCACCTGTAGAATGTTGATATATTGTCGGAATTAACCAATGTAGGCTGACCGAAAGAGAAAGCCCGCTAATCGGGAGGCGGGCTTGCTGGTTATATTGTAAATCAGGTCCCCTTATTTGGGACCGATCATGTTTTCAGGGCGGACATACTGGTCGAACTCCTCGTTCGTCAGGTATCCGCCGCCGACCGCTTCTTCACGAAGTGTTGTGCCGTTCTTATGGGCGGTCTTGGCGATCTTAGCGCAGATGTCGTAGCCGAGCCTGGTGTTAAGGGCGGTGACCAGCATCAGCGAGTTTTCCACGCCGCGTCTGATATTGTCTTCCCGGGCTTCGATGCCGACCACGCAATTGTCGGTGAAGGAGACCGCGGCGTCGCCGAGCAGCTGCACCGACTGCAGGAAATTGTAGGCCATCATCGGATTGTAGACGTTGAGCTCGAAATGGCCCTGGCTGCCGGCGAAGGTGAGAGCCGCATGGTTTCCGAAGATGTGCGCGCAGACCTGGGTGAGCGCTTCCGACTGGGTCGGGTTGACCTTGCCCGGCATGATCGACGAACCCGGCTCGTTTTCCGGCAGCGACAGTTCGCCAAGGCCGGCACGCGGGCCGGAGCCCAGGAAACGGATGTCGTTGGCGATCTTGAAGAGAGCGGCGGCGGCGGCGTTGATCGCGCCGTGCGCAAAAACCATCGAGTCGTGCGAGGCGAGCGCTTCGAACTTGTTGGGGGCCGTGACGAAGGGCAGGCCGGTGATCTTCGAGATTTCCTCGGCGACCTTTTCGGCAAAGCCGACCGGGGCGTTGAGGCCGGTGCCGACCGCCGTGCCGCCCTGGGCGAGCTTGGAAAGTGCCGGCAGCGTCAGCTCGATATTGGCGATCGCCGAGCCGACCTGCGCCGCATAACCGGAGAATTCCTGGCCGAGCGTCAGCGGAGTGGCATCCTGCGTGTGGGTGCGGCCGATCTTGATGATGTGGGAGAAGGCCTTGACCTTCACTTCCAGCGCTTCGTGCAGCTGCTTCAGCGACGGGATTAGGTGGCGCACGATGGTTTCGACGCAGGCGATGTGCATGGCCGTCGGATAGGTATCGTTCGACGACTGGCTCATGTTGACGTGGTCGTTCGGATGCACGGGCTTCTTGGAGCCCATCACGCCGCCGAGCATTTCGATCGCGCGGTTGGAGATCACTTCGTTGGCGTTCATGTTCGACTGGGTGCCGGAGCCCGTCTGCCAGACGACCAGCGGAAAATGGTCGTCGAGCTTGCCGTCGATGACTTCCTGGGCCGCTTCGACGATGACCTTGCCGATCGAAGCGTCGAGGCCGCCCAGTTCCATATTGGCGCGGGCGGCGGCCTGCTTGACGATGCCGAGCGCACGCACGACCGCGAGCGGTTGTTTTTCCCAGCCGATCTTGAAGTTGCCGAGCGAGCGCTGCGCCTGGGCCCCCCAATAACGGTCGCTCGCCACGTCGATCGGGCCAAACGTATCGGTTTCGGTGCGGGTCGATGCCATCTTCGCTGCCTCTTTTTGCTCGTGGTCGCTGCCGGTGTCTTGAAAGATCAACAACGCGTTACCGCGTCGGAGCCGGCCGGCGGCATTACTATACGATTGGTGAACGTCCGCAAGCCGGCCGAACAGGCTTTTTGGCAGGCTTTCGTCGTGCCTTTTATGACACGGACAGCGGAATTATACAGCGGAATCCGCCCTCTGGCCGGGTGCTTGTCGATGGTCGTCAGTAAAAATTTAACGAATAGTTTCTTAACCTTCCGGCTGCGCACCGATGCTGTTTCCGGCGGAGCCGAAACCCGCCGGCCGCTCGGGCGTTTCTTTCCATCCCTCACGCGATCGGTTAGATGGCGTGATATATATTCGAGCCCGCGGATCAAGACGCGGATGCAGGTGACGGGGACGACATTGCAGTACAAACACAAAAGAACTTCGATCGCATTGGCGCTCGTCTCCGGCATCTCGATGTTTACCGGTGCGGCCGTTCCCGCACATGCCGTAACACTTCTCGATCTCTTGCGCGGCGGTCCCGGCGCGGAACGGGCAGGGCGGCACGATAACGGCCTGCCGGGCGTCGGCGGCAATTCCGGCATGCCGACCGAGCGCAGCCTCGCCGATCCCGAGCCGCTGCCGAAAGTCTCCGGTCCTCGATATTACACCTACAAGCCGGATGCCGAGCGGGCCGTGAAGACGACCGCCTTCGCTGCAGCGTCCGCGACGGACGGCACGCGCCTCATCGCCGAGGCCAAGGTTTCGGCGCCGGCGGAAATCGCGACCGCGCTCGAAGCCTTCTACAGCAAGGCTGCGGAGCCTCTCTGGGTCACCGCCGGTGACGTCAACGAGAAGGCGAGGGGCGTGCTGTCGCTCTTCGAGCGGGCCGGCGAATACGGGCTCGAACCCGCCGACTAC
Organism: Neorhizobium sp. T25_13; assembly: GCF_002968675.1. NCBI lineage: Bacteria > Pseudomonadati > Pseudomonadota > Alphaproteobacteria > Hyphomicrobiales > Rhizobiaceae > Neorhizobium > Neorhizobium sp. T25_13. The sequence continues at coordinate 58,152 of NZ_PVBI01000014.1, forward strand.
ATCCTGCCGGTCCCGGCACTGACCACGGCAAGCGTTGCTGCGCCGACGGATGCGGCGGCCCCGATCAATGTCTCCGCAACGACATCTGCACCGGCTTCCGCCGCCGACAGCCACGATCGCGCGCTGATGCAGTTCGAACTGGCGCTGTCGGAAAAGGTGCTGACCTTCGCGCAGGACATGATGCGTGGCCGTATCGACCCGAACAAGGTGTCCGGCTACCACGACTTCAAGCGCAAGGACGTCAAGCTCCCGCTCGTCCTGCCTTTCGCGCAGACCGGCACCGATGTCGCGGCCTACCTCGAAGGCCTCGCGCCGCAGAGCCCTCAATTCCAGGCGCTGAAGGCCGAGCTTGCAACGCTGCGCGCCGCAGCGGCCAATGACGGTCCGCAGATCTCGCTGCCGAGCGACATTCTCCTGAAGCCGGGCAAGAGCAGCGCGGATATGGCGAGCATCATCGCCGCCATCCAGCACACCGGCTCGGAAGCGCTGAGGACCAAGCATGCGGCGACGCTGACGGCCTATCAGCAGACCCCGGACTACACGCCGGAACTCGTCGACGTCGTGAAGTCCTTCCAGGCGGAAGTCGGTCTCAAGGCCGATGGCGTCATCGGCAATGCGACGGTGCGCAAGATGGTCGGCCATACGTCGAAGGACAAGATCGAGAAGGTCGAAGTCGCCATGGAACAGGCGCGCTGGCTGCCGGACGATCTCGGCCAGCGTTACGTCTTCATCAACCAGCCGGCCTTCACGGTCTATTACCATGACCGTGGTGCCGAACAGTTTTCGATGCGCGTCGTGGTCGGCAGCAAGTCCAACCAGACCTATTTCTTCCAGGACGAAATCGAAACCGTCGAGTTCAACCCCTATTGGGGCGTGCCGCAGTCGATCATCATCAACGAGATGCTGCCGCACCTGCGCCAGGATCCGAGCTACCTCGACCGAATGGGTTATGAGGTGTCGGTCGGCGGCAGGGCGGTCTCGTCGAGCAGCATCAACTGGTTCGGCTCCACCGAGAAGATCTCCGTGCGTCAGCCACCGTCGGGTGACAACGCGCTCGGCGACCTGAAGATCCTGTTCCCGAACAGCCACGCGATCTACATGCATGACACGCCCTCGAAGAGCTTCTTCCAGCGCGACATGCGGGCGCTGAGCCACGGCTGCGTGCGTCTTGCCGAACCGCGCAAGATGGCGGCCGCCGTACTCGGCACCACGATCGACGACGTGAACGGACGGATCGCCGCCGGCGAGAACGTCTCGGCCAAGGTGCCGGTCAGGATACCGGTCTACGTCGCCTACTTCACCGCCTGGCCGAACAAGGACGGCAAGGTCGAGTATTTCGACGACGTCTACGGCCGCGACAATGCGACGGTGAAGGCTTTCGTGGCAACCACCAAGGTCCGGGCGGCGCAGAGCTGAGCTTTGAGTTGAGGATGAGTTTCGGATTGCAGAAGAAGGCGGCCTCCGGGCCGCTTTTTATTTGGCAGCCGCCAGCTTCTTCACGTCGGCGGAAATCAGCGTTTCCACCATCCCCACGGTCAGCTCGTCATAATCGTTGATCACCCGATCCGGGTTGAGCGTATCGACTGCGACGTCGGAATAACCGAAGGTCACGGCGACGGAGGCAATGCCGGCATTCTGTGCGGCAAGGATATCGTTGACGCTGTCGCCGATCATGACGCTCGTCGCCGGATTTCCGCCGGCCCGTTCGATCGTACCGAAAATGTGCCGGGCATCCGGCTTGCGGACGGCGAAGGTATCGCCGCAGGTCATCGCGACGAAGCGATCCAGGAGGCCGAGCTTTTCGAGAAGCGGGAAGGCGAGCCGCTCGGACTTGTTGGTGCAGACCGCGAGCCGCATCCCGGCTGCTGACAGGCGGTCGAGACATGCGACGACGCCGTCATAGGGGCGGCTCCTGCCTGGCATCTGCGCCTCGTAGTGCTCCATATAGCGATCGAACAGCCTGGCCGCCGTCGGCTCGTCGAGCGGAACCCTGCGAAGTTCGAAGGCGCGGCGGATCATCACGCGCACGCCCTGGCCGACGAGATGGGTGAGGTCCTCGAACGTCACTGGCTGGAGACCGATGTCCTCGATCGTATAGTTGAGGCTGTCGATAAGATCCGGTGCGGTGTCGATCAGCGTGCCGTCGAGGTCGAAAATGACGAGTGGAGCGGTCAATGGAACCTCGTGAGCGTCGTTCGGGAGATGCCCCGGATTAAGCAATGCTGCCGTGAAAAGCAAATATGCGAGATTCGCCCATCTTCGTAAAACCCATGGCTTCGTAAAACCCGCCGCGAGGGGACTTTCGTTTGTGGGGAGAGGCGTGTAAACAGCGGGTCGGCGAAAACAGCGGGGAGCTTTTGGCGGATGGACGCCCGGGAAATGAAAGTCAAGGCGGCGCAAGCGGCACTGGCCTATGTCGAGGACGGCATGCGGCTGGGTATCGGCACCGGTTCGACGGCGGACGAATTCGTCAGGCTACTTGCCGAAAAGGTCCACGGCGGTTTCAAAGTCGAAGGCGTGCCGACATCCGAGCGCACCGCGAGGCTCTGCGTAGAACTCGGCATTCCGCTGAAATCGCTCGAAGAGCTTCCGGAACTCGATCTGACGATTGACGGTGCCGATGAAGTCGATGCCAACCTGACCCTGATCAAGGGTGGCGGCGGTGCATTGCTGCGCGAAAAGATCGTCGCCGCGGCTTCTGCCCGCATGATCGTGATTGCCGACGAAAGCAAGCTGGTCGATATGCTCGGAGCCTATCCGCTGCCGATCGAGATCAATCCTTTCGGCCAGACAGCGACGCAGATTGCCATCGAAAAGGCCGCTTCCCGGTTAGGATTGACCGGTGAATTGAAGCTGCGCAAATCGGGGGCTGAAGTCTTCACGACAGATGGCGGCCACTACATTTTCGACGCATCTTTTGGCCGCATTCCTGATGCAGACGCACTGTCGGCGGAGCTTAATTTCATTCCCGGTGTCGTGGAACACGGGCTGTTCATTCATATGGCGTCCTTAGCGATCATTGCCGGTGAGGCTGGAGCGCGGACGCTCGAGGCGAAGTAAACTAGGAGCAACCAACTCATGATCAGATTCGCGCTTTTCGGCCGTGCCGCCGCTGTGGCCATCCTCTTCTCCGGCGCCTTCACGGTATCGGCTCGCGCGCAGGAAGTTTCGGAAGCCCAGCTTGCCGCTGCGCGCGATGCGATCGCGTCTCTCAACGTCACGGATCGTTACGACAATATCCTGCCCAACCTGGCAGAGCGTCTGAAGGCCCAGTTCATCCAGGCCTCCCCAAACTTCCAGGGCCAGATCTCCAACGTCGTCGACGAGCAGGCGCTCGTGCTGGCACCGCGCCGTGCCGATCTCGAAAAGGAAGCGGCGACCATTTATGCCAAGAGCTTCTCGGTCGATGAACTGAAGTCGATTTCCACCTTCTTCAACACCGAGACCGGCAAGAAGCTGCTGACCAACCAGCCGCTCGTCAGCCGTGAATTGACCAAGGCCGCTGAAATCTGGGCAAACGGGATTTCCCGCGACCTGACCAACCACAGCTCGGAAAAGCTGCGCGGCATCATCGACGCAAATCCGATCCAGGCGCCGGTCGTCGATCCGGCTCCGGCGGAAGCACAGGCCGCTGCACCCGCGCCGGCAAAGCCCGCCACTCCGCCAGCCCCTGCCAAGCCCGCTGCTGCTGCGCCTGCGGCCAAGCCCGCTGCTCCGGCAGCTACCGCTCCGGCAAAGCCCGCCGCCCCGGCTGCAAAGCCGGCTCCGGCGCCCGCGCCGAAGCCCTGATAACATCGTCGGCCCGTCGAATTTTAAGGAAGCCCGGAGCAATCCGGGCTTTTCCTTTTGGGCCTCTCATCCCTATATGTGAGCCACATCCAGCCGCCTGCTCTCAAGGAGAATACCATGACCGCCTATGACTATGATCTCTTCGTGATTGGCGGCGGATCGGGCGGCGTGAGGGCGGGCCGCGTGGCGGCATCGCTCGGCAAGCGGGTGGCGATCGCCGAGGAATATCGTTTCGGCGGCACCTGCGTCATTCGCGGCTGCGTGCCGAAGAAGCTCTTCGTCTACGCATCGCAATATCACGAACATTTCGAGGATGCGGTCGGTTACGGCTGGGAAGTCGGTGCGAGCACGTTCGACTGGAAGAAGCTGATCGCCGCCAAGGACAGGGAGATCGCCCGCCTCGAAGGCCTCTATCGCAAGGGTCTTGAAAACAACGGTGCAGAAATCCTCGAGACCCGCGCCGAGCTGGTCGATGCCCATACGATCCAGCTCGTGAAGACCGGTAGGACCGTGACCGCCGAAAGGATCGTCATCGCCACCGGCGGCGCGCCCAACCCGCATGCGGCGCTGCCCGGCCATGAGCTCTGCATCTCGTCCAATGAGGCCTTCGATCTGCCCGAGTTGCCGCGCTCCATCCTGATCGCCGGCGGCGGTTATATCGCCGTCGAATTCGCCAACATCTTCCACGGCCTCGGCGTCGACGTGACGCTGATCTACCGCGGCAAGGAGATCCTGTCGCGCTTCGACCACGACATGCGCCAGGGCCTGCACAAGGCGATGGTCGAGAAGGGCATCCGCATCGTGCTGACCGATGTGATCGAGGAGGTCACCAAGGCGCCGGCCGGTGGGCTTGTTGCCAGGACGCTCAACGGCGAGACGATGGCCGTCGACACCATCATGCTGGCGCTCGGGCGCGATCCGAATACCAAGGGGTTGGGCCTGGAGGCCGCGGGCGTCGAGATGAACGAGCGTGGTGCCATCGTCGTCGACAGATATTCCCGCACCAGCGTGCCGCATATCTATGCGCTCGGAGATGTCACCGACCGGGTACAGTTGACGCCCGTGGCGATCCACGAGGCGATGTGCTTCATCGAAACCGAGTACAAGGGCAATCCGACCGCCCCGGACCACGACCTGATCGCCACCGCCGTCTTCTCGCAGCCGGAGATCGGCACGGTCGGGCTGTCGGAAGAGGAGGCCGCCAAGCGCTATCCGGAGATCGAGGTCTACCGCGCCGAATTCCGGCCGATGAAGGCGACGCTTTCGGGACGGTCGGAGAAGATGATTATGAAGCTGGTCGTCGACGCGGCAAGCCGCAAGGTGGTCGGTGCCCACATCCTGGGCCACGATGCCGGCGAGATGGCACAGCTTCTCGGCATTTCGCTGAAGGCCGGCGTCACCAAGGATGATTTCGACCGCACCATGGCCGTCCATCCGACGGCTTCGGAAGAGCTCGTCACCATGTACAACCCGAGCTACCGGGTGAAGAACGGCGAGCGCGTCTGACGCGCTCGCGAGTTCCCGCTAGCTGGTGATCCGCGGCGCGCTGACGATCTTGCGGAAGAGGGTATTCATGGCGGCGGCGATGCCTTCGGTCGGGCTGACCTCGAAATAATAACCTTCGGTGGCGCAGGCCCGCATGTTGTTCGGTATGCTTGGCTGGAATGGCGCGATCCAGCTCTTGTAGAAGTCGTTCTCCGGAAGAGGCAGATAGGTTGTGTAGAGCACGGCAATCTTCACGCCCCGAAGTTTTATGTCGTTACAGTATTGTACGTCGATCGGTTCCATGCAGCGCGGCAGCTGTTCCGACCCCTTTTTCGTGTGGGTCAGTTTTTTCTTGCAGTTGGAGCGCTGCGCATCGCTGACGCCATCGCCAACCAGGAAGACGATCGCCTGCCGGTCGGCAGTGCTGGTGCCATTGCCCGTCGACTTGATCTTCTCGTCGATGCCGGCGAGAGCCGCATTGTAGTCCGTCTGATTGTTCGGGTAATCGTGACTTGGGATGCTCATCAACCCGATATTTTCCGTGGCCTTGCCGAGGGCCTCCAGATCGGTCGTCGGACTGGCGACCGTATAGAGGTTCGCGTCGAGTGCGGAGCGCCCGAACGTATAAGCCGACATCCGGAACTGACTGCTAACGGTCTGCGTATCCTTGGCGGTCGTCATCAGCGCGGCGACCGCATCGGCCACAACGTCGATGCGGATCGTCGCTCCGATCTTTTTGGCGAGGTTGTAATAGCTATCCTTGTCCTCGACGCCGCTTTCCGAAACGACGTGACAGGCGAACGCGCAATCCTTGTCTTTTCCGTTGCGGCCATTGATAGTGGCTGCCCGGAGTTTGGCGACGTCCACAGGTGTCGCCCCAACGCCCATCGAAGGCGTGTTGTCGAGCAGCATGTAGAAGTCGAGGAACGACGGCGTCTGGTATTGCGCGGTGGCCTGGCCGGAAACGGTGATGTCGTCCTTGCCAAGGATCGTCATGAAAGTGGTCGGCAAGGTCGCGCTGAACGATACGCGCGAGGTCAGGATGCCGTTGTTCTTCGCGACCGCGATATCGACGTTGACCGGCAGGGTGGAAAGCTCGCCGGACATCTGACCGAGGAAAATGCTTCGGGCCTCGGCCGGATCGAGCGCCACGCTTCCGTCGCCCTGCAATTGCATCGCCTGAGCGACAGCCTTCGATTTTTCAGCGATCGCGCCGACGGCCGCCGCATCGGCCGCGCCGACGAGTTGCTGCTTGACGGTCAGCGCGTGGCCGAAATCGAGCGCCAGGCCGGCCGTTCCGATCAGCGGAACCAGTAGAAAGGCAGTCATGACGCCAAAATTGCCGCCGCGATCCTTCCAGAAACGTGTCATCGGATGCATCGCCTGCTCCCCAGCAAGAAAACCCTGCAGGAACGTCGCGCAAATTCGTGAAATTGTGGCTAAGAACGGGATTAAAATTCAAGGCATGTCCTGATTTCATACTGCATACGATCCGCCCGGGTACGGCGTCAGCTTGATATTCGTGGCCTTTCGCGGGGGACGGGCCGGCGGTGAAAGCGGGCAAAACGGCTATGCAACGCGGCTGTTAAGGTCTATAAGCCGCCTCGATTTAAAGACTTGCCCGGCAGAAGATGGCCGAGGCTGAAACAGGTGAGCGAGATGGCACAGAATTGGACCCCGAGCAGTTGGCGGCAAAAACCGATCCAGCAGCTCCCGGAATTCCCGGACAAGGCTGCGTTGGCGGCGACTGAAGCTCAGCTCGCCACCTTTCCGCCGCTCGTGTTTGCCGGTGAGGCCCGCCGCCTGAAGAAGCAGCTCGCCAGTGTCGCGGAAGGCAATGCCTTCCTGCTGCAGGGCGGCGATTGCGCAGAAAGCTTCGTCGAACACGGTGCGGACAACATCCGCGACTTCTTCCGTTCGTTCCTGCAGATGGCGGTTGTCCTGACCTATGGCGCCCAGCTTCCGGTCGTCAAGGTCGGCCGCATCGCCGGCCAGTTCGCCAAGCCGCGTTCTTCGAATGTCGAAGTGCAGGGAGGCGTCGAACTGCCGTCCTACCGCGGCGATATCATCAACGGCATCGAGTTTTCGCCGGAGTCGCGCATTCCCGATCCGGAACGCCAGATGATGGCCTATCGCCAGTCGGCGGCAACCCTCAACCTTTTGCGCGCCTTTGCCATGGGCGGCTACGCCAATCTCGAAAACGTCCACAAGTGGATGCTCGGTTTCGTCAAGGATAGCCCCCAGGGCGAACGCTACCGCAAGCTCGCAGACCGCATCAGCGAGACGATGGACTTCATGACCGCGATCGGCATCACCTCGGAAAACCAGCCGAGCCTGCGCGAGACCGACTTCTTCACCAGCCACGAAGCGCTGCTGCTCGGTTACGAAGAAGCGTTCACCCGCGTCGACTCTACCTCCGGCGACTGGTATGCGACGTCGGGCCATATGCTGTGGATCGGCGACCGCACCCGCCAGCTCGACCATGCACATGTCGAATATTTCCGCGGCATCAAGAACCCGATCGGCCTCAAGTGTGGTCCGTCGCTGCAGCCCGACAACCTGATCGAATTGATTGACGCGCTCAACCCGGCCAACGAAGCCGGCCGCCTGACGCTGATCTGCCGTTTCGGCCATGACAAAGTTGCCGAGAACCTGCCCAAGCTGATCCGCGCCGTCGAGCGCGAAGGCAAAAAGGTGGTCTGGTCCTGCGACCCGATGCACGGCAACACGATCACCCTCAACAACTACAAGACCCGGCCGTTCGAGCGGATCCTGTCGGAGGTCGAGAGCTTCTTCCAGATCCATCGTGCGGAAGGCACCCATCCGGGCGGCATCCATATCGAGATGACCGGCAAGGACGTCACCGAATGCACCGGCGGCGCCCGTGCGGTTTCGGCCGGCGACCTGCAGGACCGCTACCACACCCATTGCGACCCGCGCCTCAATGCCGACCAGGCCTTGGAACTCGCCTTCCTGCTCGCCGAGCGGATGAAGAGCGGCCGCGACGAAAAGCGGATGGTCGTCAACGGCTGAACCGTCGCGCGCGATCGTTGGAAATTGAAGAAGGCCGGCGGGGGAACGCCGGCCTTCTTCGTTTCTCGTCCAGGTACCGAGCCTATTGGACGAGAACGGGGTTGCGGCAGGCGACGTCGCCGACACGGACATCCGCTTCGCCGATCCTCACGCCGAGCGTCAGCAGGATATTGTAGAGGACCGTGTCGAGGGGTTTCGTCATGCCGGTCAGCGTGTCGGCCAAAGCCGCTTGGATCAGTGTCGGCGTGCCGAGAGCCAGTGGCCCGAGCTTGATATCGAGTTCCAGGCGTTTCAGCAGCGAGGTGACCAGGCTGGTCAACGTATCCTTCGTCGATACGCTTCTGATCTTGCCGGAGGCGATGTCACTGGCCGAGAAGGTCAGCGTTTTTTTGGCGAGATTGCCGGCGTTGATATCGGCCTTGCCGTAAATCTTGATCAGGGCGGAGTCAAGAAGACTGGCTTCCGTGACGCGTGGCGTGGTACCGAAATTTTCAAACGCGGCCTGGTTGACAGTGCCGAGCCCGATCGCAGCCACGCCTGGAACCACTTCGACATCGACGGTGCCGTTGCTGCGTGAACCGCCGCCGCAGCGGATATCCGCAAGGCGCCCTTCCGCATGAGCGACTTCGAGGTAGAGCGGCACGTCGACCTTGAGGCCGGCGATCCCGGCGAGGCCATCGACGACGACGTGGAGGGCCACCCGCATCTGGGCGGTGCGCACGATGGTGCCAGGCCTCCCGACCGCGTTCGGTGGAGTGCCGACCGGAGGCTCGCCGATGGCGATGTCAAGCGTGACCGACGCAAGTCCCGGGATGGTCGCGCCGAGATCGACGGCGATTTGCTTGCCGCCGCTGCCGGCAACGGCGGCCGCCGAGACGATGTCCATCACGCTGGCTTTGACGTTAAGACCGTTACCCTGTCCGATCAGGTTCTCCGAAAGCGGCCCGAGGGCCAGGATTTCCTCCAGCTTCAGTTTGACCTGGGTGTGGTTGAGGGTTTTCTCGAGCGTATCGAGGACGGCACGGACGGAGGGCGTGAGACCGGTCGTCTTGCCGAGTGCATCCAGAAACTGTCCGTAGGTGATCTCCATGTCGAGCAGTTCGGAATAGGTGCCGGCGGTGACGCCCAGATTGATCGCAAGGACATCGAGCGTCTGCAGAAGGTTGACATTTGCATCGACGAGCGCCTGATAATCCATGGCTTTCAGTGAGATCGTCGTGCCAAGGAGCTTGCCGAGAAGGGCATTGACGATGCCGTCGTTGAGGCTGGCGAGCCGCGAGCCGATCGAGAAGGCGGCGAGCTTGTCGGCACTGGCGGTACCGGTGGCGCCAAGTTCCGGCGCCTCTGCAAAGCTGCCGGCAAAGAAGATCTGCCCCTTCTGGTGCATGGTCACGCGGATCGCATCGGTGGGTGTTGCCCCGGCCTGGAAACGGGTTTCCACCGGGCGTGACGGATCGGCCACGTACCGGCCTTTCGTCAGTTGCGCATAGGCGGTGTAGTCCTGGTAGACGCTTGCCTCGTTGAAGGGAACCTCACCATCTGCCGTCAGCAGCCCGGATGCAGTCCGCACCGCGAAGTTCTCGCTGTTGAGAATGAAATAGTCGAGTACCGCCTTTTCCGGCTCGCTCAGGCGTCCGGCCGCCGCGATGGCAGCCAAGTCTGCGGTGTTCTGCAGTTCGCGCTGCTGCAGCGTCAAGTGACCGTAGTCAACCCCGAGCGCCAGGCTGACAACGACCAGCGGCATGGTAATGGCGGCGGATATGGCGATATTGCCCGCTTTGTTGTGATAGAGGCGATGAAGGAGCCGGTTCATTTCAGATGCCTCCGATCCGCATCGTGGAGAAACGCCGGATATGCGCGTCGGGCATGGCGTAGCTGTAGAGGTTGAAGATCGGCAGATGGCTCGCATCGTAGTCGACGGAGACCGTGAACTGATTGGGGTTCTTCGGATCCTCCTTGACGTCGAGCGTGAAGTTCTTCACCTCGAGCAGCGCGTGATTGAGGGTGGAACGGCTGAGGAAGTCGCGCACCAGTTGCTTGCGTTCGGTATCGTTCAGGCCAGCCACCGCAGTACGCGCGGCGTCCGCGGCGATCTGCTGCACCGCATGTGCGGCACTCAGGTAGATGCCGTAGGCAATCAGGCTGAACAGTGTGAGGAAGAGGATGGGAGCGACGATGGCGAACTCGACGGCTGAACCTCCGGATTTGCATCTTATCAGTGATAAAAACCCCATCGATGCGCCCCATTGTTGAGTTAGTTATCACTAATATAATCGGCGCGAAAATCTAAAGAATACTTAACGTACGCCCATAGGTTACACTTCCAATCCACAATTTCCTGCTGTTCGGGTGGGGCGCTGCATGCTCTTGCGGGGGGGCGGCCGGGTTCGCGAATCGGGAACATTTTTGATGCGGACGAAAAATCTCTCGGGAACAACGTTGCGACCTCTCGCACGGAACGTTAAATCGATACCATGACCCAGGACATCAGCCAGACACTCCGCATCGCCGTTGCCCAGCTCAACCCGACTGTCGGCGATATCGCCGGCAACCTGGCGCTGGCCCGAGAAGCACGAAAGGATGCGGCCCGCGAAGAGGCGGATCTCATCCTGTTCACCGAGCTCTTCCTGTCCGGTTATCCGCCGGAGGACCTCGTCCTGAAACCGGCTTTCCTCAACGCCTGCCTGAAGGCAGTGGAGGAGCTTGCGGCCGATACGGCGGACGGCGGCCCCGGCGTCATCATCGGCTTCCCGCGTCAGGGCGCGGAAGGCCGGCACAATTCGATCGCCGTGCTCGACGGCGGCAAGGTGATCGCGGTGCGCGACAAGATCGACCTGCCGAACTATGGCGAGTTCGACGAGAAGCGGGTCTTCATCGCCGGCGAGATGCCTGGCCCGGTCAATTTCCGCGGCGTCCGGCTCGGCATCCCGATTTGCGAGGATATCTGGGGCGATCTCGGCGTCTGCGAGACGCTCTCGGAGAGCGGGGCGGAAATCCTGCTCGTGCCGAACGGCTCGCCCTATTTTCGCGGCAAGGTCGACATCCGCCATCAGGTCGTTCTGAAGCAGGTGATCGAGACCGGCCTGCCGATGATCTATGCTGCCCAGCTCGGCGGCCAGGACGAACTGGTCTTCGACGGCGCAAGCTTCGGCTTCAACACCGACAAGTCGCTCGCCTTCCAGATGAGCCAGTTCGAGCCGGCCGTCGCCGTCACCGAATGGAGACGGATTGGCGAGACCTGGCATTGCGCCCGCGGGCCGATGGCCCGCATTCCGGAAAAGGAGGAGGCGGACTATCGCGCCTGCCTTCTGGGCTTCCGCGACTACGTCAACAAGAACGGCTTCAAGTCGGTTGTGCTCGGCCTGTCCGGCGGCATCGACAGTGCCATCTGCGCGGCGATCGCCGTCGATGCGCTGGGCGAGGAGAGGGTGCGCACGGTGATGCTGCCCTACCGCTATACGTCCGAGGACTCGCTGAAGGACGCGGCTGATTGCGCCAAGGCGCTCGGCTGCCGCTACGACATCGTGCAGATCGCCGAGCCGGTGGACGGTTTTTCGTCGGCGCTGGCCGAGCTGTTCGAAGGAACCGAGGAGGGGATCACCGAGGAGAACCTCCAGAGCCGCGCGCGCGGCACGATCCTGATGGCGATCTCCAACAAGTTCGGCTCGATGGTGGTGACGACAGGCAACAAGTCGGAAATGTCGGTCGGCTACGCGACCCTCTACGGCGACATGAATGGCGGCTTCAACCCGATCAAGGACCTCTACAAGATGCAGGTCTATGCGCTGGCCGCCTGGCGCAACGAACACCTGCCGCCGACGGCGCTCGGCCCGAGCGGCGAGGTGATCCCGAAGAACATCATCTCCAAGGCTCCGTCCGCGGAACTCAGACCCAACCAGACCGATCAGGATTCGCTGCCGCCCTATCCGGTGCTCGACGACATCCTCGAATGCCTGGTCGAGCTGGAGATGGGGACCGAGGAGATCGTTGCCCGCGGCCACGACATCGCAACCGTTCACCGGATCGAGCACCTGCTCTATCTCGCCGAATACAAGCGGCGCCAATCGGCGCCGGGCGTCAAGATCACCAAGAAGAACTTCGGCCGCGATCGGCGTTATCCGATCACCAACCGTTTCCGCGATCGGTAGGAGAGGATCATGGCCCTGCGCAGCTCGGTCGAGATCTTCAATATCCGGACGAGGACGATGCGGGTGGTCTGGCAGACGGAAGCCCTGTTCGAGGCGCCCAACTGGTCGCCCGACGGGCGCTACTTGATGCTCAACAGCGAGGGCCTGATCTATCGTCTGTCACCGGCGGGTGATGACGGGCCTGAACTGGTCGATACGGGCTTTGCCCGCCAATGCAACAACGACCACGGCATTTCGCCGGAGGGTTCGCTGATCGCCATTTCCGACAAGGTAGAGTTCGGCAAATCGGCGATCTATGTTCTTCCCGCGGGCGGCGGCGTGCCGCGGCTGGTGACCCGGAACCTGCCGTCCTACTGGCATGGCTGGTCGCCGGACGGAAAGAGCTTCGCCTATTGCGGCATCCGTGGCGACGAGTTCGATATCTATTCGATCGGCAGCGAGGGCGGCAACGAGACGCGGCTGACGTTCGGCGAGGGCCGCAACGACGGGCCGGACTATTCGCCGGATGGAAAATGGATCTATTTCAATTCCAGTCGCACCGGGCTGACGCAGATCTGGCGCGTCCCGGCCGCCGGCGGCGTGGCCGAGCGGATCACCGGCGGGGGTTACGGCGACTGGTTTCCGCATCCGTCACCGAAGGGTGACAAGATCGTCTTCATCTCCTACGACGCCGATGTCTTCGACCACCCGCGCGATCTCAACGTCCGCGTCAGGCTGATGGACATGGACGGCGGCAATGTCGAAACGCTGTTCGAGCTCTTCGGCGGGCAGGGCACGATGAATTCACCGAACTGGTCGCCGGATGGCGATGAGTTTGCCTACGTGCGCTATTTCCTAGTCGCATGAGCGCCTTGCGCCGAGGATAGCGTAAGGGCATAACCGATCCTGTCAGGTGCCGGCGACAAGCCGGAGAATCGGGAATCCGGGTGGAGCCGGAACGTGCCCAACGCTGTGAGGTGGACGCTCGGCCGCAGGATAAGCCACTGGGAAACCGGGAAGGCGGCGGTTGAGGCGGACGAAGCCAAGTCAGAAGACCGGCCTGACAAGATAGACCAGCCCGCGCGGACGGCGGAAAGGTTTCGGACCTCTCCTTGCTTCTGAAAGGCAAGGGAGCGACGGCATTGTTGGGGACAAACGATGCAGCCTGATCCTTTCGCGCATGCCTTGCTGCCTGCCGGTGAATTTTCGAAGGCCGAGCGTGCGGCCGTCTACAGGGCGATCGAGACGCGCCGGGACGTGCGCGACCAGTTCCTGCCCGATCCACTGCCGGACGACCTGGTAAAGCGGCTGCTGGGCGCCGCGCATTCGGCACCCTCGGTCGGCTTCATGCAGCCCTGGAATTTCATCCTCATCCGCGATCCCTCGGTGCGGGAGGCGGCTCGCGCCGCCTTTTCGCGCGCCAATGACGAAGCCGTGGAGATGTTTCCGGAGCGGAGCCGCGACCTTTATCGCAGCCTCAAGCTCGAAGGCATCGTCAAGGCGCCGCTGTCGATCTGCGTCACCTGCGATCCGGACCGTGCCGGCCCGGTCGTGCTCGGCCGAACCCACAATCCGCGCATGGACGTCTATTCGACCGTCTGCGCCGTGCAGAACTTGTGGCTTGCGGCAAGGGCCGAGGGCGTCGGTGTCGGCTGGGTCAGCATTTTTCGCGAGGAGGACGTGCGTGCGCTGCTGGGCATTCCCGATCGCGTCGAGATCGTCGCGTGGCTGTGCCTCGGTTATACCGACCGCCTCTACGCCGAGCCGGAATTGGCGCTCAAGGGCTGGCGCCAGCGCTTGGCCCTGGAGGAGCTGATCTTTCAGGATCGCTGGGATAACCGTTGATCACTGCTGCGGCTGCGGTCCTGCGGATTTCGGATTGCTGAGGTCGATATCCGCTTCGGGCAGGAAAGCCGGCCCAACGGTGCGCACCTTCTTGTTTGGATCGTATGGCCGCTCCGGCGGCGGCGTGAGCACCGGCGGCTGGACCGCGGCCTGCGGCTTTTGCGGGCGGGTCGGCAGCTTGGTGATCCCGGAATACGGTTGCTCTTCTCTCGGAAGTTCGATGCCCGGCACCTTTCGGCGGTCGTCGACAACAGGCGGCAGCGGCTCGAAGGAGGGGATGCAGCGCTGTTCGCGAATGGCGGCGAGGATGGCATTCCGCTCTTCCGAGGGCAGGATCATCTGCCGCGAACTGTTCCGTTCCGCCGCCAGCGCGTCGCGGCTCTGTTCCATTCTTTCCAGCGCATCCCGCATCTGGCCGCAGACCTCGGCATTCGGGCCACCCAGAACCACGACGCTGCCATTGCCGCAGCCGGCCCGGCGCATGTCGACCCGCAATTCCCGGATATCGGCATTGTATTCGCCAAGCTGCTGGGCGTAGCTGCGCGCCGCAGACGTGTTGCCGATGATCTGCGGGCTGTTTCCAAGTTTCCGGTAAAGGGCTGCACAAACGGCAGGGTCCCCCGCCAGCGCTGCGGCAGGCAGAAGCAAGAGCGGTATGGTCAGCAGGCCGCGAAGCGGTATCGGCAATTCCGGCATCCTCTCCTAGTGGGAGATGGCATCATGGAACGTGCCGGTTGATAATCTCATAAAGCCGCGATCACCGCACGGTGAAATCAAGCCCGCATGCCATTCGAGCCCCGAACGGGGCCCGCGCTAAAGCACGAGAAGATCGGCAACTCAGGATTGAATCTGCAGATTTGGCTGCGAGGCTTCCACGACGGCGAGCGCCGCCATGTTCACCACGCCGCGAGACGTCACCGAGGACGACAGGATATGCGCCGGTTGGGCCGCGCCGAGAAGAATGGGCCCGACATGCAGAGCGTCCGTGAGGTTGCGGACCAGACCGAGCGAGATGTTTGCCGCATCGAGATTCGGGAAAACCAGCAGGTTGGCTTCGCCGGTCAGCGAACTGTCCGGCATGGCCCGCTTGCGCAGCGTTTCCGACAATGCCGAGCCACCCTGCATTTCGCCGTCCACTTCCAGCTCCGGCGCCCGCTGGCGGACCAGCTTCAGGGCAGCCCGCATCTTCTGGGCGCTTTCGGAATCGCGCGAGCCGAAATTCGAGTGGCAGATCAGCGCCGCCTTCGGGGCGATGCCGAACCGGCGGATTTCCTCTGCTGCCAGAATGGTGATCTCGGCGATCTCCTGCGCGGATGGGTTGTAATTCACGAACGTGTCGGTGAAGAACATCGCGCCGCGCTGGGAGATGACCAGGCTGAGGCCCGAGAAGGCGCAGACGCCCGGCCGCTTGCCGATGATCTGGTTCACGTCGCCGAGGTGCTTGTCGTAGCGTCCTTCGACGCCGCAGATCAGCGCGTCCGCATCGCCGCGCTTGACCGCCAGCGCACCGATCACCGTATTGTTGGTGCGCACGATGGTGCGCGCCGCTTCCGGATTGATGCCTTCGCGGCCGACCAGTGCGAAATATTCGTCGACATAGTCGCGGTAGCGCGGATCGTCTTCCGGGTTGACCACCGCGAAATCCACATTCGGCCGGATACGGATGCCGAAACGCGCCAGCCGCGCCTCGATGACGGAAGGACGGCCGATCAGGATGGGGGTTGCGGTCTTCTCCTCGAGCAGAACCTGGGCGGCGCGCAATACGCGTTCGTCCTCGCCCTCGGCGAAAATCACGCGGTTCTTTTCGGAAACCTTGGCGGCGCTGAAGATCGGCTTCATGACGAAACCGGAGCGCCAGACGAAGCGGTTCAGCTGGTCGAGATAGGCCTCGAAATCATGGATCGGACGCGCGGCGACGCCGGTCTCGGCAGCTGCCTTTGCGACCGCAGGCGCAATGCGCAGGATGAGGCGTGGATCGAAGGGCGAGGGGATCAGATAGTCTGCGCCAAAAATCGGCGACTCGCCGGAATAGGCGCGCGCCGCGACGTCGGAGACTTCCTCGCGCGCAAGCGCCGCGATGGCCTTGACCGCCGCCATCTTCATTTCTTCGTTGATCGTCCGGGCGCCGCAATCGAGCGCGCCGCGGAAGATGTAGGGGAAGCACAGCACGTTGTTGACCTGGTTCGGGAAGTCCGAACGGCCGGTGCAGATCATCGCGTCGGGACGGGCGGCGCGGGCAAGCTCGGGCATGATTTCCGGCGTCGGATTGGCAAGCGCCATGATCAGCGGCTTTTCGGCCATCTGTGCCAGGAGTTCGGGCTTCAGCACGCCGGCTGCGGACAGGCCGAGAAACACGTCTGCGCCGCCGATGCTGTCGGCAAGCACACGCTTGTCCGATTTCTGGGTATAGATTTCTTTCCACTCGTCCATCAGCGTATTGCGCCCGTCATAGACGAGGCCTTCGATGTCGTGGACCCAGATATTCTCTTTCTTCGCGCCGAGCGAAACGAGGAGATGCAGGCAGGCGAGTGCTGCGGCACCCGCGCCCGACGTCACGATCTTTACGTCGGCGATGTTCTTGCCGGCGAGTTCCAGCCCGTTCAGGACTGCGGCGGCGACGATGATCGCGGTGCCGTGCTGGTCGTCGTGGAAGACCGGAATGTTCATCTTTTCGCGCAGCCGGCGTTCGACCTCGAAACACTCCGGCGACTTGATGTCTTCGAGGTTGATGCCGCCGAAGGTCGGCTCGAGCGCCGAAACGGTCGAGACCATCGCCTCGATGCCGGGCGCGTCGATCTCGATGTCGAACACATCGATGCCGGCGAATTTCTTAAAGAGGACGGCCTTGCCTTCCATGACGGGCTTTGAAGCCAGCGGGCCGATATTGCCAAGCCCAAGCACGGCCGAACCGTTAGAGACGACGGCGACGAGGTTGGCGCGGGCGGTATAGTCCGCGGCCAAATCCGGGTTGTCGCGGATCGCCAGACAGGGAGCGGCAACGCCCGGAGAATAGGCAAGCGCCAGGTCGCGCTGGTTGCCGAGCGGCTTGGTCGCCTGGATCTCCAGCTTGCCGGGCCGCGGGTAGCGGTGGAAGAACAGCGCCTGCTCGTCGAGATCGCCGCTGACCGGCATGGTCGGCGACTTCGGTTTGTCCTGCGCGTTCATGTTTCCTCCTGGCTTGCTTTTTCTGTCTTTGAGGGGTCGAAAGGAGAGACCCCTCATTACATCAAACGACCCAAAGCAACAGCAGCTAATTTGCGGTCATCGCGGAAATTGGAACATGGGCGCTCGGGCGCGGGACGCACCTTTCCCGGTCCCTGTCATCATCCTGAAACACGAGTCTGGTTTTGAAGCCAACAGAAGCGGCAGCGAAAGGACGACTTCGTGACCGGTGAGATGGATACAAGACATTTCAGAACGCTCTTCATTTCGGACGTTCATCTGGGCTCCAAGGCAGCCCGAACGGACTTCCTCCTGGATTTCCTGCGCTATCATGAAGCGGATACCATTTTCCTGGTCGGCGACATCGTCGACGGCTGGCGGCTGAAGCGCAACTGGTACTGGCCGCAGGGCTGCAACGACGTGGTCCAGAAGCTGCTGCGCAAGGCGCGCAAGGGCACCCGCATCGTCTACATCCCCGGCAACCACGACGAATTCCTGCGTTCCTTCCCGGGCACGCATTTCGGCGGCATCGAAGTCGCCGAGCGCGAAATCTACGAGATGGCCGACGGCAAGAAATACCTGGTCCTGCATGGCGACGAATTCGACGTCGTGGTCCGCAATGCCCGCCTGCTCGCCTATCTCGGCGACTGGGCCTATGACGCGGCGATCGTCATCAATATCGGGCTCGCTGCCATCCGCCGCCGCCTCGGCATGCCATATTGGTCCTTCTCCGCCTGGGCTAAGCTGCAGGTCAAGCACGCGGTCAATTTCATCGGCGAGTTCCAGCGGGTCGTAGCCGACGAAGCCCGCCGCAACAATGTCGATGGCGTTATCTGCGGCCATATCCATCATGCCGTCATGGAGGACATCGACGGCATCCACTACGTCAATACCGGCGACTGGGTGGAAAGCTGCACGGCAATTGCCGAGAATTTCGACGGCACGCTGGAATTGATTTCCTGGCAGAACATGGCCGCCACGGCGGAAATCAAGTCCTTGCCGGCGCCGCAATCCATCGAGGACATGCGGGCCGCCTGAGCGGCCTGCAACAGATGGATGGGCCTGCCAGAGGGCTATATCTTGCCATAGGCAGGCACAAGGGTGTGTGTTAGGTAAGCTGAAACTTCAGCAACCCACCCGTGAAATCGTGATTCCCTCAAATACGGCGCAGACAGCGCCCCGGTTCTTCCAGTTGCGCTGTGCGATCGCCTATGGGGCGCCGCTCGGGGTGAACGGAGTGATTCTGCCCTATCTGCCCGTCTGGCTCGACGGGCTTGCCTTTACCGAATTCGAAATCGGCCTCGTGCTCGCAGCCCAGCTTTTCCTGCGCGTGGCTGCCGCCCCGGTTGCCGGCCTGCTTGCCGACCGGATGACGGAACGGACCCTGATGCTCGCCTGGTCCGGCGCGTTGTCGTTGTTGACGGCATTCGCCATGTTCTTCACCCGCGATTTCTGGCCGGTTCTCATCGTCATCGCCGTTCAGGCGGCGGTCTTCGCGCCCTATGCGCCGATCGTCGAATCGATCGCTGTCAGCGGGGTCCGGCGCTGGGGTTTTCAGTATGGTTCGATGCGCGTCTGGGGATCCGTCGGTTTCGTGGCCGTGGCGCTCCTCGTCGGCGAACTGCGCGGCTTCTGGGGTTTCCAGGCTATTCCTTGGGCGATAGTGGTCGGTTTTCTCCTGACCGTCGCCGTTGCCTTCGCAGCTCCGAAGCTCGGCCGGGCGGTTGCAAGGCCGGACCCGGACAGGATGCCTCAGCCGAGCTCGCTCAGAAGGCTCGACCTGCACGTGCTGATGATCGGCGCGTCGGTGGCGCAGGCAGGGCACGGCATGTTCTATACGTTCGGCACCATCCACTGGCAGCAGATCGGGTTTTCGAGCGGCTCGATCGGCGTCCTGTGGAGCGCGGCCGTCGTGTCGGAGATCATCGTCTTTTTCGCGGCGGGCTGGATCGCCAGACGGATTTCTCCCTGGACGCTGATGCGGGTCGGATGCGCGGTCGCGGTGGTCCGCTGGACGCTCTTTCCGATGCCGCTCGATTTCTGGGGATATCTGGCGCTGCAGGCCACTCACGCCTTCACGTTCGCCTTCGTCCATATCGGCATCCAGCACCGGCTGGTCGAGGCGGTGCGCGAAGACCAGGAAGCCTCGATGCAAGGCGCCTATGTCTTCTACAACGGCGTCTTTCTGGCGCTTGCGACGGTGCTTTCCGGCGTACTTTACCGCCAGTTCGGCCCGACGAGCTATGTGGCGATGTCGGTTCTGGCGCTGGTCGGCCTGTCGATCATCGCGCTTGCGGCAAGAATTCAGCCCCAGAGGGTCGCTTCCGGCGGATAGACGAGGGAACCCTCGTAGCGCAGCCCGTCCGGCCGGTCGCGGGAAAGCAGCAGCGGCCCGTCGAGATCCGCATAGTCCGCATCCTGGGCAAGCAGCACGGCCGGCGCCATGGCAAGCGAGGAGCCGACCATGCAGCCGATCATCACGGCAAATCCGAGCCGCTGTGCTTCCGCCTTCATCGCCAGCGCCTCGGTCAATCCGCCGGTCTTGTCGAGCTTGATGTTGACCGCGTCGTACCGGTCGCGAAGGCTTTCCAGGTCCTGCGTGGCGTGCACGCTTTCATCGGCGCAGACGGAAACGAGGCGGCGGATACGGCCAAGCGCCGCATCCCGGCCGGCAGGCAGGGGCTGTTCGATCAACGACACATTGGTTTCCGCGGCAATCGCCATGTGGTGGGCGAGGTTTTCCTCGGTCCATCCTTCGTTCGCATCGACGATGATCCGTGCGGCCGGCGCGGCGTCGCGAACGGCCCTCAGCCGCGCCTCGTCATTGTCGGTTCCGAGCTTGACCTTGAGGAGCGGACGTTGCGCGTTCCTTGCAGCTTCGGCCGCCATGGCCGCCGGTTCCCCGAGCGACAGCGTGAAGGCGGTGACGAAGGGTTTGCGGCTGGTGGCGCCGATCATATCCGCAACGCGCTGTCCGCCGAGCTTCGCCTCGAGGTCCCAGAGA
This sequence comes from Neorhizobium sp. T25_13, assembly GCF_002968675.1. Classification (NCBI taxonomy): domain Bacteria; kingdom Pseudomonadati; phylum Pseudomonadota; class Alphaproteobacteria; order Hyphomicrobiales; family Rhizobiaceae; genus Neorhizobium; species Neorhizobium sp. T25_13. The sequence goes on from NZ_PVBI01000014.1 coordinate 78,597, forward strand.
GCGCAGTCGACGGCGTTTCGGGCGGCGCCGGGCTTCATCCGCCTCTGCAGTTCTGCACGGCTCAGACCGGCGCGGATGGCATCGGAGATCGCTTCGAGCTCCGCCATCACGCCGTCCAGGCTCTCGCCATAACGCTTGTAAGGCACACATTCGCCACGGCCGGAAACGCCGTTTTCACGGACGACGCAGGTGATGACTTCCGCCTCGGTCTTGGAGCCGCGGGAGATCGTGAACGAACCGGAGATTGGAAACGTCTCTATTGTGGCTTCGAGGTGACGGCTCATGGTTTTACGCGTCCCGTTGTGGCAAATCCCTATGACGCAGCTATATTGCCGGTCTCGAAAGTGCGATCAACCGCATCGTATTGAAACTTCTGACAAGCCTAAGCGCGAAAGAAACACGTGACGTTCCAGCCAGCCGAAATCAAGGCCGAAAATATGCCCGGCGATGGCGGTGAACGATACGTATTGGCCGGCGAATGGCGCGGCCCGACGATAGCACCTGTGCTCAAGGAGTTCGAACGGTTCGAAAATGCCGCAAACCGGGGCAAGGTGGAGATCGATCTTTCCGGTATCACCGGCGTCGATACGGCCGGCGCCTGGCTCATCCGGCGGTTGATGACCGCCAAGGGCGGGCAGGGCGGAGAAGCGGCCCTGGTGGGCGGCGAAGGCCCCATCCGGGAACTGATCGGCGTCTTGCCGGAACACGTTCCTGCGCCGCCTGCGGACGGCGGAGCTAAGGGAAACCTGTTCGAGCGCCTGTTTGCCCCGGTTGGCCAAATAATGGTTTCGCTCGGCGGCGATTTCTACGCAGCCATGCATATTCTCGGCTCGGCGGTTCGCGGCGCGCAGATGAAATTCGGCCGCGGTGCCGGCGTATCGCCGGCGTCGGTCGTCACCCACATCGACCGCATGGGCGTGCGCGCGGTGCCGATCATCGTGCTGATGTCCTTCCTGATCGGCGCGATCATCGCCCAGCAGGGCGCCTTCCAGCTCCGGTATTTCGGGGCCGAGATTTTTGTCGTCGATCTGGTCGGCATCCTGCAGCTTCGCGAGATCGGCGTGCTGCTGACGGCGATCATGATCGCCGGCCGTTCGGGCAGCGCCATCACCGCCGAGATCGGTTCGATGAAGATGCGCGAGGAGATCGACGCATTGACGGTGATCGGTCTCAACCCCGTCGGCGTGCTGATCTTCCCGCGCCTCGTGGCCCTGACCGTGGCGCTGCCGCTGTTGACGATCATCGCCAACTTTTCGGCCCTGTTCGGAGCGGCCGTCGTTGCTCTTGCCTATTCCGGCATCACTTTCGATACCTATCTGTCGCGCCTTCATGAGGCGATCGACCATACCTCCGTCGCTTCGGGCATGATCAAGGCGCCGTTCATGGCGCTGGCGATCGGCATCGTTGCCGCCGTCGAGGGCATGAAGGTCGGCGGCAGCGCCGAATCGCTCGGCCAGCACGTCACCACCTCGGTGGTAAAATCGATCTTCGCCGTCATCTTCATAGACGCGATGTTCGCCCTTTTCTATTCGGCGATCGATTTCTGATGGAGAACGGTTTGGAAGAGGTGCCGCAGACCGCGATCAAGGACAAGTCGAATGGCCGGCAGGTGGTGCTGTCGGTCCGCGACCTGACGGTCGGCTTCGGCGAGAAGCTGGTGCTCGACCACCTGAACCTCGACATCTATCGCGGCGAGATCCTGGGCTTCGTCGGCGCGTCCGGCACCGGAAAATCGGTGCTGATGCGCACCGTGCTCAGCCTTCTGCCGCACCGTTCCGGCACGATCCACATTCTCGGCGCTGACTACGACACGGTTTCGGAAGACGAGCGCATGGCGCTCGATACGCGGCTCGGCGTGCTCTTCCAGCACGGAGCGCTGTTCTCGGCCCTGACGGTCAAGGAAAACATCCAGCTGCCGATGCGCGAATATCTCGATCTGCCGCAGTCGCTGATGGACGAACTCGCCTATCTGAAGATCGAGATGGTCGGCCTGCCCCCTGACGCCGCCGACAAATATCCATCCGAACTGTCGGGCGGCATGATCAAGCGCGCTGCACTTGCCCGTGCCCTGGCGCTCGATCCGGACCTCGTTTTCCTCGATGAGCCGACCTCCGGCCTCGATCCGATCGGTGCCGCCGATTTCGATGCTTTGATCGCCAGGCTGCGCGATACGCTGGGCCTGACCGTCTACATGGTGACCCACGATCTCGACAGCCTCTTCTCGGTCTGCGACAGAATTGCTGTGCTTGGCGAGAAACGGGTCTTGGTCGAGGGTACGCTTGAGGATATGTTTGCCTGTGACGATCCATGGGTAAAGTCCTATTTCCGCGGCAAGCGGGCGCGGTCAGTCGTGGTCCAAGAAAAGCAGCCTGCGGCAGAAGTAGAAGAGTGACGTAATCTATGGAAACCAGAGCCAACTACGCCCTTGTCGGTTTCTTCACCTTGCTGGTGATCGCTGCCGCTTTCGGCTTCGTTTACTGGATGGCGCAATCCGGCCGCGGCGGACCGATGGCCGACCTGGCGATCCGCATCCCGGGCTCGGCGAACGGCTTGTCCGTCGGCTCTCCGGTTCGGTTCAACGGCATTCCGGTCGGTTCGGTGCGCAGCCTCACGATCGACCCGGACGACCCCCGTTATTCGATCGCCTTCACCGAAGTGCGGGCCGATGCGCCCGTCTATCAGTCCACCCAGGCCGCACTCGAGGTGCAGGGCTTGACGGGGGCTGCCTATATAGAGCTTTCCGGCGGCGCCAAGGGGGAGGAGAACATCCTCCAGAAATCGATCGAGAACGGCCGGCCGGCGGTGCTGATCGCCGAGCAGTCGAGCGTCACCAACCTGCTCGCCACAGCCGACAAGATCCTCGACCGGGCCGACGCGGCGATCAGCGATATTCAAGGCTTCGTCGCCGACGCGCGAGGTCCGCTGACCCAGACAATCCGCAACGTGGAAACCTTCACCTCGGCACTTGCCCAGAATTCCGACAGCATCGACAAGTTCCTGAACAGCCTCTCGACGCTTTCGACGACGATTGACCGGGTCTCCGGAACGCTGAACTCCACGCTTGCAGCCGCCGAACGGCTGGTGAGCGCGATCGACGCGGAAAAGATCAATGCCGTGGTCTCCAATACGGAGCGCGCCACCCGCAATATCGCCACGGCCTCGGATAAGTTCGACGACCTGGTGATCAATGTCCGGAACGCCGCCGCCAATTTCGAGAAGGCGGGAGCGGACGCCCAGGTCCTTCTGAAGCGCGCCGATACCGTGCTGGGTGCCGTCAATACCGACCAGGTCGCGACGACGATCCGCAATATCACCGCCGCCTCCGAGGACGCCCGCCAGACCATCGGCTCTGCCCGCAGCGTGGTCGACAATTTCGCGCACCGCAAGGACGATATCGACCGCGCGATCGGCGATTTCACCGACCTGGCAAAGAAGCTCAACGAAGCCTCGACCCGTGTCGACGGCATTCTTGCCAAGGTAGACGGGCTTGTTTCGAGCGACGATTCGCAGGGCCTGTTCGCCGAGGCGCGCAAGACGCTGGAATCCTTCCGCACCGTTGCCGACAACATCAATGCGCGGGTCGGGCCGATCGCCGACAATCTGTCGCGCTTTTCGGCAGGCGGCCTCAGGGACATTCAGACGCTGGTCAACGACGCGCGCCGCACGGTGCAGTCGCTCGACCAGACGATCAACAATTTCGACCAGAACCCGCAGCGGCTGATCTTCGGCGGCGAGACGGTGAAGCAATATGACGGCAGAACGCGGCGGTAGGCGGGGCATTTTCAGTGTTGGAAAGAGTGGATTTTGATGACCGGTTCTGAGGTTCTGATGCGACGCGCGGCCCGTGCCCCGGTTATGCTTGCGCTGCCGCTTGTCGCGGCGCTGTTGGGCGGTTGCGGCAGCAAGGCCAACAACGACACGTTCGACCTGTCGATCACCCCGTCCGGCCAGGGTGTCTCTGCCCGCAACCGGCAGATTCTCGTGCCTGAACCGACGGCACTGAAATTGCTGAACAGCGAACAGGTCGTGGTGCGCGTTTCCGCTTCCGAAATCCAGTATCTCGCCGATTCCCGCTGGGGCGACCGCCTGCCGGCGCTCGTCCAGTCGAAGCTGGTCGAGGCCTTCGAGAATTCCGGCCGCCTCGGCGGCGTCGGCAAGCCGGGGCAGGGCCTTGCGATCGACTATCAGGTCGTCACCGATATCCGCGCCTTCGAGGTCACGGCCGGCAGCCCGCGTCTCGCCAACGTCGAAATCTCGGCAAAGATCCTCAACGACCGCAATGGCACCGTGCGTGCTCAGAACGTGTTCAAGGCGACCGCCCCGGTCTCGGGCGCCGAGAACCGCGATTTCATCGAGGCCCTGGATCGTGCCTTCGCCAAGGTCGGCGCCGAGATCGTCGACTGGTCACTGAAGTCGATGTGATGCATCAATGGCCAAAGTCCGGTTCAGGGATGTTCTAAATACCACGGGCCGACCCTATGTGATCCAGTGCACTGCCGACGGGGATGCTCTGTCTCGTCGGATCAGCGCGACGAGCGACTGCGTCCAACCCCGCGAAATCGATTTTCATGGATGTACGAAAGAAGAAGACCTCTTCGCTGCCGTCATCCGCGGCTTGTCCATGCCCTATAGCCAGCTTAATTGGGACGGTTTCGATGAGGCCATGTGCGATCTGTCTTGGATCGAAACCGGTAGTATCAATATTGTTATACTGAACGGCGTCTTCTTATATCGCCACAATCCCAATCTTTTCCAAAGGTTCGTGAGTTCTCTCGACGCTATCGGTGCTGAGTGGGCCAAGCCGGCGACCGAAGGCGAGTCATGGGATAGGCCGCCGAGAGCCTTGCATGTCCTCTTTTCCAGCGACCGGAAATCCGATCTGCCTTTGCCGCTTCTTGACATCAATCTCTGATCCGGACTTCGTTGTCTCCAAACAAAAAAGCCGCCCCGAAAGGCGGCTTTTAAGTATCAGTTGTTCCGATCCGGTTCTTAGTTGAACCGGCCGGCGGCGTGGGCCAGCATCGTGTAGACCTTGCCCGTATCCGAGGTGAGGTAGCTCTGGGTTACCGTCTTGTCGCGGTCGGTGCGGGCGACGTCGGCGAGCAGCTTTTCGAAATCGGCGATATAGCGGTCGACAGCGGTGCGGAATTCCGGTTCACGGTCGTACTTGCGCTTGATCTCGTCGAAGGTCTGCTGGCCCTTCAGCGTGTAGAGGCGACGGGTAAACACGTCGCGCTCGCCACGCTGGTAACGCCGCCACAGGTCGACCGATGCGTCATGATCGATGGCGCGGGCGATATCCACCGACAGCGAGTTCAGCGATTCCACCATATGGCGGGGGTTGCGGTTGTCGCCGTTGCCGCGTGGAGCCGGGGCCGGCTCGGCCGCACGCGGTGCCGGCTGCGGCTGCTGGCGGGGTGCCGGCGGTGTCTCCGCCACCTCGTCGCGAGATGCGCCGCGCAGCAGGTCGCTGATCCAGCCGCCGTCGGTGCCGCGTGGCTCCGGCGCGCGGGCGACGGGCGCCTGTGCCTGGCGATCGAGCGGCAGCGTGCCGCGCAGGGCGTTTCCAGCATAGGGATCGTTGCGTGGCGCAGGTGGCTGCGGGATGGCTGCGGCAGCAGGCTGAGGCTGCGGACGCGCAGGAGCCGGCTGCGGAGCAGGCGCCTGGCGTGGTGCCGAAGGCTCGGCAATCTCGAAGTTCTGCGTCGAGCGACCGACCAGCGCCGAGATGTCCTGCAGCGCCTTGATCTGCTCGGCGACGGCACGCCGCATGGCGGCCGCACTTTCCTTGGCTTCTTCCGGCAGGTCGAAGGCGCCGCGCTTGAGTTCGGTGCGGGTCGTATCCAGCTCGCGGCGGATATCCTGCGCCGAGCGGCGGATTTCGTCGGTCGCGCCGGCGAAGCGGTTGATGGCTTCCTCGACCGATTCCCGGAGCGTGTCGCGCAGCTGTTCGGCGGCGCTGCCGGAGCGGCTGGTGGCATCCGACAGCAGCTGTTCGACGTCGCTGAGCGACTGCGAAATGCTGCCGCGCATCCGCTCGGAAAGGTCACGAGTGCGCTTCTCGGCGTCGGACAGCGTCGTCTCGATGGCGTGGTTGGCGTCGCTGCCGGCGCTGATCAGCGCTTCGCGCATCGCATCGGCGGTAACTTCGGCGCGATGCTGGGTTTCCCCGAGCGTCCGGCCGATATCGGCAAACGAGGCATGCAGGCTTTCGCGGAGCCGCGAGCCGACCTGCAGCGAACGTTCTTCCGCCCGCTCGAAAGCGCCGTCGACCAGGGTCGTCAGGCTGCGCATCGTCGTCTCGATTTCCTCGGAACGCTTGACCAGGCCGGTCGACAGGTTGCGCAGTGCATTCTGGCGTTCGTCCAGCGTGCTGACGAGATTGGACTGTGCCGCACCGAGGAGTTCGGATGCTTCGACAAGCACCCTCGAGTGGTCGTCAAACCGGCCGACGAGGCTGCTGACCTGCTCGAGCGTATTGCCGAAGACGTCCGACATGCGGCCGATATTGTCTTCGAGCATGCGGGTCGAGCCGGAAACGATATCGGCGGAGTTGGTAGCCGACTGAACGAACCGGTTGGCCGTGACGCCGAGCTTGCGGTCGGCTTCCGAAAGGTGATGGGCGACGGCATCGGCGGTGCTGCCGAATTCCTTCGCTGTCTCCTGGACCATCGCGGAAATGTTCGAATTGCTTTCCGCCAGCTTGTCGATAAGGCTGTTGACGCTGGCTGACAGGCCCTGTTCGACGTGACGCATGGTGCCGGCGGCACTCTCGGTCCGCTGCGTGATGGCGGCGAGCGTCTCGTTGGTCCGCGCGGCGATCGCGTCGACAAGCGCCGAGTTCTCGTTGCGAATGCGCGCCGTCGATTCTTCCGTAGCGGAGGAAAGCCGTGCCGATGTTTCTTGCGCTGCGGCCGAGAGCATCTCTGCACCCTGTTGGGCAGCGGTCGTCATCTGTTCGATGGCGGTTCGGCCGGTCGCGGCATATTCCTCGACCATGGGCTTTGCCTTTTCATCGAGAAGGCGTGCCAATTCAGCCGAGCGACCGGCGAGCATGGAGTTCAGGTCGCGGGCGCGGGCGTCGAGAGCCGAGTGGATGGCGTCGCCGCGGGCCGCGAGTGCCCGGTCGACGGCGTCCATGGCGGTGTCGAGCTGGTTTGCCGTATCGGCGAGCGTGGTGCGGATACCGTCGCCGCGCGAGTCAAGCGCTTTCTGTGCTTCGTCCAGCGCCTCGGAGATTGCCGTGACCTGGCGCTTCACCAGGCTGTCGGCCTCCGCGACCTTGTGGACGATCGCATTGCCGGCTTCCGAGAAGGCAAGTGCTACGGTAGCAGCCTGGCCGGCGAGCCGGTTCTGGGTTTCCGAAATCCGGCCGACGATCTGGGTCGACCGTTCCTCGATCGCCTTGGTGAATTCGGCGTTGCGGTTGGTGAGTTCCTCGGTGAACTCGGCACCGGCACGCGCCAGCACTTCGGCGGAGCGGGTGGCTTCGCTGTCCATGCTCTGGGCCGCGGCGCCGACTGCTTCACGCAGGGTCGAGGCAAGGCCAACGGCCTTGCTTTCGATGGTCTTGGTGACGTTGTCGAGACCGATGGTCAGCGCGCGGTCGATCGTGCCGAGGCGTTCCTCGATACGGGCGGTGCGGCCATCCATGGTCTCGGTGATGCGGTCCGAAGCCTCGACGGCGACACGTTCCAGATCGGCCGTGCGGTTGGTGAGCGTGGTGGAGAGATTGACGCCGGCCTCGTCGACGAGCTGGGCCGCCTCGAGGATTTCGCCCCGGATCCGGCCTTCGAGCCCACCGAACGTCAATTCGATGCGGCTGCCGGTTTCTTCGAGTGCGCCCTGAACCCCGCCGACCGTCTGGCGGATGCGGTTGGAGAAGGCGTCGGCCGAGCGGCCGATTTCGCTCGCGGCATCGGAAAGCCGGACGGCGAGCGTACCGACATTGTCGCGCAGACGTTCTTCGAGAGACTGCCCCGCAGTGTCGATAGCGTCGCGCAGCGCGTTCTGCTGCGTTTCAAGCGACATTTCCAGCATTCCGGCGCTGGCCGCGATCGAGGTTCCGAAGGAGGTGACCTGATCCTGCATCAGGTCACCGATCTGGCTCTGGGCGTCGCTGAGCGTTGTCGTGAGCGACTTCGTGCGGTCGTCCAGGGTGTCGCGGATCTGCTCGTAACCGGAACCGAGCGTCGTTTCCAGCTGCTGGTGACCAAGGCCGATGGTTGCGGCGATACGCTCCTGCGTCGAGCCGAGAACGGCTTCGACACGCTCCAGTCCGTCCGCCATGCCCGTTTCGAAACGTTGTGCGCCGGTTGTGAGCGCGGTCTCGATGCGGCCGCTTGCGCTGCCGACGGTTTGTTCGAGGCGATCGCCGCCGCTTTCGAGAACGCGGGCGATCTCGGCCGTCCGGTTTTCGAGCGACAGGTCGAGATTGAGCTGGTTATCGGCATAGGCGTTGCGGATCGCTTCGGCGCGGGCCGCGAAGGATTGCTCGATGCGGACATCGGCATCGATGAAGGTGTTGGCGATTGCCGTCGACTTTTCGTCCAGCATGCCGGCGAGGCGGTCTTCGCCAAGCGCGAAGGAGGTGGCGATTTCCATCGACTTGTCGTCGAGGATTTCTGCGAGCCTGTCCCGGTTGACGCCCAGCGCCTCGTTGATTTCCGAGCTACGGCGGGCCAGGTCTCCGCTCATGCGCTGTTCGGTTTCCGAAAGTGCGCGGGTGATGGAATCCGACTTCTCGTCGAGCATGCCGGCGAGGCGATCTTCGCCGAGCGCGAAGGACGTGGCGAGTTCCATCGACTTGTCTTCGAGGATTTCGGAAATCCGCTCGCGGTTGGTATCGAGCGACGTCTGCATTTGCGAAGCGCGCCGACCCAGCTCGTCACCGAGCCGCTGTTCGCTGGCAATGAGCGTGCGCGAGATGTGCTCCGACTTTTCGTCGAACATGCCGGCGAGCCGCTCCGGTGCGCCGGACATCAGCGTTTCGATCGCACTGGCTTTCTGGCTCAGCACTTCGGTCAGATGATCGTGGCTGCCGGAAAGGGCAGCGACAATGGCGCCCGAGCGGATGGCCAGGCTCTGTTCGAACTTTGCCTGGTTTTCCGAAAGCGTGCTGAGAAGGCTGCTGCTGCGCTCCGTGAGCGTTGATTCGATGTCCTGACGCGCGCCTGCAAAGCCGGCGTGAAGTTCGCCGGTGCCGGATGCAAACACGTCCTTGAGTTCACCGGTGCGCAATGCAAGCGCGTCCTGAAGCTCGGTGGTGCCCGTCCCGAGCACTCCGTGCAGTTCCCCGGTGCCCGAGGCGAGTACGCCCTGGAGTTCGCTGGTGCGCGTCGTCAATACGTCCTGGAGCTCGGTGGTGCGTGTTTCCAGTGCTTCGTGGAGTGCGCCGGTGCGCGTGGTGATGACGTCCTGGAACTCGCTGGTGCGTGCTTCAAGGGCTCCCTGAAGTTCCTCGGTGCGCGAGACGAGCACGGACTGGAGTTCGCTGGTGCGTGTTCCGAGTACATCCCGAAGCTGGCTGGTCCTGGATCCGAGGACGTCCTGGAGTTCGCCCGTGTGCGTCACGAGCGCATCCTGGATTTCGGTGGCGCGGGAGGCCAGCGTATCCTGAATTTCAGTGCTGCGGGCCGACAATGCGTCGGACAGTTCGCGCGAGCGGCTTCCGAGCATGGCATCCAGCATTTCCTGGCCGGTGCCGAGCGTCGTCTCGAGTGCGAGCGACTGGTCGGTCAGCGAGGAACTGATGCGCTCGACGCTGGACGACAGGATGTTTTCGAACGCATCCGAACCGCTTGCCACCGTCTCGTTGATACGGGCGAGGCTGTCCATCAGCTTGCTGTCAAGCGTGCCGGCACGCTGGTCGAAGGCGGAGGTGAACTGCGAGATGTTGTCGTCGAAGGTGGTGCTGAGCAGGCCGACGGTCGTCTGCAGGCGCTCTTCGAAGAAGCCGGTGCGCATGTCGAGGTCGAGGACAACGTCTTCGACCGTGCTTTGCAGGTTCTGGCGGAAAGACGAGCTCTTTTCTTCGAGCGAGCTGTTGAGGGCCGCAAGGATGCCGCCGAGCGAACCGGTGAGCGTCTGTTCGCTTTCGGCAAGTCCGTCAGTGATTTCCTTCGTGCGGGCCAGCAGCGTCTCGTTCAGCTGGCGGGTGCGGTCCGCAAGCGCCGCGTTGAGCTTTTCGGTATTGGCGTCGAGAGAAGAGGCGCGCGTCTGGAATTCGTTGAGAAGCGCCTGGCCGCGCTGCGACAGCACCGTATTGATCGCATCCATGCGCTCGTCGAACTCGTGGGCGAGTGCGAAGCCTGAGGAATTGAGCGTCTGCAGCAGGTTTTCGGTCTTGGTCGTCAGCAGGCTGCCGAGTGCTTCGCCGGCGGCGTTGGACTTCTCCATCAGCGCCGCGCCGCGCGTCTCGATCATCGAGGCAAAGGCTTCGCCTGAAGTCGCCAGGCGAATGGAGATTTCTTCGGTCGCAAGCGACAGCTCTTCCTTGAGCTGATCATGGGCCCCGACGATCGACGAACGGATGCGCTCGGCATGGTTGACGATCGCGTCGCGTTCGGCGCCGAGTTCGTGGACGAGGCCGCGAACGCGCAGTTCGTTGTCGGTGAAGCTCCGCTCCAGCGCATTCACTTCCGAATGCACGAGCGTCTCGAGCTCGGCGGCGCGGGCGATGGTACGCTCGATGCCTTCGTTCATTGCCGAGACTTCGCGACGCACGGCCTGGCCGACGCTCATGATACGCTCGGAGGCGACGGTTTCCGGATCGGACAGGCGAAGTGCCACTTCGGCCATCGAACGGGCGGCGGTTCTCAGATCCTGGGCGCGCGCCATCATGATCGCGAAGGCGAAGAACAGCATGATGGGAATGAGGATACAGACCGCCAGCGCGACAATGCCGGGAGCGGCGAGAACGCCTTCGACCGAGGTGATCTGCCAGAGCTGGTTGCCGTAGATCATCTGCCCGAGCGCGATGCCGCCGATTGCCCAGAGGATCGAGACGATCACCGCATTGCGGATGGACGAGCGCATCGCGCCGCCTTCCAGCGTCCGCAGGATCGCAGTCGAACTGCGTTTGCCCGCATCGTTGGCGGGCTGGAACGTGGGGGATTTGGCAGCGGTCTCGGTGGCTGCCGATCTGTATGATTCGGCGGCATCGTCCTGGTACTGGGTCTGACGCGGTTTGTTAGTATCTGGCACTCTGGCCTCCGAGGCATGGGGCACTGATCTTTGGCGCGACTGATCATCGTTGAAGTTGATTTTTAGGGCATCTTCCAACGCCTGGAACGCCGTCTCATCGATCGACTCGCTGCTAGGGTTCTTTGCCATGCGGTTACGCCTCGTTACATACTCGCCCGGCAAATCCCATCTGACGCGCTGCCGCCCGCAGACCGACAGATGGAACGCTGCCTGCCGGAAACTTTCCACCCACAAAGCGGATTTCCAGTTTCCTATTCATTTTCAAGTCGGATGGCCGTTCTTTCAAACGGATGATAATGAAAGCTTACCAACCTACCATCCGGGGCAAAAGGACGATATTCCTCGCCACCTTAGGCGTATTGTAGTGGCACATTCGGCCACCCTGCACAATTAAGACGCCTGCCTTCGAATGATGCCGTGGAATGTTGTTAACAGAATTTAAACCATACGAAGATGCAAAACTCCTAAAATCCCGGGAGCTTAGCAGAAATTAACCATATGGGAAGAAACCGGCCCAGATTGTGCCGGAATTTAACGGGATAGCTCCGATTGGCCCGCACAATTCGGGACATTATCAGAAGAGCAACAGGGAAAACAGGTTCATGGCAATGGCAGCGGTCAGTATCGCGTTCGAAGCTCCAGAAACGCTGAGGGGCGGTAGCCCTTCCCAGTCCCGTCCGATCGATCTCGTTCATCTCGCGACACAGACCATGGGCGACAAGACCCTCGAAATCGAAGTGCTCCAGATGTTCGCGCGCCAGGCACGCCGCGCACTGCATGACATCGCAAGCGCCGACAGCGCCTATGTCGTCGCAGCCGCGCACCGCCTGAAGGGTGCGGCCAGCGCTGTCGGTGCCTTCAAGGTTTCGACCGCTGCCGAGCGTCTTGAAGACAACGCCTCCGACGCCTCGTTGCGGGCCGCGGTCGCTGCCGCCGTCGTCGAGGCCGAAAACTTCATCAACAAGCTCTGCCGCTGAGCGATTCGCCGAATCGGTACGCAAGGGCGCCGATTGAACAGCCGGCGGCGCCCGAAAATGTTGACTGCGCCGGGGTTTTATCGGAAGACAGCGCCCTTAAATAGTGTGCCCTGACCCTTCAACATCCCGGATTTCCCTATCATGACGAAACTGACCATCGTTGCCTTTGACGGAACACGCTTCGATATCGAAGCCGAGCCGGGCTCCACGGTTATGGAGAATGCGGTTCGCAATTCCGTTCCCGGCATCGAGGCCGAATGCGGCGGCGCCTGCGCCTGCGCCACCTGTCATGTCTATGTCGACGAGGCCTGGACCGAAAAGGTCGGCCCGCCGGCTCCCATGGAGGAAGACATGCTCGACTTCGCCTTCGAGGTGAAGCCGACCTCGCGCCTCTCCTGTCAGATCAAGATCAAAGCGGATCTCGACGGGCTCGTTGTCAACGTACCCGAGCGTCAAGCCTGATCTTGGCCTGATCGCCACTTTGCCGACATGCCTGTTCCAGAGCAAAAGATGTTTCCGGGCAAAAAAAAGCCTCGCTCCGCAAAAGCGGCAAGCGAGGCCAGGCGGGCGCATCACCAGCAGGGGAGGGAGGAACCACCTGCGGCTTGAAGACGCGCCAGGAGAACTAAACACTGGAAACCAAACTCAGGAACACCTGAAGCAACCGCGTCCGACACATCGGTTCGAAAACCGGAAAGGTACGCTGATCCTGCGGCTATCTACCTCATCTGCTTCGTCTTTCGAAGCGTTGGTAGGTAAGCTATGTCTTAGGTTATATCCGGGATTCGTATTTTAGACTATCACCATAAATCACCCATCATTGACGAGGGATGGCGCAAGCTCGGCAAAAGCCTGGGCGCGGTTGGTCGGGCTGATTCACCCCAAAAAGCGGATCAGTTGCCGGATCGCTTCAGGCGATACTGCAGCAGCCGAATCATCCGCGAGTCGAAATTGGCCGCCTCGATCTGGTCGAACCGCAGCTGCTCCCGGTCATGCGCCTCAAGAACACGGCGGGTCGTCTCCGCCACCTGTCTTTCCAGCGCATCGCAGGTTCTGTTGGCGGGGAGGCCAAGCAGTTCCCGTTCGAGCTGGCGCGCGTGGTTGCGGGCGATTTCCGCATGCCGCTCCTCGTGGCGCTTGATGTCCTTCGACAAAGTATCCCAGATGAAGCCGAGGTCGGCGGTGGCACGGCCGCGATTGCCCCAGCGCGGCAGGATAATGTGGGTTCGGAGTGTCACGCGCGACCCGCCGACCGAGCAGCGGCCGCCCTTTTCCACATAGGTGACGTCGCCGCCGAACTTGATCTCGGTGGCGCCGGGATGGCGATGGCCGGTGCTGCGGGTGAGAGGGCCGCGGTTTTCCAGTTCCTTGTCGAGGTCCTCGGCCGTGCGGCCGCCGATCCGGAAATAGGAATAGGTCTTGTTGATGATCGGTTCTGCCATGGCCGTCTCAGGGATCACGCAGAGGAGAAGAAAGACACCGAAAAACCGGCGGACTCTGCGCATGGAGAACATTCTATGGCCTGCGACGTTGAACTTATGGGGACCTTGGGGCATAGCCAGCCTGAGCGCAACACAAAGGCATCAAATTTTGCGTTACCCTTCGAAAGACGGCCGGCCGGTGATATCGCAGCGCAACAGCACTTGGCGTGTCGGGCGGGGCCGTGTCCTTGAACTCGGTCGCCAAGGCCAGATTATGGCGATCATCAACATCACGCCCGATTCCTTTTCCGACGGCGGAAACTACGCAAACATCGATGCTGCGGTGGCTCACGCCATTTCCTGCGTCCGCGACGGTGCCGCCATCCTCGATATCGGCGGTGAGTCGACCAGGCCCGGCGCCGCCGAGGTGACGGCGGCGGAAGAGCAGGACCGGGTCCTGCCGGTGATCGAAAAACTCGCCGCGGAGACCGATGCGCTGATCTCGATCGATACCTATCGTGCCGAAACCGCCCGCCTGGCGATGGCGGCGGGTGCCCATATCATCAACGACGTCCATGGCCTGCAGCGTGAGCCGGAGATCGCGACCGTTGCGGCTCAAACATCTGCCGGGGTCTGCATCATGCATACCGGCCGCGGACGTGAGCAGAAAAAGCGGCCCGATCGTATCGCCGACCAGGAGTTTTTCCTGCGGCAGTCTCTCGAGATCGCTCGCAGCGCCGGCATTTCCGACGAGGCGATCGTGCTTGATCCCGGCTTCGGCTTTGCCAAGGACCGGGACGACGATCTGGAATTGATGGCGCGTTTTGCCGAACTGCATCGGCTCGATTTTCCGCTGCTCGCCGGCACCTCGCGCAAGCGGTTCATCGGCGCCCTGACGGGACGGGAAAAGGCGAGCGAGCGGGACGTCGGCACCGCCGCGACCACGGCGATCCTGCGCCTTGCGGGGGCGTCGATCTTCCGTGTCCACAATGTCGCTGCTAACCGCGATGCGCTGGCGATGGCCGACGCGGTTCTCGCCGCAGCCTCCGCTTACAACGCTAGAGAGGGCCTTTGATGGCGACCTACACGATCACGCTGAAGAACTGTGCGTTCTACGCCAAGCATGGCGCTTTCGAGCAGGAGGCCACGCTCGGCCAGCGGTTCTTCATCGACGTCATCATGGACGTCGAGGCGGACGAGGCACTTGAAAACGACGATGTCGCGAGCACGGTGCATTACGGCATCGCCTACGAAATCGTCGAGAAGGTGGTGACCGGCCACCGCCGCAACCTCATCGAGACGCTCGCCAAGGACATCGCCAAGGCGCTCTGCGCCTGGTCGCCGCAGATCCGCCGGGCAGAGATCGCCGTGCGCAAGCCGAGCGTGCCGATCCCCGGCATCCTCGATTATGCGGAGGTGCGTGTTGAGCATTTCGCCTGAAAAGACGTTCGAGGTCGCGGCTCTCGGGCTCGGCGGCAATATCGGCGATCCGCCGTCGTCCATGGCCGATGCGCTCAGGCAGCTCGATGGGCGCGAAGACTGCCGCGTTCTCGCCGTCTCGAAACTCTATTCGACCCCGCCCTGGGGCAAGACCGACCAGGCGGATTTCTTCAACTGCTGCGTTCTGGTGGAGACTTCGTTGGAGCCGGAGGACCTGCTGGACGTCTGTCTGTCGATCGAGCGCGGCATGAAGCGCGTTCGCCTGGAGCGCTGGGGGCCACGCACCATCGATATCGACATCCTGACCTATGGGACGCGGGAACAGAGAAGCGAAAAACTGGAAGTGCCGCATCCGCGCATGACCGACCGCGGCTTCGTGATGATGCCGCTCGCCGATATCGCCCCGGATCTTCTGGTGAAGGGAAGGAAAGTGCGCGACTGGCTTGGTGGAGCCGATACTGCCGGCATCAAGGTCGCGCGCGACAGCCAGGACTGGTGGCAGGGCGCCTAAGGCGCCCCTTGGTGTCTCATTGTTGGATCGAACCGACGGCGATCGAATCCATGTCGCGGTCGAGGCTGAGCCCGATCACCGGAACCATCTGGTCTTCGACCTTGATCGAGATGGTGATGTTCATCTTGTTCTCGCCGCGCAGGCTCGCGACCATCGCGCCGTTGAGCTGATTGCGGTTGATGCCCATGACGACCTTGTCGCCGCTGACCGAACCGGAAATGATATCGAGCCCCTTGCCCTCGGCGCCGTCCAGGAACTTGCCGGTGTAACCTCGGCCGCTCTGGGTAATCGTTGCCGACATCGGCTGCTGAAACACGCCAACGCGGCAGGTCCCGTCGAGCTTGATGCCGACATCGCTGTCCGGGATAGCTGCACCGGTCAAATTGCAGCTGAATTTCGTGCCCTTGTACTTGCCGGCGACGATTTCGCCTGGGCCTTTCCAGACGCCCGCGACCGACTGGAAGAAAGCCTTGTCACGCGGAGCGGCCTCAGCCTGCGGCGCCACGGCGGAGGTGGCCGCGACAGTCAGAATGGCGAACCCGCCAAGAAGCGAAAAGAAGCGCGAATACATGAACTTTCCCCTGACGAGCAGCAACTTTAAGTGTCCCGTAATTTAGGTGGGAATGGTTAACGAGTGGTGACGATGGCCGGGTTTGAGCCATGGTCGGACACCCTATTGTTCATCTTTTCGCCCGCCGACGGTCGCGATATCCGAGATGAAATCGCCGATCCCGGGCCTTTTGACCGCCCGGAAGGGCAGCGGCCGGCAGAGATCCATAGCGGCGATGCCGATTCGCGCGGTCAGCAGGCCATTGATCACGCCTTCGCCCAAACGCTTGGACAGTTTGGAGGCGAGGCCGTGTCCCAGAAGCTGTTGCGCGACACCGTCGCCGACGGCGATCGAACCGGTCACGGCGAGATGGGCGATGACGTCCCGCATCAGCCTCATGAGCCCAAGCGTGCCCGGCCTGCCGCCGTAAAGCTCGGCCATGGCGCGAATCAGTCGCGTCACTTCGAAAAGCACATAGGCGAGATCGACGATGGCGCGCGGGCTGACGGCGGTGACGATCGAGACACGTTTGGACGATCCGAGGATGAGCGCGCGGGCCTTGCGGTCGAGCGGCGCCAGGAGTTCCCGTTCGGCCAGTTCGATGAGTTGCGGGGCGTCGATGATCTCGTCTTTGGTGGCGTCGAGGTTGGCGCGGCCCTTGGCGGTCTCTGCCCGGTGACTGAGGATCTTGGTGAGCGCGGCGACGACGGTGCGGGCAGCTGCAGGGCGAGGGGAAAGGGCTGCCTCTTCCGCCTGGGCCTTGAGGGTCTGGACGGCGGAAAGCCGCATCATGCCGAAGATTTCGCGGCCGACGATCACGGCGACGGCGACAAGCCCGATGGCAAGCGCGGTAAGCGCCGCATATCCCAACCAGTCGGCACGGGTGAACAGGTCGCGGATGACGCTATCGGCCCACAGGCCGAAGGCGAGCGACAGGAAGGTGCCGAAAGCGGCCGCCGCCAGGTTGACGAACGAGAATTTTTTGCGGGCCTGGGGCTCAGCGACCGGGATGGCTTCTGCGGCGAGTTCGGGCGGCGTCGCGAACGGATCCTGTTCGTCGGGCGTCACCACGACGCCGTCCTCGAAGCTGCGCGGGCTGCGGCGAGGGACAGGCAAGGTTTCGTTTCGGGCAGCACTTTCCTCTTCGACCAAGAAAGATGCGGGGCGGCGCTTGCCGTTCTGAGGTGATTCGGGCGGTCTCATGCGAGGCGGTCTCCGAACAGGAACTGCATGGCGCGGTCGAGCCGGATATGTGGCACGGAGAGCTTCATGCCGCCGTTAGCCTCTTCCAGCGCCGGCGGACGAAAGCGCACCACATTGATCTCCGGAAGCTCCGCGTGGATGGAATCCAGCTGTTGAAAAAATGCTTCAGGATTTTCCGGCAAGTCGCCGGGAAATATCGCAGTCTTCTTGTTTCCGTCAAAACGTTCGCCATTGATCATCTCGCCCGCAATCGGCGTGCCGACGATGACCGGCAGGAGATGATTGTCTTCCTTGACGGTCGCCTCGCGGGTGGCGCGCACCGATGCGATCGCCATCACCTCGATGCCGGCGCCGGCCATGCCGATCCGCTGCACGGCGCGATCGACCAGCCGGCCGGTGAGCCGTTCCAGGCGGTCGTGGCTTTCGTGGTGCAGGTGATCCGCCTTGGTGGCCGCGACCAGCACCTTGTCGATCCGGCGGCCGATCAGGGAGGAGAAGAAGCTGTTATGGCCGGGACGGAAACAGGCGAGCACGTCGGTCAGCGCCCGTTCGAGATCCTGCACCGCTTCGGGTCCGCGATTGATCGCCTGCAGCGCGTCGATCAGCACGATCTGGCGGTCGAGCCGCGCGAAATGCTCACGGAAGAACGGCTTGACCACGACGTTCTTGTAGGCCTCGTAGCGGCGCTCCATCATCGCCCGCAGCGAGCCTTTCGGCGCTTTGGTCTCGGACATGTTCGGCAGCGGCGCAAAAGTCAGCGCCGGCGAGCCTTCGAGATCGCCGGGCATCAGGAAACGGCCGGGCGGCAGGGTCGAAAGCGACCGTTCGTCCGCCTTGCAGGCCTTGAGGTAGCCCGCAAAGGCTTCCGACAACCGCCTCGCGGTCATTTCGTCAGCCGGAGCGTCCGCATCTATGCCGTTTGCGAGGGCGAGCCATTCCCGCGACAATTCCTCGCGGATGCCGGTCCCGGCAAGGGTTACGGTATTGTCGCTGAAAGTGCGAAAATCCTGCGCCAGCAGCGGCAGGTCGAGCAGCCATTCGCCCGGATAGTCGACGATGTCGATCGACAGCCGACCGCGCGAAAACATCCGGCCCCAGCCGCTGGCGCTCTGGTAGTCGAGGGTGATGCGCAGTTCCGAGATAGCGCGGGTCGAATCCGGCCAGATGCGGTCGCGCACCAGGGCCTGGATGTGATCTTCGTACTGGAAGCGCGGGATGGCGTCGTCCGGCTGCGGCTCGAGCCGCACGGCGGAGATCCGGCCGGACCGGAACGCCTCGAAGAGCGGCAACCTGCCGCCGTTCAGGAGATTGTGGACGAGGGACGAGATGAACACGGTCTTGCCGGCCCGCGACAGGCCGGTCACGCCGAGCCTGATGGTCGGATGCACGAGGCCCGAGGCACGGTCGGCGAGATTGTCGAGCGCGATGCGCGCGTCATCCGAGAAGCTGGTAAGCGAAGGCGGCAAGGCGTCGTTCCGGGTCCAGAGTTTACGCCTATATAGGAAGCCGGAGCGAGGCCGCAAAGCCGTCGCCTGGGTCCAGTTCAGGCCGTCAGGAAGTCGGTCAGTGTCCAGGCTCCATCCGAGCCGGCGACAAAGCCGCGATAGTCGAGCACGGCGAGGCCGGCAGGAGGATAGCCGCCGGGGATGGCCGCCACCATCTGGTCGGCGCCGATCAGCCCTTCCAGCACTTCTTCCATGGTCGGGTTGTGGCCGACGAGCATGACCGAGTTGCTGTCCCGCTGGCCGCCAAGAATCGCAAGGTAGGTGCCGAGCGAGCCGTTGTAGAGTTCGTCGATGAAGACAGGCTCGATCTCCTCGCTGATCGCGCGGCGGATCGCTTCGGCGGTCTGGCGGCATCGCGTGGCGGTGGAACTGAGAAGGATATCAGGCCTGTAGTTGCGATCGGCGGCCTTGTCGGCAACGATCTCGGCCTGTGCGAAACCCTGATTGTCGAGAGGGCGATCGAAGTCATGCTGTCCCGGCTCCGCCCAGCCGGATTTGGCATGGCGCAGCAGGTAGATGCGGGAAGGAGGAGGAGTGATCGTCGTCATGCCCGGCACCGCTAGTGAGAGGATGGAAGCGATGGGTAGCCTTTCGGCACGAGACTCGTCAACTGCCGCAGATGTTCTGAATTAGGCTGGCCCGGCAAAGCCTCCTGTGGAGAAGAGTTTCGGACGTTCAGAATAAAAGCTTAAAAAATAGCCGTTTAGCGGATTTTTATGACAGTTTTAAAAATGCCTTAATACTGAGCGCGAGGCTTGAATCCGGATGGGAGGATAGGATATAGAGCGCCGCATGAGATGTTCTTCAGGAGAATCGCGTTGAGTGAGAAGATCGATCTTAGCAATTATGTGCTCTCTGAAAAC
Organism: Neorhizobium sp. T25_13; assembly: GCF_002968675.1. Classification (NCBI taxonomy): domain Bacteria; kingdom Pseudomonadati; phylum Pseudomonadota; class Alphaproteobacteria; order Hyphomicrobiales; family Rhizobiaceae; genus Neorhizobium; species Neorhizobium sp. T25_13. Next base: position 98,272 of record NZ_PVBI01000014.1, read on the forward strand.
GATGAGTTCATGAATGCAAATCAGAAGGCGTATTTCCGGGCAAAGCTTATCGCCTGGAAAAACGATATCCTGAGAGAAGCGCGCGAAACGCTGGGTCACCTGGCAGAAGAGAGCGCCAACCACCCGGATCTCGCCGACCGGGCTTCCTCCGAAACCGACAGAGCTATCGAGCTTCGAGCCCGTGACCGCCAGCGCAAGCTGATTTCCAAAATCGATGCCGCCTTGCAGCGCATCGAAGATGGCACCTACGGTTACTGCGAGGAAACGGGCGAACCGATCGGTCTCAAGCGTCTCGACGCTCGTCCGATCGCCACGCTGTCGATCGAGGCACAGGAACGCCACGAGCGCCGCGAAAAGGTCTATCGGGACGAATAATCCGCCCGATCAGTCGAAAACGAATTCAAGGCACGGTTTTCCGTGCCTTTTTTCTTGGCAGAAAATTCAATCCTAGCGCCGGCTCACTTGTCGCGGGTGCCAGCTCACTTGTCGCGGGTGACGGACATCTCGCCGAAGATGCGGGCGACTTCCGACTGCAGGCTCGGTTCCGGCGTGGCACCGGTGACCGGCGGGACGCCGGGGTTCCTTGGCTGTATCTGGCGATTCGGCTGAGGGATGACGGCAGTTTCGCGGGCCGCAAGGTTGTTGGCCATTTCCTCTTCGAGAATCCGCTCAAAATCGCTGCCGAGCTGTTTCGGCTTGTCGGCGGCCGATTGCAGGGCAGGCGGCACGATCGCGGCGCTGACCGGCACGGCGCGCGACTCGGGTGCTTCCTGGAAGACCCGCCCGCGGGCGGCGTCGAGCACGTCGGCTGCGTCGTCGAAAGCCGGAACCTGGGCAGGGGCTGGGGCAGGCGGCAGCGGAGGTGCAGCAGCGGCTGCCAGTGCCGCGATCGGCCGCAACTGTTCGGATTTTACCTCCGGGGCTTGACGTGCCGGCGGTTCGATCCGGGGGGCGGCGGCCGGCTCGGCAGCTGCTGCGTTGTTGGCCTGGGCAGGCGATGCAGGCCGCGGCGCCAGTGTGCCGCTCATCGGTATGGGTCCGCTAGCGGGAGCCGCCGGCGGAGCGGCGCGCGGCGTCTCTCGCGGCGGCACGACGCTTTCCCGGGCCGGCTCGACGCGCGGTTCCGGAGCCGCGGGGCGTGGGATCGGGGCAGGGCGTGGTTCGGCAACGGCAGCCGGTCGGGCTTCCATGGCGGCTGCGGCCTGAGCGGGAACCGTCATGTCCATCGGCTGGAACCGGCTGGCCGCTGTCGCCGGCATGGCATGTGCGGCCGTCGATATTCCGCTTTCGATGACGATATCGGTCGGTCCGCCGATCATGATCAGGTGTTCGACCCCGTCGCGGCGGATCAGAACCAGGCGACGCCTTGCATCGACGGCCGCCGCATCCAGGACCTGAAGCCGCGGCTGGCGGTTCTTGCCGCCGCGCACGAAGGGCGAAGGGCCGGAACGGCTGCGGATGAGCCAGAGCACGCCGATCAGGACGAGAAGCCCAATGCCGACGCCGACGACTGCGATTACCAGGCGGCCTCCATAGGCGCCCATCAGCTCTTCGAACATCTCTTGCCACTCCTCATATGAACGCCGCGGTAAAAAACGACTTTTTTCCTACCGAAGCAAGCTGCTAACTGTCACTGTCCCGCGCTGAAAAACAGCGTAGAAAAGCAAAGATAGGTCACTCCGCCAAACTGTCCCGGGTTTTGTGGCGAAGCAGAGCTTTTTGCTTAACCTGCAACTTGCTAATAAGGAATCGCGGGATTCCCGATCCCTGAATGTTCATGGCCGCAGCGCCGGTCGAAATGCGAGGAATTGATGACGAAGTTGCAGCAGAGCGGCAACTACGAGGCGCCCCTGGTGGAAAAAGGGACGCGTGGCGGCACCATCATCCGTATCGTCCTCCTGGCGCTCGTTCTCTGTGGCGTGGCCGCCGGATTCGTGCTGTTTCAGCATGCGCTCGACAACGAACTGGTGCTCGGCCTGCTCGGCATTCTCGCCATGGTCGGCATCTTCTTCCTGGTGTCGTCGATCATCGGCCTCGTCGAGGTCATGCCGCAGTCGCGTTCTGACGAGCTGGCCCGCGGTTTCCTCGCCAATCATCCCGACGGAATTCTGATCACCGACGCCAAGGGCCGTATTCTCTACGCCAATGCCGCCTATGGCCGGATGACCGGCGCGACCAAGGCGAGCAACGTGCAGTCGCTCGAAGCGCTTTTGTCTAAGACCCGCGAATCGACCGAGGCGCTTTACAGGTTGACGACGGCTCTGCGCGAAGGCCGGGAAGGCCATGAGGAGTTCCGGCTTCTCCAGCCGATCGGACGGACGACCGGCAACGGTTCCGGTGCACACTGGTACCGTCTCAAGGCACGGCTGCTGACGCCCGCCGACAGCCGCAAGGGCCAGCTCGACATCTGGCAGATCACCGACATCACCTCGGAACGAGACGACCAGGAACGGTTCTTCCGCGAACTGCAGAACGCCATCGACTATCTCGACCATGCGCCCGCCGGGTTCTTCTCCGCCGGCAAGAAGGGTGAAATCTTCTATTTGAACGCCACGCTTGCCGAGTGGCTCGGCATCGACCTGACCAAGTTCGTGCCGCGCTCGGTGACAATCGCCGATCTGGTGGCAGGCGAGGGCATGGCGCTGATCCAGTCGGTGCAGGCCGCACCCGGGCTGAAACGCACTGAGACGCTCGATCTCGACCTTCGCCGCGCCAACGGCCAGAGCCTGCCCGTGCGCCTGGTGCACAATGTCAGCGCCACCCGCGATGGTGCGCCGGGCGAGAGCCGGACCATCGTGCTGGCACGGCCAAAGGGCGGCGAGGGCGACCAGTCGGCTTCCGCCATGCGCTTCACGCGCTTCTTCAACAACACGCCGATGGCGATCGCCTCCGTCGATGGCGAGGGCAGGATCCTGCGCATCAATGCGCCGTTCCTCAAACTGTTTGCCGGCGTCGTTTCCCGCGACGACGTGGATGCCGGTATCGAACTCGACCGCATCGTTCACGACAATTCACGCCAGCATCTGATGCAGGCGATTGCCGCTGCCAAGGACGGGCAGGGCGATATCGCCCCGATTGATTCGCGCCACCCCGGTGACGAGAACCGCTATGTGCGCTTCTATGTGAACGCCGTGATCGACGAGAGCGACGAGGCGCCGGAAGAAGCCGCGATCGTCTACGCCGTCGAGACGACCGAGCAGAAGGCGCTCGAAACCCAGATGGCCCAGACCCAGAAGCTCAATGCGGTCGGCACGCTGGCGGGCGGCATCGCCCACGACTTCAACAACGTCCTGACCGCGATCCTTCTGTCCTCCGATCACCTCCTGCTGCAGGCGCGCCCCTCCGACGCGAGCTTTGCCGACCTGATGGAGATCAAGCGCAACGCCAACCGCGCCGCCGTGCTGGTGCGCCAGCTGCTCGCTTTCTCGCGCAAGCAGACCATGCGTCCGGCGGTGCTGAACCTCACCGATGTCGTCGGCGACCTGCGCATGCTGGTCGACCGGCTGATCTCCGGCACCAATGTGAAGCTCGAAGTGGACTACGGCCGCGATCTCTGGCCGGTGCGCACCGACCTGTCGCAATTCGAGCAGGTGCTGATCAACCTCTGCGTCAACGCGCGCGATGCCATGCCCCAGGGCGGCACGATCCTGATCAAGACCCGCAATGTATCCGCCGAGGATGCCGGCGGTTTCAACCAGGCGGATCTGCCGGCCGAGGATTTCGTGATGGTCGAGGTTTCCGACACCGGCACGGGCATTTCGCCCGAAATCATGGACAAGATCTTCGAACCGTTCTTCACCACCAAGGAAGTGGGCAAGGGCACCGGCCTCGGCCTCTCGATGGTCTACGGCATCGTCAAACAGTCCGGCGGCTATATCTATCCCGAATCGGAAGTCGGACGCGGCACGAGTTTCCGCATGTTCCTGCCACGCCACATTCCCGAAACGCCTGTCATCGTCCAGGACGTTACCGCAACCGGTACGCAGGCGCAGCCGGCCGCTATCGCGCCTGTCGTGTCGACGCCTGCTTCCGACGACCTCGACCTCACGGGAAAGTCGGCGGTGGTCCTGCTCGTCGAGGACGAGGAGGCCGTCCGCCGCGGCGGCAAGCGCATGCTGGAAACCCGTGGCTACACCGTGCACGAGGCGGGTTCCGGCACCGAAGCGCTCGACATCATGGAAGAGCTGCAGGGCAAGGTGGATATCGTCGTCTCCGACGTCGTCATGCCGGAAATGGATGGGCCGACGCTTTTGACCGAGCTGCGCAAGATCTATCCGGACATGAAGTTCATCTTCGTTTCGGGCTATGCCGAGGATGCGTTTGCCCGCAACCTGCCGGCCGACGCCAAGTTCGGCTTCCTGCCGAAGCCCTTCTCGCTGAAGCAGCTTGCCGTGGCGGTCCGGGAAATGCTCGATTCGGAGTGAGAATCGGATTGTCTCTCATAAATTTCAAGCGCCGCGATTTCCTCGTCAAATTGCGGCGCAGCTTTGATTTCAAACGGGAATTTTCCACACCCAGGCGGGCGTGAACATCCTGAGAACGAAATCGAAATATCTATTTTGACTCAATCGCTTGAGCGACCCTTGTCAAATGAGAACAAAATAGGTACATCACCTTTATCGGCTGCTTCATTGCGTGCGCGGCGGCAATAACCTAAAGGTGGGACCAGATGGCACAGAATAGTTTGCGGCTCGTAGAGGATAAAGGCGTGGACAAGAGTAAGGCGCTGGAAGCGGCATTGTCGCAGATCGAACGGTCCTTCGGTAAGGGATCGATCATGAAGCTCGGTGCAAACGAGAGCATTGTCGAAATCGAGACGGTTTCCACCGGCTCTCTCAGCCTCGATATCGCGCTCGGCATTGGCGGCCTGCCGAAGGGCCGCATCGTTGAAATCTACGGCCCGGAAAGCTCCGGCAAGACGACGCTTGCATTGCAGACGATCGCCGAAGCCCAGAAGAAGGGCGGCATCTGCGCCTTCGTCGATGCCGAACATGCGCTCGACCCGGTCTATGCCCGCAAGCTTGGCGTCGATCTCCAGAACCTTCTGATCTCGCAGCCGGATACCGGCGAGCAGGCGCTTGAAATCACCGACACGCTGGTCCGTTCCGGTGCCGTCGATGTGCTCGTTATCGATTCGGTTGCGGCATTGACGCCGCGCGCCGAAATCGAGGGCGAAATGGGCGACAGCCTGCCGGGCCTTCAGGCACGCCTGATGAGCCAGGCGCTGCGCAAGCTCACCGCTTCGATTTCCAAGTCGAATACGATGGTGATCTTCATCAACCAGATCCGCATGAAGATCGGTGTGATGTTCGGTTCCCCCGAAACCACCACCGGTGGCAACGCCTTGAAATTCTACGCCTCTGTTCGCCTCGACATCCGCCGTATCGGCCAGGTCAAGGAACGCGAGGAAGTGGTCGGCAACCAGACCCGCGTCAAGGTCGTCAAGAACAAGATGGCGCCTCCCTTCAAGCAGGTCGAATTCGACATCATGTATGGCGAAGGCGTTTCCAAGACCGGCGAACTGGTGGATCTCGGCGTCAAGGCCGGCATCGTCGAGAAGTCAGGTGCCTGGTTCTCCTATAACAGCCAGCGCCTCGGCCAGGGCCGCGAGAACGCCAAGACCTTCCTGCGTGACAATCCCGAACTCGCCCGCGAGATCGAGACGTCGCTCCGCCAGAATGCCGGCCTCATCGCCGACCGTTTCCTGCAGAATGGCGGCCCGGACGCTGACGACGGCGACGCGGCTGCAGATATGTAAGCCCTCCCGCCGCACTCGGAGTTTTCTCCGGCTGATTGCTTTTGAACCGGCCGCGCATGGAAAGATGTGCGGCCGGTTTCTCGTTCGGTTAGGCGGCGGGGCGGCTGGACAGTTGGGGGTGTGGGCGATACAAGCCTTTGGTTTTCGAATAATAGGACCGCATCCGGCGGTAAAAAGGGCGTAGCATGAGCGGCGTGAATGAAATCCGGTCGACCTTCCTCGACTATTTCCGAAAGAACGGACACGAGGTCGTCTCCTCCAGTCCGCTGGTGCCGCGCAACGATCCGACGCTGATGTTCACCAATGCCGGCATGGTTCAGTTCAAGAACGTGTTCACCGGTCTTGAAAAACGCCCCTATACGACCGCGACGACGGCACAGAAATGCGTTCGCGCCGGTGGCAAGCATAACGACCTCGACAATGTCGGTTATACCGCTCGTCACCACACCTTCTTCGAAATGCTCGGCAATTTCTCCTTCGGCGACTATTTCAAGGCGAATGCGATCGAGCTTGCCTGGAACCTGATCACCAAGGAATTCGGCCTCGACGCCAAGCGCCTCCTGGTCACCGTCTACCACACCGATGACGAGGCTTTCGACCTCTGGAAGAAGATCGCCGGTCTTTCGGACGACAGGATCATCCGCATTCCGACCAGCGACAATTTCTGGGCGATGGGCGATACCGGTCCCTGCGGCCCGTGCTCGGAAATCTTCTATGACCACGGCGACCATATCTGGGGCGGCCCGCCCGGTTCGCCGGAAGAGGACGGCGACCGGTTCATCGAGATCTGGAACCTCGTCTTCATGCAGTACGAGCAGGTGACGAAGGAAGAACGGATCGACCTGCCGCGCCCGTCGATCGACACCGGCATGGGCCTGGAGCGTGTTGCAGCCGTCCTGCAGGGGCAGCACGACAATTACGATATCGACCTGTTCCGCGCCCTGATCTCTGCCTCGGAAGAGGCGACCGGCATCAAGGCGGAACGCGAGCATCGCGGCAGCCACCGCGTCATCGCCGACCACCTGCGCTCCTCCGCGTTCCTGATTGCCGACGGCGTCCTGCCCTCGAACGAAGGCCGCGGTTATGTGCTTCGCCGCATCATGCGCCGCGCCATGCGTCATGCGCAGCTTCTCGGCGCCCGCGATCCGCTGCTCTGGAAACTGCTGCCGGCGCTCATCCAGCAGATGGGCCGCGCCTATCCGGAATTGGTGCGTGCGGAATCGCTGATTTCGGAAACGCTGAAGCTCGAGGAAAACCGTTTTCGCAAGACGCTGGAGCGCGGCCTTTCGCTGCTGTCGGATGCGACGAACACGCTTCACAAGGGCGACATGCTCGATGGCGAGACCGCCTTCAAGCTCTACGACACCTACGGTTTCCCGCTCGATCTGACGCAGGACGCTTTGCGCGCCCGCGAAATCGGCGTCGATATTTCCGGTTTCACCGACGCCATGCAGCGCCAGAAGGCGGAAGCCCGCTCGCATTGGACCGGTTCCGGCGACAAGGCGACGGAAACGATCTGGTTTGAACTCAAGGAAAAGCACGGCGCGACCGAATTCCTCGGATATGACACGGAAACCGCTGAAGGCGTGGTGCAGGCGATCGTTCGCGACGGCAAGGCTGTCGACAGCGCCTCCGCCGGCGAACAGATCCAGATCGTCGTCAACCAGACGCCGTTCTACGGCGAATCCGGCGGCCAGATGGGCGATACCGGCGTAATCTCGACCGACAATGCCAAGCTGAATGTCTCGGATACCCAGAAGAAGGGCGAAGGCTTGTTCGTCCACGTCGCGACCGTCGCTGAAGGCACGTTGAAGGTCGGTGATGCGGTGGCGCTGACAGTCGATCACGTCCGTCGCTCGCGCCTGCGTTCCAACCATTCGGCCACCCATCTGCTGCATGAGGCGCTTCGTGAAGTGCTCGGCACCCACGTGGCCCAGAAGGGTTCGCTGGTAGCGCCCGAGCGGCTGCGTTTCGACGTCTCGCATCCGAAGCCGATGTCGGCGGAGGAACTGCAGAAGGTCGAGGACATGGCAAACGCCATCATCCTGCAGAATGCACCGGTCACGACCCGACTGATGAGCGTCGACGACGCGATCGCCGAAGGCGCCATGGCGCTGTTCGGCGAAAAATACGGCGAAGAAGTTCGCGTCGTTGCGATGGGAAAGGCGATCGAAGGTCCGAAGGCCGGCAAGCCCTATTCAGTCGAGCTCTGCGGTGGCACGCATGTCAACGCGACCGGCGATATCGGCCTTGTCCGCGTTCTCGGCGAAAGTGCCGTCGGCGCCGGCGTTCGCCGTGTCGAAGCCGTGACGGGCGAGGCGGCGCGGGCCTATCTCGCTGAGCAGGATGAGCGCGTGAAGACGCTCGCCGGCGCCTTGAAGGTGCAGCCGGCGGAGTTGGTGTCGCGCGTCGAAGCGCTGATCGACGAGCGCCGCAAGCTCGAGAAGGAACTGGCGGATGCCAAGCGCCGGCTTGCCATGGGCGGCGGGCAGGGCGGTTCGGCCGGCGATTTCAAGGAGATCGGCGGCATCAAGTTCATGGGCAAGGCGCTCAACGGCATCGATGCAAAGGACCTCAAGGGCCTGGCGGATGAAGGCAAGGCGAGCCTCGGCTCCGGCGTCGTCACGCTGATCGGCGTTTCGGAAGACGGCAAGGCAAGCGCCGTGGTCGCGGTCACGCCGGATCTGGTCGAGCGCTTCAGCGCCGTGGACCTGGTCCGAATCGCATCTGTGGCGCTTGGCGGCAAGGGCGGGGGCGGCCGTCCGGACATGGCCCAGGCTGGTGGCCCCGATGGCGCCAAGGCCAATGAGGCGCTTGACGCGGTGGCAGCCGCTCTCGGCGCCTGACGACAAACACCGGAAGCGGGTATGGCCCGCTTTTCGGTTTCAAAGGAAGACCAATGGGCGTGACGGCCAAGATCGACGACGAGCTGGACGAGGTCGAAAGCGGCCTCGTGCCGGCGCTCTTTAGGGATGCGCCGAGCTCGGTTTCGTTCAACAAGCTGCGCAAGCGCCTGCTCCGGCAGGTGCGGCAGGCCTTCGACGATTTTGGCATGCTGAACGGCCAGAAACGCTGGCTGGTCGGTGTCTCCGGCGGCAAGGATTCCTATTCGCTGCTCGCCATACTGCTCGATCTGCAATGGCGCGGCCTGCTGCCCGTGGAACTCCTTGCCTGCAATCTCGACCAGGGCCAGCCGAACTTCCCGAAGCATATATTGCCGGAATACCTCGCTTCGATCGGCGTGAAGCACCGCATCGAATATCGCGATACCTATTCGATCGTGAAGGAAAAGGTCCCGGAAGGCGCCACCTATTGCTCGCTCTGTTCCAGGCTGCGGCGCGGCAACCTCTACAGGATCGCCCGCGAAGAGGGCTGCGATGCTCTGGTGCTCGGCCATCACCGGGAAGACATACTCGAAACCTTTTTCATGAACTTTTTCCATGGCGGCAGGCTCGCGGGCATGCCGGCAAAGCTCTTGAACGACGAGGGCGACGTGATGGTGCTGAGGCCGCTTGCCTATTGCGCCGAGGACGATCTGGCCAAATTCGCCGCCGCCTTGCAGTTCCCGATCATCCCGTGTGATCTCTGCGGCTCGCAGGATGGCCTGCAGCGCAATTCCATGAAGGCGATGCTTGCCGATATCGAGGCCCGCATGCCGGGCCGCAAGGATACGATGCTGCGCGCGCTCGCGCACGTGAACCCGTCGCACCTGCTCGATCCGAAACTCTTCGATTTTTCCGGCCTGCAAGCCACCCAAAGTCTCTGAATTCCTCCCGAACCCAGTCTTCCCGCACCAATCCCCCAAGAGACCACGTCATGACCCTTCCGCTCGACATCACGAAGCTTGCCGATCTTCTGCGCCTCGCCGCCAAGGCCGAAATCCTGCCGCGTTTCCGGCGGCTCGGCAGCGGCGACGTCCGCTCCAAGAGCGAGCCGTCCGACCTGGTGACCGAGGCCGACGAGGCCGCCGAGCGGATGATCCGCCGTGAGCTCGAAGCCTTTGCGCCCGGCGCCCTCTTCGTCGGCGAGGAATCGGTGGCGGCCGATCCGTCGCTGCTCGCCAAGCTCGCCGATGCGGATTTCGCCGTCGTCGTCGATCCTGTCGACGGCACCTTCAACTTCGCCTCGGGCATCCCCGCCTTCGGCGTCATGGCCTCCGTCGTCTGGAAGGGCGAGACGGTCGCCGGGATCATCTACGATCCGATGGGCGATGACTGGGTCATGGCGGAAAGGGGCGCCGGAGCGTTCCTGCGGCGTCCGGACGGCGAAGCGATCCGCCTTGCTGTCGCCGAAACCCGGCCGATCGAAGCCATGATCGGCATGGCATCGCCCGGATATTTCTTCGGCGGCGAGCGGGAGCGGATTCTCGGCAATCTCGCCAAGGTCCGGTTCTTCGCCAATTATCGCTGCTCGGCCCATGAATACCGCACCTTTGCCGGCGGCCACGTGCAGTTCGTGCTCTACAACAAGCTGATGCCCTGGGACCATCTGGCCGGCACGCTGATCGGCACGGAGGCGGGCGGTTACGTGGCGCGCTTCGACGGTTCCCCCTACATGCCGCACCATGTCGACGGCGGGCTGCTGCTCGCGACCGACAAGGAAAGCTGGCAGATGCTGCGCAACGAGATCATTGGCCACTGAAATAGCGGCCATCAGCAAGAAAGAGGCCGGATTGCTCCGGCCTCTTTCGTTGGGGAATGTATCTCAGATCTTCGGATTATGCGGCTGGAAGAGTTTTCCCTTTTCGCCGATCAGCACGAAGATCAGTCCGATGATCGAGACGGTGAAGAAGCCTGCGACCAGAGGCAGGGCCGTACCGTCGAAGGCCTGGCCGATCGCGACGCCAATCAGCGCGCCACCGACCGTGCTCATGAAGCCGAGGACGGCTGACGCCGTTCCGGCGACATGGCCAAGCGGCTCCATGGCGAGCGAATTGAAGTTCGAGCCGATCCAGCCGAACTGGAACATGGCGAGCCCGAAAAACACGATGAAGATCACGAGCGGCATGGGTTGAGGCCCGAAGATCTGCACGAGCATCCAAACGAGCGTGATGCCGATAAAGCCAAACAGCGAGCCGTGCGAAAGGCGCCGCATGCCGAAACGCCCAACAAACTTGGCGTTCAGGAAGGATGCGGCAGACATGAACACCGCCACGCAGGCGAAGACCACCGGAAACCAGACGCCGACGTCATAGATCCCGACATAAATCTGTTGGGCCGAATTGATGAAGCCGAACAGGGCGCCGAAGATGAATGTGCTGGCAATCGTGTAGCAGAGGGCGAGGCGATTGGTCAGAACCATCTGGAAGGCGTGCAGGATCGAGGAAATGGTGAAGGGACGCACATCGGCCGGATCGAGTGTTTCCGGAAGGCGCGAATACATCCAGAAGCCGATGCCGAGCGCGGCGATTGCCATGAACACGAAAATCAGGTGCCAGTTGCCGAATAGCATGATCACCTGGCCCGTCGCCGGCGCGATGACCGGCACAACCATGAAGACCATCATGATCAGCGACATGACTTCCGCCATGGCGCGACCACCATATACGTCGCGCACGATCGAAATGGAAATCACCCGTGTTGCGGCCGCTCCGGCACCCTGGATGAAGCGAAGGGCCAGCAGCGCTCCGAACGATGGCGCGACGACGGCACCGACCGCGCAGACGAAATAGAGGCCGAGGCCGAAGAGCATCGGGTTCCTGCGACCGAAACGGTCGGAGATCGATCCGTAGATGATCTGCGCGGCGCCGAGGCCGAAGAGATAGGCGGAAACGACATATTGCCGATGGTTCTCGTTGACGACGCCGAGCGAGGCGCCGATCTCCTGCAGGCCAGGGAGCATGATGTCGATGGCGAGCGAATTGATGGCCATCAACATCGCCATCATCGCGATGAATTCGACCCGGCCCATGCCGCGCAGGCGGTCCGGGGCCGTTTGTGAAGGATTGGTCACAGCAGCTTCCTAAAAACAACGTGAAAGGCGCCGTTGGGAGCGGCGCCTTGAAAATATCTTATAAAAATCCCGGACCGAAGCCCGGAAGATCTCAGGCCGCGCCGCGGACGCTGATGCCCTGTTCCTGCAGGTGAGTCTGCAGTTCGCCGGACTGGAACATCTCGCGGACGATATCGCAACCGCCGATGAATTCGCCCTTGACGTAAAGCTGCGGAATGGTCGGCCAGTTGGAATAGTCCTTGATGCCCTGGCGGATTTCCGCATCGGCGAGCACGTTGACACCCTTGTAGTCCAGGCCGAGATAGTCGAGAATCTGCACGACCTGGCCGGAGAAACCACACTGCGGGAACTGCGGGGTGCCCTTCATGAAGAGAACCACATCATTGGTCTTCACTTCGTTGGCGATAAAATCGGTAATTCCGCTCATGTCCTATCCTTTCACATGCGGTTTCAAGGGCCGCTGCGCTGCGTCATCTGCCTTAAATAGCAACGTGGCATCGGGAATTCCAGCGGAATAGTCCGTCGGAAAGCGCTTATTGCCTCGCATGACTGCCGTTTAACCCTTGGACCGGGTACATTGGGGTCAGCGGCTGCGCTGCTTGCTGCGACTTGCCGTCGTGCGCCGGCGGCTCACTTGTTTCGTCGCCGGCTTCGCCGAGCGTCTGGCTGTGGTCTTGGTGCGTGCAGTCTTTCTGGCGAAACGCCCGGTAGTGGCCGAGCGGATCTGCCGCTTCTTGCGTTTGGCGGGCGTCCGACCATGCGACTTACCGAGAAGTTCCTTCAGGGCAGTCTCGACCAGGCCGGTAACGATCTCCTTGATCAGGTCAGGCATCGCTCACTCCGCCGGAGCCGAAGTCTGCAATGCCAGCGCGTGGAGCACGCCGCCCATATTGCCCTTCAGGGCCTCGTAGACCATCTGGTGCTGCTGCACCCGGCTTTTCCCCCGGAACGCTTCTGCCACCACTTCCGCGGCATAATGGTCGCCGTCGCCGGCAAGATCCCGGATGGTGACCTTGGCACCGGGAATGCCGGCCTTGATCAGGTCTTCGATTTCACCGGGTCTCATAGCCATGATGTCATCCCTTTTATCTCTCCGCGGGACTCAAGACCGCAGAACCTTTTGTCAGGATACACTGCCTCAAAGCTGCTCTCCGGTCAAAGCTGGATCGAACAGCTCCGCCTCAATGGTGCAAGAATACGTGTTTCACTTTGTGGAGGCTGGCTTTGGCTCGGGTTCTGAGCGGTGGAAGATGCTGGGTGCGGGAGAAGCGGAAAAGCCAGATGGAGCTCAGGGTCAGGATCATGAAACCGTAGGATTCGATGCTCTCCTCCATCACGACAATATCGAAATGCTCGGCAAATTGGCTGCAGGCGAGAGCGGCGGCAATCAGGGCCAGCGGCCAGGAGAGGCGCGGGTGAATGGCTCGGAGAAGACCTCCTCTATGGCGATATTCGAACACGATCGTCGCGATCAGCAGGATGAGAGCGGTCGCGCCGATAATAATCGGCAGCCAGGTCTTCGACACGCAATAAACTGTCACATTGTCGCGGCATAGTGGCATCTCTCGCATGAAGAAGATGATGGAGATGCAGGCTGTCGTGATTGCGACGAACCGGGCCAATATCCGCGTCCCCAATGCCGCCATGACGGCAAAAAGGGCGGCGATGGCAAGCGAAGCAGACTGAATGTCTTCGATGGGGCCGTCTTCATTGAAGATGTCGCGGGTGGTCATACCCATCTTCGAAAAAATCATCCAAGCCAGAACGTTCAGGCAAAGGGTGACGATCAGTGCATCGAGCCAGATGCGCTTGTAGTGCCAGGTCGGGCCCGATGACCTCAACCAGGTCAAAATCGGCATAAGCATTTTTGCGCGCTTACTTTCCTATTTCAGAAAACCGCAATGCTTATCGGGATAGCCCGAGTCCATCAATCCCCCGCGCTTCAACTTTTGTTCACGCGTGCAGATAAACCGCGATCCCTGGGCCGCGGTTTATCGCGCCGGTGCGTTCCGGCTGAGTGTCAGGCCATGAAGGCCGGGAACCAGCTTTCGTGGGCTTCCGCAAGCTGCGGGACCGCAATGCTGATGAGGTCGTCGATCACCAAGCTGTCGCCGGCGACGGTACCGAGCGTGCGGAAGGGCACACCTGCGCCTTCAGCATTCGCTTGCACGAAATTGGCGAGATCGGCTGGCACCGCGATCACATAGCGGGCCTGATCTTCGCCGAACAGCAGCCCATGGGCTGCACCGCGCTGTTCCTTGAGGCTGACCTTCATACCTTTGGCTGACGCCATCGCCATTTCGGCAAGCGTGATCGCAAGGCCGCCCGAGGAAATGTCGTGGCAGGCCGTCACTTGGCCGTTGCGGATGAGCGAGCGGACGAAATCGCCGTTGCGGCGCTCGGCCTTCAAATCGACTTCCGGCGGCGGGCCGTCGATCGTGTCGAGAATGTCGCGCAGATAGACCGAAGAACCGAGATGGCTGCCATCCGTGCCGATCATGATCAGCTTGTCGCCGTCGTTGGCAGAACCGATCTTCGCCATCTTCTGCCAGTCGGGCAGCAGGCCGACGCCGGCAATCGTCGGTGTGGGCAGGATCGCGACGCCGTTGGTCTCGTTGTAGAGCGATACGTTGCCGGAAACGATCGGGAAATCCAGCGCCTTGCAGGCCTCGCCGATGCCCTTGATGGCGCCGACCAGCTGACCCATGATTTCCGGTTTTTCCGGATTGCCGAAATTGAGGTTGTCGGTCGCGGCGAGCGGTTCCGCGCCGGTGGCGACGATATTGCGCCAGCATTCGGCGACCGCCTGCTTGCCGCCTTCGAACGGATCGGCCTCGACATAACGCGGCGTGACGTCGGACGAGAAGGCGAGCGCCTTGGTCGGATGGCTTTCGATGCGCACGACGCCGGCATCTCCGCCCGGACGCTGCAGCGAATTGCCCTGGATCAGCGTGTCATACTGCTCCCAGACCCAGCGGCGGCTGGACTGGTTGGCCGAACCGATGAGCTTCAACAGGGCCTGGTTATAGTCAGCGGGCGCTGCGACCTGCGAGGCGGGCAGGGGGGGGCGAACATCCGACTGGACCCACGGCCGATCGTATTCCGGGGCCTGGTCGCCGAGATCCTTGATCGGCAGGTTGGCGACTTCCTCGCCTTGGTGCAGAACGCGGAAGCGCAGGTCGTCGGTGGTCTTGCCGACGATCGCGAAATCGAGGCCCCACTTGACGAAGATCGCCTTGGCCTGGTCTTCCTTTTCCGGCTGCAGCACCATGAGCATGCGCTCCTGGCTCTCCGAAAGCATCATTTCGTAAGCCGTCATCCGATCCTCGCGCACCGGCACCTTGTCGAGGTCGAGTTCGATGCCGAGATCGCCCTTGGCGCCCATTTCGACGGCCGAGCAGGTGAGGCCGGCCGCACCCATGTCTTGGATGGCGATCACCGCGCCGGTCGCCATCAGTTCGAGGCAGGCTTCCAGCAGGCACTTTTCGGTGAAGGGGTCGCCGACCTGAACGGTCGGGCGTTTCTCCTCGATGGACTCGTCGAATTCGGCCGATGCCATCGTGGCTCCGCCGACACCGTCGCGGCCGGTCTTGGCGCCGAGATAGACGACCGGCAGACCGACGCCCTTGGCTTCCGACAGGAAGATGGCATTCGACTTGGCAAGCCCGGCCGCAAACGCGTTGACCAGGATATTGCCGTTGTAGCGCGGATCGAACTCCACTTCGCCGCCGACCGTCGGGACGCCGAAGGAATTGCCGTAGCCGCCGACGCCGGCAACGACGCCGGACACAAGATGTTTGGTTTTCGGATGATCGGGCGCGCCGAAGCGCAGCGCGTTCATGGCCGCGATCGGGCGGGCGCCCATGGTGAAGACGTCGCGCAGGATGCCGCCGACACCGGTCGCCGCGCCCTGGTAGGGCTCGATATAGGACGGGTGGTTGTGGCTCTCCATCTTGAAGACGACGCAATCGCCATCGTCGATGTCGACGACGCCGGCATTCTCACCCGGCCCTTGAATGACGCGCGGTCCCTTGGTCGGTAGCGTTCGCAGCCACTTCTTCGAGGATTTGTAGGAGCAATGCTCGTTCCACATGGCCGAGAAGATACCGAGCTCCGTGAATGTCGGCTCGCGGCCGATCAGATCGAGAATCCGCTGATATTCGTCGGGCTTCAAGCCGTGCGAGGCGACGAGTTCGGGGGTGATCGCGATACTGTTCGGGATGGTCATGATCTTCTCTGGATTGAAGGGCCAAGCTCTTGGCGCTCTTTAACCTATGTCGCAGTGCGGCGCGACAGGAAAATACTGCCATGCGGCGGTACGGCGTGGCGGCCGGAAAACAAAAAGCGCCGGAAAACCGGCGCCTCAGTTGGAAAATACGCGATCTGGATCAGAACTTGTAGCCGACCGCGATGCCTGCGTAGGAGAGGCCGTCGTTGTGATCGCACAGATCGGCGTTCGAAGAGTGCTCGACGGTCGCAAGGACGCGCCAGTTGTTGGTGATGTTGTAACCGAGACCGAGCGACTCATGGAAAAGCACATGGCAGCCGAGCTTCGGACCGTCGTTCGGCTTGTCGAGGTTGCCGTTGTTGAAGGCGCCGCCGAAGCCGAGATCGACGAAGATCTTGTCGGTGATCGGTGCCGTCCAGGTGAAGCCGGCAAAGACCTGGCTCGCTTCGCCCGCCGTCGACACGATCGCGCCGACATGGACGCGCGGACGCAGCATGTGGTCCACGAAGCTCTGGGCATGGCGCTGGTCGAAGGGGTCGAAGAAGACTGTGGCGGACGGGAATGCGCCCTTCTCGAACGTGCTCTTGCTCTGGATCGAACCGGAAACGCCGATTCGCACTTCATCGAACAGCCGCTCCTGCGCAACGGCCGTAGAAGGCAGCGTCGACACCGCCAGGATTGCACCGACCACGGATCCGAAAATTGCCTTGTTCATTCCATCGCCCTCATACGCGCCGCGATTTTCTGCGGCTGGCGCGATCCCGATACGGGCCGCCCGCTTCTCGATGACGAAAGTGGTACAATGACGGGTAGCGCCCGTCCAGCGCCGGTTCACAGACCGTTATGACTTGTGGCGAAAAAACGCAAAGATTCGGGCAGGCCGGTGCAGAGCTGCAACAGATTGTTTACAGAGATGTAAATTCAAATGGTTAATATCAGCAGCCGCTGGCGCCGCGGGCCCAGCGGAGCACATCGCGCTTGATTCTTTCGCCTTCCGGGCCGCCCATCATCGGACCGAACGCGTCGAGACGGGCAGGGTTGCCCTCCGCCTGGACCACCAGCATCGGGCGCGATTCGGGACTGTTGCGCGGCACGGCGAGAATGCGCGGCCGGCCGGAGAAGGAGTTGAGTTCCGGTGCCAGCCGATAGGGCTTGAAGGCCGTGTCGCCCGACTTGAACCAGCAGCTATTGGCGGCGACCGCCACGCGTTCCATCGTCGGCAGCGCCGCACGGTCCGCCGTCACCGCTGCCGGACGTTCCGTTTGGCAGGCGGAAAGCGCTATGCCAAGGGCGGCGAGAGGAAATGCAGCGAGCAGGCGATAAGTGAACGGCATCAAACGTCCTGACGTGGTTTCGATCGTTCTGGGATCGATCCGGATAAGATGGAGGCTCAGGCGGTCGCGGCGATCACATCGAGCGCCGAGGCGAAAATCCCGCGCCCGTCATTGCCGCCATGGGCGGCTTCGATCAGGTTTTCCGGATGCGGCATCATGCCGAGCACGTTGCCGCGCGTGTTCATGACGCCGGCGATGTCGTTCAGGGAGCCGTTCGGGTTGGTGCCTTCCGCGTAACGGAAGACGATTTCGCCACGGTCTTCCATGCCCGACAACGTCTCCGCATCGACGAAATAGTTGCCGTCGTGATGGGCGACCGGGCAACGGAGCACCTGGCCTTTTTCATAGGCCCGGGTGAAATCCGTTT
The DNA here is from genome assembly GCF_002968675.1 of Neorhizobium sp. T25_13. NCBI lineage: Bacteria > Pseudomonadati > Pseudomonadota > Alphaproteobacteria > Hyphomicrobiales > Rhizobiaceae > Neorhizobium > Neorhizobium sp. T25_13. Next base: position 115,911 of record NZ_PVBI01000014.1, read on the forward strand.
CGGCATTGACCACTTCGAGCTTCACTTCCTTGCAGACGAATTTCAGCGAGGAATTGCGCATCAGGGCACCGGGCAGCATGCCGGCTTCGACGAGGATCTGGAAACCGTTGCAGACGCCGAGCACTTTGACGCCCTTGTCTGCCTTGTCCCTGATCGCCTGCATGACCGGCATGCGGGCTGCAATCGCTCCGCAGCGCAGGTAGTCGCCATAGGAAAAACCGCCCGGAATGACGATGAGGTCGACATCATTCGGAATGTCGGTCTCGGTCTGCCAGATGGTGATCGGCGCCTTGCCGGAAATCTTGGTGAGGGCGGCGATCATGTCGCGATCGCGATTGAGACCGGGAAGCTGAACGACGGCGGATTTCATGGGTGCGGTTCAAACCTTGCCTGGGCCTCGGCGAGCTCGCGCAGTTCGAGGCGGTTTTCGATGCGGTCAAGGCGCTGTCCGTGCCTTTCCAAAGTCATGTAGATGTTATGAATATCCTGATGCATGGAGACCATTGTCCCACGCATCGCATTCATTTCAGCCTTTATCTCGCGCTGGCCGACTTTCAAATCAGCAATATCCGCATGCATGCGCCTCATCAGCTCATACATCAGTTCACTTGTGACTTCGGCCATCACACGCTCCGCAACCTTCAGTCGAGAGCGATAGTATAGTTCTCAATCACAGTGTTTGCCAGCAGCTTCTCGCACATGGCCTTGAGGTCCGCCTCGGCCTTCGCCTTGTCGGTGCCCTCGAGTTCAAGGTCGAAGACCTTGCCCTGGCGCACATGGCCGACGCCGGAAAAACCGAGACTGCCGAGCGCGCCTTCGATGGCCTTGCCCTGCGGATCGAGAACGCCGTTCTTGAGCGTGACCGTCACGCGTGCCTTGATCACAGATCCAACCCCCAGATTACTTGACGAGAACCGGCCCGGTGCCGCGGACGGGTTCGTTCTCATTGATGATGCCGAGACGCCGCGCGACTTCCGAATAAGCTTCCACAAGCCCGCCCAGATCCTGCCGGAAACGGTCCTTGTCCATCTTTTCGCGGGTCTCGATATCCCAGAGGCGGCAGCTGTCCGGCGAGATCTCGTCGGCGAGAATGATGCGCATCATGTCGCCTTCGAACAGGCGGCCGCATTCGATCTTGAAATCGACGAGCTGGATGCCGACGCCGAGGAAGAGCCCCGACAGGAAGTCGTTGACGCGGATGGCGAGCGCCATGATGTCGTCGAGTTCGGCAGGGTTTGCCCAGCCGAAAGCGGTGATGTGTTCCTCGGAGACCATCGGGTCGGCGAGCGCGTCGGACTTGTAGTAGAACTCGATGATCGAGCGCGGCAGGACCATGCCTTCCTCGATGCCGAGGCGGGCCGAGAGCGATCCGGCGGCAACGTTGCGCACCACGATCTCGAGCGGAATCATCTCCACTTCCTTGATCAGCTGCTCGCGCATGTTCAGCCGGCGGATGAAATGCGTCGGGATGCCGATCTTGTTCAGATGGGTGAAGAGGTATTCCGAGATACGGTTATTGAGAACGCCCTTGCCGTCGATGACGTCATGTTTCTTCTTGTTGAAGGCAGTGGCGTCGTCCTTGAAAAACTGGATCAGCGTGCCGGGCTCGGGGCCTTCATAAAGGATTTTGGCCTTGCCTTCGTAGATACGGCGGCGACGGTTCATGATTCTTGTCTCATTGTTGGCGCCCCTGGCGGACGCAATGGATGATGTTGAGCGGTCCCTTATCGGAAAAGAACGGGTTTCACAATGCGGGCCTCCAAACCTTTGTGGGTGAGGGGTTGCGAAGCGCAACCAGGAATCAGTGAGCTTCAGATTACACGGGTTCTCGAAGGTTTTGCTCTAACAACTGGGGGCGCCCGGGCTGAAAGGGCGGTAATGAACAGGAAATCAGGGAGGCTCCGCAGGACTTAGCCACCAAATTGCGTCATGATTTCGACGCGGCCGGTATCGCAATTCCAGGCAGGGATCTGTGATTGGCGATGCCGGACCTGCTGCCAGACGAGGTCAGTGGTGCGCGGGCAAAGTCGGCGTGGCGCCGGTTGCCCTGACGCGGAATTCGCATTCGTCAATTGCCGGCCACGATTCCGCTCCCGTCTCTGCCGGAATCGACATCCCGCCGATTGCGCTCCGCTCCTCTTTTGATTATGGGGTTCCCATAAAGTTCACTTTGGGAGACCCGAGATGAGTGGCCTCAGCGATCGCGAAAAAGCCTTTGAAAACAAGTTTGCCCTGGACCAGGAATTGAAGTTCAAGGCGCTCGCCCGCCGCAACAAGCTCGCAGGCCTCTGGGCAGCCGGCCTGCTCGGCAAAACAGACGCTGACGCTTACGCGAAGGAAGTCGTGGTTGCCGACTTCGAGGAAGCGGGCGACGAGGATGTATTCCGCAAGCTGCGCGGCGATCTCGATGCCGGCGGCGTCTCCATCTCCGACCAGGATATCCGCACCAAGATGGTGGAGCTCCTGGCTCAGGCGGTTGAGCAGATCGAGAACCAGTAACCAGCTTATTCAAAGCCTGGCATGAAGGCTGCGTCCCGTCGGGCGCGGCCTTTCTTATGCCCCTCAAAGCGGGTTCTCAGCGGTCAGTGGGGAGCCGCTTGCGGCTGTCGGGCTGCGGGCTTTCGCCGAGGCGCCAGCGGCCGGAAAGTATGAAATCCGGAATGCTACTGCGCGGCATCGGCCTTGCGAGCGCATAACCCTGCAGGATGTCGCAGCCAAGATCGCGGAGGATGCGGATCTGTTCTGTGGTCTCGACGCCTTCCGCGACAACCTCGATATTCAGCGATTTGCCGATCTCGATGATCGATCCGACCATCTTTCGTTGCTTTTGCGACTGCGAGACGAGACGAACCAGTTCGCGGTCGATCTTCAGCGCACGCGGATTGAGCCGCAGGAGGCCGATGATCGAGGCGTGGCCGGTGCCGAAATCGTCGATCTCGATCTCGATGCCCAGCTTCCTGATACGCGCCAGGTTCCTCAGGACATCCTCGTCGCAGTCGTCGAGGAAGATCGATTCGAGCAGCTCGAAGGATACCGTGCCGGGCTCGATCCTGAGTTTCCTAAGCTTGCGCGCCAGCGAGGCATCGCGCAGGCGCCGGTAGGAAACGTTGACCGAAAGTTTTGGGATCGGAAGGCCTTGCGCGCGCCAGTCCCGGAAATCGGCAAGCGCCTTGTCGAGGATGGTCCCGTCGATCACCGAGACGACGTCGAGTTCCTCGGCCATATCGAGGAACTTGTCGGGAGACAGCATGCCACGTTCCGGGTGCATCCACCGCGCCAGCGTTTCCACGCCGGCGATCTCCAGCGTCTTCGCATCGAACTGCAGCTGATAATACGGAATGAACTCGTCGCGCTCGAGAGCAAGAAGGATCTCGTCGGAAATGCGCTTGGTGCTGATGATCTCGTTCTGTGTCTCGGCAGAGAAAAATTCATGCCGGTTGCGGCCGCGGTTCTTGGCCCGGTAGAGCGCGATATCGGCGTTCAGGAGAAGCTGTCTCGCATCCACATCCGCTCCCGTATGGCAGGCGATGCCGATGCTGGCGCCGAAACGGCAGTCGTGGCCCTCATAGGATACCGGCTTGCGCAGTTCCTTGATGATGCGGTCGGCCAGATGCGAGAGCTTGCGCGGCGATCCTTCGAATTTCGACAGGATGACGAACTCGTCGCCGCCGATACGGGCGACGAAATCTCCCTTGCGGATCGTGCCTTTGAGAACTTTCGCCACATGCTTCAGCATCGTGTCGCCGGCACTGTGGCCGAGCGTGTCGTTGATCTGCTTGAAGCGATCGAGGTCGATATGCAGGATTGCGATGCCGTGCCGGTCGCGGGCGCATTCCGCCGCCATACGATCCAGCATTTCGTCGAGATAACGCCGATTGGGGAGATCGGTCAGGTAGTCGTGCATCGCATTGTGCTCGATGCTGCTGCGAGCGGCTTCGAGTTCGCGGTTGCGCGCCTCGGCGAGGGTCTTTGCCCGTTCCAGTTCGCGGTGGAGCGTCACATCGGCTGTGACATCCCAGTTGGCGCCAACCATCTTCTGGTGACCGTTGCCGTCGATGAAGGACATGGTGCGGGTGCGTATCACACGTTCGGAGCCGTCCCGCAGTATCACGCGGTATTCATCGAAAAAGCGTTTGCCCTCCTCGATATTGTCGAGAACGTTCGCCTGGACGCGGGCAGCATCGTCCGGGTGCAGGAAGCTCTCCCAGAGCCCGCCGATCTTCACTTCCTCGCTCTTTTCCAGTCCGTAGATCCGGAACATCCGTTCGTCCCATTCAACCTCGCCGGTGGCGAAGTCGGATTCGTAGACGCCGATGCCGGATATTTCGAGAGCCATGTCGAGCCGCCGCGACATCTGCGCCGTTGTTTCCTCCGCGGCCTTGCGGGCGGTGATGTCCGTGTCGGTGCCGACGACGCGGGTCGCCTTGCCGTTGGCGTCCCATTCGACGCAGGCGCCCCGGCATTCGATCCAGACCCAATGCCCCTGCTTGTGGCGTTCGCGATAGTCGAAGACGGCATATGCCGGGTCGCCGGCATTCTGCCGCTCCATCGCATGGATGACACGGTCGTGGTCATCCGGATGGACAAGCTCCAGCCATTCCTCCGTGCTGGCGGCCAGCGGGTCCTCCGGCGACATTCCCCGAATCTGCCGCCACACCGGCGAGTAATACTTCCGGCCGGTCGCGTAATTATGGTCCCAGACGCCTGAGACGGAGCTGACCAGCGCGTTGTCCCAGCGGCTTTCGCGCTCGGCAAGTTCTTCGAACTGCCGCCTTTGGTCAGTGATGTCAGTCAGGTGGGCCGCAAACAGGCACTGGCCTTTGAAATTTTTTCCGAGCGGCGTGACGGTCGCCACCACCCATCGCTGAGAACCGGCCGGGCTCACGATGCACAGTTCCAGACGTTCCGCTGGGGAATCGATGTTCAGGCCCTGGATCGCCCGAGGTATGCTGGCTTGGTCATCGGGATGCAGGAGGGCCGACAAGGTCGTCGGCAGGCGGCCTTCGCCGATCCATTCGCGTTTGAACGTACTGTTTGCGAACAGCAGCACCGCGGCATGATCGATAATGGCAATCGGGAAAGGAGCCGCTTCAAATACCGTCTCAAGAACGCCGATCTCGTCTCCCGGGCCGGAGTCCAATAGGCGTGAGAGAACATTTGACGGCATCGGCACAGCCTGGCGCGCTAGAAAACGAGCGCGTACCTTAACAAGTGTCAATTAAGTCCAGCTTAAAAATGCTGTTCGAATTGACGCACCCGAAAATTAGGGGTCAACGCCTATTCCGTCGTATTTTCAGGGCTTGAGGCGACTGAGGAACTGGGCAAAAACCATTGTGCCTTCCGGCCACGGCCCATGGCCGGAATCCTGGTTGATGTGGCCGGCTTCTCCGGCATCGACCAGCATCGAACCCCAGGCGGAAGCGATGTCGTCCGCATGTTCGTAGGAGCCGAAGGGATCGTTGCGGCTTGCGACCGTCAGTGACGGGAAGGGAAGCGGATCGCGCGGGTAGGGGCCGAAGGTCTGCAGGTGCTTGGGCCGGATGGACGGATTGTCCACTTCCGGCGGAGCCACGAAAAAGGCGCCGGCCACCGGTTTCGTGAACAGCGGAACGGCATGAATGACGGTCGGGATGCCGAGCGAATGGGCGACGATGACGACGGGCCGCGTCGCACGGTTCACCTCTTCGGCGACACGTGTGACCCAGTCCTCGCGCACTGGCTTCGACCATTCCTCCTGCTCGACCCGGCGGGCCGTCGTCAGCTTCTGCTCCCAACGGGTCTGCCAGTGATGCGGTCCGGAATTGGTGTAGCCGGGGACGATCAATATATCTGCTTCGGATGCCTTCATGGCGCCTATCTGTGTTCGCAGAGGGTCAAGATCAAGCCTCGCCGAAGACCCGGCGGAAGATCGTGTCCACGTGTTTGGTGTGATAGCCGAGGTCGAACTTTTCGCGCAGGTCCTCTTCGGAAAGTGCGGCACGGACTTCCTGGTCCGCCAGCAGCTCCTCGAGAAAATCCTTGCCTTCTTCCCAGACCCGCATCGCGTTGCGCTGCACGAGGCGATAGGCGTCCTCGCGGGAGATCCCGGCTTGCGTAAGGGCAAGCAGTACCCGCTGCGAGTGAACAAGCCCACGGAACTTGTTCATGTTCTTCATCATGTTCTCAGGGTAGACGAGCAGCTTGTCGATCACGCTGGTCATGCGCGCCAGCGCGAAATCGAGCGTTACCGTCGCGTCCGGGCCGATCATGCGCTCGACCGAGGAATGCGAAATGTCCCGCTCGTGCCAGAGCGCGACATTCTCCATGGCCGGAAACGCGTAGGAGCGCACCATGCGGGCAAGGCCCGTCAGGTTTTCGGTCAGCACCGGATTGCGCTTGTGCGGCATGGCCGACGAGCCCTTCTGGCCCGGCGAGAAAAACTCTTCCGCTTCGAGGACTTCGGTGCGCTGCAGGTGGCGGACCTCTATCGACAGCCGTTCGATCGACGAGGCGATCACACCCAGTATCGCGAAATACATGGCATGACGATCACGCGGAATGACCTGGGTGGAGACCGGTTCCGGCTTCAGGCCCAGGGCGGCGGCGACGTGTTCCTCGACGCGGGGATCGATGTTGGCGAAGGTGCCGACAGCGCCGGAAATCGCGCAGGTGGCGATCTCGTCGCGGGCTTCGAGCAGGCGCGTCTTGTTGCGGTCGAATTCCGCATAGGCCTGGGCGAGCTTGACGCCGAACGTCGTCGGCTCTGCGTGGATGCCGTGGCTGCGACCGATCGTGACCGTGTCCTTGTGCTCGAAGGCGCGACGCTTCAGCGCTTCGAGCAGCTTGTCGATATCGGCAAGCAGCAGATCCGTGGCGCGCACCAGCTGCACGCTGAAGCAGGTGTCGAGAACGTCCGAAGACGTCATGCCCTGGTGGATGAAGCGGCTGTCGGGTCCGACGAATTCGGCGAGATGGGTGAGGAAGGCGATGACGTCATGCTTAGTGACGGCTTCGATCTCGTCGATGCGGGCGACGTCGAACGTGGCCGAGCCACCTTTTGCCCAGATCGTCTCCGCTGCCGACTTCGGGATCACGCCGATCGCCGCAAGCGCATCGCAGGCATGAGCCTCGATCTCGAACCAGATGCGGAACTTTGTTTCGGGCGACCAGATGGCGACCATTTCGGGCCGCGAGTAACGGGGGATCATGGGCTTGTCGTTTCCTTCACGAGTGTCGGCTGCGCTGTAGCAAGAAGCGCGGCGAAGCTCAAGTTTTTGAGGCAATCAAACAGGATTACGGCGCTGTCTTGACCGGAACGGCGATCCAGCGGCCGTTCTGGCCCTCGAAACCGGCACTGAGGACCATGATCAACGCGACTTCCACCGGAGCGCCTTCGAGCGACGAGCTGCTGACGACGCCAGCCAGCCGGTAACCGGTGACGCAGCCGCGCGAAGCCGGAATGCGCTGGTCTTCGTGAACCACGTCGTTGACGGGCTTCCCGTTCCGCTCGGTAAAGCGAAGGCGCAAGGAGACCGTCTTTTCGACTATGCCTTCACATTGCGGCCCGAGCGGTTGCGGGACCTCGTCGAGGACAAGCGTATTGGCTTCTCCGACCGGCGGTACGGCCGGAACGCTGCGATAGCGCAGCTGATGAGGAGCGTTGCCGATCTCGGTGATGGGGTTGAAAGCGACCAGTTCACCTGGATGATTGGCGAGCTCGTGGGTTTCGATCATCACATCCGCGTCGTTGTGCACCTGCCAGCGGGCCTTGGCGATCGTCGCTCCATCCTGTTCCAGCCGGACCCGGTATGGCGTTCCCGGCAGGTAGGTATCCTTGTTGAGGTCGAGCGCGTAGATATTGGCATAGGGGAAGCCGGATCCGTCCTGGATGCCGTATTCCTCGAAGGCGAAAACGGCGCCGTCGGAGGAAAAGCCGATCGGGCGCACGCTTGCGATATCGGCCGCGGATGTGGAACCGGCGAACAACATCGCCGCAAATGCCGGAACCGAAGATCGCAAGGCTGATATCATCTGCGTCCGTCCTCCGCCGCAGCCTTCAGCCGCGCGATGTTCTCACGATAGGCCGCGATTCCTTCGCCTTTGTAAACCGCAGATCCGGCAACGAAGACATTGGCGCCCGCAGCGGTTGCCGCGCCGATCGTGTCCGCGGTAATGCCGCCGTCGACTTCCAGCTCGATCGGCCGGCTGCCGATCATCGCCTTGGCAGCGCGGATCTTGTCGGTCATCGCGGGAATGAACTTCTGGCCGCCGAAGCCCGGATTGACGCTCATGATCAGGATCAGGTCGATATCGTCCAGCACGTTTTCGATCGCCGAGAGCGGCGTTGCCGGGTTGAGCGTGACGCCGACCTTCTTGCCGAGCGAGCGGATCGTCTGAAGCGAGCGGTGCAGGTGCGGCCCAGCCTCGACATGCACGGTAATGCCGTCGCATCCGGCCTTGGCGAAGGCTTCGAGGTAAGGATCGGCCGGCGAGATCATCAGGTGGCAGTCGAAAAAGGCGGTGGTATAAGGCCGCAGCGACTTGATGACGTCGGGACCGAACGAGATGTTCGGTACGAAATGCCCGTCCATCACGTCGAGATGGACCCATTCTGCTCCCGCTTCGACGGCGTCGCGCACTTCCTGGCCGAGCTTTGAAAAATCGGCCGCGAGAATGGACGGGGCGATGCGGATCGGCAGGGCGGTGGCGAGCGTCATGGTCGAAAGTCTCCGGTTGTCGACGGTCCCTCTAACATTGCGGCGTGGACGGAACAATCGTCAGTCTGTCGCCGGACGCGAGAGGATGAACGTGGATCCGCGCCATTCGAGCAGGCGGAACGGATTGTCCTTCAGTTCGTGACCGCGATCGAAGGCGATCGGGCCGATCACGGTATTGAAGGAACGGCTGCCGATTGTCTGCGCCAGGGGCTGGCCTGTCGCCGCGGTCACCGCCTGGTGAACAAGTTCGGTCGCGGCATAGGCCGGCAGCAGATAACCGTCCGCGTCGATATTTTTCGCGCGCAGGGCTGCGACGGCCGCTGCCGCGGAGGGCAGGGTGGCATAGTCGGGGAGGGCGACGGCCAGGACGCCCTCGCGCAGGGGCACCGGACGGTTGGCCGCACGCAAGTTATCGCCGCCGAGCAAGGTGAGGGGAAAGTTTTCCGAAGCGCCGTCGCGGGCGATGATCGCCATGTCGTTGCGGTCGCCGCCGACGAACACATGGCTTGCCCCCGCCTTGGCAAGACGACGCACCAGCGCCACCTGCTGCTCCTGACCAGGCCGGAACGTGTCGGTGAAGATCGGCGTGATGCCCATCGGTTCGAGGCGCTGACGGATGGCGCTCGCAAGTTCGCGGCCGTAGATCGTGCCGTCCTCGACCAGCGCGATCGGCTCCGCCTTCCAGATGCTGAGGATGGTTTCGGACAGTTTCTCCGCCTCGTCGCCTTCGGCTGGCGCCATGCGGAAGAACGGCCAGCCGTTGCGCAACGTGTCTTCCATCAGGATCTTCGAGCGCACTGATACGGTAATGGCCGGGATCTGTGCGGTCTTCAGCAGCGGCAATGCGGTGGAGAGCGTCTCGACGCAGAGGAAACCGACCGCGGCGGACACTTTCGCGTTGGCGAGGCCCTTGGCGGCGGCAGCGCCGCCGTTTTCATCGCAGCTCTCGTCGATCTCGACGACGGTGTCGCCGCCCGCCTCCGCTGCGGCGCGTGCGCCCTGAAAGACCTGGGTGCCGAGCGGTGCGTATGGGCCGGAGCGCGGCGCGACCACCCCGATCACTGCCGCCGGTGCCGATCCGCATCCGAGAAACGAAGCCAGCAGTCCGGCGATGATGAAACGTCGTGCTGTCATGTTTTTCCTGGGATTCTTTCTTGAAGCGACATTTAGCTTTCTGATCGCAGCCGTCAAAGAGAATCGGCTTGTCGAAGTAAAAAGCCGCAACTCCGGTGGACATCAAGGGTTTTTGCCACCATATCTCAAAGAGTAATGCGGGACTGACAGCAGTCCCCCGATGCCTTTCAAGAGATGCCTTTGACGGACCAGCCTTTCCTCGATCCCGTCCACTACCGGAACGGCATGGCACGATACGCTGGCCACGTCCAGGTTGTGACAACGGAATTCGAAGGCGTGCGGCGCGGCGTGACGGTGACGGCAGCCTGCTCAGTCTCTGACAACCCGCCGACCGTGCTCGTTTGCCTGAACGGCAGCAATGCAAGCAATGCCATCTTCGAGAGGAGCGGCGTTTTTGCTTTGAATTCGCTGGCGGCGCATCATCAGGCGCTGGCGACGGGGTTTGCGGGCCTGAGCGGCGTTCCCGCCGAGGAGCGGTTTGCGCTCGGAGATTGGAAGACGCTGGTGACCGGCGCTCCGGTACTGGCCGACGCCGTCGTCAGCTTCGATTGCCGGCTGACCGACATAAAACGGGTTTCGACCCATTTCGTCATGTTCGGCGAAGTGAAGGCCATGCATTTCGGCGAGGCGAACCCCTCGCTCATCTATCTGGATCGCGGCTTTCGTAGCATATAGGATGCCGTTTGAAAGGGTGTGATTATGCCTGAAGGAAAAACGAGCGCTCTACCGACCTCGATCGACGAGACGATCGCGCTTTTGGGCGCCGAGGATTATCTTGCCGGACGTTCGCTCGGCACGGTGATCTTCCTGGCGCTGAAGATGAAGCGCCCGCTCTTCCTCGAGGGCGAAGCGGGCGTCGGCAAGACCGAGATTGCCAAGACGCTGGCCAAGGCCTTGAACCGGCCGCTGATCCGGCTGCAGTGTTACGAGGGCCTCGATATCTCCTCGGCGGTCTACGAATGGAATTATCCGGCCCAGATGCTGGACATCCGGCTTTCGGAAGCATCCGGCGTCAAGGATCGCACCCGCATCGAGGCGGATCTGTTTTCCGAACGCCACCTGATCCGCCGGCCGGTGCTGCAGGCGCTCGGCCAGCCGGGTGGTCCGGCGCCGGTCTTCCTGATCGACGAACTCGACCGCACGGACGAGGCCTTCGAAGCGTTCCTGCTGGAAGTGCTTTCGGACTTCCAGGTGACGATCCCGGAACTTGGAACGATCAAGGCGCAAGAGCCGCCGATCGTCATCATCACCACCAACCGCACCCGCGAAATCCATGACGCGCTGAAGCGGCGCTGCCTCTATCACTGGGTCGATTATCCGGATGCGGCACAGGAACTGGAGATCATCCGACGTAAGGTGCCGCAATGCTCCGAAACCTTGTCGCGGCAGGTGGTCGCCTATGTGCAGAGGCTGCGGACAGTCGATCTCTTCAAGAACCCCGGCGTCGCCGAAACCATCGACTGGGCGACGGCGCTGACCGAGCTCGACCGGATCGCGCTCGATCCGGAAACGATCGCCGATACGCTCGGCACGCTCTTGAAATATCAGGACGATATCGCCCGCATCAAAGGCGGCGAGGGCGAGCGGGTGCTTTCCGAAGTGAAGGCAGAACTTCTGGCAGCAGGGTAGGGCCATGGCAGGCTTGAGCGACGACGGAATGATTGTCCCGCCGGTTCCGGCCGGCGCTGGAGGGTTCGGTCTGGCGAGGTCTGCCGACGATGGCCGGCTCGCCGACAATCTCGTCTATTTTTCGCGTGTATTGCGTCGTGCCGGGCTGAAGACCGGGCCGGCCGCTGCCGGCGACGCGATTGCCGCTGTCGATGCGATCGGCATCGGTTCGCGCGAGGAATTCCACGCGGCGCTGTCGGCCGTCTTCGTCAAGCGCCACGAGGACCAGCCTGTCTTCGATGAGGCCTTTCGCCTGTTCTGGCGTTCCCGCGATCTGGTCGGCAAGATGATCGCGATGATGTCGCCGAAAGCTGCCGACAATCGCGAAAGGGAAAAGCAGAAGGCCGGCGCCACCCGCGTCAGCGAGGCTCTCACGGCCGACCACCCGGAGACCCCAAACCGCAAGAAACCGCCGGAGATCGAGGTGGATTCCCGCTTCACGACCTCCGCCGGCGAGATCCTCAAGCGCATGGATTTCGCCCAGATGAGCGCGGCCGAACTGGCCGAAGCCCGGCGCCAATTGGTCAAGCTCGCTCTGCCCTTGGATAAGGTGGCAACGCGGCGGTTCCGGCCGTCCAGCCGCCCACCGAGGATCGACCCGCGTGCCACCATGCGCCAGGCAATGAAGAGCGGCGGCGATCTCATTTTGCCGCGGTTCCGCCAGCGAAAGACGGCCCCGCCGCCGCTGGTCGTGCTCGCCGATATTTCCGGCTCGATGAGCCAGTACACCCGAATCTTCCTGCATTTCCTGCATGCGCTGACCGAAAAGCGCACCCGGGTGCATACCTTCCTGTTCGGCACTCGGCTGACCAACGTCACCCGCCAGATGCGCCGCCGCGATCCGGATGAAGCACTGTCCGGTTGCACCGATGCGGTGCGCGACTGGTCCGGCGGAACGCGGATCGGCGCGACGCTCGCCGAATTCAACCGGCTCTGGTCCCGCCGCGTGCTGGGGCAGGGCGCCGTCGTGCTGTTGATCACCGACGGCCTGGAGCGGGAAGGCGTCGAGGAACTGGCACGGGAAATGGACCGGCTGCACCGTTCCTGCCGCCGTCTGATCTGGTTGAACCCGCTATTGCGCTTCGATGGTTTCGAGGCCCGGGCGCGCGGCGTACGCGCCATGCTGCCGCATGTGGACGAGTTTCGCGCCGTCCATAACCTGCGCTCGCTTGCCGATTTGGCGATTGCATTGTCGGATGATCATACAAAGGCCGCGGACCCGCGGCGCTATTTGGACATGAGGAGGGTCGCATGACCGTTTCCGAAATTCTGGACCCGTTGCTGACCGCCGAGAGCTGGAAGCAGGCCGGCCGCGACGTGGCGATCGCAACGGTGATCGAGACCTGGGGCTCGGCTCCGCGGCCGACCGGCAGCCATCTCGTCATCGACGGCGAGGGCAATTTCGAAGGCTCCGTCTCCGGCGGCTGCGTCGAAGGCGCTGTCATCACGGAGGCGATCGATGTCATCGAGAGCGGCGCTCCGAAAATGCTGGAATTCGGCGTTGCCGACGAGACCGCATGGCGGGTCGGCCTGTCCTGCGGCGGCCGGATTCGCGTCTATGTGGAAAGGCTCGGCTGATGCAGCTCGAGGTATTGACGAAACTCAACGCCGCAAGGCGCTCTCGCAGGGCTGCCATGGTCGTCACCGATCTTGCCAGCGATGACACGCGGGTCGTCCTGGAGGGCGAGGCCGCCTCCGGTCCGCTCGACGAGGAGATCGCTAAGACGTTTCGCAGCGGCAAGGCGGGGACGGTCGAGGTCGAAGGCCGGTCGCTGTTCCTCAACGTGCACCTGCCGCCGCCGCGCATCGTGGTGATCGGCGCCGTGCATATCAGCCAGGCGTTGGCACGACTGGCCCCAGTCGCCGGATATGACCTGACGATCATCGATCCGCGCACGGCTTTCGCAACCGAAGAGCGTTTCGAGGGTGTCGAGCTGATCGCCGACTGGCCGGAAGACGTGTTGAAGGATCGCCCGCTCGACGCCTATACGGCATTGGCGGCGGTCACCCATGATCCGAAGATCGACGATTTCCCGCTCTCCGAAGCGCTGCGGGTCGGGTGCTTTTATGTCGGCGCGCTCGGCAGCCGGAAAACCCATGCGAAGCGTGTGGAGCGGCTGAAGGAAATGGGCCGCACCGACAACGAGATCGGCCGTATAGCCGCTCCGATCGGCCTCGACATAGGGGCCGCGAGCCCCGCCGAGATCGCGCTCGCCACGCTGGCCCAGATCGTCCAGGCGTTCCGCCGGCGCGATCTCGTCACCGCGGGGTGACGCCATGAGATACGGGACGTTCGAACTCGGCGAAGCTGAAGGCGTGGTGCTGGCGCACAGTATCAGACTGGCCGCCGGCCGCATGTCGAAGGGGCAACTGCTGTCGCGGGATGATATCGCCCGGCTTTCGGAAGAGGGCGTCGCATCCGTCGTCGCGGTGCGGCTCGATCCCGGCGACATGCTGGAGGACGACGCGGCCCAGGCGATCGCCGATGCGATCGCGCCGGACAATCTGCGCTTCTCGGAGGCGACGACCGGCCGCGTCAACATCTATGCCAGGGTGGATGGGCTTTTTGTCGCCGACAAGACGGTGGTGGACGCCCTGAACCGGATCGATCCGGCGATCACGCTTGCCTGTCTTGCCGACCATGTGGCGGTGCGCGCCGGCGACATGGTAGCGACGGTGAAGATCATTCCGCTTGCCGTTGGCGGGGCAAAGGTCGCGGAAGCCGTGGCGCTGCTGGCGGAATCGGTCGCCTTCGAGGTAAAGGCCTTCAGTCCCCGTGCGGTGACGCTGGTCGCGACGGAGCTTGCCTCGCTGAAAGTGTCGGTCATGGATCGGACCGCGAAGCTGCTGGAGCAGAGGCTGGCGCCATCCGGTAGTCGGCTAATAAAAGAGATCCGCATTCCCCATTCCGCCGAACGCCTTACCGAGGTTCTTCAGCGGCTTCGGCTGGAGGAAATTAATGAGCCGGCTATGATTATCGTCTTCGGCGCCTCGGCTGTGGCCGATCCCGACGACGTCATTCCCGCCGCCATCCGCCGCGCAGGCGGTGAGGTGGATCAGGTCGGCATGCCCGTCGACCCCGGCAATCTGCTGGTTCTAGGCCGGATCGGCAAGGTCCCGGTGCTGGGCGCGCCGGGTTGTGCCCGTTCGCCAAAGGAAAACGGTTTCGACTGGGTGCTGAACCGGCTGATGGCCGGCGAGACGCCGACCTCCTTCGATATCACCGGTATGGGCGTCGGCGGCCTGTTGATGGAGATTCCGACCCGCCCGCGTCCGCGCGATGCCACGGCGGAAAAGGCGGCAACATTGTCTGTCGGTGCCCTGATGCTTGCCGCCGGCCAGGCGCGGCGCATGGGCAAGGAGGGACCGCACAAGCTGCTCGCCGAGTTCGACGGTATTCCGCTTGTCCGCCGCACCGCCGGTATCCTGCTGGCGTCGCAGGCCTCGCCCGTGGTCGCCGTAACCGGTCATCGGCGCGACGAGATCGAGATGGCGCTGACCGGCCTCGATATCAGCTCTCACTTCAATCCGGACTACGCCTCCGGCATGGCAAGTTCGCTGGTTGCCGGTTTCTCCAGTCCGGAACTGGCCCAGAAGGACGGCATCCTGGTCATGCTGGCCGACATGCCGGGCGTCACGACGGAGCATCTGAACATGCTGATCGCCGCCTTCCGGCAGGCCGGCGGCGGTGTTGTGGTCCGTTCGGTCTCGGATGGAAAGCGCGGCAACCCGATCATTCTCCCGCGGATAGCCTATGATGCCGTATTGCGGCTGGAAGGCGATGTCGGAGCTCGTGCGATCATCGAAAACTCCGGACTTTCGGTGATCGACGTGGATATAGGTCCTGCCGCGCATCTGGACGTGGATACGCCGGAGGCGGTGACGGCCGCCGGCGGGATTTTGAAAAGGTAGGCGAATGGACAATTCCGACATCGAGGAAATGTTCGAGGGGCTCGGCCCGGTCTCGATCCGCCGCATGTTCGGCGGCAAGGGCATCTATCACGATGGTTTGATCGTTGCGATCGATCTGCGCGGCGAGATCATGCTGAAGGTGGATGCCGTCAGCGCGCCGGAATTCGAAGCGGCCGGCGCCAGGCAATGGTTCTATGAGGGAAAGAAGGGAAAGCCGGTGCTGATGCCCTATTGGTCGGTGCCGGAAGACGCCTTCGACGATCCCGACGAGATGCGCAAATGGGTGCGGCTCGCATTCGACGCGGCCGTGCGCGCCAACTCCAAATCCTGAACTTCAACCCTGAGTGCTAGATTTCGCATCTTGCCCGACAGGGTCCGAAGCACATACCGTTCACCGCATATTGAGGGACGTCGGCCGCCGAATCTCTCGGCAAGCTTGCATCCGGAAATTCTGTCAAAATGATTTCATCAAGTCGACCGCTTCGGTTCTCCGGAGCGGTTTTCGTTTGCACTCATTTTGGGAGATATGAAAAGGCCCTGGCAGAAAAGGCAGAAAGCGGCTGAGGCGGGTTGTGAGGATCAAACCAGCCGATGTCCGACAGTTTGTCGGGCTCCGTGAGCGAAGGTTCGCCGGTGAAATCCTTGGTGACGTAGATCAGCGACACCCAGTGCTGCAAGTCGGCTTCGATGATCTCTTCGGCCATGCAGAGAAAATCGACCTTGCCGATGGTGAGGCCGGTTTCTTCCTCCGCCTCGCGGCGGGCGGCTTCCGAGGAAGGTTCCATCGGATCGACCTTGCCGCCGACAATGTTCCAGAAGCCCGCTTCCGGCGCCTTCAGGCGACGGCAAAGCAGAACCTTGCCGTCGTCGCGCAGAATCACCAGCCCGGCACCGACGCCAGGAAAATCAACGCCGGGCGTGAACACGGAAGTGTTAAGCCTTGCCGCCGTTTGCGACGATCAGCATGAAAGCCGGAATATCGTCGCCGAAGCCGATCGGGGTAGGGCCGTCGTCGTGATCGCGGTGGTAACGCTGGCGACGCTCGCGATTGTCGTCGTTTGCGGGTGCCGGGGCAGGTGTCGGCCGCGAGTTGCGGTTGCCGCCACTGTTCTGCGGCTTCCTGTCTGCCTTGCGTTCCGGTTTCACGGTTTCCACCCTAGCTTCCACAAATGCCTCTTCGACTGCTTCAATCGGATTATCTTGAATCTTCGTGTCAGCCTTGTGACCCGAATCCCCGCGCCCAGAATCAGCACGTCCCGAATCGCTTCGTCTGCCGCGGCCGCGCTCCTTATCACGATCCCGGCCCTTGCGACCACCACGTTCGCTCTCATGGCTTTCCATCGGCGCCGGAAGGGCGGAAATGTCGCCGTTCAGCCATTCGATCTTCTCGTTGATGAGATTCTCGATGGCAGCGAGATATTTGGTGTCGGAGCGGGTGACGAGGGTAAACGCGCGGCCCGAACGGCCGGCGCGGCCCGTCCGGCCGATGCGGTGGACATAGTCCTCCGCGTGGATCGGTACGTCGAAGTTGAAGACGTGGCCGACATCCGGAAGATCGAGGCCGCGTGCGGCGACGTCGGAGGCGACCAGCAGCTGGATATTGCCGTCGCGGAAATTCTGCAGCATCGTCGTGCGCGAACGCTGGTCCATGTCGCCATGCAGCGCGCCGACCGAGAAGCCATGCCGCTCGAGCGAACGGAAAAGATCGGCGACGTCGACCTTGCGGTTGCAGAAGATGATCGCGTTCTTCAGATCGTCCTGGGCCTTGATGAGATCGCGCAGCACGGCGCGCTTCTCGTAGTCCTTGTTGTGCGAAGCGACGAGGCGCTGCGTCACGGTCTTGGCGGTCGACGAAGGCTTGGCGACTTCGATCCGTTCCGGGTTCTGCAGGAAGCGGTCGGCGAGCTTCTGGATCTCCGGCGGCATGGTGGCCGAGAAGAACAGCGTCTGCCGGGTGAAAGGGATCATCTTGGCGATCCGCTCGATATCCGGGATGAAGCCCATGTCGAGCATGCGGTCGGCCTCGTCGATGACGAGGATCTCGACGCCGGTCATCAGCAGCTTGCCGCGCTCGCAATGGTCGAGCAAGCGCCCGGGCGTGCAGATCAGCACATCGGCGCCACGTTCCAGCTTGCGGTCCTGGTCGTCGAAGGAAACGCCGCCGATCAAAAGCGCGACGTTGAGCTTGTGGTTCTTGCCGTATTTTTCAAAATTTTCGGCGACCTGGGCGGCGAGTTCGCGGGTCGGCTCGAGGATCAGCGTACGCGGCATGCGGGCGCGGGCGCGGCCCTTTTCCAGAAGCGTCAGCATCGGGAGAACGAAGGAGGCCGTCTTGCCCGTGCCGGTCTGGGCGATGCCGCAGATATCGCGGCGCTGCAGAGCATGCGGGATCGCCCCTGCCTGGATGGGCGTGGGGATCGTATAACCCGCGTCTGTGACAGCGGAGAGGACTTTCTGGCTCAGGCCAAGATCAGCAAATGTGGTCAAAGGGAATTCTGTTTCCGTTCCGGTTCTGTACGAACACTATGGGAGTCGATGCATGGCTGCTCGACAACTGGCCCGCGACATAGGACCAAAATGTCCAAAAGTCAAGGAAAGCAAGGCGATTGGCCGCCGGATTGGTGAATGAAGATGCTCGCGGGGCAAGCCGGCTATCGTTCTGCCGGCAAAGGATTGCCTTTTGGCCGACAGCTTACCTCAATTGAGGTAGGTGGTGAGCTTCATGCCGGCATTGAGGAAGTGCACGGGATCGATGGGATTGCCGTCGCGGCGGACCTCGTAGTGGACGTGCGGGCCGGTGGAGCGGCCGGTCGAGCCTGCCTTGCCGATCACGTCCGCGGCAGCCACTTCGTCACCTTCCTTCACCAGGATTTTCGACATATGGCCGTAGCGTGTGGCGATGCCCTGGCCATGGTCGATCTCGACCATGTTGCCGTAACCGCTGGTGAAGCCGGCCGATACCACCTTGCCGGCGCCGGTGCTTTTCACGTCGTCGCCGGTCGAGGCCTGAAAATCGATCCCCGCATGCAGCGCAAGCCGGCCGAGGAAGGGATCGATGCGGTTGCCGTAGCGGCTGGTGACCGGACGGCCGGGCGCGGGATTGCCGAAGGGCAGGTCGCGCGCCGTCTCGCGCACGGCTTCCAGCCGGCTGAGTGCGGCATCGAGTTCGTCGAGCGAGGCATCGAAGGCACCGATCTGGGTTTGCGGTGCGACATAGGGGCCACCAACGCCGCTCGTGGCGTCTTCCGTCACCTTGTCTGCGGATGCCACCTCGACGCCCGTCCGCTTCAGGATTGCGGCGATCGCATCTGCGGTTTCCGAGGCGCCGGTCGTCAGGTTGGCGATCTTGGCAAGCTGTTCCTTCTCGATGTTCTTCAGCGACAGCGTCACTCTGGAGAAGACCCGATCGGCCCTGTCGGCGATGTTTTCGCGGAGCGGCGCATAACCAAGCGCGGTCGACATCTGGAGCGGCGTGGCGGAAGTTTCGCCCGAGAGGAGTTTCTCGATCGCCTTGACGCCGCCGCTGCCACCGGAAAGCGAGGCCTGGCGTTCCTTGGCCGGCGGCTGAAACACGGTCGGTGCCGGTGTTTCAGGCGTCGTGAGGCCGGACTCCTCGGCGCGGTTCAGAAGAGAACCAAGTTTGCCGTGGCGCGAAAAGAGGGCGTTCTGCTGTTCCAGCAGCTTTTCGACTTTCTGCTCGACCACCTGCTGGTCGAGAAGCTGGCGCGAGGTGATGCGGTCGAGCTGGGCGCGCAGCGCAGCGATCCTATCCTCGTAATCGTGCTGCATGCGAGCCTGCCGCGCCATCGTCGCACCGATCAGGTCGTCGCGGATGACCAGATAGGAGGTGGCACCGAGATAGCCGATGGCGAAAACGCCGAGAAAACAGAAGGTCAACGCGGCCATCCAAGGCCGGATGGTCATGTGGCGGATCTTTTCACCGCTGGCGAAAATGAGAACGTGCTGGGGCGCCCGCTTCCCAAATACCCGGTTTTCGGTTCCCTTCGCCACGCGGATCTCCCGGAGATGCGACTCGTCCGGCCGCTGTTCCCATTGGTGGGATTACACATGGATATGGTTAACGAACGCTTTAATCGAGGCGTTCAAGCGTAGCTGGTGGAGGTCAGCGATCGGTAGAATGACGGCGTAAGGCCCGCCTCGGCCCGGGCGATATCGTTGAACGGTGCCTTGAGTGATCCACGGAAATTGGCGCGCACCAGCTGCTGGAAAGTCGCGGCCGGATCCTTGCGCTCGCGGGCGCACAGAAAGCGGAACCATTTCGCGCCGATCGCCACATGGCCCTTTTCGTCATTGTAGATTACGTCGAGAACGGCTGCACTTTCGAGATCGCCGGTCTCGCGCATCTTCGCCTGCAGCGATGGCGTTACGTCGAGCCCGCGGGCTTCGAGAATGAGCGGCACGACGGCGAGGCGGGCGGTAAGGTCGTTGCGGGTGGAATGGGCCGCCTGCCAGAGGCCGTCATGGGCGGGCATGTCGCCATAGTCGGCGCCCATGTCGTTCAGCCGAGCCCGCACCATCCGGAAATGTTTGGCCTCCTCGAAAGCCACCTGCATCCATCCGTCGAAGAAGGAGTTCGGCACCGGCTCGGTCGCAAAGCGGGCGACGATATCGAGCGCCAGGTCGACGGCATTGAGCTCGATATGGGCGATCGCATGCAGCGTCGCGATACGGCCGTTGACGGTGTGCAGCGAACGTTTGCCAACTGCCTTCGGCGGCACCAGCTCGGGCTTTGCCGGCCGGCCGGGCCGCTCGGGCAGGGGCGGATCGAGCGGCGAGCGGAGCGACAGCCGACGTTCGAACCAGCGGGTGGCGGTCTCCTGCGCCAGCCGCGTCTTGATATCGAGATCGGCCGACAGGATTGCCGCCGTTGCGCCGCCCCGAAGCGACGTGATCGAAAACTCGCCCGCCATCGATGTCTCCTGCTTACAACGCCTTGAGGCTTTCTAGCACCTCCTCGGCATGCCCTTTTACCTTCACCTTCGGCCAGATCCGGGCGACGCGCCCGTCGGCGCCGATCAGGAAGGTCGTGCGTTCCACACCCATATAGGTGCGACCATACATGCTCTTCTCCTTCCAGACGCCATAGAGATTGGCAAGGGAAGTGTCCTCGTCGGCCGCGAGAATGACCGAAAGCGCGTGTTTCTGGGCGAACTTGTCATGCTTTTTGACGCTATCGGGCGATACGCCGATGACCGGCGCACCGGCCTTTTCGAAATCGGCTAAAAGGCCCGTAAACGAGATCGCCTCCTTGGTGCAGGCCTCTGTGTCGTCCTTGGGATAGAAGTAGAGGACGACGGGTTTTCCCGAAAAAGCCTTGAGGGAAACGGTGCCGCCGCCGTCGCGTGGAAGTTCGAAGTCCGGTGCGATGTCGCCAATGGTCAGGTTGGCCATGGATTTCCTTTCTTTCGCCGGTATCGTGAGTGATATTTGCCGCAATCGGTATATATTCGCCCGAGCGACGTCCAGAGCGGTCGCGCCCGGTCCGAATACCATTGCAGAAAGACGAGTCCTCAACCTGATGTCGGAAATTCGCGGAGAAAGGGTCAGTTTCAGCCGGAAAGAACTCGTTCCGCTGCATGAATTGCCTTCCGCGCAGGTCGAAGATCCGATCATCGTGCACTGCCCGCTGCCAAGCCGGCGGGGCAGGCGATTCGGCAAGACCGTGCTGCTTTTCCTCCTGCTGGTGTTTCTTGCGATCGGCAGCGCCGTTTTCGCGATCGAGGGCGGCATGGTCGACAGCACGCTTTCGTCGCGCGCCCAGAGCGCCATCAACAACGCCATCGGTCCGCGTTACGTAGCCACGGTTGGCTCGACGGCCATCCGGTTCGATTCGAGGTTGCGCCTTGCGCTTGAGGCACGCGACGTCGATATCGTCGAACAGGCGACCGGCCAACATCTGAGCCGCGCTGGCGCCATGCGCATGGCGGTCGATCCGCTGGCGCTTCTCGGCGGCCGGGTGTCGATCAAGCATATGGAGGCGGAACATATCCGTCTCGACACCGCGCAATTGCCGTCGGGCGATCCGCTGCCGATCTCGGAACTCCGCATCGACGCCATGCCGGCGCTGCTGGAAGAAATTTTCCAGCGCCTCGACGAAGCACGCGCGCTCATCGAGCGAACCGGGACGGGCTCCGTCAGCATCGCCGGTATCGAAATCCTGCTGCCGGCAGCACCCGGACGCAAACCGATCGCGCTGGTCGTCGACGATCTCGAGCTCACGCGCAGCGCCGAAGGAGAGGTCGAGATCAACGGTGCGATCAGCCTCAACGGCCGCAAGGCGGTTCTCGTGGCGGCGTCGAAGACCGTCGAAGGGGTCACCTCGTCGCTCTCGGCCAAGTTGACGGGCCTCGAAGTGACATCTTTCATGCTGCAGCGAACCGAGGATGGCCGGCCGCGCGAGGGGATCGAGGGCTCCCTCGATCTCGATCTTTCCGCGGTTCGCTCACGTGAGGCCGTAAAGCCGGCTATCACCGCGACCCTTCGCCAGTCGCCCGGCCACTTCTATTTCGACGGCATCCAGCAGATCTTGAGCGGCGCCAATATCAATGTGGCCTACGACTTCTCGAAGAATTCGATCGAATTGCTGAAGTCCGAAGCCCGTTTCGGCCCGACCATCCTGCCGTTCACGGGCGCGGTGATCGATCTCGACAGGCTCAACCCGGACGACAAGCGTCCCGGTTTCGGCCTCGACGTTCTGATCAGCGGGGCGACGGCCGTCGGCGCCACGACAAGCGAGCAGCCTGCGCGCTTCGATCTCAAGGCGAACGGGCGTTACCTGTCGGCGGATCGCGAGCTTCAGTTCGATGAAATGGCGGTTTCCAGCCCCCTCGGCCGCATGGCCGGCTCCCTGAAGGTACGGTTCGGCAACCAGTCTCCAGAGATCAGTTTCGGCGCGCAGCTGCCGCATATGGAAGTGACCGGGGTCAAACAGCTCTGGCCGTTCTGGATGGCGCGGAAACCGCGCGACTGGGTGATGGACAATATGTTCGGCGGCACCATTACCAACGGTTCGATCGCCGTCTTCATTCCGGCCGGCCGGATGAAGGGGCCTGGCATTCCGATGGAGCTCGACAAGAACGAGCTGCAGATCGGCTTCGATCTCGCCAATGCCCGGATCAACCTGCCAGGCGACGTGCCCCCGCTGCGCGATATCGACGGCCGCTTTGATTTGAAGGGCGAGGTGATGCAGGTCGATGTCGCGCGCGCCTCCTCCTTCTTCCCGTCCGGTCGTTTCGTCGCCGTCGAAGGCGGCCGGTTCTCGATCCCGTCCACCTATGCCAAGCCTTTGATGGCCGACCTTTCGCTCAAGATTGCCGGACCCGCCGACGCGATGACCGAGCTTGCGAATTTCCGACCGATCAATGCGTTGAAGGGGACCGAATTCAAGCCGGAGGATTTTACCGGCCATGCGCGCGTCGATCTCAAGGCCCATATGGGGCTGATCCTGGCGCACAACCCGCCGAAGCCCACCTGGAACGCCCATGTCGCTCTCGAAGGCGTCGATCTCGGCCCGCAATTTTCCGGTCGCAAGATCGGCGATCTGGATGGCACGCTCGACATCGACAACCTGACGGCGCGGCTCAGCGCCAAAGGGAAGATCGATGATGTGCCGGCCGATATCACGCTGGTCGAACCCGTCGGTCCGGGCTCTCCGACGAAGCGCGAGCGGATCATCAAGACCGTTCTCAACAACGATCAGCGAGAAAAACTCGCCCCCGGTCTCTCCGACGTCATTGATGGGACGGTGACGGCTCAGCTGACGCGGATCGATGAAACCCGTCAGACGGTCTCGCTCGATCTCAGCCGGGCGACGCTTTCCATCCCGTGGCTCGGCTGGACCAAGGGCGGCGGCATTCCAGCAAAGGCGCAGTTCGAGCTGTCTGACACCGGAGGGCGTTCCGATATCCGCAACTTCGAACTCTCCGGCGACGGTTTTGGCGCGCGCGGCAGCTTCGCGCTCAATGGCGGGAGCCTGACGTCGGCGGACTTCTCGCATATGCAGCTCTCGCCGTCCGACAATTATGCGGTGAGCGTCAAACGCGCCAAGGGTAATTTCGACGTCTCGATCAGCGGCTCCGTCGTCGATATGCGACCTGTCGTCACCAAGATCCGCGGAGGCGGAAAGAGCGGCAGCGGCGCCAAGCGCGGTGACGACGATACGAGCAACGCCACCGTGCGCGGCAAGCTCGACCGCATGATCGGCTTCAACGACCAGACCCTCTCGAACGTGTCGTTCCTGTTTTCAAGCCGCGGCGGCAATATCTCGACGGCCGATTTTTCCGGCTCGACGGAAAGCGGTCAGGCGGTCGTCAGCGAGATGAATGCAGGCGACACGATATCGATCACCAGCGGCGACGCGGGCGCTATCATCCGCTTCATGAACCTCTACGACAACATGCGCGGCGGGCTCCTGAACCTGCGCCTGAAGGCGCAGGGCGATGCCTGGACCGGCGCCATCGACCTGCGCAATTTCGCGCTGGTCAACGAAACCAAGCTCCAGTCTCTCGTCGCGACGCCGGATCAGGAAGGCCGCAGCTTGAACACGGCCACGAAAAAGAACATCGATGTCAATTCGGCCAAATTCCAGCGCGGTTTTGCAAGCCTGCTTTATCGCAATGGCTCGTTTGCCATAGAAAACGGTGTCGTGCGCGGCGAGCAGATCGGTGCGACCTTCCAGGGCCTGGTCCGCGATGCCAAGGGCAATATGGAGATGACCGGAACATTCATGCCGGCTTACGGCCTGAACCGCCTGTTCGGCGAGCTGCCGCTGATCGGCGCCATTCTCGGCAACGGCCGCGATCGCGGCCTGCTCGGCATCACCTTCAAGCTCGAAGGCCCGTTCGAAAAGCCGAGGCTGACCGTTAACCCGCTGTCGCTGATCGCGCCCGGCATTTTCCGCCAGATCTTTGAATTCCAATAAAAAGGGCCGCGAAAGCGGCCCGTTTCAATTCATTGCTGAGGAGAGCGGTTTCAGGCCGGGCGCACCAGGATGTGCTTCTTCTTGCCGAGCGAGAGCTTGATGACGCCGTCGCCAGTGATTTCGCCGGTGCCGATGGTCATGCGTTCGTCGCTGACGGCCTGGTCGTTGATGCGTACCGCGCCGCCCTGGACGTGACGGCGTGCTTCCCCGTTCGAACCGGCAAGGCCGGCGCGCACGATCAGCGACAGGAGGCCGATCCCGGCTTCGAGATCGGCGGTGGGAACCTCGACCGACGGCAGGTTTTCGGAAAGCCCGCCTTCCTCGAACGTCTTGCGGGCGGTCTCTGCCGCTTCTTCCGCAGCTGGGCGACCGTGCAGGATGGCCGTGATCTCGGTTGCGAGGATCTTCTTGACCTCGTTGATCTCCGAGCCGCCGAGCGCTGAAAGCCGCGCGATCTCGTCCATCGGCAGCGTTGTGTAAAGCTTCAGGAAGCGCGGGACGTCGGCATCCTCGGTGTTGCGCCAGTACTGCCAGAAATCATAGGCAGACAACATGTCCGGGTTGAGCCAGATGGCGCCGGTCGCCGACTTGCCCATCTTGGCGCCGGAAGACGTGGTCAGGAGCGGCGAAGTCAGCGCGAAAAGCTGCTGCGTCCCCATGCGGTGACCGAGGTCGATACCGTTGACGATATTGCCCCACTGGTCCGAGCCGCCCATCTGCAGCCGGCAGCCGGTCCGCTTGGCCAGTTCCACGAAATCATAGGCCTGGAGGATCATGTAGTTGAATTCCAGGAAGGACAGCGACTGTTCGCGATCGAGGCGCGTCTTGACGCTCTCGAAAGACAGCATCCGGTTGACCGAGAAATGCCGGCCGACGTCGCGCAGGAATTCGAGGTAGTTGAGGCTGCGCAGCCAGTCCGCATTGTTGATCATCAGCCCGTCCTTCGGACCTTCGCCATAGGCGAGATAGTTCGAGAAGACGCGCTTGATCGAAGCGATATTGCCTTCGATCGTGTCAATGGTCATCAGCTGGCGGGCTTCGTCCTTGAACGAGGGGTCGCCGACCATGCCGGTGCCGCCGCCCATCAGCGAGATCGGCCGGTGGCCGGTCTTCTGCATCCAGTGCAGCATCATGATCTGGATCAGGCTGCCGGCATGCAAGCTCGGCGCCGTCGGGTCGAAGCCGATATAGCCGGTGACGATTTCCTTGGAAAACAGTTCGTCGAGCCCGGTCTCGTCGGAGACCTGGTGGATGAAACCGCGCTCGTCGAGCGTGCGGAGGAAATCGGACTTGAACCTGGACATGATCTAACTCTGGCAGGGTGGGGTTTTGGGATATGTGGCCGCGCCTCTAGCACTGTTTTTGCCGGTAATCACTTCAAAAGTGATGTTAGGTGTGATCAGCGCGACGAATGGGCGGCGGCCACCAAGGGACCATGCAGTTCCCGAGACGCAATAGTGAGTGCGAAAAGGCAGTTTATGCATTAACGGTTTCTTGTTTCATACGCTTTTAACATCCGGCCCGGACACGGTAACCGGGTGGTGTGCAGGTCTCCTGCACTGATGGGCTGATGAACGGGGCTGCCTTTTTCCTCGCGGTGAATTTTATCATCGCCATATGCTTCGGCGCGGTTTTCGTTGTGGTTTCCACGCGCAGCCGCTCGCGGACGGCTGCGCTCTGGTTTGCCGCCGCTTTTACCGTCGCCTCGCTCTCGTCAGTCTGCGAATTGCTGGTCGCCTATGCGTATCTCACGAAATTCTGGGCAATCTGCGCCTTCGCATCAGTGCTCGGCGGCATGACCTTGCTCAGGGTCGGTATCGGCAGTCTCTACGGCCGCAAGGTCGCGCCCGTCTGGGCGGGTTGTTTCCTGGCGGCGGGCATCTGCCTCGACCTGCTGATCTACGACCTGCCGCGCGGAACTGCCGCACATGCCTTTTCCTACCAGACACCGTTTGCATTGACGCTCCTTTCGAGCGCGGCGGCCATCTTTTCATCGACCCGCCGGCTGGCGATCGACCGGGCACTTGGTTATCTGCTGCTGGTGACTGGCCTGCATTTCTTCGCCAAGGCGAGCCTTGCGGTGATCGCGGGGGCGGGCACGACCGCCAAGGATTATATCGGCACCAACTACGCGCTGATCTCGCAAAGCTCGACGGCGGTGCTGATGGTCGCGGTCGGATTGACGCTGCTGTCGGTTCTGGTCCTGGAGATCATGGCGGACGAGCGCAGCAATTCGGAAAAGGATGCGCTTTCAGGTCTCGCCAATCGCCGCGGCTTCGAGAATGGCGTCAAGGCCGCGATGGCGCTGGCGCCGAAGGCCGCGCACGCGGTCATTATCTGCGATCTCGATCATTTCAAGCGCATCAACGACACCTATGGCCACCACGTCGGCGACCTTGTGATCCAGGCCTTCGGCGATCTGTTGCAGACAAGCGCTGCCAAGAATGCGGTGGTCGGCCGTATCGGGGGCGAAGAATTCGCGATCTTCCTCCCGAGCACGACGCTCGACATGGCGACACTGTCTGCGCAGGCGCTCAGGGGCGGGACGATGGAGATGGCTGTAAGCGGGCTTGCGCCCTCCTTCGCGGTAACCGCGAGTTTCGGCGTGGCGGAGCTTGCGCCGGGCGGCGATCTTGCAGGGGCGATGCGGGACGCCGATGCCGCTCTCTACGAAGCCAAGCGCTCCGGCCGCAACCGCGTCAGGCAGGCGCCGCACATCGGCTCCCCGCAGCCGAAATCGATCAAAGCCGTCAAATGAAAATGGCCGCCGAGGCGGCCATTCCGATAGTTTTTCCCAACAGTTCTGGAAACAGATCAGCGAATGCGCTTGGCCGCCGGTTCCGGCACCAGTTCGCCGTTGAGGCGGCGGTCGAGATAATCCTCGCATTCGGCCATCAGCGTGTCCACCTGAGCGTTGAAGAAGTGATTGGCGCCCTCGACCATCCGGTGCGTGATTAGGATGCCCTTCTGCGTCTTCAGCTTTTCCACAAGCCCGTTGACGTCCTTTTCGGGCGCCACCTTGTCGCTGTCGCCGTTGATGATCAGGCCGGACGACGGGCAGGGGGCGAGGAACGAGAAGTCGTAGATGTTCGGCTGCGGCGCGATCGACATGAAACCCTCGATCTCGGGACGGCGCATCAGGAGCTGCATGCCGATCCAGGCGCCGAAGGAGTAACCGGCGACCCAACAGCTCTTCGAATCGGGATGCAGGCTCTGCACCCAGTCGAGCGCGGAGGCGGCATCCGAAAGTTCGCCGGCGCCATGGTCGAATTCGCCCTGACTACGCCCGATACCGCGGAAATTGAACCGCAGGGTGGTAAAACCGCGCTTCTGGAACATGTAAAAGAGCTGGTAGACGATCTGGTTGTTCATCGTGCCGCCAAACTGCGGATGCGGGTGCAGGATGATGGCGATCGGGGCGCTCTTTTCCCTGGATGGCTGGTAACGACCTTCAAGGCGGCCGGCTGGGCCGTTGAAAATGACTTCGGGCATCGGTACTCCGGTCAATATGTTCAGGTTCTAGACGAGTATCACGTCGAGTTGGACTTGACGAAGCCGCTCAGCTTTTCTAAAACTCAGTTTAGAACCATTCGAAACTTTGGGCTGCATGCTGGATGCGCGCCCGATGCGATGTCTCTTACGGCAAGGCCGACGGAAATTTCAAGGAAAATGCGGGTCCCCGTCCGCCCCATCTGTAATTCAACATCTATCTAGAAACGGAAGCCGATCAGGCAATGGCGCTGAACCGCACATATCTGGACTGGAACGCGACGGCGCCCTTGAGCGCGCCGGCCCGCGCCGCCATGCTGGATGCGCTGCAGTTGCCGGGAAATGCCTCGTCGGTTCACGGCGAGGGCAGGGCGGCACGCGCCGCAATTGACAAGGCGCGCCGGCAGGTGGCGGCGCTGGTCGGTGCAGAGCCTGCGCATGTGACGTTCGTCAGCGGCGCGACGGAAGCGGCCAATCACGTCCTGACCCCGGATTTCCGCATGGGCCGGGCGCCTTTGGCGATGGGCCGCGTCTATGTCTCTGCGATCGAGCATCCCGCGATCCGCGAAGGCGGTCGCTTCGATCCGGCGCAGGTGACCGAAGTGCCGGTGACGCCGGCGGGTATCGTCGATCTTTCCGCACTCGAGGCGCTGCTGGCCGAACACGACGGCAGCACCGGCATGCCGATGGTCGCCGTGATGCTGGTGAATAACGAGACCGGCATCATTCAGCCCGTGCGGGAAGCTGCCGCGATCGCTCACGCCCATGGCGGCCTGATGGTGGTGGACGTCGTGCAGGCGGTCGGCCGCATTCCGGTGGACATCAATGCGCTGGATGCGGATTTCCTGATCCTGTCGTCACACAAGATCGGCGGTCCGAAGGGCGTCGGCGCGCTCGTCTCGCGCGGCGAGGTGCTGATGCCGAAACCGCTGATCCGCGGCGGCGGCCAGGAAAAGGGCCATCGCTCCGGCACCGAGAATTTCCATGCCGTGGTCGGGTTCGGCGCGGCGGCCCAAGCAATGCGCGAAAACCTTCATGACCGCAATGGCGCAATCGAAGAGTTGCGCAACCGGCTGGAAGCGGGAATGCACCAGGCGGCGCCCGATGCGATCATCCATGGCGAGGCAGTTCTGCGCGTAGCGAATACCTGCTTTTTCACTTTGCCGGGGCTGAAGTCGGAGACCGGCCAGATCGCTTTCGATCTCGAAGGCATCGCTCTGTCCGCCGGCTCCGCCTGCTCGGCCGGAAAGGTTGGCGAAAGCCATGTTTTGACGGCAATGGGGCATGATCCGAAGCTCGGTGCTCTGCGGATCTCGCTCGGCGTCGACACGACCGAAGATGATATCGCGCAGGCGCTGGCCGCCTTCGCCAAGATTGCCGGCCGGCGAAAACCGGCGGGCGAGGCGGCGTGACCGCTTCCAAAAATGCGGATGCGCAAATTTCCGCTTGCCAAAAGGTGTGAAAACCGCCTTCTGGCGCCTACATAAGGGAGGCAATTGTCCCCCCGGATTGATGACAAGAATTGCCGGAATTTGAACCGGCAAGAATTGGAGTATGAACATGGCTGCCGTGCAGGAAACAATCGATCAGGTTCGCCTAATCGATGTGGACCAGTACAAATACGGTTTTGAAACCGTCATCGAAGTGGACAAGGCGCCAAAGGGTCTTTCGGAAGATATCATCCGTTTCATCTCGGCCAAGAAGCAGGAGCCGGAATGGATGCTGGAATGGCGTCTCGACGCCTATCGTCGCTGGCTGACCATGGAAGAGCCCACCTGGGCACGCGTCGAATATCCGAAGATCGACTTCAACGACCTCTACTATTATGCCGCGCCGAAAAGCAGCGCCGGCCCGAAGTCGCTCGAAGAAGTCGATCCGGAACTGTTGAGGGTCTACGAGAAGCTCGGGATTCCGCTGCGCGAACAGGAGATTCTGGCTGGCGTCGAGACGCCCCGGGTCGCCGTCGATGCCGTCTTCGACTCCGTCTCGGTCGTGACCACCTTCAAGAAGGAACTGCAGAAGGCCGGCGTGATCTTCATGTCGATCTCCGAGGCGATCCGCGAACATCCTGAGCTGATCAAGAAATACCTGGGTTCGGTCGTTCCGACCTCGGACAATTTCTATGCGACGCTGAACGCCGCCGTGTTCACCGACGGTTCCTTCGTCTTCGTGCCGAAGGGCGTACGGTGCCCGATGGAGCTGTCCACCTATTTCCGAATCAACGAAAAGAACACCGGCCAGTTTGAGCGCACGCTGATCATCGCCGAGGAAGGCGCTTACGTTTCCTACCTCGAAGGCTGCACGGCTCCTCAGCGTGACGAGAACCAGCTTCACGCCGCCGTGGTCGAACTCATCGCTCTCGACGATGCGGAGATCAAATATTCGACGGTCCAGAACTGGTACCCGGGCGATGCCCAGGGCAAGGGCGGCATCTACAACTTCGTCACCAAGCGCGGCGATTGCCGCGGCGCCCGCTCGAAGATCTCGTGGACGCAGGTCGAGACCGGTTCGGCGATCACCTGGAAATATCCGAGCTGCATTCTTCGCGGCGACGATAGCCGCGGCGAGTTCTATTCGATCGCCGTTTCCAACGGTTATCAGCAGATCGACAGCGGCACCAAGATGATCCATCTCGGCAAGAACACGTCGAGCCGCATCATCTCGAAGGGCATTTCCGCCGGCAATTCGAACAACACCTATCGCGGCCAGGTGTCGATCAACCGCCGGGCTTCCAATGCCCGCAACTTCACCAATTGCGACTCGCTCCTGATCGGTGACCAGTGCGGTGCTCATACCGTGCCCTATATCGACGTGAAGAACGCATCGGCACAGATCGAGCACGAAGCGACGACCTCGAAGATTTCCGAGGACCAGAAGTTCTACGTCATGCAGCGCGGCATTCCCGAAGAGGAAGCCATCGCCTTGATCGTCAACGGCTTCGTCAAGGACGTCATCCAGCAGTTGCCGATGGAATTCGCCGTCGAGGCCCAGAAGCTGATCGGCATCTCGCTCGAAGGCTCCGTGGGCTGATGGCCCGCTGTCCGAATATCGCGCATTGACGCGTCACCGAATAAATCCGGAAGGATAAGAAACATGCTTGAGATCAAGAACCTGCACGCACGCATCGCCGAAGACGGCACCGAGATCATCCGCGGCCTGAACCTCACCGTGAAGGCCGGCGAAATTGCGGCCATCATGGGCCCGAATGGCTCCGGCAAGTCGACGCTCTCCTACATCCTGTCGGGCCGCCAGGATTACGAAGTCACCGAGGGTGATATCCTCTATAACGGCGAGAGCA
Source organism: Neorhizobium sp. T25_13 (assembly GCF_002968675.1). Taxonomy (NCBI): domain Bacteria; kingdom Pseudomonadati; phylum Pseudomonadota; class Alphaproteobacteria; order Hyphomicrobiales; family Rhizobiaceae; genus Neorhizobium; species Neorhizobium sp. T25_13. The sequence continues at coordinate 147,049 of NZ_PVBI01000014.1, forward strand.
TTCTGGAACTCGACCCGGCCGAACGGGCCTCCAAGGGCATCTTCCTCGCCTTCCAGTACCCGCTCGAAATTCCGGGCGTCGCCACCATGCAGTTCCTGAAGGTTGCGATGAACGAGCAGCGCAAGGCGCGCGGCGAATCCGAACTGACGACGCCGGACTTCATCCGCCGCGTCAAGGAAGCCGCCGACAAGCTGAAGATCGACCAGGCCATGCTGCGCCGCCCGCTCAACGTTGGTTTCTCCGGCGGCGAAAAGAAGCGCGCCGAAATTCTGCAGATGGCGCTGCTCGAGCCGAAGCTTTGCATCCTCGACGAGACCGACAGCGGCCTCGACATCGACGCGCTGAAGATCGTCGCCGACGGCGTCAACGCGCTGAAGTCGCCGGACCGCGCCACCATCGTCATCACCCATTACCAGCGCCTGCTCGACTACATCGTGCCGGACACGGTTCATGTGCTCTACAAGGGCCAGATCATCCGCTCCGGCGACAAGGCGCTTGCGCTTGAGCTGGAAGAGAACGGCTATGCCGATATCATCGGAGAAGCGGCTTAAGCGGCCCGAAGGGAAGGATGTTGTCATGAACATGCAGACGACAAGCCGCCTCACGGCTGCGGAAACCGCGCTGGTCGAAGCCTTCGGCGCGCAGATCGGCGACCTGCCGGGCAATGGCGCCGTGATCGGCACGCGGGACCGGCTTCTGGACGATCTCAAGAAGTCCGGCCTGCCGACACGCCGCATCGAGGCCTGGCATTATACCGACCTCAAGAACCTGCTGCGCGTCCTGCCAGACGCCGCGACCGTTTCGGCAATCGATCCGGCCGCGCCTCTGGTCGAGGGCTCGAAGGTCCTTTCGATCCTGCAGGGTACTGCCGATGCGAAGGCCGCCGTTGACGGTGTCGAGATCGCGCTCTTCAGGGACAGGCTCGCCGACGGCTCAGCCGCGGCCGGCCTGACGGCGCTCGACAAGGACGACGCGATCGGCCGCATCAACGGCAGCTTCGTGCGTGATGGTTATGCGATCGCCGTTCCGGCCAATACGGAACTGGATGCGCCGATCGAACTGCAGGCCCTGCACGGCGCGGGCCAGGTCCATACGCGCTTCCCGGTCTCGTTCGGCGCTGCTTCGAAGGCGACGATCATCGAGCGTCACCGGTCGGTGGCGGAAGGTTCAGCGCTTGTGTCCTCGATCAGTGACATCGCACTGGAGGACGGCGCTGACATCACCTGGATCATCCTGCAGCAACAGGCCGCAGAGGACACCCATCTCGGCCAGATCCGCGTAAAGCTCGGCACCGATGCCAAGCTGCGCCTGTTCGTCATCAATGCCGGCGGCAAGCTGGTGCGCCAGGAACTGCGCATCGACGTGGCCGGCGAGGGTGCCGAACTGACGCTGCGCGGCGTCAACCTGCTCGGCGCGGAAAGCCACACCGACGTCACGCTCGTTCTCGGCCACAACGTGCCGAACACCAACTCGACGGAGATCATCCGCAACGTCGTGTTCGACCGCGCCAACGGCGTCTTCCAGGGCATGATCCGGGTCGCTCCGGATGCCCAGAAGACAGACGCCAAGATGTCCTGCAACACGCTTCTGTTGACCGATGATGGTGGGTTCTCGGCCAAGCCCGAGCTCGAAATCTTCGCCGACGACGTCGTCTGCGGCCATGGCGCGACGGTTGCCGATATCGAGAGCAGCCATCTCTTCTACCTGATGGCGCGCGGCGTTCCGGAAAACAAGGCGCGGGCCATGCTGGTCAATGCCTTCGTTGCCGAGATCGTCGAGGAACTCGAGGAAGAAAAGCTGGTCGAGGCGCTGGAAGGCGTCATCTCGGCTTGGCTTGAAAAACACGCCTGAGAAGGGGCCCGATATGGACCAGAGTGCACCCTCGATGACCTACGATGTGGAAGCGATCCGCCGGGATTTTCCGATCCTGTCGACGATGGTGCACGGCAAGCCGCTGGTCTATCTCGACAACGGGGCCTCTGCCCAAAAGCCGCAGGTGGTGATCGACGCGATCAGCCACGCCTATTCCAGCGAATATGCGAACGTCCATCGCGGCCTGCATTTCCTCTCGAATGCGGCGACCGAAGCCTATGAGGCGTCGCGCGAAAAGGTGCGCCGGTTCCTGAATGCCGGTTCGGTGGACGAGATCGTCTTCACCAAGAACTCGACCGAGGCGATCAACACGGTCGCCTACGGCTGGGGCATGCCGAATATCGGTGCCGACGACGAGATCGTCGTGACGATCATGGAGCACCATTCCAATATTGTGCCCTGGCATTTCATCCGCGAGCGGCAGGGCGCCAAGCTCGTCTGGGTGCCGGTCGACGACGAGGGTGCCTTCCATATCGAGGATTTCGAAAAGTCTCTCACCGAAAAGACCAAACTGGTCGCCATCACCCATATGTCGAACGCGCTCGGCACCGTGGTTCCGGTCAAGGAAGTCTGCCGTATCGCCCACGAGCGCGGCATTCCGGTTCTGATCGACGGCAGCCAGGGCGCCGTGCACATGCCGGTCGATGTCCGCGACATCGATTGCGACTGGTACGTGATGACCGGCCACAAGCTCTATGGTCCGTCCGGTATCGGCGTGCTTTACGGCAAGTCGGACCGGTTGAGGGAGATGCGGCCGTTCCAGGGCGGCGGCGAGATGATCGTCGACGTTACCGAGGACATCGTCACTTACAACGATCCGCCGCATCGTTTCGAGGCGGGTACGCCGCCGATCGTCCAGGCGATCGGGCTCGGTTATGCGCTCGACTACATGGACAAGATCGGCCGCGCCGCGATCGCCCGTCATGAAGCGGATCTTGCCGCTTACGCGGCGGAACGCCTGCGCGCCATCAACTCGCTGCGGATCATCGGCAATGCGCCGGGCAAGGGCGGCATCTTCTCCTTCGAGCTCGCGGGCGTCCACGCCCATGACGTCTCGATGGTGATCGACCGAAAGGGCGTGGCGGTCCGCGCCGGCACCCATTGCGCCATGCCGCTCTTGAAGCGCTTCGGCGTCACCTCCACATGCAGGGCATCGTTCGGCATGTATAATACCCGTGCCGAAGTGGATGCGCTGGCCGATGCGCTCGACTACGCGCGAAATTTCTTTGCTTGAGGACTATTGCCATGGCCGCCGATGAAACGGAATTGAAGTGGGACGCCCGCGAAGGACTGATCCAATCCGCTATTCCGGCCGATGAGTTGGCGCGACTGAGCGACGACGTGATCGGAGCGCTGAAAACGGTCTATGATCCGGAAATCCCTGCCGACATCTTCGAACTCGGTCTGATCTACAAGATCGACATCGAGGACGACCGCATGGTGAAGATCATGATGACGCTGACTGCCCCAGGCTGCCCGGTCGCCGGCGAAATGCCGGGCTGGGTGGAAAACGCCGTCGGCGCCGTCGAAGGCGTGTCCGGCGTCGAAGTCGAGATGACCTTCGATCCGCCGTGGACGCCGGAGCGCATGTCCGAAGAAGCCCAGGTGGCTGTCGGCTGGTATTGATCGATTAATCGGTCGGTACTACATTTGAATCGTGAAACACCGGACCTTGAATCCGTGTGCGGAAGGAGAATGAGCCCATGGGCTTCGCCATTATGACCATGACCGATGCCGCGGCGACGCGCGTCAAGCAGCTCGTCGCCAATTCCGGAACGGAGGCCAAGGGCCTGCGCGTCGGGATCAAGAAGGGCGGCTGCGCCGGCATGGAATACACGGTCGATCTCGTCACCGAGCCCAATGCCAAGGACGACATGATCGAGCATGACGGCGCGAGCGTCTGGATCGAACCTTCCGCCGTGCTTTATCTCCTTGGCACCCAGATGGATTTCGAAGTCACGCAGATGCGCTCCGGCTTCACCTTCGTCAATCCGAACCAGACGTCTGCCTGCGGCTGCGGCGAATCGGTCGAGCTGAAGCCTGCGGATCTCGCCGCGCTCGCAAAGCAGCGCGAAACCGAAGTCCACGCCTGATTACCTTCATGAATTCGTCAGATAGGCGAGGAGCGTCTCCATCGCTCTTCGTGCCGCTTCGATGTCGCCCGCCCGGATAGCGCGGATGACGGCGACATGCTGGGTCACGGCCTGATCCAGCCGTTCGATAGAGGCCGTCGAAAACCACCGCCGCCGCGAATGGGTCTGGAGCGGCGCCAGCGCCGACGTCAGGAACCGGTTGGGGCAGGCCTCCTCCAGAACCTCGTCGAAACGCTTGTCGGCATCCAGGAAGCCGTGAATGTCACCGGTCGCCGCTGCGGCACCCATTGCCTTGGCGCAGTCGAGCAGGGCGCTGCGTTGCTCATCGCTGGCATGTTCCGCCACCAAGGCTGCTGCAACCGGTTCAAGCTGGCGCCGCACCTGCATGATGCTGTCGTGGTCGCTCTCGATGATCTCGGTGACCTGCAGCCCGACGCGCGGGCGCACCCGCATCAATCCCTGCCATTCGAGTTTCTGGATCGCTTCGCGCACCGGTGTGCGGCCTTGGCCCGCAAGGCCGATGAGCTGTTTTTCCGTAACCAGCGCACCGGGCGGCAGCTTCATGGTGACGATCATGCTTTCAAGCCGGTGATAGGCCTGTCTGCTGAGCGATTCTGCTTCGGAAGTCATGGTGTTCCTCTCTGATATATCAGACGGTGACATGTCGCATTTGGGATGGCAAGCCGAGTTGATATATCAGTCTGCGGTATATAGTGGTCGTCAGCGCCCTGGCGGCCAGAGGCGCGATGCTCATTCGTGACGAAGCGCTTCGATCGGATTGAGCTGCGCCGCACGCCGCGCGGGGAAATACCCGAACACCATGCCGATCGCTGCCGAGAAGGCAAAGGCAAGCAGGATGATCGTCGGGCTGGCGACGAAGGGCACGCCGAGGAAGCTGACGACGCCATAGGCAAGCGCAAGGCCGGCAACGATGCCGCTGACGCCGCCGAAGATCGACAGCATCACCGCCTCGACGAGGAACTGGGTCAGCACCTGCCGCTCAAGCGCACCTATCGCGAGGCGAATGCCGATCTCGCGGGTGCGTTCGGTGACCGAAACCAGCATGATGTTCATGATGCCGATGCCGCCGACCAGCAGGCTCACGGCCGCGACCGCGCCAAGCAGGCCGGTCAGCAGCACCGTCGTGCCGGTCATCGCCGCGGCAATCTGCGACATGTCGTTGACCGAGAAGTCGTCCTCGCGGCCGATCGCGATCCTGCGCCGTTCGCGCAGCAGGCTTTCGACGTCCGACTGGACCTTTGTGGTCGCCACGCCGTCCTGCGCCGACAGGATGATGCTGCTGATCGTCGTCGTGCCGCCGATCCGCCGCTGGTGGAGTTTCAAGGGCATGATGACCGTGTCGTCCTGGTCGTCGCCCATGCCGGACTGGCCCTTGACGGCGAGCACGCCGACCACCGGGCAGGCGATATTGCTGACGCGGATATTCTGCCCGACCGGATTGGCCGCGCCAAAGAGTTCCTTGCGCACCGTCTCGCCAATGATGCAGGCAGCCTGGCTGCCGCGGTCCTCGTTGGCGAGGAATGACCGGCCGAGCGACAGGTCCCAGTCCTGGGCGATCAGATAATCGTTGTTGGTGCCGATCACGCTCGACGAATGGTTGGCGCCGCCGGCAATCACGGTCGCCGTGCCGCGGTTGACGGGCGCCACGGCGCGAAGCCCGGCCACCTGTTCCTGGATCGCCAGGACATCCTTGTCGTTGAAGCGCTTGGCCTCGCTGCTGGCGCGTCCCGGCCCCCATTGGCCCGGGCGAACGAACAGCGTGTTGGTGCCGAGGCGGGAAAGTTCGGCCTGCACCTTCGCCGTCGTGCCGTTGCCGACCGTCACCATGGCGATGACCGCTGCAACGCCGATGACCACGCCGAGCACGGTGAGGAAGGAACGCAGCATGTTACGGCTGATCGCACGCCAGGCCAATTTCGCCGTCTCAAAGAACATGGTCGTGCTCCTTCACCTGCGCCTGATCCGAAGCGAGATGACCGTCGATGAAGCGCAGCAGCCGCTTGCCATAGGCGGCGATGTCCTCCTCGTGGGTGACCATGATCACGGTAATGCCGTTGTCGCGGTTGAGCCGGGTGATCAGCTCCATGATCTCTGCGCTGGTCCTGGTGTCGAGATTGCCGGTCGGCTCGTCGGCGAGCAGCACGGCGGGATCGGTGACGATGGCGCGCGCGATCGCCACGCGCTGCTGCTGGCCGCCGGACAGTTCCTGCGTCGTATGGCCCTCGCGCCCCTTGAGGCCCACCTGTTCCAGCGCGATCATCGCGCGTCTGCGCCGCTCGCGATGATCCATGCCGCGATAGACGAGCGGAAGCTCGACATTTTCGACAGCGGATGTGCGGGCGAGCAGGTTGAACCCCTGGAACACGAAGCCGAGCATGTGACGCCGCAGCAGCGTCAGCTGGGCGCGGTCGAAGCCGCTCGTCGGAATGCCCTGGAACAGATATTCACCGGAGGTGGGCACGTCGAGCCCGCCGATGATGTTCATCGCTGTGGATTTGCCGGAACCGGACGGACCCATGATCGATACGAACTCGCCCGCCGTGATCGACAGGTCGATATGATCAAGCGCACGGATCGTCGCTTCGCCGTGCCCGTAGAACTTCGAGACCTGCCTGAAGGTGATGATGGGAGGGAGCGTCATCAAAACCCTCCTCAGCTCGCCCGGGCGACGGCGTCCGTGATCAGCAGGTCGCCTTGCTTGACCTCGCCGGATTTCAGCACCGTGAACTGCCCGTCGGTCGGGCCGGTCTCGACCTGAACCCGTGTCGGCACGCCGGCGCGCAGCACCCAGACGGCACGGCCTGCACTCGAGGCATTGTCGCCACCGCGATTGCCGCGCGGCCGGGGCGGTGCGAAAAGCCGGGTGAGGAAGTTGCCGCGGCTGCGCGCCGTTGTCGGCGGCGAGTAGCGCAGCGCCGCGTTCGGCACGAGGAGCGCGTCGGTGACCGATTGCACGGTGATGTCGGCGGTTGCCGTCATGCCTGGACGCAGCAGCAGGTCGGCATTGTCGACCGTCAGGATCGCCTTGTAGGTGACGACGTTGGAGACGGTTTCGGATGCAAAGCGCACCGCCTGGATCGTGGCCGGAAAGTTGCGGTCGGGATAGGCGTCGACCGAGAATTTCGCCGACTGTCCTTCCTGGACATTGCCGACATCCGCCTCGTCGACGGCGACCTGCAGTTCCATGCGCTTCAGGTCGCCGGCGATGGTGAAGAGCACCGGCGCATTCAGCGAGGAGGCGACGGTCGCGCCAGGATCCACGTCGCGGGTCAGCACGATTCCATCGATCGGCGAAACGATCTTGAGCTTTAGAAGATTGAGTTCCGAGAGCCGCAGATTGGCTTCGGCGGAAAGAACGGACGCCTCGTTGACGGCCTTGGTGGCGAGCGCCGAATCATAGGTAAATTTCGCCGCGTCGAGCTCCTGCTGGGTCGAAATGCGGTTGCTGACGAGGCCGGTCAGGCGGTCGAGCGAATTTTTGGCCGAGGCAGCTTCCGCTTCGGCCTTCAGCACGTTGGCCCTTGCCGATGCCAACTGGGCGCGAGCGCTCTGGACATCCGCCTCCTGCTTGTTGGTGTCGAGTTCGGCGAGCACGTCGCCCTGTTTCACCGCGCTGTTGTAGCTGACATTGACCTTGCGGACAGTGCCGGACAATTCGCTCGATATGTCCACCTGATCGGTCGGCTGGACCGAGCCGGTCGCCGTGACGATGACCGAGAGGCCGCCGCGCTTTGACGGCTGGGTGGTGTAGTCATAGCGCGGGCCGCTGCTGCCGAAATAGCTGTAGGCGCCTGCCGCGGCGGCAACGACAACAACAAGGACCGTCGGCCAGACCCAGCGGCGCTTCTTGCGCTGGTTTCCCGAAGTGGCCAGGATCGCGGCGAGATCGGGCGTGCCGCTGGTCTTTGTTGCCGGGTCGGGGGTGTTCTGCACGTTCAACGGTCTGTCCTTTGCTGGGTAGCGATACAACCGGGACTAAATCTCCCGCTGCGCCGTCCTGCGGCGCAAATCCGCCGGAAGCGTGGTCGCCGGAGGGAATTCTTCTGCTCTCTCAATGACATGAAACCGGAAATGATAAAACTTAAATATCGGTAACCTATGGAAGCGAAAGAATAATTTCCGTTTCGGCCTGCGCTGAAAGCCTGGAAATAGTAATGGTGTATAAAAATACCGGTATACTGATAGTATTATTGTAGAAAATTCTCTGTATTGGCTTGCGCTTTCGCAGCTATTCTGGCCGCTCAAGGCGTCTGCCACGCTAGAGCGGTTCATGTTTTGACGGAAGCATATCCTGCATTTGTGAGATAGTTGGCGCATTCGTCGGGCAGGATTGTTTCGACCAGTCTGCCGATGTGACGCCAGGTGTCATCGATGGTGCGCTTTTGT
>NZ_PVBI01000015.1:0-149008 GCF_002968675.1 Neorhizobium sp. T25_13
GGTTTGGATCGGCCGCCCGTTCGAGGGAATGCAGTTGATGCCCGCTCCGCCGACGAAATCGAGCGGCCCGTGGTCGAAGGCATCACCGTTAAAGTCGTCCACCGTCTGGCCGAGCGCGCCGGCGGCGACGAACGGATTGAAGTTCTTGTCGTCGAAGAACACCTGCGCGCCGGCATTGGTCTGGTAGCAATAGTTCCGCCCGACAGTCCCCTCGCCGGTATTCGGATCGTAGATCCCGCCGATACCGGAGAGCATCATCAGCCGGACATTATGGAGACCGTAGGCGCAAAGAAGCACGATATCGGCCGGCTGGAAGAATTCCTCGCCCGAGGTATTCACATAGGTGACGCCGCGGGCGTGTTTCTTCGAGATATCCAGATCCACATGCAGAACCTCCGAGTCGGTGCGGACCTCGAAATTCTTCTTTTTCATCAGTGCCGGGAGGATGGTCGTCTGGGCCGAGGATTTCGAATAGTTGGCGCAGCCGAAGCGTTCGCAGAAACCGCACATCGTGCATTGGCCCATGGCGATGCCGAGCGGGTTGATATAGTCCTTGGAAAGGTTGGCCGCCGGCGTCGGAAACGGATGCAGGTTCAGCGACCTGGTCACTTCGGCAAACAGCGTCGGCGCATAGGTCATCTGCAGCGGCGGCAGCGGATAGTCGCGCGAGCGCGGGTCCTCGAACGGATTGCCGCCCTCCTGGATATGGCCGTTGATGTTGCCCGCCTTGCCCGAAATGCCGGCGAGATATTCGAAGCGGTCGAAGGATTTTTCCATTTCCGCGCCGGTCACGCCCCAGTTCTGCAATTGCAGGTCCTGGATCCGGGTTGCGCCGTAGCGATCCCTCAGGTGGTCGGCGATCTGGAAGTCGCTGTCCCAGAACCGCCAGGTATGGCCGTTCCAGTGAACGCCGGCGCCGCCCACCCCGTTGCCAGGCAGGAAGGAGCCGTAATCGCGCATCGGCAGCGCCGTCTGCGAGGTGTTGTTGCGCATCGTCATCGCTTCGACCGCCGGCTGCAGGAAGAGGTCACGGCGGATGCCGTAGCGAAGTTCGTCCTGGGCATAACCGATGTTGAAATCGGTGGCTGTATCGCGCCACGGACCGCGTTCGATCGCCACGACGTCGAGCCCGTCCTCGGTCAGTTCATGGGCGAGGATCGCGCCTGTCCAGCCAAGGCCGACAATCACGGCGTCCTTGCGGGGTAGAATAGTGGTCATATTTTTCAGTCCCTACCTGGTCATCCATTCCGTCGAGCCTGCGATCGAAACCGGAGGCAGGGGATAGGGTTGGTTGTGTTTGGAAACGTGGTCGCGGTAATCGTATCGCGCGCCGGGAAAGCCCAGCATCTTCCACGAGGCCATGTCCTTGTTGCCGCCATAGATCGGGTCGGCGAAGAAGCCTTCCATCACGTTGGCGAGCATCAGGTTGAAGAAGGACTTGGCATCCACCTTGTTCGGCAGGGTAATCTTGCCGGCTTCGAGATCCTTCAGCACGGCGTCCTGCTCATCAGGGGCAAGCTCGGCAAAGCGCTTGCCGCCCTTGGTTTCGCGGGTGAACGCGTTCAGCACGGCAATCCCGGATCGGTAGCGCTGGGCCGGCGTGTCAGGCGCCTGGTACCCTTGCGTCGGCAGGCCGGGCATGAACGGGCCCTTGGTGTAGAGCCGGCTCGACGTGCCGTAGGATCCCACCAGCTGCCGGTCGAGATAAAGCACGCAGCCGGCATCCTTGCCGCCGAGCGACAGATCGTCCGCCGGCACCAGCCGGTCGGCGACCGCCTCCATCGTCTGCGCCTCTTCGAGCGTGAAGAACAGCCAGCCGCCGGGCTTGACCTGTACCGGCGGATCGGCGGAACGCGCCTCCCAAGGCAGGCTGCCGGAAATGCTGCGCGCCATCACCGGTGCGGCGCTGCTGGCGAGAACGGTAAAAGCGACGGAAGAAAGGAATTGGCGCCGCGTGGGGCGCTTAAGACAGTGGGTTTCCATAAGAGACCTCCCCGGAGAGAAAAGGTCGGTGACGCGCCGAAACGACGTGCGCCGATGTGATCGAACCGAACGGTTCAATCAGTGACCTAGAGCAGGTCCGACCCGAGGCAACCCTTCTGGAACATTAAATCGTCACCGCTGCTGTCCGTCAGGCGTCGCCGCCTGCGAGCGCGCCGCGATGCCCGAGGCGGGCAGAGATCGCCCGTGCCGCGACGAGCAGCGGTTCGGCAAAAGCGTTGAGATTCTTCAGCGACAGGCGCTGGACGGGGCCGGCGATGACGACCGCGCCGACCACGTCCGACTGGGCGTCGTGGATGGGTGCGGCGATGGCGCGCATGCCGAGTTCGTTCTCCTCGTCTTCCACCGCGAAACCGAGGCGGCGGACATTGCCGAGCAGTTTCTGCAGCTTGTCGGGATCGGTGACGGTTTTTGGGGTCCTTAGCGGCAGGGTAGCCCCGACAAGGGCAGCGATGCGATTTTCCGGCTGGAAGGCGAGAATTGCGCGGCCGGCAGCCGTCGAATGATAGGGCGCGCGCATGCCGATTTCCGCGCTGATGCGTACCGCCTGCCGGGAAGGCTGGACGCGGACATACATGATCTCCGGCCCGGCCGGCACGCCGAGCAGCACCGTCTCGTCCGTCTCCTGCCTGAGATCCATCAGCAGCGTGCGCGCTTCGGTGGAAAGGTCCATGCGGTTGCGCACCAGCGAACCAAGCCTGAAAAGTTCGAGCCCCAGCCGGTAGCGACCGGTCTCGCGATTCTGCTCGAGGAAGTCTTCGGCCATCAGCGTCACCACCAGACGGTGGACGGTGCTCTTGGCAATGCCGAGACGGCGGGCGAGCTCGGTGATGCCGATCTCTGCATCGTCGCCTTCAAAAGCCTTGAGGATGCGGATCGCCATCGAAACCGAAGAGAGGCGGCCCTTTTGCTGGTCCTCGTTCTGCACACCCGTGATCTTCATGTCCCCACCGTCTTCATTTCGGTTGCCGCTCCCGCGCAATCGGTAAGCGTGCATCATCAACGCGGCAACTGCAAAAGCGCCGTTGACAGCCCGATATCCGAGGGAATATTCTATTTTTGGACCGACATTCCATATAGAAGAACACATGACGACGACTGAAGCAAGCGGAAACACCATCGGTGGCCGCGTGGTTTGCTGGCCTGCCAGGAACCGGGCTTACCGAACAACGACTTGAACCGAAAGCGACCGAATTGGACACCCGCAAGACCGTGCCGTTGATCGTCGCATCGGCGCTCATCATGCAGCAGATCGATTCGACGGCAATCGCCACGGCCCTGCCGACGATTGCCGACGCACTCGGCGAGCCGCCGCTGGCGCTGCATTCGACGATCACCGTCTACGTACTCTCGCTGGGTGTCTTCCTGCCCTTGAGCGGCTGGCTCGCCGACCGTTTCGGCGCCCGGCGGGTGTTCTGCCTGGCAATCGCGCTGTTCACCCTCGCCTCGCTGCTCTGCGCCGCTTCGACCACCCTCACCATGCTGATCGCAGCGCGCGCGCTGCAGGGTTTCGGCGGCGCGCTGATGCTGCCGACGGCGCGGCTGATCCTGGTGCGCTCGGTGCCGCGCGAGGAACTGGTGTCGGCCATGGTGTTGATGAGCATGCCGGCCGTGGTCGGCCCGGCGATCGGCCCGCTGCTCGGTGGCTTCATCACCGGCGTCAGCTCTTGGCACTGGATCTTCTGGATCAACCTGCCGGTCGGCATCGTGGCGATCATCCTGACGATCACGCTGATCGAAAAAATCCCGCCGACGGAGCGCACTTCTTTCGATTTCCTCGGCTTCATCCTCACCGGTGCCGGCATCGGCGCTGTCATCTTCGGGTTCGATTCCTTCGCCCGCGGCATGAATTCCAGCGCATTGGTCCTGGTTGTGGGCGGCGTCGCCCTGCTCGGCCTCTACATCCGCCATGCGCGCAAAACGCAAAATGCCATCCTCGACCTCAAACTCTTTCGATATCCCACGTTCCGATCGAGCGTCACCGGCGGCTCGCTGTTCCGGATCAGCATGGGCGCCCTGCCTTTCATGCTGCCGCTGCTGATGCAGGAGGTTTTCCGCTATACGCCGCTGCAATCGGGCGCCATCACCTTCGTCTCGACGATCGGCGCCTTCGGCATGCGAACCATGACGAGGCGCATCCTGCGTCGTTTCGGCTTCCGCAGCGTGCTCTTCTGGAACGCATTAATCGCCAGTGCATCGATGGCGCTGCTCGCCACTTTCACCCCCGGCACGGCGCCGATGGTCATGGTGGCCATCATTCTGCTCGGCGGCTTCTTCCGGGCCTTGCAGTTCACATCGCTGAACACGCTGACATTCGCGGAAACCGAAGACTCGGAGATGAGCCACGCGACGTCGCTGTCGCAGATGGCGCAGCGCATCGCCCAGAGTACCGGTGTCGCGATGTCGGCCATGCTCCTGCACTATTTTTCCGGCGGCTCCGAGACGCTGAGCAACTTCGCCTTCGCGATGTCCTTCCTCATCATCGCAATCATTTCCGCATCCTCGTGCTTCTCATTCTTCCGCCTGTCCGAGACGGCCGGCGACGTGCTCGCGGGCCGCAAGAAGGAGGCCAAAGAGGAAACGATGGCGGCCGAGCAGGCCGATGCGGCAGAGTAACGATGCGGCCGCTTATGGGGCGTGGCGAATTGAAGCTCGCCGACATTGGCCGGCGAGCCCTCCGTGGCTGCGACCCCGTGTGTGATCGGTTGCAGCCAACGTGAGCAGGCGCGCGCGAACAGGCCATCGGCGGATCCGTCCATGGTTCATGGTCAAGGACGCGCTTGCGGGCCGCTCACGGCGATGAAAGGGTTTTCGCTCTCGGTCCAGTCCAGTCTGAGGGGACTATTGGATCAGCGAGGCGACGTTGCGTGTCGTTGGAGCTTTGGTAGGTTTTGCGTCGACCGGGACGATATCGACGACCTCCGAAAGCAGGAACTGCTTTGGAGAACCACAGATGGTGGCGTAGACGATCCGGTCTAATATTTTCAGGCTTTCGGACACGAAGGTCCGTTGGTCGCCATTGTCGAGCACCGATACAACGTACATGTTGATCCCACAGAGGTTAGGCGCGCAGTCATTCGCGCACCTGCATTTTTAGCCACCCATGGTTAACGGGAGGTTAAACCCGCCACGGCGCCAGTATGTCTCGGTCGCAACCGCCGGCCTATCAAACTAGAAGCGCCCTCCCGGCGCTCCAGGAGGGCGTTTCTTCATCCGGTCCGACGCGGCGGATCAGTGTGCCGTGTTGACCTGTCCGCCCTTCTTCTTCGCATCGTGGGTGTGGTGGCTGTCGCGTTCGCCGCCGCCGCCCGAGACCCGGCTCTTGGAGCGCAGGTCGTCGTCGGCCGGTGGCTTCTTCACGTCGAGCGACACACCCTTTTTCGCATCCGGGGCGTTTTCATGGGACGCGCCCGGCCCGCCCTGGCGGATGCTTGCGGGTGTCTTCTGCGATGTCGACATCATGAACTCCCTATCGGTCCTGCTGATAACCCTGGTGGGTCGTGTTGACCTTGGTATTGCCTTGCTGGCCCTGCTTGCCGGGATCGTTCGCCGCCTGCGGTTTGCCGCGCTTGATGTCGGACGCATGGGTCTGTTCGCCGGAGCCCTTGTGGCTCAAGTTTTCCGAGGGCGTCGGGGGAAGTTTGCTGCTCATGAAGGGTCTCCTTTTCTTGCGGTTTCCCACTGGTCTAACCCGCAGCGAGTCACGATGTTCCATCCGACGAGTTGTTGCCGCCGGGGTGAGGAACCCTGGCCGCACTCTCGCGTTCGAACAGGTTAAAGAGGCAGGGAGGGCTTCGATGAACGACTTTCAGGATCAGCTTGCCGCAGCGATCAAGCAGGCTGAATTGCCGATAGAACGCAAATGGTGGCACACCGCCACCGTCTACCAGGTCTATCCGCGCAGTTTCTGCGATCTCAACGGCGACGGCGTCGGGGATATCCCCGGCATCACCTCCAAGCTCGACTATCTGAAATCTCTCGGTATCGACGTGATCTGGCTATCGCCGATCTACAAGTCGCCGATGGACGACAACGGCTATGACATTTCCGACTACCAGGACATCGCCCCGGAATTCGGCACGCTTGCCGATTTCGACAGGCTGGTATCGGAGGCGCGGAACCGGGGCATGGGCATCGTCCTCGATCTCGTCGTCAACCACACGTCGGACGAACATCCGTGGTTTCTCGAGAGCCGCAAGGGGCCGGGCAACCCGTTCCGCGATTTCTACATCTGGCGCAAACCGGCGCCGGACGGCGGGCCGCCGAACAGTCTCAAATCCTCCTTCGGCGGGCCGGCCTGGACGCTCGATCCCCTGAGCGGCGAATATTACCTGCATCTGTTCTCCACCCGCCAGCCGGATCTCAACTGGGAAAACCCGGCGGTCCGGGCCGAGATCTACAAGATGATGAACTGGTGGCTGGAGCGCGGCATTGCCGGTTTCCGCATGGACGTCATCGATTATATCGGCAAACAGGTGGACCGGGAAATCGTCCACGACGGTCCGCACCTGCACGACTACCTGCAGGAAATGAACCGCAGAACATTCGGTAATCGCGATATCCTGACCGTCGGCGAGACCTGGAGCGCGACACCCGGTTCGGCTCTCCTCTATTCCGGCCGCAACCGCCACGAACTGTCGATGGTCTTCCAGTTCGAGCATGTGACCCAGCAATGGGATGAGATGTTCGGCAAATGGCGCTCGAAACCGTTCGACCTGGTGAAACTGAAATCGGTGCTCGGCAAGTGGCAATACGCGCTGTCGGACGACGGCTGGAATTCGCTCTTCTGGGGCAATCACGACCTGCCGCGCGCCGTCTCCAAATATGGCGATGCGACCGGTTATCCGGCAGAATCGGCCAAGATGCTGGCGACCGTGCTGCACCTGATGAAGGGCACGCCCTTCATCTACCAGGGCGAGGAGATCGGCATGACCAATGTGCCGTTCACGACGATCGAGCAGTATCGCGACATCGAAACGCTCAACATGCACCGGCTGCATATCGAAGCCGGCTTGTCGCCCGAGGAATTCATCAAGGGCGCCAACGAAAACGCCCGCGACAACGCCCGCACCCCAATGCAATGGAGCGCCGCGCCCTATGGCGGCTTCTCGACCGGCGTGCCGTGGATCGAGGTCAATCCCAATTATCCGACGATCAATGCCGAACGCGAAATGACCGACGAAAAGTCGATCTGGAACCACTATCGCAAGCTGATCGCACTCAGGAAACGTCACCCGGTGATCGTCTATGGGATTTATCAGAGCTGGCTCGACAGCCATCCGGACGTCTTCGTCTACTCGCGAACGCTCGACGGGGAGCGCTTGGTGGTGGTCGCCAATTTCAGGGCCCGCGAGGTTCCCGTCGAGCTGCCGGGCGAATTGAGGATGCCCGGCGAGTGCCTGATCTCGAACTATGAACCGGTCGACCGGCTGGATGAAAACCTGACGCTGAAGCCATACGAGGCTTTCGCGGTTTTGGCGCGGACGCTTTGAAAAGGAGCGGCAATCATCCGTGGACCAGTCCGAGGGAAAATCCATGCCCCGCGGTAAAATACGCAGGATATTAACCCTGTCCTGCTCGACGACGAACACTATGGCGGCACTACGCTCAAACCCTATGACGCGCAGGCCCGGATGGATATGGTTCCGGACCGCGCCGCGCTGGGGAAATGCCGCGAGGCTCATGCAGGCCGCTTCAATTCGATCGATATAGTTTCCAGCGCTCGTGCCCGGCCTCTTGGGCAATTCTCAGGTAAATCCGCCGGAGGTCAGTGACGGCTGCCGGTCGAAACTCGACATTATGAACCACGCTTGTCGGCTTTCGCCTGGCTGGCATGGAATTCGCGAAGTTCCGCGAATACTTTGGCTGCGGGAATACTGGGGCGCGGATCGTCCATAGCTTCCTGAACCTTCAGGCGCATGATTTCGTCCAAGGCGTCCCGTTCCCGTTCAAGTGCGCGCAGAGCAGCGCGCACCGCCTCGCTGGCGGAGTCATAGTCCCCCGATTCCACCATGGCATCGAGAACTTCCTGCTGTTTACCGAGTGTCAGGGTGATGGATCTGTTGGTGCGCATGTCAGCCAATCCTTTTACGCTGTCCTATCTTGTAACACGACAGTGTCTTGCGCAACTTTCCGTGGGCTGGCGCTAGTTCCTCACCCGCAGCAGCCGCAACGCATTGATCGTCACCAGCACCGTCGCGCCGGTGTCCGCGAGGATCGCCGGCCACAGGCCGGTGATGCCCAAAATGGTCGTGACCAGGAAGACGGCCTTCAGGCCGAGTGCGATGGTAATGTTCTGGTAGATATTGCGCATCGTCCGCTTCGACAGTTCGATCATGGCGGCGATGTCGCCGACCCGACCGTGCAACGTTGCGGCGTCGGCGGTTTCGAGCGCCACGTCGGTGCCGCCGCCCATCGCGATGCCGACATCGGCGGCGGCAAGCGCGAGCGCGTCGTTGATGCCGTCGCCGACCTTGCCGACCACGAAACCCTGGCTTTTCAGCTCGCCGACGATGCGGCTCTTGTCTTCCGGCATCAGCTCGGCACGCACCTCGATGCCGAGGTCCTTGCCGATTGCGGCCGCGGTGCGGGCATTGTCGCCGGTCAGCATCACGGTCCGGATGCCGGCATCGGTCAGCGCCGTCAGGCCGGCCCTGGCGTCGGGACGCGGCTCGTCGCGCATGGCGATGGCACCGGCGAGGACCCCGCCGACGATCAGCACCGAGACGGTCTTGCCTTCGTCGTTGAGGCCGGTGATCCGCCGGCCGTGCGCCATCGGCAGCGAAACCCGCTCGGCTGCGGCCTTGGGCGAACCGAGGAAAACTTCCTCACCTTCGACCACGGCCGTGACACCCTTGCCGCCGAGCGCCCGGGCATCCGTCGCGGTCGGAATCTCGACCTCGTCATCGGCAGCCTTGGCAAGGATCGCGACGGCGAGCGGATGGCTGGAGCCGGTTTCGAGCGCAGCGGCAAAGCGCAACACGTCTTCCGCATTGCGGCCGAAGGCGATGACATCGGTCACCTGGGGTCTGCCGGCCGTCAGCGTGCCGGTCTTGTCGAGCGCGACGGCGGTGATCTTGCCGAGCGTTTCGAGCACCGCGCCGCCCTTCATCAAGAGGCCGCGGCGGGCACCTGACGACAGCGATGCGGCGATTGCCGCCGGCGTCGAGATGACCAGAGCGCAGGGGCAGCCGATCAAGAGGATCGCCAGGCCCTTGTAGACCCACTCGCTCCAGGACGCGCCGGCAGCGAGCGGCGGCAGGATGGCGACCAGCGCCGCAACGGCGACGACACCCGGCGTGTAATAGCGGGAAAACCGGTCGATGAAGCGTTCGGTCGGGGCCTTGCTTTCCTGCGCCTCCTCGACCAACCGCACCACGCGGGCAATCGTATTGTCCTCGGCAGCTGCCGTCACGCGAACCCGCAAGGCGGCATCACCGTTGATCGTGCCGGCAAACACCGTGTCGTCGATACCCTTGGCAACCGGCGTGCTTTCGCCTGTCACCGGCGCTTCGTCGATCGCGCTTTCGCCGGCGATGATGACGCCGTCCGCCGAAATGCGGTCGCCGGGACGCACGAGGATGGTCGCGCCAACCGCAAGGCTCTCGGCCGGCACTTCGCGGGTCTGGCCGTTTTCTTCGAGCAGCGCGTTCTTCGGCGCGAGCGCCGTCAGGCTCTGGATGCTCTGGCGCGCCTTGCCGGCCGCGACCCCCTCCAGCAGTTCCCCGACGAGGAAAAGGAAAACCACTGCGGCCGCCTCTTCCGACGCGTCGATGATGACAGCGCCGACGGCGGCGATCGTCATCAGCATCTCGATCGAAAACGGCGTGCCGGCAAGTGCTGCCATGATCGCGCGACGGGCGATCGGCACGAGGCCGACCAACATCGCGGCGGTGAAGATATAGAGGCCATAGGCAGGGACGAGGTGGCCGAGCCCGTAAGCCGCCGTCAACACGAACCCGACCAGGATGGTCAAGCGCCCCTTTGTCGATTTCCACCACGGCCCGTCCATCGGCCCGTGATCGTGGCCGTGCAGGTCTTCGATGTCTGAGGCAGCGTGGTCGTCATCATGATGGTGGGGGTCGTGGCCACAACTCTGCCCATGTTCGTGGCTGTGCCCGCCGCCCCCCTCATCCGACCGCTCCGCGGCCACCTTCTCCCCGCTAGGGAGAAGAAGACTTGCCGCACCGTCTCCGTCCTCCTCTCCCCTCGGGGAGAGGTCCGCCGAGTGAAGCGGAGGCGGGATGAGGGGGCCGCTCGCTCCGACGTTGGCCGGCGCTCTCTGCCCCAGCGCCCTCAGCGTATACCCCAGCCCGACGACCTTCTTCTCGATCGCTCCAAGATCGCCCGTCCCATCATGTTTCACAGTCATCGTGCCGGATGCAACCGAAACGGACACGTCCGCGACGCCCGGCATGCGGCGAACCGCGGTGTCGATCTTCGTCGCGCAGCTGGCGCAATCCATGCCGCCAACCTTGTATCGTGCCTGTGTCGTGGCGCTCATCATCTCTTTCCCGTTTGGACCGAGCCCCGTCTCTACAACCTCTAGCGACTAGAGCTGCAAGGCCCAAAATCAGAAAAAATCACTGGCGAAGCGCATTCTCTTTGCTGTAAGCCATGGTGAAGACAGGGGCGTCCGGCAGAGCCGGGCTGAGAAGCACCCTTAGAACCTGAACCAGATCATGCTGGCGGAGGGAGTCGTCCGGGCGTTCAACATTGCGCCCCGCGCCTGCCCCGCCGAACGAGGCAGACATGCAGACGACAACGCTCCTTGCGGAAACCCCCGGCCAGCTGTTGACGGCGATGCGCGCGAAAAATCCGCTTGTCCAGAACATCACCAATTTTGTAGCGATGAACATCGCAGCCAACGTGATGCTTGCCGCCGGCGCCTCGCCCGCCATGGTGCATACGAAGGAAGAGGCCGGCGAATTCGCCCGCATCGCTTCGGCCCTGACGATCAATATCGGCACCCTGTCGCCGGATTTCCTGGCCGGCATGAAGGCCGCGGCCGCCTCCGCCACGGAAGCTGGCAAGCCATGGGTGCTCGATCCCGTCGCCCATTATGCCACCGCCTATCGCCGCGTGGCGCTCGCCGAACTCATGGAACTGAGGCCGACGATCATCCGCGGCAACGCGTCGGAAATCATCGCTCTGGCCGGCAGCCAGTCGAGCGGCCATGGCGTCGACAGCGGCGACAGCGTCGCGGCGGCCGAAAGCTCCGCCATCGCCATCGCCCGGCAGCAGGCCTGCGTGGTGGCTGTTACCGGCGAGGTGGATTTCGTCACCGACGGCCGGCGTTCGGTCCGCATCCTCGGCGGTTCTGCCCTGATGCCGCGGGTCACAGCGCTCGGCTGCTCGCTCACCTGCCTGGTCGGCGCCTTTGCCGCCACCGCGGACGATCCCTTCGAGGCGACGGTCGCCGCGCTCGCGATGTTCGCGGTCGCGGGCGAGGAAGCGGCCTTCACCGCCTCGGGTCCCGGCTTCTTCTCGCCGATCTTCCTCGACCGCCTCGCGGCGCTGACCGGCGAGACGCTCGATGCAAAGGCAAGGATCGCCGCAGCATGAAAAAGACCTTCGACCTTTCCGTCTACCTCGTCCTTGATCCCGATCTCTGCCGCGAGATCGGCATGATCGAGACGACAAGGCTGGCGGTCGCCGGCGGCGTCACCATCGTCCAGCTCCGCGACAAGCAGGCGGACACGGCAAAAATGATCGAAACCGGCCGGGCGCTGAAGGCGGTACTGGCCGGTACCGGGGTTCCCCTGATCATCAACGACGACGTGGAGGCGGCGATCGCGATCGGCGCCGAAGGCTTGCATGTCGGCCAGAGCGACATGGTGGCAGTGATGGCGCGGCAGCGCGCCGGCCATGGCATGATCCTTGGCCTCTCGGTGGAGACCGAGGACCTGGCGCGGCGGGTGGATCCTTCCATCGTCGACTATGTCGGCATCGGTCCCGTCTTTGCGACCGGCACCAAACCCGACCATAAACAGCCGATCGGTTTCGACGGGCTTGCGCGCATCGCCGCCATGGCGCCGGTTCCGGCCGTCGCGATCGGCGGCGTCAAGGCGGAACATGCCGGACCTGCACTCGCCGCCGGCGCCAAGGGCATCGCGGTCGTCTCCGCTATCTGCGGCCAGCCCGATCCTGAAGCCGCAGCCCGCAGAATTGCCGCGGAAATCGAAAGGGCGCGCGCATGAGCATCAAGAATGTCCTGTCGATCGCCGGCTCGGACCCTTCCGGCGGCGCCGGCATCCAGGCGGACCTGAAAACCTTCGCGGCGCGCGGCACCTATGGCATGGCGGCGCTGACCGCGCTGACCGCCCAGAATACCCGAGGGGTCACCGGGATGCATGCGGTGCCCGCCGCCTTCGTCGCAAACCAGATCCGCACCATTTTTCTCGACGTGCGCGTCGACGCGGTGAAGATTGGCATGATCGCCAATGCCGAGATCGCCGAGGCGGTCGCCGACGTGCTGCGGCCCTATCGCGATACCGTGCCGATCGTGCTCGATCCGGTGATGATCGCCAAGGGCGGCTCGCCGCTGCTGGCGCTCGACGCGGTGGATGCCGTCACCTACAAGCTGATGCCGCTCGCCACCGTCGTCACCCCCAACCTCCCCGAAGCCGCAGCGCTGCTCGGCGAAACGATCGCCACGACCCGCGAAGGGATGGCAGCTCAAGCCGAGCGACTGCTGAAGATCGGGCCTAAGGCAGTCCTGGTGAAGGGCGGTCATCTGGAAGGCGAAGACAGCCCGGACGTATTGGCGGACGTTATCGGCGTCCACTGGTTCGAGGGCAAGCGCACCGCGACCAGAAACACCCACGGCACCGGCTGCACGCTGTCCAGCGCAATCGCCGCCGAGCTTGCAAAGGGCGCATCGCCCGCGCAGGCGGTCGCCGTCGCCAAGACCTATCTCGCCGGCGCGATCGCCGCCGCCGATACCCTCACCGTCGGCACCGGCCACGGGCCGGTATCGCATTTTTACGAGTGGTGGTAAGGGCGAGACGACTGGTTCTCAGCCCTTCTGCACTGCAATCTTCTCGAAGGCTATTGCGATCTCCTGGCTGCCGTAGGGCTTCTTCAGAAGCACCGCGCCTTCTACTGCCGCTTCGTCCGGAATGCGGTCGTTGCCGGTCGCGAATACGATACCGACATCGGGAGATAGCTTGCGCGCCTGTTGTGCAAACTCACCGCCGGAAAGACCAGGCAGGCCGAGATCGGTAACCACAACGTCAAAGCTACGCGCCTCGATCATGGTAATCGCCTCCTCCGCTGTCGAGGCTTCGGAAACCTGGTGCCCCAGTTCGGCCAGCAGATCGGCGGTGCTCATGCGGATCAGGAAATCGTCCTCGACCAGCAGCACGGAATAGCGCGGCAGAACCGGCCGCTGTCCGATCGGCGGGGCGGGCGGCTTGGCTGCGAACGACGCCCTCACCCGGTTGCGATGCTGCTGGCCGTTCAGCACATGGCGGATCTTTCGCGCCAGGGCTTCGCGGGTATAGGGTTTCGAGAGCAGTTCGACGCCGGGATCGAGCCTGCCGCCGTGCACGATCGAGTTTTCCGTATAACCCGAGGTGAACAGCACGGCGATATCCGGCATCCGCTCGCGCGCGTGCCTGGCAAGCTCGGTGCTCTTCAGCGGCCCGGGCATCACAACATCGGTGAACAGAAGATCGACCGGCACGCCGCTTTCGATGATACTCAGCGCACCCGCAGCGTCCTTCGCCTTCAGCACCGCGTAACCGAGATCGCCGAGCAGCTCGACGACGGTGGCGCGCACCTGCTCGTCATCCTCCGCCACCAGAATGGTCTCGGTGCCGCCTGTCACCGGACCGAAATCGGCATCAGTGACGAGATCCTCGCTACGCTGGATGCGCGGGAAGTAGATCTTGACGGTCGTGCCCTGTCCAAGCTCGCTGTAGATCTTGATATGGCCGCCGGATTGCTTGACGAAACCGTAGACCATCGAGAGGCCGAGGCCGGTGCCCTTGCCGATGGGCTTCGTCGAGAAGAACGGCTCGAACACCTGTTCCATCACCTCCGGCGTCATGCCGGTGCCTGTGTCGGTCACCGCCAGCATGACATATTGGCCGGCCGGCACGTCCGCATGCTGGCGCACATAATTGTCGTCAAGAAAAGCGTTGCCCGCCTCGATCGTCAGCTTGCCGCCGCCTTCCATCGCGTCGCGGGCGTTGATCGCGAGGTTGAGGAGCGCATTCTCGATCTGGGTCGGGTCGACCAGTACATTCCAGAGGCCGCCGGAGCGGACCGTCTCGACCTCGATATCCTCGCCGAGCGTTCGGCGCAGCAGCTCTTCCATGCCGGTCAGGAACCGGCCGATATTAACGACCTTCGGCTCCAACGGCTGGCGACGGCCGAAGGCGAGCAACTGACTTGCGAGCTTGGAACCACGCTGCACCCCGGCAAGCGCATTCTCCACCCGGCGCCCGGCGCGCTCGTTGCCGGCAACGTCCTTGGCGAGAAGCTGAAGATTGCCGGAAATCACCTGCAGCAGGTTGTTGAAGTCGTGCGCGACGCCACCTGTCAGCTGGCCGAGCGCTTCCATCTTCTGGCTCTGGCGCAGCGCCTCTTCCATCTTCATGCGCTCGGAGATTTCGGAGGCGATCTTCTGTTCGAGGCCGGCGTTCAGCACCTGCAGCGCCTCTTCGGCGCGCTGGCGTTCTGTCAGGTCGCGCTCCGCCGCACGGAAGAGCCGCGCATTATCGATGGCGATCGCCACCTGGCCGGCAGCCCCCACCACCAGCCGCTCATGCTCCTCGCGGAACTGAGCCGGCTCGGCATGGCCGAAGAAAAGGCCGCCGAGCACTTCGCCGGAGCGGGAGATCACCGGAACCGTAAGATAGCTGCGCACCGGCAGATGCCCCTTCGGCATGCCGAAATACGGATCATTCCGGCCGTAGCGTGGGTCCGCCATGATATCGTCGGAGCGGATAACGCCCTCGCCGCTGAATGTCGGCGCGAAAACGGCCGTGTTGCGCGGCATCGGAAAATTCTCGAAAGCCGACCGGGGAACGCCGGACAGCGCATAGAGCATGTAGCTCTCGCCGCGGTCGTTGACGACGTTGTAGAAGAAAGCTCCGAGCTGGGCGCCGGTTAGCTCGACGCCGGCGTCGGTGGTCATCTGCACCACCTTTTCGAGGTCGAGTTCGGCGGAAAGTTCGGCCCCGAGCCGGTTCAGCACCTCGAGATGCCGGGTCTCCTTGAGAAGCGCGATCTCCGCCTTCTTCAGATCGGTGACGTCGCTGCCCTGGATGAAGATGCCAGTCGGCTGGCCGGCGTCGTCGACGATCGGCTGATAAACGAAATCCACAAAACGCTCTTCCGGCGGCTGTCCGGGACGGCGCGCCAACATTACGCTCACCCCTTGGCCGAGATGGGGACGGCCGCTTCTGCGAACCTCATCGAGCAGATCGGAAAAACCCTGCTCCGCCACTTCGGGCAGGGCTTCGCGGATAGGCCGCCCGAGCAGTTCGCGGCCGCCGACAAGGCGCATATAGGCGCCGTTCGCCATTTCGAAAACATGGTCCGGGCCGCTCACCATGGCCATGAAGCCCGGCGCCTGGTCGAACATCAGTCTCAGACGCTCGCCCTCGCCCTGCAGCCGTCGCTCCGCCCGCACCTTGGCAGTGTTCTCGACGACGATCGCCACCACGCCGAATGGCTTTCCGGCCTCGTCGTAGACCGGGGAATAATAGAGGTTCATGAAGGCGGAGGCCGGCACGCCGGAGCGGTCGAGCACCATCTCCTGGTCGGAATAGGCAAGCGTGCCGCCGGCGAAACAGACCTTCATGACGTTGTCGTTGAAGTCGGCGACTTCAGGCCAGCCCTCGCGCACCTTGGAGCCGAGGATGCCGGGATGGCGCCGTCCGGCAAAATCGGAATAGGCGTCGTTATAGATCATCACCCCGTCCTCGTTCCACAGCGTGACGATCGGGACCGGCGAACGGAGCATGAGGGAAATCGTGGTCTTGAGGCTCTGCGGCCAAGTGGCGATCGGCCCAAGCGAGGTGCCCGCCCAATCGAAAGCCGCGATAAGACGGGCCATTTCGCCGCTATGGGAAAGAAAGGCTGTCTCGGCAGTCGAATGATTCATCATCGGGCTTTCGGCGGCGATCGGCTATGCCGTCTTACATGACAACGATCACCTGAGACAGCCTTTTTGACAATCGTCAACTAGGGCATTGCCACGAAAAAGCCATGGGCGCAGAGGGCTATTTTCGACGTAGTGCGAAGGACTTCAGGCGAGGTCCGTACGGGCAAAGTCGTCGCCCTTGTAGAGTAGAGAGAGGCCGCGGTTTTTGGCGCAGGCGTAAGAGAGGCAATCGGCCAGGTTAAGCTGCGCCGGGTGTCCCCTGCCCTTGCCGTAATCCCGGAAAGCCCGGATCGCCAGCTCGCCATCGGCTTCCTCGATCGGGACGATCTGGATTTTCGTCTCTTTGAAGAAATCAGATAGACCCTGCTCGATGATGATGGGATCCTCATCGAGCTTCGTCGACAGCCTCATGGTGGTCTCAAGTACGACCAAGGCGCTGGTGCAGAGGTTTTCCGCCGCTTCGATCTTGCTTATCCACTGTGGGGCATCCTCCTCCTTGGAAAAGATTGCGACGATGACGGAAGTATCGACGAACACTAATGGCCCCACATTTCGTCGATTTCTTCTTTGGTCATGTCCCGTCCCTCGCCACCCTTGATGGCGTGAAGGCGATCGACGATTTTCATCACACGTTCCTGCAGGGGCGCTTCCGCCTGTTCCTCTTTTGACAGCTTCTCCTCAAGCGCCTCGATTACCGCCTCGGTCATGCTGACGTTACGTTTTTTTGCAAGCCGTTCCGCGAGTTCGCGGGCACGGGGATCCCGTATCTGCAGGTTCATGGCAGTCGCTCCGGTCTTTGTCATGACAGATACCACATCCGTCATGACAAAGCGAGCGAAACCCTCAGCTGCAACGCCCTGCCTGGGTCAATGCCGCGCTCACGCCGGAAAGCGAGAAGGTGTAGCTGGTCTGCGTGCCGCGCTGGGAGACCGCCTCGAGCGTCATGCTGCTTCCCGATTTCATCGCCGCGATGAGTGCGGCATCGATGCTCTCCTGCTTCGTCCACCCGGAATTGCCCTTCGGCTCCAGGGCGAAGGTCCGGCCGTCGACGGTGACCGTCATCTGCGATCCGCCCTTGAGGTCGTAACCCATGATCGCCTGCGGATAGAAGCCCGATCCGGAAGGTTTCGGCGCCACCAGGAAAAAGTTGTCGCCGTGATCGACATTGGCGGGCTGCATCTGGGTCGGCGTGGTCAGCACGTAACAGGTCGTACCGCCGTCGCCCTTGTAGGAATAGAGACCCCAGGCATCGAATTTTCTCACCATGCTCGGGGTGGGCTGGGCAAGGACGGGTGCTGCGATTGTGGAAAGAGCGAGCGCGGAAAGGGCGAAAAGCTTGATGGACAATCTTGTCTCCATGGTCGGAAATGGCGAGGGAGCCGCGGCGGCGATGACCGCGCGCAGAAGATAGCCCATTCAAAAATCGATCGGTTATCACAAGGTTAATGCATCGGGCGCAGATCCCGAAACGAGGCACTCGCAAGGCCCGGATGAGGCCAGATCGTGATCCGCGTTACTTTGCGCTTCCCCCGGGTTTCGGGGGAAGCGGTCAAAGGTTAATGCCCCACGGTCACAGCCCGGTCACAATCATGTCAGGCGGCCATAAATGCTGTGCACATTTGCCGTGGGTCGAAAGGTGGCCGCCAGGGGCCACCTCATATCGGGAGATTATTCCGGCTTCGTCGCGCAGATCGCGAAGCGTTCCTGCACCATACGTTCGAGACCGCGCAGGAAGGGCATCTTTCGGGCCTGGGCCCAATGGATGTCGGACAGCTTACGGTCGACGACGATGTTGACGAAACCCGCCTTGGTCAGCAGATCGACCACCGCTTCGGCCGGCATCGCGTCGGAGAAATAGACGCGCGAGCGGATGTTCTGGTGACGCGCCGCCATGGCAGGGCTCATGTGGCTTGGCGCAGGCTTGCCGGTGATCCTCGACCAGAACTTCTGCAGGCCCTTGACCCAGGTCTCCTTGCCCATGTTGCCGTCGAGGATCAGCAGCTTGCCGCCCGGCTTCAGGACGGAGAACCATTCCGCAAAGGCGGTCGGCGGATCGACCAGCGTCCACACCAGATGCCGGTTGGTGATGACGTCGTAGCTGTTCTTCGGCTCCATGGTGTTTTCAGCATCACCGGACACGAAACGGATATCGGTGCCACGCTTCGCGGCCTTCGCGCGCGCCTGGCCCAGCATCGCATCCGACCAGTCGAGACCGGTGACCTTGAAACCCACGTCGTTCATCAGATGCGAAATGACGGCAGTGCCGCAGGCGAGATCCAGAGCAGCGCGGC
Source organism: Neorhizobium sp. T25_13 (assembly GCF_002968675.1). Taxonomy (NCBI): domain Bacteria; kingdom Pseudomonadati; phylum Pseudomonadota; class Alphaproteobacteria; order Hyphomicrobiales; family Rhizobiaceae; genus Neorhizobium; species Neorhizobium sp. T25_13. The sequence goes on from NZ_PVBI01000015.1 coordinate 18,409, forward strand.
CGGTGCCATCGCCCAGATGCTTGCGTATCAGCCGCTGCCAGCCCTTGCGTTCTTCCTCCGAGAAGATTTCATGGCCGACGCTCTCGTCAAACGTCGCCGCTCTTTCCGACCAGAAGTCGCGGATTTCATCACGGATGGAATAGTTGGAGTTCATCGAATTCATTATAGGCGCCCCGACAGTCAGACTACTTTGGAAAAGCTCTAAAACATAGAACTTGATTCCAAAAGTCATATTTCATATGCATGCGGACATTATCAGACATCGGGGGAGTTTCCAGATGAATTTCGCGAAAATGCTTGCAACATCAACGGTTGTGCTGGCGAGCCTTCTGCCCTTTTCCGTGCTGGCGCAGTCCTTCACCGTCAAGGACGTGGCCGGCCGCGAAGTGAAGTTCGACAAGCCGGTTGAGCGCGTCATTCTCGGGGAAGGCCGGATGCTTTATTCGGTTGCTCCGATCGAAAAGGAAGATCCCTTCGCCAAGATCGTCGGCTGGCGCAACGACCTGTTGACCACCGACAAGGACGGTTACGACACCTATCTCGCGAAATTCCCGAAGGGCAAGGAACTGCCTTTCCTCGGCAATCTGACCGACGGCACGCTTCAGACCGAGACCGTCATCAAGCTGAACCCGGATGTCATGCTGCTGCCGATCGGCAACAAGAAGGCTGCCGACGAGGTTAAGCTCGAGGAGATGCTGAACAAGATCGGCGTGAAGATCGTCTATATCGACTTCCGCGAGCAGATTCTTGCCAATACCGAACCGAGCCTCAAGGTGCTCGGCAAACTTTTCGGCCACGAGGACCGCGCCGAAGCCGTCGCCGGCTATTGGAAGCAGCAGATGGCGCGGGTGACGGACAAGCTCAAGACCGCCAACCCGAAGAAACCCAATGTCTTCATGTATCGTGCGGCCGGCCTGGTTGAGTGCTGCGGCACGTTCGGTCCGGACAATTTCGGTTTGATGGTGGATTGGGCCGGCGGCCATAACCTCGGTTCGGACTTCCTGCCCGGTTATACGGGCTCGATCAATGCCGAGCAGGTCGTCGCCTCCAATCCGGATGTCATCGTCGTCACCGGTTCCAACTGGAGCCAGACCAAGAACGCCAGGGACTTCGTGAATGTCGGCCCGACGGCCGCCGCAACCGCCGAGAACAGCGGCAAGGCGCTGGACGCCCTGATGCAGAACGCCGCCTTTACTGGTTCCAAGGCGGTCGCGGGCGGCAATGTGCATGCCATCTGGCACCAGTTCTATACGAGCCCCTACCAGTTCGCCGCCGTCCAGCAGATGGCAAAATGGTTCCATCCCGATCTGTTCGCCGATCTCGATCCGGACGCGACCTTCAAGGAATTCCACGAAAAATTCCTGCCGGTCCCTTATCAGCCGGGTTACTGGCTGGATGCCAAGGCAGCGAAGTAAACCGATATGGCCGAGATCGCCGCATTGCCATTGCCGATCGAAGCTGAAGCGGGGCGGGAGCGCTACCGCGCCCTCGCCCGCCGGAAGCTTCTGATCCTCGCCGCCATGACGGCCGCTCTCTGCCTGTCATTTGCCGTCGATCTCGCCTGGGGGCCGGCCCGCTACAGCCTCGGCGAAGTCGTCGCGGCGCTGATAAACCCCTCGTCCGTCTCGGCCCAGATAAGGGCGGTCGTCTGGGATATCCGCATGCCGGTCGCCGTGATGGCTATCGTGGTCGGGGCCGCGCTGTCGGTCGCCGGTGCGCAGATGCAGACGATCCTGGCCAATCCGCTCGCAAGCCCGTTCACGCTCGGCATCTCGGCGGCTGCCAGTTTCGGGGCGGCGCTGGCGATCGTCACCAGCGTCTCCATCCTGCCGGTTGCGGCCACCCTGCTGGTGCCGGTCAACGCCTTCATCATGGCGCTGATCGCCACGCTGTTCATCCATTTCATCTCGCAGATGCGCGGCGTTTCGGTGCAGACGGTCGTCCTGCTCGGTATCGCGCTGGTCTTCACCTTCAACGCGCTGCTCGCCTTCCTGCAATATCTCGCTTCCGAGCAGGCGCTGTCGGCCGTCGTCTTCTGGACCATGGGCAGCCTCACCAAGGCGACCTGGCCGAAGATCGGCATCACCCTTGCCGTCCTGCTGATCGCGCTGCCGCTGTTTGCGCGCCACGCATGGGCGCTGACCGCGATCCGGCTCGGCGAGGACAAGGCCGCGAGCTTCGGCGTCAATGTCCGGCGCATCCGGCTCGAAACCATGCTGATCATCTCGCTGCTCGCCGCAGTCCCGGTCAGCTTCGTCGGCACGGTCGGTTTCGTCGGCCTGGTCGGCCCACATATCGCCCGCATGATCCTCGGGGAAGACCAGCGGTTCTTCCTGCCGGGCTCCATCCTGTCGGGAGCGCTGCTTCTGTCGGTCACGTCGATCGTCTCGAAGTCGATCATCCCGGGCGTCGTCTTCCCGATCGGCATCATCACGGCGCTGGTCGGAGTACCGTTCTTCTTCTCGCTCATCCTCTCGAACCGGAGCCGGTCATGGTAGCGATGCAACTGCAATCGGTCGGCGCCTATCACGGCCGCAAGCTGTTCGTGGAAGACGTGACGACGCCAGTCATGAAGGCGGGAGAGCTGATCGCCGTCATCGGCCCGAACGCCGCCGGCAAGTCGACGCTGTTCAAGCGCATCACCGGTCTTCTGAAGGGGCCGGGCAATATCGTCATCGATGGTGCCAGGACCAGGAACGCCATCACCTACATGCCGCAGGACACTTCGGCCAATGCGGTGCTGACCGTCTACGAATCCATTCTTCTCGCCCGCAAGCAGGGCCAGTCCTGGAGCGTCAGCGATAGCGACCTTTCGTTCATCGACGAAATCATGAGGGCGCTCAACATCACCTCCATCGCGTTTCGCGATCTCGGCGCGCTCTCCGGCGGCCAGCGCCAGCTGGTGTCGATCGCCCAGGCGCTCGTGCGCGAACCGGAAATCATGCTGATGGACGAACCGACCAGCGCGCTCGACCTTCACCGCCAGGTCGAGGTGCTGGATTTCATGCGGCGTCGGGCGCGCTCGAAAGGCATGATCGTGATGATCGCCATCCATGACCTCAACCAGGCCCTGCGTTTTGCCGACAAGGTCCTGGTGATCGCCAACGGCCGCATGCGCGCCTGCGGCAACGCGCGCGAAGTCGTCACCGTCGACATGCTGCGCGACGTCTACAAGGTCCACGCCCGCATCGAGAAATGCTCGATGGACCACGACCACGTGATCGTCGACGGGACGGCACACTAATCGGCGATAGGGAAGAGGCCTTTGTCTCCCCCGGCAACTTTCTGAACTAGTGCGGTGCACCCTTTTCCACGGTCAGATGCTTTCCGAGGATATCCTCGTTGGCGAGCAGGTCGGCGCTGGTACCCTGGTAAACGATCGCTCCGCGATCGAGGATGACGGCGTCGTCGGAAAGCGGCAGGACCTTGCGGGCCTTCTGCTCGATGATGATGGCCGACATGCCCTCGCCCTGGGTAATGCGCTGGATCGCCGAAAGCAGTTCATCGACGATGATCGGCGCAAGGCCTTCGGTCGGCTCGTCGAGGAGAAGCAGTTTCGGATTGACCATCAGCGCCCGCCCGACCGCCAGCATCTGCTGTTCGCCACCGGAGAGCTGGTTGCCAAGGTTCTTGCGGCGCTCTTTGAGGCGTGGGAACATCGTATAGACCCGTTCCAGCGTCCAGACGCCGGGGCGCGCGATCGCCGTCATGTTCTCCTCGACGGTCAGCGACTTGAAGATGTTGCGCTCCTGCGGCACCCAGCCGATGCCTGCCGCGGCACGTCGGTCGGCCCGCAGTTTCGTCACGTCGCGTCCCATCAGGTGGATCGAGCCGGAATGATGCGTGGTGACGCCGGCAAGCGTATTGACGAAGGTCGTCTTGCCGGTGCCGTTGCGGCCGAGCAGCGCCAGCGTCTTGCCCTCTTCGATCGTCAGGCTGATGCCGGCGAGAACGCTCGCCTCGCCATAACCCGCGACCAGCTTTTCGGTGACCAGAACCGGGGCGCTCATGCGTTTTCTCCAAGATAGACGGCCTTGACCCGTGGATCGCTGGAGATTTCCGCAACCGTTCCTTCGACAAAGACCGCGCCCGCCACCAGAACCGAAATCCGGTTGGCGAACGAGAAGACCAGATCCATGTCGTGCTCGATCAGCAGCACGGTGACGTCGGCGGGAAGGTCGGAGACGATCTGCAGCACTTCGTGCCGCTCGTCCTCCGGCACGCCGGCCGCCGGTTCGTCGAGCAGCAGCACGCGTGGCTTTGACGCAAAGGCCAGCGCGATCTCGAGCAGGCGCTGTTTGCCATAGGGCAGGATCACGGTGCGCTCGCCCATCACAGAGGCAAGGCCGAAGCGCGCCAGCAGGTCTGCCGCCTCGTCCACCACCTTGCCGTAACCGGCGATCGATCGCCACAGATTGTGGCCAACGCCTTCGCGTTCGGCGATCGCCAGCGCCACCGTTTCGAGCGGGGTGAACTCGTTGAACAGCTGGTTGATCTGGAAGGTGCGGGTCAACCCGCGCTTGACCCGCCGGAACGAGGCCATCGAGGTGATGTCCTCGCCTTCGAGGAAAACCTGGCCTTCCGACGGCGGCAGGACGCCGGTCAGAAGGTTGATCAGCGTCGTCTTGCCGGCGCCGTTTGGGCCGATCAGGGCATGGCGAGCGCCGCGTTCCACCTTCAGGCTCACATCGTTGGTGGCGAGGAAGGCACCGAAGCGGCGCACCAGATGCCTGGTTTCGAGAACGATCTCGCTCATCAGCGGTCCTCCTTCTTCGAGAGGCGCTCGGGCAGGTATTCGACCCACCGCGACAGCCGGTCACGGCCGATCAGCACCAGGATGACGAGCAGCAGGCCGATATAGAACATCCAGTATTGCGGCGTGATCACCGACAGCCAATCCTTGACCAGCGTGAACAGGATCGCCCCGAAGATGCCGCCATAGAGATAACCGGTACCGCCGATGACGAGCACCAGCAGAACATCGGCCGAGCGGTGGAAGGCGAGCACATCGGGGGAAACGAAGGCCGTCGTCTGGGTGAGCAGCGCCCCTGCCATGCCGGCAAACACCGCCGCGATCGTATAGGCGGTGACGATGCGCTTGCGGCCAGGCACGGCGACCATGGCAGAGCGCATTGAATTGCCCTTGATCGCCTTCAGCGACAGGCCGAAAGGCGAAAAGGCGATGCGGCGCATGATCATCGTGCCGATGAAAAGAACCCCGACGCAATAGAGATAGCCGACCTTGCCGAACAGATCGAACTCGAACATGCCGAGGATCGGGCCGGGCGAAAAACCGCTGAGGCCGTCGGCGCCGCCGGTCAGCCATGCCATCTGGTTGGCGACTTCCGCCATCATCAGGCCGATGCCGAGCGTGGTCATCAGGCGGGTAAGGTCGGAGCCGCGCAGGATGAGGAAGCTGGTGAGCAGGCCAAGCACGCCGGAAGCGGCGCCCGCGACGATCAACCCGGTCACCGGTTCGGCGAAATAATGCTGCGCCATCAGGCCCGCCACATAGGCGCCAAGTCCGAAGAAGGCGGTGTGGCCGAGCGAGACGATGCCGGCGAAACCGAGCACCAGGTCGAGAGACACGGCAAACAAAGCCAGAATGGCGATCTCGGTGAGGATTAGCATCTTCGACGGCAGCAGGAAGTAAGCGGCGATCGCGGCGATCCAGACGATGATCTCGTAGAAGCGGATGCGGCTTCTGCGCTTCATCAGCTTCGCAGCGCGGGCCTCGGCTGCAGCAGTGGAGGAATTTGCGGACACGGTGGTTTCCTGCGGAAGAACGCTCATCGGCCGCCCCTTGAGAACAGGCCGTTCGGCCGTACGATCAGCATGATGATCATCAGCGCGTAAATGACGAAGGGACCGATCGCCGGCACGTAATATTTGCCGGCCACGTCAGCAATGCCGAGCAGCAGGGCGGCAAGGAACGGGCCGGAGACGGTGGACGTGCCGCCGACGGAGACGACGATGAGGAAGTAGATCATGAATTTCAGCGGGAAGTTCGGATCGAGCCCGAGGATTTCCGCGCCCATCGCCCCGCCGAGACCGGCAAGGCCCGAACCGAAGGCGAAGGTCAGCGCAAAGACCAGCGGCACGTTGATGCCGAGGCCCATGGCGACACGCCGGTCGTCGACCGCGGCGCGCAGTCGGCTGCCGAACCGGGTCTTCGAGAGGATGAGCTGCAGCGCGAGCGCAAGTGCCGCGCAGACGATGATAGTGAAGAGCCTGTAGCGGCCGACGCCGACGCCGAACACGTCCATGCGGCCGGAGAGTTCCGGCGGCAGGTTGATCAGCTGCTGCTGGCCGCCCATGAAATAGTCTGTCGCTGCAATCGCCATGAAGACGATGCCGATCGAGAAGAGCACTTGGTCCAGATGCGGCGCCTGGTAGAGCCACTGGTAGAGCGTCCGTTCCAGCACGAGGCCGATCAGCGCCGAAACGATGAAGGCCGCCGGCAGGCACCAATAGAAGGAGATGCCGTAGCGGTTCATCATCACCACGGTCACATAGCCGCCGGCCATGGCAAACGCGCCATGCGCCAGGTTGATGAAGTTCATCAGACCGAGCGTCACCGTCAGCCCGCAGGCCAGAATAAAAAGCAGCATGCCGTAGGCGATGCCGTCGAACAGGATTGTCAGCATGTAACTCTTCTCTGCGAGGCCCTGCTGCGAGCGATGATGTTGCCTGGCATTGTCGCCGGGAAAACGAAGGGGCTCAAGTGCCTTGACCTTCTTGTTATGAACCTGCCCCCTCATCCGCCTGCCGGCACCTTCTCCCCGTCAAGCCGGGGAGAAGGCATATGCTGCGCCGGTTGCGGGTTCCCCCCTCGCCCCGTTTACGGGGAGAGGGTGCGCCGAGCGAAGCGGAGGCGGGGTGACGGGATATCCTTGCTTACTTGGCGTCGGCCTTTTCAGGATCCTTGAGATCCTTGAACGTCTGGAACTCGACGTTCTGCAGCTCGCCGTTCACATCCTTGACCTCGCGCATGTAGATGTTCTGGATGATGTCGCGGGTTTCCGGATCGATCGAGACGGGACCACGCGGGCTCGTCCAGGAGAGGCCCTTGACGGCCGCCATAAAGGCCGGGCCGGTGACATCGCCCTTGGTCTTTTCGAGCGCTGCATAGATCAGCGCCATACCGTCGTAACCGCCGACCGACATGAAGTTCGGGCGCATGTCGGCATTGGCCTTCTTGAAGGCCGCGACATATGCCTTGTTTTCCGGGCTATCGTGCGCGGTCGCGTAAAAATGGCCGGTGATGGTGCCGATTGCCGGCTTGCCCATCGAGTTGAGGATATCGTCGTCGGTGACGTCGCCGGTCGCGATCAGCTTGATGCCGGCATCGGCGAGGCCACGGTCGGCGAACTGCTTCATGAACAGCGAACCGGCACCCGACGGCAGGAAGACGAATACGGCATCGGGCTTGGCGTCACGGACGCGCTGCAGGAAGGGCGCGAAATCCGGGTTGGCGAGCGGCACGCGCACGGCCTCGACGATCTCGCCGCCCTTGGCCTTGAATTCCTTGGTGAACCATTTTTCGGCGTCGATGCCCGGGCCGTAGTCGGAAACGAGGGTCACCACCTTCTTGATCTTGTTGGCGGCAGCCCAGGTGCCGACCGGCAGCGAATATTGCGGCAGGGTGCCGGAGGTGCGGGTGATGTATTCCGACGCCTTGGTGATCGAAGCCGTGCCGGCAGCCATGACCACCGACGGGATCTTCGCCTGGGTGGCGACCGGCGCAACCGCCATGGCAAGCGGCGTCAGGCCGAAACCGGCCAGAACCTTGGCGCCGTCGTTGACCACCAGTTCCTGGGCAATGCGGCGGGTCTGGTCGGCCGTGCCGGCGTCGTCGCGGATGACGAGTTCGATCTTCTTGCCGGCGACCGTGTCGCCCTTCATCGCCATGAAGGTCTTGACGCCGGCCGAAACCTGACGACCGGTCGATGCAAAGGGACCGGTCATCGGCAGGATGAGGCCGATCTTTATGGTTTCCTGGGCGGCTGCCGGAATGGCAGCAAGGCAGCTGAGCGCTATGCCCGCCGCTGCGATGAGCGTTCTTCTGTTCAGCATGTATTTCCTCCTCCGAGTGCAGAATTTTCTTATGGAGGCCTTGCCGGACTTCAGCCCAGGCCCGCCAAAACCGGTAGCCTATATCGTTGACTGCCGATATGTCAGTCAACGGGTGGAGATACTTCGACGTCCCACCACTTTCAATTTTTCGTTAACCTCCATGGGCCCCGACACGGCGATCCCCGTGCCAACACCAGTCTCTCCACCTGCCTGGCACATTTGCACCTTAGCCCGGCCACGTCTCCACGCTCAATCAGTTCATCTGCCGGACTCATAAGTTATGGTTATAGCGGCCGATCGGACCAGGTCGGCAGAAGCTCCAGGAACGCCTGCTGCGCGGCCGTCGGCAGCCAGTCCCTTCTCGTCGTCACTCCAATCGGCCGCGACGTGTGGCTGAGGTCGAAAGGCAGCGCCCGCATCAGCCCGCGGGCGATCTCCGCTTCCGCCTGGAGACGGGAGGTGCAGCCGAGATGGTCGCTGGAATCGAGCAGCTCGCGCATCAGGATCAGTGAGCCGGTCTCGACGATGCTCTTCGGCGGCCCGCTTGGCGAACCGGCAAAGACGCTGTCGAAATACCGGCGCATCGGCGTGCCGCTCTGGTTGACGACCCAGGGGAAGGCGGCAAGCTCCTCGACGGTCAGTTCCTCACGGCCGGCCAGCGGATGCGCCTGCCCTGAAACCATGACCACCGTGTCGTGGAACAGCACCTTCTGGTCCACATCGCCGATCGGGGCCGGCACCCGAAGCGCGCCGAGCATGAAATCCACTTCGCCACGACGGAGAGCGCCCAGCAGGTCCGGGTAAGGACCCTCCTGGATCTGGATCGGCAGGTTCGGCCGGATCTTGCGGAAACTGGCGATCGCCTTCGGCAGGACATAGGATTTGGCAAGCGGCGTTGCACCGATGACGATCTGGCCGATCTCGGCCGCCGTCAGTTCCGCAAGATCGGCATCCGCCTGTTCGAGCTCGACGAAGGCGAGCCTTGCCGCCTGAGCGAGCGCATGGGCCGCGCGCGTGGCGACGATACCGTAGGACGTCCGTTCGAACAGCGGACGCGCAGCCTCCTCCTCGAGCTGACTGACGGCGCGATAGACCGCGGGCTGGCTGAGGCCCAGGCGGTTCGCGGCCAGCGTAAAATTCTCGGTTTCGCGGACCGCGATCAGCGATTTCAGCTGCGCGGTCGTCGTCGTTACCCGCAGTCGCGGCGACAGTTCCGACAAGGCGGGATCAAGATATCCGAAGGCGCGCTTGATGCGCAGCGCCAGGATCTCGCCGGCGCCATTGGCAAAGATCCGCTGCGGCGTGCGGGAAAACAGCGGCAGGCCGGCGGTCTTTTCGATCTTCGACAGCGCCTGGGTGACCGCCGGCTGGGAGACGAAGCAGAGTTCCGCCGCCCTGGTCACCGAGCCGGTATCGACGACCGCGAGGAACGCCCTCAGGTGCCTGAGGCTGTGATGCAGGATGGTGGATGCCGATGCGGCCTGCGAAGAACTCATGATGGGCTCTTCTAGCACATCTGGTCGACGCCGGAAGCGGAAGGCCGGCCCCAACGGAGCCTCTTCGGCTGCAGCCGCCTTTACTTGGTCCCGTTGGCGACAGCTTCCCTAACCGCGAGCTCCGCCATGGCGAAAGCGGCTTCGCGAGTCCTGGCTGCGGCGATGAACCGGCCATTATGACAGAAGCTGGCGCCTTCGACGCCGCAGACTGCCTCGAGATCCCGATCGGTCAGGCCGGCCCAGGCCGCCGGCAGATCGGCGCGCACCTCGAAACCTTCATCCGCACGGCGGATGGTCGTGAGGCACCAGTCCTTGTCGCGCGGGTGAACGACGAACAACAGATGATCGGCGCCTGCCTTGATGATCGCCGGGCGGAATGGCATTCCCACCGGCAATTCCAGAATGCGCCCTTCACCCGTATCCACGATTGCCTGGTGCACGAGCGCCTCGGCCCGCAGTTTGGCAGCGCTCTGGGCAATCCGTGCCTCGACGAAACTGCGGGCAATGGCGAGTGCCGCGTGAAAGCTGCGGTTTTCAGCTTCCGGGTCTTTTTCGTCGAACACGGGTTTCAGGGTTTCCAGGAGAGCGGGCAGAGTGAGCCCAGCCAGCGGCCCCGCAATCGAGGGGCTGAGCGCGCCATTGTCCATCAGATCGATCGGAAGCACGAAGCTCGCATCGAAAGAGGCGTGCAAAGCCTCGATATGAGCGCCGGGAAGGCCCAGGGCTGCAAGGTAGTCACGGCCATAGTGCTTCCAGACCAGCCCGAACGAGCTGTAAGGCTGGCCATCGTCGCGCAGCGGCGCACCGCGCTGGTGGTGATCGAAGACCTGCGCCGCAGCGTCATAGGCGCCGCCGACATCGTAGATGATGCGGTCGGCACCGGGCGTGATCCATTCGGGCGCCCGGCTGCGAACGATCCGAGCCTTTGGGAAAAGCCGGGTCAGGACGACGCTCGACAGCAGTTCGTCGGCATGGAAGCCACCCGAATGGGTGACGAGAAAATCTGGGGTCATGCCGGGATGCGCCTTGTGGTTCGCTGAAGGTCGGTTTGCAGTCAGCACCTGATAACCATTGCCGGACGGCTGCTCAACCCGTCATTCACCGGTTTGAACACGGATACAGCGGCTATATGAGTATTTCAGTAGATTGCGAGGATCTCCAGCTCCTGACCGCCGACGCTGACGACATCTCCGACAGCCTTGCCCACAAGCAGCCTTGCGACCGGCGAAACGAAGGAAATCGATCCGGCCTTGGGGTCCGCTTCATCCTCTCCGACGATCCGATAGGTCTGGACGCGCCCATCGTCGCGGCTGAAGGTCACGGTGCTGCCAAAGGCGACATTGTCGGATGAGATCGGGTCCGGGACGAGCTTGGCCGTGTGAACTCTCGCTGCAAAATAGCGCGCGTCGCGCAACGGATTTGCCTGCTGGCGCCGCCGTTCATTGATGTCCTCGATCGCGCTCGCCGCGCCATAGGCCTCGCGCGCCTGCGCGAGCTGCAGTTCCAAGGCCTTCAGCCCCGCTTCCGTCACCAGGTTCGGATGCGGCGAAATCGGACGATCCGGCAGCAGGGTTTCCGAAGCGGTTTCGGAACTCTCTTCCTTGGTGAAGGCAACGCTCAATTTTAAACTCCGTCTGGTACGGCGCCCTCGCAGCGCATGGAGCGCCTGGCTCGCCCGTTTTTCGGCCCATGCATACGACAACAACGGAAGAACTGCCAATCTCGATCCATCGGCCCCGATCCATGCTCTAAGCAGACCCGAAACCAAAAATGGCGGACCTAGGCCCGCCATTCCCATGTCGAAAGTTCCATCCCGCCTTACTTGGCGTTCGGGTCCTTGATCTTCGGGAAGGTCGCGAATTCGACATTGTAGAGTTCGCCGTTCACTTCCTTGACTTCGCGCATGTAGATGTCCTGGACGATATCGCGGGTGGCCGGATCGATGGTGATCGGACCGCGCGGGCTCGTCCAGGTGGCACCCTTCATGGCTTCGATGAGCTTGGTACCGTCGGTATCGCCATTGGTCTTCTTCAGTGCCAAATAGGCGAGCGTCATGGCATCATAACCGCCGACGCCCATGAAGTTCGGGCGCATGTTCTTGGCGGCCTTCTTCACCTGGGCGACAAAAGCCTTGTTTTCCGGGCTGTCGTGCAGGGCCGAGTAGAAATGGCCGGTGATGACGCCCTTGGCGACCGCGCCCATGCCGTTCAGCAGGTCGTCGTCGGTGACGTCGCCGGTGGCAATCAGCTTGATGCCGGCGTCGGCAAGGCCGCGGTCGACATACTGCTTCATGAACTGCGCACCGATGCCGGCCGGTACGAAAACGAAGACCGCGTCAGGCTTGGCGTCACGGACGCGCTGCAGGAAGGGGGCGAAATCCGGGTTCGCCAGCGGAACGCGGATCGCCTCGACGATCGTACCGCCGTCTTTCTTGAACTGGTTGGTGAAACCCTGCTCGATATCGATCCCCGGACCGTAATCGGAAACCAGCGTCACCACCTTTTTCAGGTTGTTCTGCACTGCCCAGGTGGCAACCGGAACGGCGGACTGCGGGCCGCCCATCGAGGTGCGGACGTAATACTGCGACTGCGGCATGATCGCCGAGGTCGTTGCCGAGGTGATGATCGCCGGGATCTTCGCCTGGTTGAGAACCGGCGCGACCGACATGGCGAGGGGCGTCAGGCCGAAGCCCATCAGCATCTTGGCGCCGTCATTGACGACGAGCTCCTGGGCGATGCGGCGGGTCTGGTCGGCGACACCGCCGTCGTCGCGCAGCACGACTTCGATCTTCTTGCCGGCGACGGTATCGCCGTTCAGCGCCATATAGGCTTTGACACCCGCCTCGACCTGACGGCCGGTGGACGCGAACGGGCCGGTCATCGGCAGGATAAGGCCGATCTTGACCGTTTCCTGCGCGGATGCCGGAATGGCAACGAGGCCGCCCATGGCGAGACCGGCCGCAGCCATCAATGTTCTTCTGGTAATCATTTCTCTTTCCTCCTCAAAGACGAACTGTTCTCAAAGCTCCCGGTGACAGACCGCGTCCTCCTTGCGGCGTCCGGCCCATCACAGCCTGTCGGATATATCGGGGAGATCGCGATCAACAGTCAACGGGCGCGATAGTTTGGCGCCTGACTATTTTCCGCGTTCGTCAGCCGGCTGAGCGTGGCTAGGCGTTTCCCGAGAGCTGGGCCTGGATTTCGCAAATCCGTGTATACAGATCCGCTGCTTACGTCGCGTTTTGCCAAAACCTGCTCCCGGAAATGACTAACTTCGAGCCAGACATCCAAACCGCAAGAAAAACCGGGATAAAAGGCATGCCCTGCGCTGCCAAGAAAACCGCCGGCCTGCTGCTCCCCCTCCACGCCGTTATACCAGCAATAAGTCTGTATACATTGCCTGTCAATATTAGCCTTTGGGCCGAGAGCGTTATTTACCCGAACGCGAACCGCTCGACCTGGTTATCGTCTCTGCTCTTCGATCAGTCGCTCCAGGGCCTTCACCGCCAGCGGATAACCGGTCGCCCCGAGGCCGGCCATCACCGTCGTCGCCGTCATGGAGACATAGGAGTTGTGATAGATCGGTTCACGGCGATGGATATTGCTGATGTGAAACTCGATGATCGGCCTGGTGAACATCTTCAACGCATCGAGGAGCGCCAGCGACGTGAAGGTGAAGGCGGCGGGGTTGATGATGATCCCCGCACCCTCGTCGATCGCCTCATGCACCCAGTCGATCAGCTTTTCCTCGCTGTTGGTCTGGCGGAATTCGACCGGGCGTTCGCCCGCCGCCTCCCGGCACCACGCCTCCACTTCGCCAAGCGTCGTGGTGCCGTAGATTTCCGGCTCGCGTTTCCCGAGCCGATTGAGGTTCGGACCGTTGAGAATATAGATCGGTTTCATCGGTTCACCCCTGATAACCCATTAGGCGCGGAAGCCAGAGGACGACGTCTGGCACGAAAGTGATGATGACCAGGCTGACCACCATCCAGAAAAGGAAGGGTGCCGCGTCCTTGATGATGTCCTTCACCGGCACACCGGAAATGTTCGTCATGATGAAGAGCAGCAGCCCGTAAGGCGGCGTGACAAGGCCGAGCATGATGTTGACGACCACCACGACCCCGAAATGCACCATGTCGATGCCGAGCGCCTGGGCGGTCGGAATGAAGACCGGCACGATGATCAGGAGGATCGCTGTGCCTTCGAGCACGCAGCCGAGCAGAAGCAGCAGGATGTTGACGAGGATGAGAAAGCCGGTGGGCGTCAGGTCCCAGCTGGTCAACAGTACCCGCAGCGTGTCCGGGATATTTTCGATCGTCACGACATAGTTGAAGACCAGGGAACCGGCGATCAACATGCCGATCGACGCCGTCGACTTGGCGCTGAGCAACAGCGAATCGTAGAACGCTCCGAAGCTGATGCTCCGATAGATGACCAGCGAGATGACCAGCGCATAGGCGGCGGCGAGCGCGGCGGCTTCGGTCGGGGTCGTAATACCTGAATAGATGCAGCCCAGCAGCACGACCGGCATCATCAAGGCCGGGAAGGCCCGCCCGGTGATGCGGGGAATATCCCGCAACGGCACCGGATCTTCGACGGGGAAATTTTTGCGCCGCGCGGTGATCGCCACCTGCATCATCTGCAGGCCGGCCATCAGCAGGCCAGGCACCATCCCCGCGAGGAAGAGGTAGCCGATCGAGGCATCCGATACGAGCGCATAGATGACCATCGGGATCGACGGCGGAATGATCGGACCGATGACGGACGTGACGGCCGTCAGCGCCGCGGCATAGCTTGGCGTATAGCGCCCGTCGCGCGTCATCATGTTCTGCATCATCCGGCCGCTGCCGGCGGCATCGGCGATCGCCGACCCGGACATGCCGGCGAAGATGATGCTCTGGACGATGTTGATATGCGCAAGACCGCCGCGGAAACGGCCGACCAGCACGTTGCAGAACGCCAGCAGCCGCTCGGTCATCGAACCTATATTCATGAATTCCGCGGCCAGCACGAAGAGCGGTACCGAAAGGATGACGTAGTTCGAATACATGCCGTTGAGGAACTGTTCGGCCACCGTGCCCATGTCCGCCCCGGCGAGGAGCAGGTAGAGGATCGAGCCGCACATCATCGAAAGGCCGATCGGCAGGCCAAGGAAGGCGAGCGCCGTGATGACGACGAGCGCGATCGAAAAGGGGCTTGTGAAGTTCATACGCCCGAGCCCGCCTTGGTGGGATCAAAGGCTTCAGGCGCCCTGCCGCGAACCGCGAGCACCCCAAGCCAGATGTAACGCACGATCATTGCGACAGCGAAGACGATGTAGATGGAATAGAGGTAGTCGAAGCGGATCTTCAAATAGGCGGTGCTTTCCACCTTCATGAAGGTCACGTAGTCGATCACCGCCGGCAAGGATATGCCGAACAGGACGACGAGTGTCATGGCGCAGATGATCTGCATCACCCGCCGCGCCCTGTCGCCGGCGCCAGCCCAGAAGAAGTCGAAGCGGATCTCCTCCACTTCCCGCACCACGAAGGCAGCGCCGAACAGCACGATCCAGATCCACAACACGACGCTGATCTCGTTGGTCCAGCCAACCGACAGGTTCAGGATGTAGCGAAAGATGATCTGCAGAACGAAGGCGACAAACATCCCGAGCAGCATCAGTGCCAGGAGATTTTCGGCGCGGCGCCGCAGCCACCCGCCGGCAGCGATAAGTTTCGAATTCATCTACCCCCTCCCCCGGAGGTTCGGCCACCAGGCCGGGCGTTTAACCGCTCCGGCCTGCCGCCGCATTTGTGAGGTGCCCGCCCATGGGCGGGCTATTTCAGATTGCCGCGACCTTTTCGAGGACGCCTTTCGGCCAGGACTTGGCAAGGTCGGAGGCCAGGTATTTTTCCTGGGCAAATTTGCGGAAGGCGGCGATGTCCGGCTCGTAAATATTGAGGCCGGCCTTCTTGAATTCGTCGACCAGCGTCTTCTCCTGCGCAAGGTGCTGGTCCTCGCTCCACTTCATCGCCTTGTCGGCGGCTGCCTGGAAGGACTTCTGCTGATCGGCGCTCATGCCCTTCCAGATCTTGCTGGAAATGGTCAGCAGATCGTAGCCGATGAGGTGCGAGGTCATGACGATCTGCGACATGACTTCATAGAACTTCATGTTCTTGACGTTCGGCAGCGGATTGTCCTGGCCATCGATCGCACCGGTCTGCAGTCCGGTATAGACTTCGGCATAGGCCATCGGCGTGGGGTTGGCCCCGAGCGCGGCGCCGAGGAACTGCCATGCATCGCCACCTGGCATGCGCAGCTTGATGCCCGCCATGTCCGCGGGCGTGGTGATCTTCTTGTTCGGCTTCAAACCGATCTGCCGGGCGCCGAAATAGGTCGGGCCGAGAATATGAACGCCGAGTTTCTCGTCGGCCATCTTCTTGAATTCCGCGCCGGCCTCGCTCTGGAAGAACTTGGTCACATGCTGCGCGTCGCGGAACAGATAGGCCGAGGTGAGCACCGACCATTCCGGAATCTGGTTGGAAATATCCTGCGGAGCGATATTGCCCATCTGCAGATTGCCGCGTTGGATGGCGACGAGCTCGGTGCCCTGCTTGAAGAGGTTGCCGCCGTAATAAGGCTCCAGCTTGTAGGAGCCGGCAATCGCCTCGGCGAACATCTTGGTCATCTGGGCGCGAATATCCTGTTCGGAAAATACCGCGGAAAACTTCAGGACCGGCTTGTCCTGTGCCAGCGCCGGCACGGACAGGGCGGCGGTTGCCAATGTGGCGCCGAGAAAGTGTCGGCGGGTCAGATCGAATGTCATGGGCTGGTTCCTCCTCCTCACGGCGCGCCGCTTACCTGCGACGAAGCCTCCCTTGTGCAGGCCATTCCTCCCGAGAATGCGCACCTTTGTATTGTACGAAATAGTTCGTATAAGTCAATTCCGTCTTTGCCTGACTTCTCGATCTTTCGAGCTGCAATCGCAAAGCATCCTATTAACGGCATTTTGCCCTGTATTTTCTGTTTCATCAGCTATATACGATCTGCTCAAAGGGGGAAACATGCTGAAATCAGGAAAAGAGGCAGCCGAGACGATCGGCGAGACCGTGTTTCGGCGGATACGCCAGGATATCATTTCCGGCGCACTGCCCCCTGGTTCCAAGATCAGGCTCGAGCAGACCAAGGAGCGTTATTCCGTCAGCGTCTCGACGCTCAGGGAAATATTGAGCCGGCTCACCACAGAGAACCTTGTTATCGCCGAAGGGCAGCGTGGGTTCGAGGTGAGCCCTGCGTCGCGTCAGGAACTCCTGGAACTGGCCGACCTTCGCATCCTGCTCGAAAGCCATGCGATCGGCCTCTCCTTCGCAACGGGAGATCTGGACTGGGAAGCGCGGATCGTCGCGGCGCATCACAAGCTTTCGGCGATCGAGCGCCAGCTTCTCGAAGGCGATGCCTCACGCACCGTCGATTGGGTCCGTTACGATTGGGAATTTCATCAGGCTCTCGTCTCGGCCTGCAATTCCGAGACGCTGATGGCGACGCTCTCATCCGTCTTCGACCGCTTCCTGCGTTACCATCTGCTGGCCGAAAGTTTTCGCGGCAAGCCGGTGGTGGACGACCACCGGCGGCTTTTCGAGCTTGCCATGAAACGGGATGTCGGCGGCGCTCAGGATATACTGACGCGGCATGTCCGCAACGGCACCGAACATGTTCTGAAAAGCGGCCGTATCCGCTGATATGGCAACAGGTTTGCCGAGACGGTTCAGCATGTCCTTTCGGCCTCGATCCGGCAGACGACGCTAGCGGATCAGGTGGCAAAACTGTTGGAGAGACGGTCCAGATCTTCCGAGATTGCAGCTGCGGCCGACTGCAGGATCGGAGCGTAGCGTTCGCAAGCTTCCCGTTCCGAGCCGAAGGCCGACTTGAAGTAGGTCAGCCCTATGCTCGCCAGGACCCGCCCGCCCTGGCCGATGATGGGAACACCGATGGTATTGGAGTTCTTTGGCTCCACGAGAGACGACCGGGTGGCGTAGCCGTCTCGATGGACCTTGCTGACAACCCGCTTCAGTTCGGCCGGATGATGACTGAGCGCGTTCTCCGGATCGTCCGACCTCTTCAGCACGTCGATGATCAGGTCGAATTCATCCTTGTCGAGGAAGGCAAGGTAGGCGAGGCCCAGTCCGCGCGTAAGCAGACAGAGACGTTTGTTGACCGTACTGTGAAACGGCGAAATAAAGCTGTCCGGCACCGTGCTGAACCGCACCACCATCCCGTCATAGTCCGGCAGGGCTATCGCTATCGGCCATTTGTGCTTGCGGGTCATTGCGATGGCCCAGGCGCGCCCTGCTTCCACGACCAGCGGTCCCTTGTGAAAGCCGGAGCTCAAGGATGTCACCAGCGCGCTGACCTGATAGCCTCCCTGCCGCGTATCATTTTCCACATATCCGGCTTCCTCGAGCGTCCGCAGGATACGAACGAGAGTAGGTTTCGGGAGCTTTGTCCGGGCATGCAGTTGGGCAATTGTATTGATTGGGTGAAGGTTCAGCTCTTGCAGAACATTCATCGCGCGTTCGATTGCTCGAATGCCCATGGATCCTCCTCCCGTAGAATCTAGATGGCTGTTTCGACTAGCGAAATGCCGGGGATGATAGGTTGTCGCAGTCTGGAGTCAAGCTTTAGGGAGGTCCAGGATGTAAGTAGGAGATTGCCATGGCTTCGGCAGACGATGTGAACCGCAATAGACAGGAAGTCAGAAGGCTTATCGCCGGTGTTGACGATGAATTGGCCAGCAGGTTGCTGCGTGGCGCAGTCGATCTTCACGTTCACTCCGGCCCCTCGACGATGCCCCGAAAACTCGACCACATGGAGGCCGCCGAAGAGGCAGCGGCGGCGGGTATGCGCGGGCTTCTGTTCAAGGACCATCATTATTCGGTCGCGCCGGTGATCCCGATGATGGAGCGGCTGCTTGGAGACCGTGGCCTGTCGATGTTCAGCGGCCTCGTGCTCAATAATTCGACGGGGGGATTGAACCCGTTCGTCGTCGATGCCCAGCTGAAAATGGGCGCGAAGCTGATCTGGATGCCAACTGCACAGGCAGCCAACCACATCCGGAGCGCCCATCGCAAGACGCGGCTTGCGTCGAATGTCCAGCTTAGACATTCGCCGGCGCTGACGCCTGTCGATGCCTATGGGAATATTCTGGACGAGGTAAAGCAGATCCTCGACATGATTGCGGAGTTCGATGCCATTCTGTCCTCGGGACATCTGCATGTCTGGGAAATCTGGAAGCTCTTCGATGAAGCGCGGGCCCGCGGCGTCAAGCGCCTGCTCGTCAATCATCCGATGTACGGGCTCCACTTCACCCCCGACGACGTTCGCGACCTGGCTCAACTGGGTGCCCTCATCGAACAGTCCGCCGGCCTCTATGTCGATTCCCGCTTCAACACCTATACGCCGGAAGAATTCAGGGAACACATCCTGGCTGCAGGCGTCGAACATTCCTCGATCGGCTCGGATCTCGGGCAGATCGACAATCCTACGCCGGTGGAAGGCATGCGCCAGGCGATCAAGCTCTGCCTGGCATTGGGTTTCAGCGAAACGGAGGTGCGGACCATGGTTGCAGACAATCCGGCCAAGCTGGTCGGATTGCCGACGTGACCATTCCATTCCGCTGACCCAGCACATGCAAGTCATCGAGATCGAACGTCCGGGCGGGCCTGAAGTTCTTCGGATCGTTGAACGCCCGCGACCGCGGCCGCAGGCCGGAGACGTGCTGATCCGTGTCGTCGCGGCCGGGGTCAATCGGCCGGATGTCCAGCAGCGGCGCGGTCTCTATCCACCGCCACCAGGCGCCTCCGAAATCCCCGGTCTCGACGTTGCCGGGGTCATCGACGACGTCGGTGAAGGCGTAGACGGGCTTCGGGCGGGAGACCTGGTCTGCGCGCTCGTCAACGGCGGCGGTTATGCGGAGTTCTGCGTGGCGCCGGCCGTGCAATGCATGCCGATCCCGAAGGGTTTGAGCTTTATCGAGGCTGCTTCGCTTCCGGAAGTCTTCTTCACGGCCTGGAACAACCTGATCTGGCTGGCGCGACTGGAATATGGGGAGACCCTGCTGATCCAGGGCGGCACCAGCGGGGTTGGAATGGCTGGCATCCAGATCGCCACGCAGCTTCGAGGCGCAACCGTTTTTGCGACCGCCGGCACCGACGAGAAGCGAGTGGTCTGCAAGGCCGTCGGCGCGCAAGCCGCAGTCGACTATCGTGACACCTGGGACGAACAGATCCGCAACCTGACCGGCGGTGAAGGGGTCGATGTCATCCTGGACGGGCAAGCCGGAACCGAAACGCAGCGCCAGTTGGACCTCTTGAAGGACGACGGCCGGCTCGTCTTCATCGCCAGCCATCAAGGCAGCATGGCGCAGGTGAACATCCGCATGCTGGTACGCCGACGGCTGACGATCACCGGATCGACGCTGAGACCAAGGCCACCCTCCTACAAGGGGCGGCTTGCGAAAGACCTGGTCGACCACGTTTGGCCGCTGCTCGAGGACGGCCGCATTGTCACCCGCATTCATCAGGCCGTCCCGTTCGGGCAAGTGCGGGAGGCTCATCGCATCCTCGACGAAAACCGCCAGATCGGCAAAGTCGTCCTTGCCGTTGACCCGGCGCTTGCCCACACCGTTCCATAGCCGCCGCCGACACCTGAGACCCGGAGCCGACGGCGAGCCGATCGGTCGTCAGGCCTGCGGCATCGGGTAGTCGTCCGCGTTGAGGACCCAGCCCGGCTTTTGCGAAAAATCCATCCGCGGCGGCGCGAAGATGTCCACCAGTTGATTGACGCCAGGGGATTCAGCGGTTGTCGTGTGGATCGCGGGCGGTGGGATAACGCAGATCGACGGCGACTCGCAGTAGAGGTGCTCGTCCTCCCGCCAGATGTTCATGTTCGTAGTCCAGGGCCAGCGCAGATGGTGCGTAAAGGAACCGCTTACCGCCAGCGAGCACTGCTCGAAATCGTCATGATGGTGCGGGGACACCTTGTCCCGCTCGCGAGGACCGATGCGCGGCGACAGATAGTTGATCATGAACGTCGTGCAGCGGTAGATGCGCCCGAACCGGGACGGATCGTCCGGAACCTCCAGCGTATACCACTTCAACTTCAGCCCGCCGGGCGGCTCCGGCCAGGCTTCGAAAGGAGGGACATTGGGATGCGCGCCGAGGAAGGCATCCGCGTTCGAAGCGGCGCCAGCCAAGTCCTCCGACTTCGGGGTAAAAAGGCGAACGATGCTGCCGCCCGTCGACACCCGGATGGAGCTGTCGCCCGGCGGCACGAAGGCGACGGAATAGCCCGGAACGACGGTGGTTCCCTCCGCGGTGGTGATTTCGACCGAAGTCTCCTTGTCGGGAATGATCAAGGCATATTCATCGGGCTGCGACCGGCGTGAGAAGATGCCGCCCTCTTTCGCGTTGCTGTATGCGACGACGAAGTTCTGCCCGCGGCTGATCCATGTGTCGCCGTTGGCGTCGGCGATCTGGGGCGCGGTTTCGTAGAATAGGGCAAGCTGCGAGCCGAAATAGCTGTTGTGCACCTTCGTGCCGCTCGGTTTTGCAGCGTTGGACAGATTGGATCGTGGGTCACTCTGAACGTACATTGGCATCTCCGCTTTTCTGCCAGAAATTGCTGGCCGTAGTCGAAATCATCTGGCTCCGCGCCAGGAAACCGGATGGCGTTGAGGCAGGGCTGCGGCCCGCGCTTCCGGGAAGCCGGCCGAGCGACATGCACCGCCGACAGGATCTAGCGTGGCTTCGGAAGCTGCTTCTTCAGCCCCAGAATTTCTCGCGCCTCGCCGGCGGTCGCGATTGTGCCTCCCAGCTCTCTTAAAATGCGCACGGCCTTCTCCACGAGCACGGTGTTGCTCGCAGCGAGGACGCCTTTTTCCAGATAGATGTTATCCTCCAGGCCGACCCGAACGTGACCGCCCAGAAGCCAGGCCTGCGCCAGCATCGGAAATTCCCAACGCCCTACGCCAAAGGCCGCCCAATGAGCGCCTGCCGGCAGAAGCGACTTCATGTACATCAGCGTTTCCGGCGTGGCGATTGCCCCGTAACGCACTCCGAGCACGATCTGGAATAGCGCGGGCTCCGCCAGCCTCCCTTCCTGAAGGAACTGATTGGCGAGCTGGATGTCTCCCGTATCGAATACTTCGATCTCCGGCAGTACGCCCGCATTGCGAATGATGTCCGCCATGACCGCGAGATTGCGCGGCGTATTAATGACGACGGAAGAACCGGAATACATCGTATTGAAATCGAGGCTGCAGATCTCCGGCCGCAGGGAAGCGATATGTTCGACCCGGTGCTCCGGTCGCATCAGCGTGGTCCCCGGTGCCGCGATCCGCGGTTCGTCTTCGCTGGGGATGAACCGCCCGCCAGGGCCGGTCGTCAGGTTGATGATCACGTCCTCGTCCGCTGCCCGCAGGCGCTCGACAACCTCGCGGTAGTGCTGCAACTCCATGCTGGGCCTGCCGTCCGGATGCCTCACATGGATATGAACGATCGCAGCACCCGCCCGCGCAGCGTCGATGCAGGCAGCGGCGATCTGCTCCGGAGTGACCGGCAGATAGGGGGTCTGATCGATCGTCGTGATATTGCCTGTGACGGCGCAGCTTATGATGGTCGGATTGGCCAAGGCTTTTGTGTTCCTCGTTGAGCGTCACGCGCGAATGAAGTCGCACTGTCCTGAGTTATTGGCTCGCACCCGAAGCTGCGGATCACAATCGTTATCGCCGCCCGTTTCGCGAGAAGAAACGCCAGCCGGGTGGGAATGTTTCGCAGGGAGAAACGGGGCCGCAATTGCCTTCGTTCCTGGCAAGGGAATGCTAGGGATCGGCATCGAAAGGTGGCCAGATGACAGAACAGCGTCCCGATTTTACCGCATTCCGTGAACGACTGCTGACGCGCCAACGGATGCTCGGCACATTCCTCAAGCTTCCCACGACGCAGGTGGTCGAGATATTGGGGGCGATCGGCTATGATTTCGTGGTGATCGACCAGGAGCATGCCGCGCTCGGGCGCGACATAACCGACCTGATGATCTTTGCCGCGCGTGCATCGAATATCGCGCCCGTGGTGCGCATCGCCGAATTCAGCGAAGCAAACATCCTGTCGGCGCTCGATTCGGGCGCGATGGGGATCATGGTTCCGCATGTAAGCACCGTCGAAAAGGCTCGGGCAATTGCACGCAGTTGCCGATATACGGGAGGCAGCCGAGGTTTTGCCGGGCTGACGCGCGCCAGCAACTGGGGAAGTATCGACGCGGTGCATCATATGTCGCTGCAGGACAGCCGGGTCGCCTGCATCGCCATGATCGAGGATTTTGAAGCCGTTGACCGGACGGCGGATATCGCCAGGGTAGATGGCATAGACGCTTTGTTCATCGGCCGGGGAGATCTGACTGCAGCACATCGAGGTGATCCGCAGGCCGGTGCCAAGGTGGCAGAAATAAGCAGGCAGGTCGCGGCGGCGGCACGAGAGGCCGATATCCCGCTCATGATGTTGCCGACCAGCAAGGCCGACTTCAATTTTGCGACCGAACTCGGCGCGAGTGCGATGTTGGTATCGAGCGACCATGGCTTCATCCGATCGGCCGCCGCCGCCGCTCTCAAGGAATACTCGGCTTGAATTCATTGTCGGCAGGTCTTTTCGGGAGGAAAAATGCCATTGATCGAAGTTCCGGAACTGGCAGTTCCAAGAGTTGCGCTCGTGACCGGTGGAAACAGCGGGATCGGGCGGGCGATCGCCGCGCGGCTCGCCCAGATGGGCACCACCATCGTCGTCGGCTACAACAGCCGCCCGGAGATGGCTGATGACGTCGTCAAAAGCCTTCATGGCAACGGCCACAGCGCCCTGCGCATCGCGATCGACGATCCGGCATCCGTCGCCGAGGCAGCCGTCGCCGTCGGTGAAAAATTCGGCAGCCTCGATGCCCTGATCAACTGCGGGGGTGCGACAACCCCGGTCGCGGCAAACGACCTCGACGCACTCACCGACGACATATTCGATCGCGCGGTAGCGATAAACCTCCGGGGACCCTTCGCGATGGTTCGGGCGTTCCGCCCGATGCTGGAGCAAGGCAACAACGCCGCCGTCGTCAACATCTCCTCCATTGCGGCCCGGACCGGTGTGGGAAGCAGCCTGGCCTATATTGCGGCGAAGGGCGGATTGGATGCGCTGACAATTGCCCTCGCCAAGGTGCTGGCACCCAAAATTCGCGTTTTCTCCGTTTCACCCGCCGGCGTGGATACGGATTTCGTTCCTCACCGGACCCGGGACCAGCTGCAAAAAGTCGCGGAACGCCTTCCTCTGGCCAGGATCACCGCTCCCGACGATGTCGCGCGGGCAGTGACCGCCTGCATCGTCAACCTCACCAGTTCGACGGGAATCGTCATACCGGTCGACGAAGGCCGCCATCTCTAGCCGCCGAAGCCGCAGATATTTTCACAGGCGGCGGCGCCTTCGGGCGCGGCCTTCCCGCTGTTTCCGCATCATTGGTCAATCGTCTGGCGAAACAGGTTGCCTGCGACATTGCCAGCTTGAGCCGGCTTTGTATTGTGAACAGCTGCGACGTGGCGAGGGCATTGGTCCGGTTGTTGGAGACAAATGGGCGCGCATAGTTGCAAATCGACTGAACAACTTTTGGATGGGAGCCTCGGATGAAGCTGAGCCAAGACGTTCTACTGGGACTCTTTTTCGTTGTTTTTGGCGTCCTATCCGTTTCCGTTGCGATGAGTTACCCCTTCGGCACATCCGGTCGGATGGGGCCGGGTTATTTTCCTGTCATCATTTCGAGCCTGCTGGTGTTGACGGGCCTCCTCGTCCTCTTTCGTTCGCAATTCGTCCAGCCGGAACGGCTGCCGGCCATTCGGTGGAAGCCGCTCTTGCTGATCCCCGGTGCGGTCGTGATTTTCGGGCTGGCGGTCGAGACCCTCGGGTTGCCGCTGGCCGTTCTCCTGCTGACGATCTTAACCGCGGCGACGAGCATCAAATTTCACATCGGATGGAAGGCCGTCGCAGGGTCTCTCGCCTTTGCCGCGCTCTGCTCCGTCGTCTTCATCGAACTCCTCGGCCTACCCATCCCCATCGTGGGAAGCTGGCTACGGGTTCTCGGTTTCTAACCGCTTTGCAGGATTGACATGGACATTTTCAATGGACTTCTCCTGGGGTTTTCGACGGCAACGACGCTGTCCAATTTCGCCTATTGTTTTGCGGGAGTGCTTCTTGGCACCGCGGTCGGCGTCCTGCCTGGCCTCGGGCCGATCGCGACCATTTCCATGCTCTTGCCGTTCACGTTCGGGCTGCCGGTCGACACAGCGCTGATCATGCTGGCGGGCATCTTCTACGGATCGCAATATGGAGGCTCGACGACTGCGATCCTGATGAATCTTCCGGGAGAGGCCTCATCCGTCGTCACCACGCTCGACGGGCACCAGATGGCAAAGCAGGGCAAAGCCGGGCGCGCCTTGGCGGCGGCCGCAATCGGCAGCTTCTTCGCCGGGACGGTGGGAACGCTTTTCATCGTGATAGCAGCGCCACTGCTGGCAAGTCTTGCCCTCACCTTCGGACCTGCGGAGTATTTCTCGCTTATCATGCTCGGCCTCATCACCTCGATGGTGCTGACCAGCGGATCGCTGCTGACAGCCTTCGGCATGGCGCTGTTCGGCATCGTCCTCGGAATGATCGGAACCGACATCAATACAGGGGCCGCACGGTACACGTTCGGCTCGCCCTACCTGCTCGACGGGGTGGATTTCGTCGTCGTCGCCACGGGCATATTCGGTCTGGGCGACGTCCTCATGAACCTGGAAAACGAACGTTTGCGGGTGGTCGGGGTCGCACCCGTCAGCAGCCTGTTCCCGACGGCCGAGGACTGGCGCCGGATGTCTGCACCGATTCTGCGCGGCACCGGTATCGGGGTCCTGCTCGGAGTCTTGCCCGGCGCCGGCGTCCTGCTCGCGTCCTTCTCGGCATATGCGCTGGAGAAAAAGATCTCGAAGCATCCCGAACAGTTCGGCAAGGGTGCGATCGAGGGCGTAGCCGCGCCAGAGGCCGCGAACAACGCCGCAGCGCAAACCTGCTTCATACCGATGTTGACGCTCGGCCTTCCGGGAACCGCGACCATGGCTCTGATGATCGGAGCGCTGGTCGTTCAGGGCGTCCAGCCCGGGCCGGAAATCCTGTCTCAGCAACCTGCCCTGTTCTGGGGCCTGGTCGTGTCGATGTGGCTTGGCAACCTGATGTTGCTTTTCCTGAACCTTCCGCTCGTGGGCATGTGGGCAAAGCTGATTTCGGTGCCATACCATTTTCTGTTCCCGACGATCTGCGTGTTCATGGCAATCGGCGTCTACAGCATCAACAACAGCGTTTTCGACGTGTACATGATGGCGCTGTTCGGCGTGCTCGGATATTTCTTCAAGAGGATGGGAGCAGAGCCCGCGCCGCTCATCCTCGCCATGATCCTTGGTCCTATGGCGGAAGAATATCTGCGCCGGACGCTTTTGATCTCCCACGGGGATGCAAGCGTCTTCTTCACGAGCCCCCTCAGTCTCGGAACATTGGTCGTCGCCGCCCTGCTACTCCTGTCGATCGTGTCGCCGCGCCTTCGCAAAGTGCGCGAGGAAGGGCTGCAGGAAGCCGACTGATCGGCACAGCACGGATCCATATACGCACCAACTTTTGAGGAGATCCCTATGCAACAGGACGACGGCACGCGCCTAAAGACCCTTCTAGACAGGGAGGAACTCTTCGATCTCGTGCGCCGCGAACGCTTTGCCCGTGACCAGCGCCGTTTTGATGTGATGAGCGCATGCTTCCACCGCGACGCCTATATCCGGACAAGCTGGTACGAGGGACGTGGTGGTCAGGCCTATGTGGAGGCGACGCGCGAATGGATGAAGGCGACCGGCAACAGCAAACACTGGGTCTTTCCCGCCTTTGCGCAAGTGACCGGGGACCGGGCAACGGTGGAAAGCCCGGCGATGATCTTCAACCGCGCGAGGCCTGAAGGCGTCGAGATCGACCTTCATGTCTTCTGCCGGTTCTTCTCCCGCGCCGTGCGGGAGGCTGGCACCTGGAAACTCCTCACCTTCGAAGTCCTGTTCGAAAGGGACATCGCCAAGCCCGTCAACCCGGCGGAGACACTTCCCATCGACTGGTCCGTCCTGTCGACAATGCGTCCCTCCTACAAGTTCCTGGCATATATCCAGCACACGCGCGGGGTAACGGTAAAACCCGATCTGCTGGGCGACGATCAGCCGGACCAACTGAGCGCTTTTCATGAGGGCGAGGAACGCTGGCTTGCCGGCGCTGACTGACGGCCATCGAGGCTTGCGATTGAGCGGACCATTCCAAGCAGCGGAATGGTCTCAGTCAGAGGTTCGCGGTGGCAATCCGGCACGATAGTGTTGCGCCTATAGAACTCGATTCAACGGGTGGGAGGAGACTTGCAATGAACAGGCGGGAATTTATCGTATTGGGCGGCACAGCTGCCATGCTGGCGTCCAGAGGAATTGCGCTGGCCGACAGTTGGCCGAGCAAACCGGTGGTGGTGATCTCGGCCTATCCTCCGGGTGGCACCAGTGACATCATTGCCCGGCTGGTCGCGGACGCCTTGACGGCCAAATACGGCCAGCAATTCGTCATCGAGAACCATGCTGGCGCAGCCGGGGCTTTGGCCGGCGGCAGGCTCGCGCGCGCCGCGCCCGACGGCTACACGATCATGATCAGCGGCAGCGCGCCGATCGCGGCCAACAAGGTGGTGCAAAAGAACCTTGCATACGATCCGCAGGTGGACTTCACACCGATCTCGATTGTCGCAGAAAGCCCGGCGCTGCTCAGCGCAAGCGCTTCGGCTCCGGCGAAATCGGTCCAGGAACTGATCGCCTATGCAAAGGCAAACCCTGGAAAGCTGAATATCGGAAATCCGGGCGCGGGGACCAAGGGGCACATAGCCGCTGCCATCATCGGCCAGATGGCCGGCGTGCAGATCAACCATATTCCCTACAAGGGGTCGCCGCCGCTGCTGGCCGACCTGCTGGGTGGACACATCCACTTTGCACTCGACGCGCCGTCCAACTATCTCCCCCATATCCGCGACGCGAAAATCCGCGGGCTTGCGGTCACCTCGGCCAAGCGAATTCCGGAACTGCCCGAGGTGCAGACCGTCGCAGAACAGGGTCTCAACGGCTACGAGCAGACCCTCTGGTTCGGCGCTGTCGGCCCAAAGGGGATGTCCAAGGAGATTGTCAGCAAGATCCATACCGCCATCAAGGAGTGGAGCGATACGCCGGCAGCACAGAAGAAGTTTGCGTCGCTCGGACTGACCTCCGTCGTCAATTCGCCTGACGAAATGGCCGGCTCGATCGAACGCGAGATCCGGTCGATCGAGCCGCTGGTCAAGGCCGGGCTTGTTGAGCCAACCTAAGCTGCTCGTCGCAAGCGCAGTAGGGCCTTATCGGCGGGACTTGGAGTTGCTGGCGCAAGGATGGAATTGAACTGGATGAACGAATGCCTCACTCTGACTATCAATGGGCAGGTGCATGAGCTGGACGTGCCTTCGGCGGCGCCGCTTCTGGACGTGTTGCGCAATCACCTGGGGCTGAAAGGCAGCCGGTATGGCTGCGGCTTGGAGCAATGCGGCGCCTGCATGGTCCTGATCGACGGCGTTGCCGCCTATTCCTGCAGTCGGGAGATCGGCACGCTTTCCGGCCGCACGATCACGACGGTCGAAGATTTGGGCTCGGCGGATGCATTGCACCCGCTGCAGCAGGCATTCCTCGACGAGCAGGCGGGACAATGCGGTTATTGCCTATCGGGCATTCTGATCGCGGCGAAGGCTTTCCTCGATCGCAATCCCGACCCGACGCGGGCCGAAATCGCCGCCGCGCTCGACGCAAATCTCTGCCGCTGCGGTTCGCACCCCCGCATTTTGCGCGCCGTGCTCAAGGCGGCAGCCGACATGCGTGAGAAGGTAGCCTGATGACCGCGCTTAGCTTCAGCCTGAAGGACAACCCCCGGCTCGACCGCTGGCTTCGCTTTCAGGACGACCACACGGTGCGGATCGGCACCGGCAAGGTGGAACTCGGCCAGGGCGTGCTGACAGCTCTTGCGCAGATCGCGGCCGAGGAACTGGATCTTCACATTGACCAGGTGCGGATGATGTCCGGCAACAGCGTCGAGGGTCCGGGCGAAGGTTATACCGCCTCGAGCTGGTCCATCGAGCATTCCGGTGCTGCGATCCGGCTTGTCGCAGCGGAAGTCCGTGCACTTGCCCTGGCGCGGGCGGCGCTGCGCCTGAACGCGGCACCCGACGAGCTGACCGTCGCGGACGGCGCCTTCCTGAAGAACGGTGCACCGAGCGGCATCGACTATTGGAGCATTGCCGGAGAACTCGACCTTTCCGCCGAAGCCACCGGCGCGGTTGCGCCAAAACCCCAAAGCGCTCACCGCTTCGTCGGCAGATCTGTCCCACGGCTGGACCTGCCGGCCAAGCTCACCGGATCCGGCTTCATCCAGGACATGATGCTTGCAGGAATGCTGCACGCGCGGACATTGCGCCAGCCCGGGCCAGGCGCGGTGCTTCTGCAACTGGATGAGACGATCATCCGGCGCAGAGCGGGAGTCGACGTCCGCATCGTTCGCCTCGACAATTTCGTGGCGTTCGTCGGCACCGACGAGACCGTGGTCCGCGCTGCCGCCATGGCTGCAACGGAATGCGCCGTCTGGGACAATGCCCTCAGTCTCTCAACCGAACAGGCGACGCCGGACTGGGTCGCCTCCCAGCCCTCAGACGACCGTCTCATGGGCGATCCTGCGCCGGAAAAGGCGACGGATCGTGTCTCCGCACGCTTCACTCGCCCGTTTCTTTCGCACGGCTCCATCGCGCCCTCCTGCGCGATCGCGCTCTACCGTGACGGCATCCTTACCGTCTGGTCCCATGCACAGGGCATGCACCCGCTGCGGGAGAATATCGCAAGGACGCTCGGATTTTCTCTCGACGCGGTTGCCTGCCATCATGTCCAGGGTGCCGGCTGTTATGGCCATAACGGTGCCGACGACGCCGCCCTGGACGCTGCCCTCGTGGCACGCGCATTGCCCGACCAACCGATCCGCCTCATGTGGCGGCGCGAAGAGGAATTCGGCTACGAGCCGCTCTCCTCAGCCATGACCGTCGCCGTCCATGCAGAACTGGACGCGGCCGGCCGGCCCGTCGACTGGACCACGGAAATCTGGAGTGCCACCCATGGCCAGCGGCCCGGTGTCGGCGGCGCCAGCCTGCTTGCCGCCCACGCCATGAAGACGCCGCCACCTGACCGCAAGCCCTTCGACATTCCGCTTGAACGCGGCGGTGGAGCTGCCCGCAACGGCATTCCTCTTTACGATATCGGCCCGAAGCGGATCGAATTGCATCTGATCCACGACGTGCCGGTACGGACCTCGTCGCTGCGTGGCCTCGGCGCGACGCTGAACGTCTTCGCCATCGAAGGCTTGCTCGATGATCTGGCCGGACACGCAGGCGAAGATCCGGTTGCATACCGGCTGGCCATCCTTTCCGACCCTCGCGCCCGTCGCGTCCTCGAGAAAGCAGCCGCGATGGCGAACTGGTCATCCCGCGGTGCCGGAGGTGCCGGAAGCGGTCTGGGTATCGGCCTCGCCCGCTACAAGAATTCTTCAGCCTATGCGGCGGTCGTCGCCGCCGTCGACGTGGACGAGGCGGTGCGGGTCACGGATATCTGGTGCGCCGTCGATGCCGGGCTCGCCATCAATCCCGACGGAATTCTCAACCAGATCGAAGGCAATATCGTCCAAGCCATCAGCTGGACGCTGATCGAGGAGGTCCGCTTCGGCCCGCAGGGTATCGCGACGCTCGACTGGGAAAGTTATCCGGTCATCCGCTTTTCGCAAATACCCGAGATTCGCGTCGAGCTTGTCGAGGCCAGCGAATACCCGCCGCTCGGCGTCGGTGAATGCGCAGGTGGTCCAACGGCAGCCGCCATCGGCAATGCGGTCGCCCATGCCCTGGGCACACGCATCCATCATATGCCGATGACCCGCGACCGGATCATGACGGCCCTCATGGCATGACGGGACAGCCGGCGACGACGGTTAGATGCGCCACGGCGGCATCCGTCGCGTTCGGATTGGGGCACCGACTTTGGGATTACGCTTCTGCTGGCGTCGAATAAGAAGGGCAATTGAAAATGACGGATCTAACTGCAGCATCTGGCAGGATATCGAACCCGACAGGCGAATTGATACTGTTTTACAGTCCCGGAGCCTGTTCGCTGGCATCGCATATCGCCCTGGAGGAAACCGGCAGGCCGTTCAGGCCGGTGAAGACGCTGCTCTCGGAAAACCAGCATCTGACTCCGGAATACCTGGCAATCAATCCCCGCGCCAAAGTGCCGGCACTCATCGCGCCGGATGGGAGGGTGATCACCGAGAACACCGCGATATTGACGTTTATTGCCTTGACCAGTCCGGACGCCGGCCTGTTTCCGGCCGACATTCTCGACCAGACGCTGTGCATCTCCCAGATGGCCTGGTTCTCGAACACGCCGCATATCTTCCAGAGAGCGAAGTTCAGGCCTTATAGATTCGTCGAGAGAAAAGAAATTTATGACGATGTCCGCAGCAAGGCAGTGTCCTCCTATTGGGAGAGCATGCAGGAGATAGATGGGCTGATTGCCGGCAACGAGTGGATCATGGGCGACCGGTATACGGTCGTGGATCCCTACGCCCTCGTCTTCTATGGCTGGGGAAGGAGCAACGGGCTGCCAATGGACACCTTGAAAAGTTTCACGCGGCATCACAACCAGATGCGCGAGCGGGCGGCCGTAAGGGCGGCGCTGGAGCGGGAGGATAACCCCCACTTCAAGTAAGGTGCATCTCCGTTTCAGGCGACGTAAGCCCGCGTTATCCCTCACGCGAGGAGAATGAAACAAAGAACTGGTCGGCAAGCTTTTTCGATGTCGCCTGCACCAATCTGCCGCCGAGCGCTGCAATCTTTCCACCGATGTCCACATTGGCACTGTAGGCCAGGATGGTGGCGTTGCCATCCTGCACAAGCTTGACAACGCAGTCTCCCTTGGCGAAACCGGCGATGCCGCCATTTCCCTTGCCGATGATGCGGCAGCTCTCCGGCGCCTCGATATCGATGATCTCGACGGTGGCTGCAAAGGTTGCGGAAACCGGGCCTATCTTGAGCACGACCTTCGCGTCGAAGCTGTTCTCGGCCGTCTGCGTCAGTTCCTTGCATCCCGGAATGCAACGGCGCAGGACATCGGGATCGAAGAGCCTCACCCACACGTTGTCGCGTGGCTCTTCCAGCCGGTATTCTCCAGTAATTTCCATAGGAATATCGCTCTTCGCCGCGCAAGCGACGAAGCCCTGTGTTCGATGATGATCGGATCGGTGGGTTGCGGGCTCAGACCGCGCAGTATCGCTCCTGAATGTCCTTGTCCGCCAGAAGTGTTGCCGCATCGCTGCGGTAGACGATCTCGCCCTGGTCGACGATAACCGCCCGGTCCGCAAGGTTCAGCGCCCATTCGACATTCTGCTCGACGAGGAGCAGCGTCGTCCCCTCCTCCCGCAGCCGCCTGAACAGTGCGCCCATCTCCTCGACCAGCACGGGCATGATGCCTTCCGACGGCTCGTCGAGCAGGATCATCTTCGGCCGGGCGATCATGGCGCGGGCTATCGCCAACATCTGCTGCTCGCCGCCCGACATCGTTACACCTTCCTGGTGCAAACGCTCCTTCAAGCGCGGGAAACTGCGGGCGATCTCGTCGATCGCAGCCGCCTCGTCGATCCGCTTGCGGTCGGCGACGAGCCCCAGCTGCAGGTTTTCCAGCACCGTCAGCCCCCGCACGATACGGCGTTCTTCCGGAACATAGGCGAGGCCGCGGACATAGCGGTCATGGGCCTTTAGCCGGGATATGTCTTCGCCGTTGAACCGGATGGCGCCGGTGGTGCGCGGCATGAGCCCCATGATCGAACGGATGATGCTCGTCTTGCCCGCGCCGTTGCGGCCGACAAGCGCGACGATCTCGCCCGGTTCCACCGCGAACGATACCCCGTGAAGCACATGGCTCGCGCCATACCAGCCGTTCAGGCCTTCGATTTCAAGCATAGCCATCATTTTGTCCCAGGTAGACGCGACGAACCTCGGAGTTCGCCTGGATTTCCTTCGGTGTCCCGTCGGCCAGCAACTGGCCATGGTGAAGGACGAGCACGCGGTCGCTAAGGCCGAGGATCATCTTCATCTTGTGCTCGACCAGCAGGATCGTGCGTTGGGCCGCCAGCTTCTCTATCAGCGCGACCATCTCGCGCGTCTCTTCCGGCCCCATCCCGGCGGTCGGCTCATCGAGCAGAAGAAGCGCCGGATCAGCCACCAGGGCGATAGCGATTTCCAGCGCACGCTGCTGTCCATGCGCCAGGAACTTGGCCGGCGTCGCCGCCCGCGCCGACAGCCCGACTGATGCGAGCATTGCCGAGGCCCTGTCCTCGCTATCCCTATCGGCACTGCGGTCTGCCCAGATGTTCATCCGGGACCGGAAAGCCTGTGCCGCGACGCGGACATTCTCGAGGACGGAAAGGTTGGGGAAGATATTGGTGATCTGGTAGGAGCGGGCGATGCCGCGGTGCACATAATCGTGCTGTGGCACGCCCGCCATATCCGCACCCCGAAACCTAAGCGTTCCGCTCGAG
This sequence comes from Neorhizobium sp. T25_13, assembly GCF_002968675.1. NCBI lineage: Bacteria > Pseudomonadati > Pseudomonadota > Alphaproteobacteria > Hyphomicrobiales > Rhizobiaceae > Neorhizobium > Neorhizobium sp. T25_13. The sequence continues at coordinate 51,721 of NZ_PVBI01000015.1, forward strand.
GGCTTCAGGGCGCCGGACAGGATGTTGAAGAACGTGCTCTTGCCGGCACCGTTCGGCCCGATGATGGCGGTGATCTGGCCTTCCTGGAAGTCGGCCGTCACATCCTTCAGCGCGACCAGTCCGCCGAACTGCTTGCCGATATTGGTGACGCTCATGATGGGTGCGCTCATCGGCTTTTACCCCAGGCTATCAAGGTGCCCCAGATGCCCTTGGGCAGATAGAGGACAAAGAGGATGAAGATCACGCCGACAATAAGCTGCCAGTTGGATGTCCAGAGCGAGAAGATGTCTTCCATCGAAAGAAACGCCAGCGCGCCGATAAAGGGCCCGAAGAAGCTGCCGGCGCCGCCGAGCAGCGTCATCATCACAATCAGACCGGACGTATGGTAGTGGAGTGAGTCCAGGGGCACGATCGAAAGATGCATCGCCGACAGGGTGCCTGCGAGCCCACAGAGAATGCCTGAAAGGATGAAGGACAACAGCTTGGTTCGCTCGACATCATAACCGCAGGCGCGCGCCCGCGTCTCGTTTTCGCGGATCGCCTCGATCACCGCGCCGAAAGGCGAATTCAGTACCCTCGACACAAACCAGAGCGCCGCCGCGACCACGATCATGATCGCGTAATATTTCACCAGGGGATCGAGGAAATTTAGCGAGAAGCCGGGAAGGTGCAGCGTGCTGACAGTAAAGCCGCGCAGACCATTTTCGCCTCCGGTCCAGGAGGAGGCTTGCAGCGCCGCATAATAGACGAGCTGTGCCAGCGCGAGCGTCACCATCGAGAAGTAGATGCCACGTGTGCGGATGGCGAGCACCCCCATGACCGTCGCAAGCAGGCCCGAAACCAGCACGCCGATCAGCATCGCGATGAACCAGTGGACCCCAAAAGCACCGATCGCGATACCCGTTGCATAGGCTCCGGCTCCGAAGAAGGCCGCATGACCGAAGGAAAGCAGGCCGGTATAACCGAAGAGCAGGTTGTAGCCGACCGCGACAAGGCCGTAGATCAACACGTTGACGGCCAGCGCCTGCGAGGGCAGCACCCAGGGCAGGATGCAGAGCGCCAGGATTGAAAGCGGCACCCGCCAGCGGCTGACGTTGGAAAACAGGGTCGCGAAGCTGCGTCGGGCGGGCGCCGGGACAAGTTCCGCATTTTTGATGACGGACATGGCGGTCTCCCTAGAGTCCAGGTGCGGCGCGGCCATAAAGGCCGTTCGGGCGCACCAGCAGAATGAGCGCCATCAGCGCGAACATGACGATCGTCGCCATTTCCGGTGCGAAGAGCGATGTCATGCTGACGGAGACGCCGACGATGAGGCCGGCGATGACGGCGCCGGGAAGCGAGCCCATGCCGCCGATCACCGTCACCACGAAGGCTTCGGCCAACACAAGCGTGCCCATTTCCGGGCTGACATTGCGCATCGGTGCAGCAAGAACACCGCCGAGTGCGGTGATGCCGACTCCGATACCGAACACGACCAACCACAATCTGCTGATATCAACACCCAGCACGCGCATGATCAGCGGATCGGCGGAACCTGCCCTGACGATCAGGCCGAATTTCGTCTTTTCGAGGCCGATCCACAACAGCAACAGGACGGCGACAACCACGCCGATGACGAAAAGCCGGTAGAGCGGGAAAAAGCCGATGCCGAGGTTCACCACGCCGCGAAGGGCTGCCGGCGTCGAGAACGGAATGCCGTCGGTGCCGAAAAATATGCGCACCGCCTCGACCAGCACGTAACCAAGGCCGAAGGTTAGGAGCAGCGGATCGTCCGGCGAGCGGCCATAGAGAGGACGGATGAGGAAACGCTCGATCAGCATGCCGAACAGGCCGATCATGACCGGCGCGATCAGGAGAGCCCACCAGAAGCTCCCCGTCAGGCCGGCCACGTAAAGGCCCGCATAGGCTCCCACCATGAACAGCGCACCATGCGCGAAGTTCACGATGCCGAGCATGCCGAAGATGATCGACAGGCCGAGCGCAACCATGATCAGGACCGCGCCCAGCGCGAGGCCCGAAAACAGCTGCATTGCAATCAATTGGACAGTCATGACCTCATCCGTCCCAGGGTATCAGCTCTTGAAGCCGAGTTCGGAGCAGGTTCGCAACACGCTCTCCGATGCAGGTTCCGCGGCGACGATCTTGAAGAGATCGGCATCCGATTTCATCGCCTTTTTCGCCTTGGATTCCAGGACGAGTACCGATTGCATCGACTGGTGGTCGCACTTGCGGTAGGACTGCTCTCCCTTGGCGATATCATATTTCAGCGCTTCCAGAGCCGCGATGACCTTCTGTGGCTCCGTCCCACCTGCCTTTTCGATGGCCATCAACAACGAAGCGACGCCGGTATAGCCGTAGGCCCCGTAGTCGGTCGGGATCGTGCCCTTGTACATGGCTCTGAAGGCGTCGTTGAATGCCTTTGCGGAAGGCACCGTTTCTTCCAGGCCCCAGTAATAGTTCGCGCCGCCGATGACACCTTCGAAAACTTCGGGATCGACCGCAAGCCGCTGGTTGTGCAGCAGAACCGGCACGACGATCTTCATCTGATCCTTCACGCCGAAATCCACCGCCTGCTTGATGGAATTGGCCTGGTCGCGGCCGAAATTGCAGATGCAGAGGATGTTTGCGCCTGATGCCAGGATGGTCGGGATGAAGGTCGAATAGTCCGCCGCGCCGAACGGGTGCAGGGTTTCGCTGACTGTCTGCGCACCGATTTCCTTGGCCGCTCGCTTGAAACCGCGCAGCATCTCGTGGCCGTAGGCATAGTCGGCAACAAGATAGGCGACCTTCGAACCCTTCTTGAAACTGTGCTTGGCGACAACCGCGGTCGTCATCGTCGGATTGAGCGCCTCATGGAACGTATAGGGGCTGAAATCCTTGATCTCGTTGATGGTGTCCGACTGGCTGATCGAGATGTACAGCATGCTGCGGGCACGGGTCACCTCGTTGACCGCAAGCTGTACGGCGCTCGAAAGTGCGCCGACCACCGCCTGGACCTTGTCCTTTTCGATCAGTTCGAGCGTGCGGGTGGCGGCTTCACCGGCATTCAGCTTGTCGTCGCGCACCAGGAGCTCGACCTTGCGGCCGGCAATTCCGCCCTTGTCGTTGGCGAGCTTTACCGCCAGCTGGGCGCTGCGGACCTGGTCGTTGGCCTCGGCGGCGAATGGGCCGGTCAAAGGCGTCGGAAACCCGATGCGGATGGTTTCCGCCTGCGCCCGGGCTATCCATGGCATCGAAAGTGTTCCGGCCACGCCGGCCAACCCGATAAGGGCTGCACGGCGGCCGATTGGTCTTAAAGCCAGCTTCTCAATTCCGTTTGTCATCCTGTCCTCCTCCTGACATCGGATCGTTATTGCATTCAGATCGTGCCGAGCGCCCTCAATATGCGCGTCGGCGTCATCGGTATCTGCGTCAGCACCGCGCCGTGACCCACAAGCGCATCGTTGACGGCATTCATCGCAGCGGCGGAAGCCGCCGCCGTCCCTGCTTCGCCGCAGCCCTTTGCACCGAGTTCGGTGTCCCGGGTCGGCGTTTCGACGTGGGAAATCTCGATATCCGGCATCTCGCAGGCCATCGGCACGAGGTAATCGGCAAGCGAACCGTTGGTGAGCTGACCTTCCTCGTTGTAGAGGCATTCCTCGAAAAAGGCCGCGCCCAGCCCCTGCACCACGCCGCCCCGCACCTGTTCGTCCACCAGCAGCGGATTGATGATGCGGCCGCAATCCTCGACCACCCAGTGCTTGAGGATTTTTACGAAGCCGGTCTCCGCATCCACTTCGACCAGGCAGCCCTGGGCTCCGTTCGTGAATGCGAACGGATAACCCTGCGGCGCATAGTGATGCACGACGGAAAGCTGCGCCTGGGTTTCGGGCGGCAGCGTGTCCGACCGGAAGAAGGCGATGCGCGCGACTTCCGCCAGGCTGACGCGCTGCCGGCCCGTGACCGCCTCGACGATCCAGTCCGCGCGGATATCAAGCTCGCCCGGTTGCGCCTGCAGGATGAGGCCTGCAATGGCGAGCAGATTTGCCTTCAGCTTGCGCGCCGCCTGCAACGCCGTTTCGCCGCCGATGCCCGCGCCACGGCAGGCCCAAGTGGCGCCACCATGAGGTGTCGTATCGGTGTCGCCGGTCATCACCCGCACTTTTTCACGATCGATGCCGAGCTGGTCCGCGACGATCTGACCGATGACGGTCTCCGTCCCCTGGCCCTGTTCGGTCACGGAAATCGAACAATGCACCTCGCCGGACGGCGTGAGTTTGAGGATGGCGCCGTCCTGTGCGGAAATCCGCGCGCCGCCGACACCGTAAAACGCCGGGCTCGGGTTGGTGATCTCCACGAAAAGGGCGATACCGATGCCGCGCAGGATACCTTTCTGCCGCAGAGCTGCCTGCTCCGCGCGAAGAGCGTCATAATTCATGATCGACTTCAGCCGCGCGAGACAGACCTGGTGGGAGAGCTTTTCGAACTGGTACCCGGTCGGCGATGTGCGGGGATAGCTGCTGTCCGGAATGAGATTGCGTTCGCGTATTTCAAACGGATCGAGGCTGAGTTCGCGCGCCGCGGCATCGACCAGACATTCCGTCACCGCGCAGGCAATCGGGTGCCCGACGGCACGATACTGGCTGGTCTGCACCTTGTTCTGGAACACGACCGAAAGACTGGCGCGATAGGAAGAGAAGTCATAAGGGGCGCCCATCAGGCGGATGACCTGGTTTCCCTCGACCGCGCTGGTGCGCGGATAGCTCGAAAAGGCACCGATCGCGGTTAGGTCGTCTACATCCATGGCGGTAATGCGGCCGTCCCTGTCGAGGGCAAGGCGCCCGGTTACCCGGTGATCGCGGGCATGGATATCCGAGACGAAGGATTCCATCCGGTCGGCGACGTATTTGATGGGCCGACCCAGCAGGATCGACGCGCCGACGACCGCCATCTCCTCGTGATAGACATGCAGTTTCATTCCGAACGAGCCGCCGATGTCCGGCGCGATGACGCGGACATTGGCTTCCGGAATGCCGAAGTGGCGGGAATAGACATCCTGGAACTGATAGGGTGTCTGTGTCGCGTGGTGGGCGGTCAGCCGGTTCTCGCTCGGATCGTAGTCGGCAACGATGGCGCGCGGTTCGAGTGTCACCGCCGTGTGCCGGCCGAAAACGAAGCTCTCCTCGACCGTCGTGTCCGCTGCATCGAATGCCTCCTCGACGCCGCCGCTGTCGAGTTTCGTGGCAAAGCAGATATTGTCGGCGAGCTCTTGCGACATCGCCGCGGCAGACATGGCCTCGACCGGGTCCGCCAGTGCCGGGAGCTCCTCGATATCGACGATCACCAGCTCGGCGGCGTCTTCGGCGATTGCCCTGCTGTCGGCAACGATGAGAACGACCGGCTGCCCTGACCACATCACCTTTCCAAGAGGTAGCGGCACTTGCGGCGGAGACTTCATGTTGCTGAAATGCTCGAGTGTTCCGGTCCAGGGGGCACAGATCGATGCCAGGTCCTCGCCCGTGAAGACGGCGCGAACGCCGGAGAGGGCCTTTGCCTCCTCGATATCGATCGAAACAATTTTTCCATGCGCATAGGGACTGCGGACGAAAGCCGCATGCAGCATGCGCGGCAGCACGAGATCGGTCACGTACCGCCCCCGACCTTCGAGCAGACGCTTGGCATTCGGTCGCGATACCGAACGGCCGATATAGGAGTTAGGCCTGTCGATGGAGCCGGCGAACGCGTTCATGCCTTCTCCTCCTCCAAATGCTGCCGGCGCTGTCTCGCCGTCGTCTCGATCGCGTCGACGATCGATTCGTAACCGGTACAGCGACAGTAGTTTCCCGAGAGCGCGTCACGGATGCCGTCCCGATCGGGCTCGTCGCCGGAAGCCAGAATCCCGTAGGCGCTCACCAGCATGCCCGGAGTGCAGAAGCCGCATTGCAAGGCATTGCGCTCATGAAATGCCTCCTGGAGGTCGTCGATCGCTCGGCGATGGGTCAGGCCCTCGATCGTCTCGACGGCGCAGCCATCGGCCTGCACCGCAAACATCAGGCAGGCATGCACCGGCCGGTCGTCCAGCAATACCAGGCAGGCGCCGCAGACACCCATTTCGCAACCCGTATGGGTGCCGGTGAGCTGGATGTCCTGCCGCAGGAAATCGGCAAGCGTGGTGCGCGGCGCAACCAGCGCCTCGATTGTCTCGCCGTTCACGGCCAGCGAAATCGCCACCTTGCCGCTCATAGGTTCGCCTCCAACCGGCCGAGCAGCCTTCCGAGCAGCACCCTTGCAAGATGCCGGCGCATCTCTGGAGGCGTGTGCTCGTCGCCGACCGGATCAAGCTCCGTGCCGAGTACGTCCTGTGCCTGCCGGATCGTCTCCGGCGTCAATTGCCGCCCGGTCAGCGCGGCTTCGACCGCACGCATCCTGACCGGCGTCGAGCCCACCGAAAGGAAAGCGATCCGCATGCGTTCGACAAAATCGCCCTGCATCTCCGCATCGATGCCCGCCCCGACGATCGCATAATCGCCGCGCCGGCGAGCCAGTTCGTCGAAGGCCGTCCGGGTTTTCGCGGTTGCCAGGGGTACGTATACCGCGGTGATGATCTCGCCCGGCTGAAGCGTCGTTTCATAGAGATCGATGAAGAAATCGCCGGCACCGACGCGGCGGTTGCCTTCAACGGAGGCAATTTCAATGATCGCATCGAGCGCCAGCGCCATGGCGGGAAATTCCGATGCGGGATCGGCAAGCGCCAGGCTGCCGCCGAATGTGCCCTTGTTGCGGATCGCCGGGTGCGCCACGAAAGGAGCCGCCTTCGCAAGCAGTGGCGCATGTTCCCGCACGAGATCCGAACAGAGAATTTCGCAGTGGCGGGTGGTTGCGCCGATGCGCAGATGTCCGCCGGCAAGGGAAAGACCCCGCAGCTCGTCCAGGCGAGCGATATCGATGAGAAGGCCGGGGGCCTGCAGCCGAAGTGCCAGCGCCGGGACGAGACTCTGCCCTCCCGCAATATAGCTCGCATCACCATCCGCGCTGACGAAAGCTTCCAATGCTTCCTGCACGCATTTCGGGCGCATGTAATCGAAAGCTCTCGCCTTCACCGGCTCCTCCCACGTGGCCCTCCGGATTTGTGACCACTTGGTTACAATATTTCGCAGGTTGCCCCACCGGTCAAGAAAAATAACCAACTGGTCTCAAATAAAATTACCACTTGGTCTCAAACGCCGGTCGCGGTATCGCTATGAGAAATGGGTTGCCGGTGACTCGGTGACGGGCATGGCAGATCAGGGCAGGCATGACGGATCAGCAGAAGAGCCTTGAACGCGAAGGTGGCGGAGAAAAACCGCGGCGTCCCAAGCAATACATGCGGGCGAACGAGCGCGAACAGTTCATCCTGGAAGAGGCCGTCCGCTTCTTCGCCGAGCATGGCTTCGAGGGCCAGACCCGCGAGCTTGCCAAGCGCATCGGCATCACCCATTCGGCGATCTACCGTCATTTTCCCAGCAAGGAAGCCTTGATCGAGCGGGTCTACGAACATGTCTATCTCAGCCGCTGGGACGATAGCTGGGCCGGGCTGATCATCGACCGCCGCCGGTCACTGGAAAGCCGGCTGACGGAATTCTATCTGCGATATGTGGAACGCGTCTTCCACTACGACTGGGTCCGGATCTTCGTCTTTTCCGGCCTGAAAACCTTCGACATCACGACGCGCTATCTCGACATCGTGCGCCGGCAGATCATCGAGCCTGCCTGCCTGGAGCTCCGCCACGAACTGGGACTGCCGGGCCCGGACGAGGCGCCGCTTTCCGAGCGGGAGACAGAATTGTTCTGGGGTCTTCACGGCCGCATCTTCTATCTGGCGATCCGTCGGTTCGTATATGCGACGCCCACCCCGGAATCTCTCGACGACATCGTCCGCGACGGCGTCAGAAGCTTCATGCTCGGTGGCCCCGCAATCGCAAAGGCGATCGTTCAACGGAAACCCTAGCGCGCCTCCGCCTGAATGCGCCGTCCCCAGGATCTCGGCGGTTCCGCCGTGCCTCCCCTAATGTGCGCCCAGCATGGCGCGGCGGATCTCGTCATGGGCGATCTCGCCGTCCGAGCGCTTGAACTCCCGTTGAATGCTGCCATGGGCCAGCACATAGGCGCGCGACGACACGTCGATCGCCTGGAAGAAACTCTGCTCCGCCATAAGGATCGTCATGTTGCTCTTCTCGCGCAGCTGGGTAATGGCATTCAGGACGTCGCGCACGACGATCGGCGCCAGGCCCACCGAGGGTTCGTCGATGATGATGATCTTCGGCGCCGTCATCAGCGAACGGGCGATCGCCAGCAGTTGCTGCTGCCCGCCGCTCATGGTCGAAGCGATCTGCTTGCGGCGCTCCAGAAGCAGCGGAAAGGTTTCGAAACAGTAGGCAAGGTTCTGCTTCATCCGGTCGCGGACCAGGGGGTTGCTGCCCGCGAGCTTGAGATTGTCCTCGACCGAGATGTTCGGCACGAGGCGGCGGCCTTCCGGGACGATCGATAGGCCGAGGCGGACGATCTCGTGCGGTTGAAGTTTCGTGAGGTCTGTGTTCTTGCCGTTCCATTCGAGCACGATCCGGCCCGCGCTTGCCCGCACGAAACCGAGGATGCAGTTGAGCAGCGTGCTCTTGCCGTTGCCGTTCATGCCGAGCAGCGCGACCATCTCGCTCTCATTCAGTTCCAGCGAGACCTTTCGCAGGACCGAGACGGCACCGTAACCGGCCGACAGGTTTTCGATAATCAGCCTATTCACCGAAATACACCTTCTGAACGAGCGGATTTTCGGCGATCTCGGACGAAGTTCCCGCCGCGATCAGGCGGCCGGTCTCAAAGCAGACGACCCGTTCCGAGAAACGCATGACCGCATGCATGATATGTTCGATCATGATCACCGCGACGCCCGACCGGTTGAGCGCGAAAAGGATCGCCAGCACTTCGTCGATCTCTTCCTCCGACAGGCCCGCCATCGCCTCGTCGGCGATCAGGACCTTCGGGTTTCCGACAAGCGCGCGCGCCAGTTCCAGCTTGCGCAATTCGAGCTGGGTCAGCTTTTCGGACGGATCCGAGATGCGGCCCGACAGCCCGACGCTCGCAAGCACCGACCTTGCCCGGTCATGCTTGCTGCCCTCGACCTGGCAGTAGTCGAGTGGAACGAGCAGGTTCTCAAACACGGTCATGCCGGTGAATGGCCGCGGGATCTGAAAACTGCGGGCGATGCCCATCCGGGCTCGCTTATGGGCTTGGAGATGCGAGATGTCCCGGCCTTCGAAAAACACCGATCCGCTGTCGGGGCGGTAGACGCCGGTGATGCAGTTGATGAGCGTCGTCTTGCCGGAACCGTTCGGGCCGATGATGCCGAGCCGCTCGCCGGCGCCGACATCGAGATCGACGGGACCGAGCGCGCGGAACGATCCGAACCGTTTTTCGACGCCCCTGAGGGAGAGAACCGGCTCCGTCATGGTCTTGTCCTGCCTTTATTGCGGCCGAAGAGATCGGAAATGCCACCAGGAGCAAAGGCCACGAAGGCGATCAGCACCGCGCCGACGAAGAGAATGTTGAGTTCGGAGGATATGGTGACCGTGGCGATCTGCTGTACCGAAGCGAGCAGAAGAGCGCCGATCACCGGACCGACCCAGGTTCGGGTACCGCCGATCAGCGGCATGGCGATGGCGTTCAAACCGATGATCAGGCTGAAGGCGGTGACCGGTTCGACGAAGGACGTGTAGAACGGATATGGCGCACCGGCTGCGGCAAGCACCGCGCCGCTCAGTGCGCAGGCGACCAGCTTGAGGCGAAGCGTCGGCACGCCGGAGCATTCCGCGGCGTCCTCGCTTGCCCGCACGGCCCTCAGACCACGACCGATCCAGGAGATCTCCACCCAGCGGGCGAGCGCGACGCTGGCGGCTGCGATCACCACCATGACGGTGAAATTGTATTGCGATGGACCGGGGCTCCAGGCAGGCGGCCGCGGGCCATAGACGGCCATGCCGCTCGCCCCGCCGAGCCCGGAGATATTGTGCACGATGGTTTCGAGGACGACGACGAGGCCGAGCGTGGCGATGGCAAAATAGACGCCCTGGATACGCAATGTCAGGTAGCCCATCAGCACGCCGAGAATGGCGCCGACAATCGCGGCGGCCAGGATGCAGAGCGGCAGCGGCAGGCCGAATGTGGTGAACAGGAATGCCGACAGATAGACGCCGGCGCCGAAGAAACCGGCCGCGCCGAAATTGATATAGCCGGCGTAGCCGCCGAGAATGTTCCAGCCGGTGGCGATCGTCACATATTGAAGGACCACGTAGCCGGCAAAGAAATAGAACGGGTTCCTGAGCAGCCACGGCATCAGGAAGCCTAACGTAAGCACGATGATGGCGCCCGCGAGGAACAGGAGGGAATTCTTTTTCATCGCGCCGCTCCGAACAGGCCCTGCGGGCGGAGGGCGAGGCCTAACAGCAGGATCGCAAAGGCGACGCCGGGGGACCAGGAGGGATTGAGGTAGCTGGAGACCAACGCCTCCGCGATACCGATAACGATGGCGATCACCAGGCTGCCGGGAATGGACCCCATGCCGGCGAGCACCACGATCGCGAAGACGCGGCCGATCTGGTAGCGCCCGGCAAAGGGCTCGATCGGGCCGACCATGATCAGGGCCGCTCCGGCGATGACGGCGGTCGCGGTGGCGATGCCGAACGCGTGCCGCTTGACGGAGGCCGGATTGAGCCCGGCGATCGAAAGCGCCCGCTCCTCATGGGCAACGGCGCGGATTGCCGTGCCGGAACTGGTGCGGCTGAGATAAAGCCAGACGGCAGCGATCGTCACGGGGGCGAAAAGCGCGGGGATCAGCAGCCGGTAGGGAACGGTGAGAACGCCGAGCTTGAAGCTCGAGCCGACATAGGAAACGCTGACGGACTTGAGCTCGGAACCGAAGCCGAGCGACAACAGGATCTCGATCACCAGCGAAAGGCCGAAGAACAGCGTCAGGCTCTGCAGCACGTTGGCGCCGCCCTTGCGTTCGAAAACAGCCGAGTAGAAGGCGTAGAGCACGACCCCGAGCAGATAGAAGGGCACAAGGCCGATCACCGCCGCGACGATCGGATCGAGCCCCCATTGGGCCAGCGTGTAGACGAAGAACGCGCCGGCGACGACGAGCGTCGGATGGGCGATATTGGGGATGTGGAGAATGCCGAAGGTGATCCCGAGCCCCAGGGCGAGCGATGCATATACGCTCCCCAGCAGAATGCCCGTCACGATGGCGTTCAGCAGAATGTCGATCGATAGCATTGATAGGGGCCCTTGAGCCGGCCTTGCGCCGGCTCTCTGGATCGGTTGAAGGATTAGCTGGCGCGCGCCTTGTTATAAGGCGCGGCAAGATCGCCCGTCTTCAGGGATGGCGGGTCGAGAATGACCTGGTGGCCCGGATTGCGGAACTGTTCGAGATCGTTGCCCTTGATGCCGCGCAACTGCACCATCAGGACGCGGCGTTCCTTCCAGTCGCCGATCTCGGTAAAGGCGATCTTGCCGGCGATGGTCTCGACGGCGTTGGCATGCAGGAAGGCTGCCATCTTGGCCGGATCGACGGAATTCGAACCCTTGATCGCAGCCGCCGCCAGCTGGCCGGCGACATAATAGAAGGGCGGAATGTAAAACCCGAGCGGATCGACGCCCTGCTTGACGGCGATGGGCGTATACCGGTCGAAAAAGCTCTTGATCGCCGGTGTCTGCATGGTGGGCTCCGGAACGAAGGTATGCGAGTTCACCAGCCCGTTGAGTTCGGGACCGAGCGAACCGAGCAGCGCGCCGTATTGCGGGCCGATCATGGCACCGCCGAAGAGTTTCACCTTGTCGGAAATGCCGATTTCCTTGACGCCGCGGATGATCGCCGTGCTGTCGGCCGGGTAGGAGGCGATGAAGATCGCCTCCGGGTCCCCCGCATTGATGTTGCGGATCATCGAAGAGAAGTCGGACGTGTTCGGCGGGTAGCTCTGATTGAACACCACCTCCATGCCGTATTCCTTGGCGACTTCCGCGCCGCCTTTGGCGGCGTTTTTCGAAAATTCGAGGTCGGCATTGATGATGGCGATCTTCTTGACCCCTTGCGCCTTGGCAAGGTCGAAGAAGCCGCGGGCCCAATCCCGTCCGGAGTTCGGTCCCCACGGGCCGCTGTGGAAGAACTTGTCGTGCTTGGCGACATCGTTGCCGGCGAGGCCGAACATGCCGATCATGAACAGGTCGCGCTGCTTGATGAAGGGCATGACCGGCGCAGAAAGGTTGGCGCCGTAGGGCGAAAACAGCACGTCGCAGGCATCCACATCGACAAGCTTCGAATAGATCGCCGGCACGTTGGCGGCACTGCTCTGATCGTCGTAGATGACCAGTTCGACCTTGCGGCCGAGAAGCCCGCCTGCCGCGTTGACATCGTCGCGCCAGAGTTCGTAGCCGATCTGGCCGTTCTTGGTGCTCGCCAGCGGACCGGTCAGCGACACGCTGGCGCCGACCCGGATCGGCTTGTCCTGCGCAAATGCCTTGCTCCCCAGCATTGCCGGCGCGGCAAGACCCGCAGCCGTCGCCGCCATGAGCTTGTGAAACTGACGCCTTGTCTTCATAGCTTTTCCCTCCCAAGAAAATTCGCTAGACGAATAAATATTCGCATAACGATAGGCAGCAGGTCTTGCGCTTGTCAATCCCGTGTGCGAACGAAATGCCGTGCAGCAGGAGAAATTCCGATGATTGACAGCAATTCGCCCGAGTTCGTCGAGGCGTTGGCACGGGGATTGTCGGTTCTGGAGGCTTTTGACGCCAAGGACCCGGAGATGACGCTCGCCGAGCTTTCCCGCAAGGTCGGCATGTCCATCGCCACCGTCCGGCGGAATGTCCTGACGCTCGAAGCGCTCGGCTTCATCCGCCGGCACAACAAGCATTTTCTCCTGGCTCCCCGCATCCTCACCCTCGGCTCCGCCTACCTGAACGCCTTCAATGTCGAAGAAGCGGTCACTCCTGAACTGCACCGGATCACCTCGCTTTTCGGCGATGCCGCCAACATGGCCGTGCTCGACGGGACGAACGTGCTCTACATTGCCCATCTTTCCGAAAGCCGCGGCGTGCGGCGCAATGCCAGTCTCGGCGTCACCTATCCCGCTTACGCGACCTCGATGGGCCGGGTATTGATGGCGGCCCTTGCGGACGAGGAGATGGACCGGTTTTTTGAGGCCTATACGCCGGTAAAGCTGACGGACTACACGGTGACCGACGAGACGGAACTCCGGGAGATCCTGGTCGAGACCCGCGCAAAGGGCTATTCGATCACTGTCGACCAACTCGATTACGGCATCACCGCGCTTGCCGTGCCGGTCAAGGACAATACCGGACGGGTCGTCTGCGCGATCAACAGTTCCGGCTATACGCCCCGGCTGACGCCGGAGGAACTGGTCGAACAGCGCCTGCCGGAATTGCGGCTGGCAGCCAACCGGCTCTCTCAGTTGTTCAGCCGTTTTCCGGCGCTCGTGCATTCACTGGCGCCGGCCAACCCCGCCACCCGCTGATCCCTCGCAGCCAACTCCTCCTCTGAAATTTTTCAAAGCCCTTGCGTCAGGGCTTGACACCCCGCGCCATCGAAATTCATTATACGAATATAAATTCGCCAAGCGAATACTTTTAAGAATGGCATGGGAGGGATTCATGGCGCGATTGCAAATCGCAGTCATCGTCGGAAGCGCACGGCAGGCGTCGCTCAACAGACTGCTCGCCCTTGCCCTGACGCGGCTCGCGAAGCCCGACGTCGAGTTCGAATGGGTGACGATCCGTGACCTGCCGATCTTCGACCAGGAAGTGCTGGACGCCGGCACACCCGCGCAGGTCGAACGGCTGAAGGCTGAGATCCGGCGAGCCGATGCGCTGCTTTTCGTCACGCCGGAGCATAACCGCTCGATCTCGGTGATGCTGAAGAACGCCATCGACTGGGCTTCGCGGCCCAGAGATACCAGCGTCTGGGCTGGCAAGCCGGCGGCGATCACCGGCGCCTCCTATGGCCGGATCGGCACCGCGGCGGCGCAGCAGCACCTGCGTGCCATTCTCGGCTGCCTCGACGTTGCCGTGATGGGGCTGCCCGAAGCGTTCATCCACCTGCCGCCCGGCCTCATTACCCCCGAAGGCGATGTGACCAATGAGGAAACCCGCCTCTTCCTGCAGCAGTTCATGGACCAGTTCGACCGATGGGCCAGCCGCTTCGCGGGCAAGGCGAGCGCTGCAGCCTAACCATTTTCCAAGGACATCAGCATGAAAATCGGCAAGCAATCCGCGCCCTACCAGGCGATCTGCACCTCTAATCCGGAGACGATCATCGTGCGGGGCCACGACCTCGTCGACAACCTGATCGGTTCGATCTCGTTCACGGACTATACCTGGCTGCTGGTCGCCGGCTCTCTGCCGGACGAAAAACAGCGCCGCATGCTCGACGCGACGCTGGTGGCGATCGCCGAACACGGCCTGGTGCCGAGTGTGCAGGTGGCGCGCATGACGCTCGCCGCCTCTCCTGAAGCGGTTCAGGGCGCCGTCGCCGCCGGCCTTCTCGGCTGCGGTTCGGTCATCCTCGGCGCGTCCGAGACCTCGGGGGCCTTCTTCCGCGATATCCGCGAAGAGGCGCAGGCAAGCGGCCGATCGGTGGAAGCTGCCGCCGAAAAGCTGTTGCGCGGCTACAGGGAACAGAAGAAACCGGTGCCCGGCTACGGTCATCCCCTTCACAAGGGGCATGACCCGCGGGCCGAGCGCCTGCTCGCAATCGCCCGCGAACTCGGCGTCGCCGGCATTCATTGCGAGATCGCCAAGACGGTCGAACGGCTCATCCCCGAGATCATCGGCAGGCCGCTGGTCATGAACGTGTCGAGCGCCATCCCCTGCGTGCTGCTCGATGCCGGTTACCCGCTGCTCGCCCTGAAGGGCGTGCCGCTTCTTGCCCGCACCGCCGGGCTGATCGGTCACCTGCTTGAAGAACAGACAAGGCCGATCGGCTTCGTCATGTCCGCCGCCGCCGCCAGCGCCATCGAATACGACGGCCCTGCGCCTGACGGCTTCGTGGCAAACGAGAACTAGGACCCGGACATGCTGAAAGCTCTGGACCAAATCCGCATCGTCGAACAGGGCACGTTCATTACCGGCCCCTGCGCCGGCATGATGCTCGCCGATCTCGGCGCCGATGTCATCAAGATCGAGTCGGCCGGCAATGGCGATCCCTATCGCAGCTTCAAGACAGGTTTCTACAGCGCCCATTTCCAGGCCTATAACCGCAACAAGCGGGCGATCGGGCTGGATCTCAAAAGCGAGCAGGACCGCGAGGTCTTCTACCAGCTGATCGCCCAGGCCGATGTTTACATCCAGAATTTCCGCCCCGGCGCGGCGGGCCGCATCGGCGCCGACTATGAGACGCTGTCGAAGATCAATCCCAGGCTGATCTACTGCTCGATCAGCGGGTTTGGTCCCGACGGCCCCTATGCGCAGCGGCCGGTCTACGATTCCGTCGCGCAGGCCGTCAGCGGGTTTCTCAGCGTCTCGATCGACCCCGAACAGCCGCGCTTCATCGGCCCGGCGCTCGCCGATGCGATCACCGGCATATACGCGTCGCTCGGCATCTCGGCAGCGCTGATCGAACGCGGCCGCACCGGCAAGGGCAAGCGCATCGACATTTCCATGGTCGAGGCCATGATGCATTTCGCAGTCGAACCCTTCATGGGCTATTTCGCCCTTGGCGAAGAACCGAGCGGTGTCGATCGTCCGCGCCTCGCACAGGCCTTCATCGTCCGCTGCAAGGACGACAAGCTGTTCGCCTTCCACCTGTCCTCGCTCGACAAGTTCTGGGATGCGCTGGTCGAGGCGATCGAGGGTGAGGCACTCGCCAGGGACGAACGGTTCTCGCAGCGGCTGAAGCGCATCGACAACTACGATGCGCTGAACGCCGAGCTCAACGCGATCTTCGCCACCAGGACCCGGCCGGAATGGGTGGAGCGCTTCTCGAGGTTCGACGTGCCCTTCGCGCCGATCAACTCCATCCCGGATGTGGTGAACGACCCGCAGGCGCAGCATCTGGAAATGTTCGTGCCAGTCGCCGGCCGGATCGAAGGTGCCGAGCAGACGGTTCGACCCGCCTATTCGTTCGATGGAGAACACGCAAAGACGGTGCGGGCCGCGCCGGTCGTCAACCAGCACGGGGACGAGATCCGTTCGGCGCTGCAAGGCAATCCGACAGCCTGGCCGGCGCTGGAAACGGAGACGGCAGCTGTGGCGAGTTAGGAATTCGGTCTAATAGACAGGACAAATTCGGAGGAGAAGATGGCAACCCTGGCAGCGGTCCTTGCGACCACCCACCACCCTTTTTACCTGAAGGCGACAACCATGCCGCCGGAACAGCAGATGCCGCAGGCGGCGGAATGGAAACGCAAGGTCGAGGCCTATCGCGAGACCCTGACCCGCGCCAAGCCGGATATCCTGGTGATGGTCGGCGCCGACCATTTCCACCAGTTCTTCCTCGACAACTATCCGACCTTCCTGATCGGCAAGGCGCCGCGCTACGACGCGACCTTCTATAATGAGGAGCGTGAGTTCGGCATTCCGAAATATGTGCTGGAAGGCCATGAGGAACTGTCGAACTTCATGCACCAGGGCCTGATGGACCGCGGTTTCGACTTCGCCTTCAGCCATGAACTGAAGCTCGACCATTCGATCATCTGCCCGATCATCACCACGCGCCCCGATGCCGACCTGCCGGTCGTGCCGATCTACACCAATATCTTTGCGCCGCCGCTGCCTTCGCCAAAACGCTTCTGGGATCTCGGCCGCGCCATCCGCGAGATCATCGACGAGTTCCCGTCCGACAAGCGCATCGCCGCCGTCGGCAGCGGACACCTGTCGCTCGAACTTGGCGGACCGCGCCAGTTCAAGGAGACCGGTCCGGATCCGGAATTCGACCGCAAGGCGATCGAATGGCTGTCGACCGGCAATATCGAGGAAATCCTCGCCAACGTGACCCATGAAAGCATGGCGAAAAGCGGCAACGCGACCCATGGTTTCATGGACCTGATCCTGATGATGGGCATCGCCGGGCCGGTCCCGACCGCCTATCATGACAATCTGGACCTCTTCCACACGATGGAAGCATACTTCACCTGGTACCCGGAAGGAGCAGCGGCATGAGCAAGTATTATGTGAACAAGTTCCTCTTCACCGTCGACCGGGACCCGGACCTGCTTCGCCGCTACAAGGAAGACCCGCGCTCGCTCGTCGCCAGCTGGGAACAATCGATCGGCCCGCGGCTGAACGATGCGGAAATCTCGACCGTCAACTCCCTCACGGACACGGAACGCGAGGCGCTCGTCAACCACGATTATGTGGCGCTGTTCGAGATGGGCGCACATTTCTTCCTGTCGCTGACGATCTTCATCGCGATCTATGACGAGGATTACATGGCGAAGCACGGTCCCCTCTCCTTCCAGCGCGAATTCGCGGAGAAGCTCAAGCACTGGAACGGCAAGGATTACCCGTCGATAGCGCTGTGGCAGGCAGCCGCACCATAAGAGAGACGCGTCGTAGCGAAACCCTCCGATGCCGCATCGGCGACGGAGGACATCATCAGTTTAGGCCGGGAGGGGAAGACCATGTGCAGATTCTGCAATAACCGGACGCATGCGCCGGCGGAACTCGGTAGCGGCTCCGGCAAGATCATTGCCGTCCCAGCCAACATGCCGGCCGGCGTTGGCGATCCCGATCGCCTGACCCTGATCCGCGGCGGCGCGGTGCTCTCCATGGATAACGCCGTCGGCAATTTCGCCAAGGGCGACGTGCTGATCCGCGGATCGCGGATCGTCGAGGTCGCGGCTTCGATCAACGCGCCGGATGCCGCCGTTATCGACGCTTCCGGCATGGTCGTCATGCCCGGCTTCGTCGACACGCATCACCATCAGTTCGAGACCGCGCTTCGAAGCCTGCTTGCCGATGCGATCCTGATCAATGACGGGCGGCCGGAAAGTGCCGCCAACTATTACGAATGGATGCTCCAGAAGTTCTCGGTCCTCTACCGGCCGCAGGATGTCTACATTTCGGAATTGTTCGGCGGCCTGTCCCAGATCGATGCCGGCGTGACGACTGTCATGGACGTCAGCCAGATCCACCATTCGCCGGAACATTCCGATGCGGCGATCACCGCGCTTCGCGACGCCGGGCGGCGCGGCGTCTTCGGTTATTTCGAGGGCTGGGGCGACGCAGCGAAATATCCGGGCGATGCCCGGCGCATCAAGGCCGAACATTTTGCGAGCGACGACCAGTTGCTGACCATGGTCATGGGCGGCGAAATCTACCTGCCGTTCCATGAGGAGGCCTGGGCGCTTGGACGCGAACTCGGCATCCCGATCGCGCTGCATGTGGTCGGCACTTTCGGCATGCAGGCGGTCTTCGACCAGCTGGCGGAGGCCGGCCGTTTCGGACCGGACAATATCTTCATCCATATGACCGGCATGAGCGACATGGCCTGGAAGCGCGTCGCGGACGCGGGCTCGCATATATCGCTCTCGGTACCGATCGAGATGCAGATGCGGCACGGCAACCCGCCGCTGCAACAGGCACTCGATCTCGGCCTTCAGCCGTCCCTGTCGACGGATGTGGAATGCACCATGACCGCCGACATGTTCACCCAGATGCGCTCGGCGATCACGCTGCAGCGAATGCTGGCGAACGACAAGGCGTTGCGCGGCGAGGAATACCCGAGGCTGCTGTCGGCGATCGACGTTATCCGCTTCGCGACGATCGAAGGGGCGCGGGGCCTCAAGCTCGATCACAAGACCGGCACGCTGACACCCGGAAAGGAAGCCGACATCATCCTGCTCGATGCGAATGCCATCAACGTCGCCCCGCTGAACCACGTCCCCGGCGCCGTCGTGACGCTGATGGAGCGGTCCAACGTCTCAACGGTGCTTTGCGCCGGCAAAATCCGCAAATGGCAGGGCACGCTGCTTGGCCATGACATCGCCAGGCTCAGGTCGGAACTGGAAGCAAGCCGCGACTTCCTGCTGGACGCCGCCGGGATCAGGCCGGATCTGTTCTGAGTGATCCGCCATCATGCTCACCGGTTCCGACCACGAGCGAGCGAAGCGTAGCCGCGGACGACCGCCTTGCGTTCTTCGAACGAGGCCACCGCGTCGATGTCGTCGAAACCGTCAGGCGCACGGGCCTCGACCATGTCGATGACACCCTCGGGTCCGCCGCGGCGGTTCGCCAGGACGATTTCCGATGTGGCAGGCCGGCGCTCTGCGTCGTAGCGGGAAAGGGCGGCCTCGATTTCATCCTGCGTCCGAAGATGTCCGGCAAGGCATCGGGCATCGAGGATCGACTGGCTCGCGCCGTTGGAGCCGACCGGATACATGGCATGGGCCGCATCCCCGAGCAGGGTGACCCGCCCGAACGACCAGCGGGGCAAAGGTTCCCGGTCGCAATTCGGGTATTCGTAGAAATTTTCGGTCGCCTGGATGATGGAGGCGGGATCGACGAAATCGAGATGGAAACGGTCACGCACGAAGGGCAACACCTCGTCCGTCAGGCCGGACCGGCTCCAATCCTCGCGGCGTAGCGGTGATGTGCCGGGCTCGCCCACCTTGGCCATCACGGCCCAGTTCGTCAGCCGCATTTCAGGCTCCGCAGGATCGGCTCCGATCGGATAATAGACGAATTTTGCGAAATTGCCGCCTGATATCACCATCGTCCGGCCATCGCGCCAGATCGGCCAGCGTGTTGCGCCGCGCCATAACATGATCCCGCTCCAGATCGGCGGACCCTCATCGGGATAGAGCTGCGCCCGGATCGCAGAATGGATGCCGTCGGCGCCGATCAGCAGATCCCCCCGGGCCGTGCCGCGCCATCCGTCCGTTCCGCTGAAATGAACCGCGACCCCATCTTCCGTCTGTTCGAAGCCCTCAACCCGGCAACCGGTCCTGATGACGTCGGGTCCGAGACGGGCGATCACCGCCCTATGGATCACGCCGAGCAGCTTGCCGCGATGGATGCTGACCTGCGGCGCCTCCTGACCGGCATCCAGGCCGCGCAATTCCTGCCACACGACCTGACCGAAACGGTTGGTATAAATCAGTTCCCGCATACGGATCCCTGCAGCGTCGAGGCCTGCCTGCAGCCCGAGATCGGCCAGCACCGCCACGGCATGCGGCAGCATGTTGATGCCAACCCCGAGTTCACGAACCTCGCCGACGCGTTCGAAGATCTCGACCTCGATCCCGGCTTCGTGGAGTTGAAGCGCGGTCGTCAATCCGCCGATGCCGGCGCCTGCGATGAGTGCCTTCATGACTGGTTCCTTCCTCCCGTTTCGAGACGCGCGAAACCGCAGGCCGCGACTATCTACTGCGGCGTCACTCGTCTCCTGTATTCGAGCTGCATGGCGACGAAATTGGCCGTGTTTTCCCGATAGCGCTCGGCGATGGCCTTCAGCGTCTCATCCAGCGCATCCGCCGGTTTGCGGCCAAGCGGCGCTCCGGGCACGCGCACCGCTGACGCGCTTGCGGTCACCTCGTCGGGAATGATGCGGAGACCGCTGCGGCTCTCCACCGCATCCGCGCCGGCCGCGAAGGTCGTCACGCGCGAGCGATAGGTGCGCGACCAGGCATCGGCGACGAGAGCGAGCGAAACTTCATCCACGCCTTGAGACAGTTCGATACCGAGCGTTTCCCGGCTCCAGAAGGCGAGCGAATTGCCGATTGCCGTCAATGCGAAGGGCCGCGTGAACGCGAAGGCGCCGCTGTCGTGTTGCGCATCCCAATCCGCGACGCCCAGATCGGCCGCGACAGCCTGAGCTTTCTCCCGGCCCGCGATCGCCTCGATCAGCGTCAGCGACATCGGCATGGAGGCGCTGATGCCGGTCGTCGTCGCAACGCGACCGTCGACGAGGAAGCGGCGGTCGGCGACATGGCGGATGCTCGGATGTTCCTTCAGCATGACGTCCAGCGAATACCAGTGGGTCGTGGCTTTTCGGCCGTCGAGAAGGCCGGCGGCCGCAACCACCTTGGCACCGACGCAGACGCCGATGATCATCGCACCTTTGTCGGCCTGGCTCCTGATCCAGCCCAATGCTACCGGATCATCCTCGCGCACCATGGCCGGGACGATGACGTAATCGGCGCCTTCCGGATGCTGTCTGTCGAACTCCGAGATCGTTGCCTGCGGTTCGACCTTCAACGCCGGATAGAGCACAATCGGCCCGGGCTGCGTCGCCAATGCCACCACGTCGGCCACATCGGCGCGCCGCAGGATGCCGTAGGGCATCAGGTAGTCGGTGATCTCCGTCCCGTCATTGATGCCGACGATGGCGATCACGGGACGGACGCGTTTGGGCGGCTTCAAGGCCTCGACCGTGGCGCGTGTCTCCTCGCCCGGAATGGGTTTGAGAACCCCGGCGGAAGAGCCGGACGGCAGAGAGACTATCCAGCCCCCGGCGACTGCCAGGAAGACCACCGCAAGCCCCAACCCGCCCGCAAGAACAAAGCGCCACTTCATGATAGTTTCGCCGATCGATCGGTTGCCTCTGTTTGCAGGGAAAGTTACCGCTGCTATCGTCTGACTGAAATGACATTAATCGGGCAAAAACTGCCATGGCTCGCACAGTTGCTCTCGTGGTGCATCCGGGTTTCCAGCTTCTCGATGCGGCCGGGCCGACGTCGGCTTTCGAGATGGCGGAGCGATTCCGGCCGGGCAGTTACGACCTGGTGCTGATGGCGCCGGGCGGCGGCGAAATCGAGAGCTCGTCGGGCCTCAAGCTTTCGGCTGCCCCGCTCGCGGATGGACCGTTCGACACGGTGATGGTCTCGGGCGGCGAGATCATCCGCTCCATGGAGGCCGTGCACGAAATTCTCGAATGGCTGAAACGCACGGACGCGCGGCGCGTGACGAGCGTTTGTTCCGGAGCCTATCTGCTCGCCGAGGCGGGGCTCCTCGACGGACGCCGCGCCACCACCCATTGGAACAGTTCGCACGATTTTTCCCGCCGCTACCCAAAGATAGAGATGCACGCCGAACGCATCTATGTCCAGGACGGTCACGTCTGGACCTCTGCCGGCATTTCCGCCGGTATCGACCTGGCGCTTGCTCTCATAGAAGATGACCTGGGGCCGGATATTGCGCGAAGGGCGGCACAGCAGCTCGTCGTTCATCAGCGCCGGCCGGGCGGCCAGTCGCAATTTTCGGCGCTCGTCGACCTTGGAGGGCACACGGGCAGGTTCTTGGCCCTGATCGGCTGGATGCGCGAGCATCTGGCCGAACGGCTGACCGTCGAGCGCCTCGCCGACCAGGCCGCGATGAGCCCGCGCAACTTTGCCAGGGCGTTTGCAGCCGAAACCGGCACGACACCCGCCAAGGCCGTGGAACGCCTGCGGCTCGAAACGGCGCGGATGGCGGTCGAGACCAGCCACGCGCCGCTCGAACATATTGCCGAGGCCGCCGGTTTCGGCGACGCCGGGCGAATGCGGCGGGCGTTCCTGAGAAGCCTGGGACAGCCCCCGCAGGCGCTCAGGCGTGGCTACAAATAGCCCCCGGATGCAGATGGTCGGTCAAAGACGCGCCTAGAACTCCTGCCAATCATTGCTGACCGCAGCGGCCGAGGAGCCGCCGGAGAAGGCAGTGGCAACCCTGCGGGCCAGATTGCGGGCCGGCGAGGCAGCCGGCGTGTCGCGGCGATCGGCCGGACGCGGAATGTGGCGCTGACCGGGCAGCTTGAACTGGGCCAGCAGTTCGTTGAGCGATGCCGCATCCCGGGCCAGACCATGGCTTGCGGCGGTCGATTCCTCGACCATCGCGGCATTCTTCTGGGTATCCTGGTCCATCTGGTTGACGGTCGTGTTGATCTGCTGAAGGCCCGAAGACTGTTCCTGGGCCGACTCCACGATCGCGTTCACGTGCCGGTTGATTTCCTGCACTTCCGAAACGATCGTTACCAGCGCCTGCCCGGTCTGGCCCACCAGCTGCACGCCGGCGTTGACCTGCTCGTTCGACGTCGTGATCAGCGCCTTGATCTCCTTGGCGGCCTTGGCGGAACGCTGGGCGAGTTCGCGCACTTCCTGGGCGACGACAGCAAAACCCTTGCCGGCATCGCCTGCACGGGCCGCTTCGACGCCGGCGTTCAATGCCAGAAGATTGGTCTGGAAGGCGATATCGTCGATGACGCCAATGATGTTGGAAATCTCGCCCGAGGACCTCTCGATCTGTTCCATCGCCTTGACGGCGCGCTGGACGACCTCGCCGGAGTTTTCCGCACCGCTGCGGGTGCGGGCAACCAGCGCGCCGGCCTCCTGAGCGCGCTTGGTGGCGTCCTTGACGGTGGTGGTGATTTCCTCGAGAGCCGCTGCGGTTTCCTCGACGGAAGCTGCCTGCTGCTCGGTGCGCTTGGCCAGATCGTCGGCGGCTGCCTTGATCTCTGCCGAACCGGCCTGGATGCTGCGGGCATTCTCCGCCACCTGCTCCAGGGCCGTCTGCAGCTTGGTCGCCGAGGCGTTGAAATCGTTGCGGACACCGTCCAGCGTCGCGGTGAACTGCTTTTCGATGCGATAGGACACATTGCCGTCAGACAGATGACTCAGGCCTTCCGCCAGATTGTCGACGGCGAACTTGATCTCGGCGGCTTCGCGCGTCTTCTGGGCTTCGCGCTCCATACGCTCGCGCTCGGACAGGCCGCGATTGTCTTCGGCTTCCCGTTCCAGGCGGGCACGCTCCAGCGCGTTGTCGCGGAAGATCGCGACGGCCTTGGCCATCTCGCCGATTTCGTCCTTGCGGTCGAGGCCGTCGACGGCAGCTTCCGTCTGACTGGCAGCCAGCGAAGCCATACGCTCACGCAGGCGGGCCATCGGCGCGGTGATGCCCTTGTGGGCGATGGTCATGGACAGGACGGCAGCGATCGCGATGCCGAAAAGCATGCCGCAGATCGCATAGGTGATCGTGCTGGAGACCGATTGGCTCAGCGTCTTGGCGCCGTTGTTGAGGATTTCGGCCATGGCGCCGTTGTTAGCGCCGAATTTCGGCGAGAGATCGACGATGGCCTGATCGAGCTTCGCTGAGAGCGTACGGACTTTTTCCTTGTCGCCTGCAGTATGGGCCTTGAGAAGATCGTCACCGACCGCCTTCAGCGCGTCGGCGCCGGCAAGCAGTTCGTCGATCGCGGCCTTGCGGCTCGGCACCAGCGCCGGGATCTGGCTCAACCGGTCGCGGGCGCCGGCAAATTCCTTGGAAAACCGGCCGGAAAGATCCTGGAACGCCGCGCTTGCCGGCTCCTGGGCCAGCGCGCGGCTCAGCCATGTCGTCGCGGTCCACATGCCGGCAGCGCCGCGGGGTCCGAAGGTGGCAGCGTTGCTTTCCTTCTGCAGGAAGCCGGAATAAGCCTCGTTGGCGGCGCTGAACCTGCTGGTGACATACATCAGGCCTGCAAGGGAAATGACCGCGAGGATGGCAATCGCCATGAGAAATTTTGTTTTAATCTTTAAATTCTTGAGCATCAGATACCTCGAAAAACGCTGAAAGAGCGACAGTGCATCGAAAAGTGAAAAATGCCGGAGCCGTGCCGGACGGTGCACATCATGCGCAGGGTGATCAAACTTGATCCTCCGTTTGTCATAAGCGCTTTTTCATAATAAAATCTTACTCTTGCCGCAGCGCATCAACGACATATCCGGACCTCCAGGGTGGCTTTCACCACTGCTTAACCAAAGGCGGCAGAAGGCAATCTTGTTTGTTGCGACGCACAATGGACTGCCTTTAATTGGGAGGCGGGCCATCGTCTCGGTTCCCCGTCAAACCGGCAAATTGATATGAAATCAACTATCCATAATCAAAGGACTTCAACGTGAATTTCTCACGCCGCAACATCATGACGCTTTCAGCGGCCGCCCTGGCAACCACCTTCCCGAAAATGGCATCCGCGCAAGCGATCGGCTTTACGCCGAGCCCGATCTACCCCGATCCGGCTATCCAGATCCTCGATCCGAGCTTTGCGAAATATCGCGTCGCCAGCAGCTCGCTCGAACAGGTCGCAACCGGCGCCCGCTGGCTGGAAGGTCCGGTCTGGTTCGGCGACGGGCGCTATCTGCTCGTCAGCGACATTCCGAACAACCGGGTCATGCGCTATGACGAAGCCAACGAGAGCTGGAGCGTCTACAACGCCAATTCCAACTATGCCAACGGCCACGCCCGCGACCGCCAGGGCCGATTGCTTTCCTGCGAACATCTGACACGCCGGGTGACCCGCACCGAATATGACGGTTCGATCACCGTGCTCGCGGACAATTACAACGGCAAGAAGCTCAACTCCCCGAACGATATCGTCTGCAAATCGGACGGCTCCATCTGGTTCACCGACCCGCCCTTCGGCATCGCCGGCGAGTGGGAGGGCGAGAAGGGCACGGCGGAGCTGCCACACTCCGTCTACCGCATATCGCCGGACGGCAAGCTTAGCCTTGTCACCGACGAGCTGAAAGGCCCGAACGGCATCGCATTTTCGCCGGATGAAAAGAAGCTCTACATCGTCGAAGGCCGCGCATCGCCATTCCGCATCATCTGGAGCTACGATGTCGGCGCAGATGGCGTGAAGCTGTCGAACAAGGCGGCATTGGTGACGGCCGACGACAATGGCGCTCTCGATGGCCTCAAGATCGACGTCGATGGCAATCTCTGGTGCGGCTGGGGATCGAACGGCGCTGCAGGCGCCAGGCCCGAGGATCTGAACGGCGTCAAGATATTCAACCCGGCCGGCAAGGCGATCGGCTTCATCAAGCTTCCGGAGCGATGCCCGAACCTTGTCTTCGGCGGCCCGAAGAAGAACCGCCTCTATATGGCGAGCAGCCACTCGGTCTACGCGATCTACGTGGAAACCCGCGGCGCCGTTTAATCACCGCGACCAAATCCGAAGCGGCCGGCCGTCAGGTCCGGCCGTTTTCGCCGGCTGGCGCCTTGCGGTACCGGGCGCCGCGTCGCCGCTGCTCCTGCCTTCAGACCCCCCTATTTGCCCGGGTCGTTCATGTTTTCTTAACATTCGTCATTTCTTATCAAGCCAATTGCGAATCTTGATCAAATTATCCGAAATCAATCTTAGAGTGTATTTTACGGGGCGGCATCATGCGGACTGGCTGCGCGTTTCACGGAACCGGGAAACAGACGCTACTTTCGGGTGTCTGCGGGACGGCGCTCCTTCTGGGCTTCTGCTTCGCAACGCCGGCCTCGGCTCAAACGGTTGATTGGAAGGGAACGACAAGCAGTGACTGGACGGTCGGGAGCAACTGGTCAGGCGGCATAGCGCCCGGTGCCGGTGCAACCATCAATATCAGCACGTTTGGCGCACCGGCGCAGAGCCCGGCCGTCCTCGGCGTTAACGGGCCGGTCAGCGTCTCGGTGAACATACTACAAATCGGCCAGAACCCTACTGTGCCTGCAAATTTGGTAATTCAGAATGGTAGCACTCTGACAAACACAGGCCAGGCGCGGCTCGGAGTTACGGCTGGCAGCACCGGCATGGCGACCGTCACCGGACCGGGATCGCGGTGGAATATGTTAGGGCTACCTCTTACAATCGGCGCTCTTGGAAGAGGCACCCTCAACATCGAAAACGGCGGGCAAGTCACCGCCGGAACCACAACACTAGGCAGCAACACCACCGCATCTTCCGGCACGCTTAATATTAGCAGCGGCGGCACGCTACAGGCTCAATCCTTGCGGGTCGGCGCCGGTGCGGGTCAGGCCAATTTCGACAATGGCATTCTGCGCGCGACGGCCGCCAACCCGACCTTCATCAACGGATTTTCCGGCACCGAACTCAACCTGCTCGCCGGCGGGCTGACGATCGATACCGGCGGCTTTGCCGTGGGAACCGACGCAACGTCGGGCTTCAGCGGCGTCGGCGGCCTGACCGTCACCGGTGGCGGCGGGATTTTCAACCTACTGGCAAACAGCATTTATTCAGGCGAGACGCAGATCGACTTCGGCAGCAGCCTCGCCCTTACGGGTACCGGCGCCGTCGCCAATTCCAGCCGGGTTGTCGCAAACGGCGCTTTTGACGTTTCGGCAGCCGCGGCGCCAGCCATCCGCAGCCTCGCCGGCAGCGGCACCGTGCTGCTCGGGGCGCAAACCCTGACGATCACCAATGCCAACGACACGTTCGCCGGTGTCATCGGCGGCACGGGCGGACTAATGGTCACCGGCGGCAACCAGACGCTTTCGGGCGTCAACACCTATACCGGCGCGACGACGGTGAGCGGTGGCCGGCTGGCCGTCAACGGTTCGATCACCAGCCCGGTCGCGACATCTGGGGCCGGCATTCTCGGCGGCACCGGCACGATCTTCGGCGATGTGACCAATGCCGGCACGATCGCGCCCGGCAATTCGATCGGCACGCTGACCATCGCCGGCAACTATACCGGCACGGGCGGCACGCTTGAAGTCGAGGCCGTGCTCGGCGGGGATGCCTCCCCGACCGACCTCCTCGTGGTGACGGGCAATACGGCAGGCACGACCAACGTCACGGTCATCAATCTCGGCGGCGGTGGCGCGCAAACCGCCGAGGGCATCAAGATCGTCGATGTCGGCGGCGTGTCCGCCGGCTCTTTTTCGCTGCTCGGCGACTATGTGTTCGAGGGCGATCAGGCCGTGGTCGGCGGAGCCTATGCCTATCGGCTCTACCAGGGCGGCGTCAGCACGCCTGCCGACGGCGACTGGTATCTCCGTTCGGCCCTGCTCAATCCTTCGGGCGTTGGGATCGGGATGGTCTATGCGCCGAGCGTTCCTCTCTACGAGACCTATGCCGGCGTGCTGCAGACGCTCAACGAATTTGGCACCTTGCGCCAGCGCAGCAGCGGACGGGCGACCGACGATGGGCAAGCGGAGAGCGACCCCGCCAAGGCCATCTGGACCCGCATCGACGGCACGCATGCGCATTTCAATCCGAGGACTTCGACGACCGGCACCGAATATGATGTGGACACCTGGACGATGCAGGTGGGCATCGACGGAATGCTGCATGAAAGCCGGAGCGGCGCGCTGATCGGCGGCGTCAGTTTTCACTTCGACACGGCCTCGGCGGATATCTCCTCGCGCTTCGGCAGAGGCAACATCGATACGACAGGCTATGGCTTCGACGGCACCTTGACCTGGTACGGCAATAGCGGCTTCTACGTCGACGCCCAGGCTGCCGTCACCTGGTATGACAGCAATCTCAACTCCAGGACGCTGCAATCCACGCTTGCCGATGGCAATGACGGCTTCGGTTATGGCCTGAGCGTCGAAGCCGGACAAAAGATCGCGCTGACGCGCCAGTGGTCGCTGACGCCGCAGGCGCAACTGGCCTATTCCTCCGTTCGGTTCGACGATTTCACCGACGCCTATGGCGCCGCCGTCTCGCTGGACGATGCCGACAGCCTGACCGGCCGCCTCGGCATCTCGGCCGACTATGACAGCGACTGGAAGGACGCCACCGGAAAGATCGGCCGCTCGAAGTTCTACGGCATCGCCAATCTCTACTACGATTTCCTCGACGGCTCGAGGGTCGATGTCTCCGGCCTCAGCGTCGTCAGCAAGAACCAGCCGCTCTGGGGCGGCCTCAGCCTGGGCGGCTCCCGAACTTGGGCAGACGACAGATACACTGTCTACGCAGAGGCCTTCGCTCGCACCAGCCTCAAGGACTTCGGCGACAGCAACGCCATTGGCGCCAAAGTCGGGTTCAGCGCGAAATGGTAGCGTGATCGGTGCCTGTCGACCGGGACACCGCGATATCTACTCCATCTTTCCGGTGGAAAGCCCGAAAAACTCTTTCCTGTACGCCGCCGACAGCGGTCGGAGCTTCGTCAAATTCTTGAGGATCCGGACAGGCTGCTTGAGAACGTTCCTGTTCAGGAAATACATATGGATCAGGCTGGGCGCCTTGCTGTGCGATCCCTTGTGGGCGACACGATAGACCGCGCCCCGGAACGGCAGCGCGTTCAAGGGCGTACCGCGTTCGGCCAGAATGGATTCTATGCGGACATGGCTGCCCAGCATGTCCTTGATCCATGGGAGGGAAACGTCTTCCGCCTTTGACGGCAGTCCGTAGAGGTCCGAACGAATGATCAGCGACGTTCCGCAATAGTGGTTGAACTGGTCGCGGCACAGCAGAATGCTGCCGCCATCGTCCCAGATATAGCCCTTGTCGATTGTCCAGCCGTTCTCGTCTTGGTGCCGGGCGGCATATTCGGTAATTCGGGCGCTGACAAAATCGTCGTCGTCGACGATCATGAAGAAGCGACAATCGCGGGCCGTCAGCATGCCCGCAAGCACGCGGCGACCTTTGTCGGCGCGGAATGAATCGAGAAAATCCTCTTCCGTCGCATCGCCCCGCTCGTGGATGTCGTTCGGCGGAAAGTCCACCCATGCCACCGAGAACTTCTCCGGCAGGACAGGAAGATCGGCACCCCTGTTGGCGACGATCACGCCCCGCCAGTCGGGATTGGTCTGGTTTGCGATGGATGCCACGGTCTGCGTCAGGTTTCGCTTCAGGATGCTCCAGTCGCGCGCGTTGTCCTGGTGCCGTACAGGGATGATGAAGGTCACAACACTCATGACAGCCTCCGGTCGTTGATCTCAGGCAGCATCATGCCGCGACACCCGCCTGTTCTTTTGCCCATCTGATGCCGTCGTCGAGCGAAGTCGCCTTGTAGGAGAGATCGGTGCCTCCGGAAAAGGCGTTCATGAATCGGCGGATTTTTCCGTAATTATTGTCGAGCACAGCATGGCTGCGTCCGATGAGAAGCGAGCAGATATGCACATGCAGGCGGTCCGTCACGATGGCCTTGCCGCGGGAAATCTGGCTTATGCCGCGCTGGAAGCGGTTGTTGGCCGCGGCATCCAGTTTGCGCAGCCGCATTTCGGAAGGGGTGAGATGCAGCAGTGCGGAGGCCGCCCCGAGCGCTTTTGCAACGCGCACCTTCGATCGGCTCTCGGTAATCCAGTCCTCCTTCGGGATGTCCGGATAGGCGGAAAAATCGACCGTTCCGACCTGTTCCTTGTCCTGGCGGAGCATTGCGAGGACCGGAAACTGCGGCGCAGCGGGCTCTATCTTGCCGATGCAGAAGGCCATGTCCGGGCACAGATAGACCTGGCAATCAAAATTTTCCTTCGCGAACTGAAACGACTCCTCGTCGCGCACCAGGAGCACGAAGTTCTTGTGCCTGCCGATCGCGCGTTTGCTCTGCTCCAGCCGTTCTGCGGACTTGTAGTGAATCGATTGCGGAAACTGGACGATCTGCCGGTCGGGAAACAGCTCCATCACGCGCTCCCGGAAATCCTGGTGAAACACCCATATATCGCCGAAATTGCCGCCCCCATGGATGAAGATCGGGCCGTTCGGGGCAGAGCTCTTGAGCTCATCCGGTGAAAAATCATCGGTCGTGCAAACGTAGGAAGGCCGCTTTGCATACCGCTGCTTCAAATAGGCCATCTCTCCCAGCCAGATCGCGGAATCTCCGCAATTCCTGATGTCGGGAAAGTCCAGTATCGCAATCGGTTCATCAGGGCGGATGAACTCTTTAAGGCAATCGTGGGTCCTGTCCTGAAGCTTGGTGATAAGTTCGGATTGCTGAGCACCTGACATTATGCCTCTCTTTCAAAGTTTAGAAGAACAAGCCCCGCGATCAGGCGTGACTGACTTTGGACAAGACCTTGGCGGCGATCTTTCTGACTTCAGTCTCCGGACCGTTTGGACGATCCATAACCAGCCAGAGAAAGATGCTGGAGCCGCAATAGAGAACGCCTCCAAGGCAGATAAGGGCGGCCAGTTGTAGGACCAGCCCGGTATGTGTGGTTTCGACTCCCATGTAGCGATCGGCAAGCGAGACGCCGGCAGCCATGACGGCCGAACTGGCAAGCGCCCGGAAATTTGCCCATAGCTGTGCGGAGACCGAAACGCTGATGAAGCGCTTGACGATGATCATGTTCACGAAAGCGCTGAAGAGGCCGGTAAGCACACGGCTGAATATCAACCCCGGAAGCCCCCAGAACACCAGGCCGATCGTGATCACCGGGATCCGGACGAGAAGCATCTGCGCGTCGCGGATGAACAGGGTCCGGGTTTGCCCGAGCGCCATGCCGAGAGGCTGATTGAGAGATCCCAATGTCTGCAGCGCATAAACGGAGGCCAGCGCCTGGATGATGAAAATCACCGGAAGCCACTTTTCGCCAAGCACGAGCCTGACCAGGGGATCCGCGATGACCGCCATTCCGATCCCGGCCGGCAACGCGACCGCCGTCAGCAGCGCCTGCGTTCGCTGATAGGCCGCGGCGAGACGCGCGGGATCGTGGCGGACATTGGCAAAGGCGGGATAGATGGTGGCGGTCAGCGGCGCGGTCGCTTCGCGCGTCGGCGTCATAGCGAGCTGCCCGCCCAGCGAATAAAATCCCAGAGCGGAGCCGGTCAGCACCTTGCCGATGAGCAGATAGTCGAAACGCCAATTGAGCGTGTTGACGATCTGCCCGGCGGTAATCCAGATCGAAAACGAAAAGAATTCCCGCATATGGGAGAAGGTGATCCGGGGGCGGAACGGCAGGATGAAATAGGACGCCACGACATTGGTGATCTGCATCACCAATGTGCCGACCACCAGCGCCCAATAGGTCTGATAGATGACGGCGATGGCGACGGTCGCCACAAATCCGGCAATCTTCTGGGCAACATTCAGGACGAATTCCTGCCGGAAGATCAGCTCCCGCTGGAGCATGATCCTTCGCGGATTTGCAAACCCGTTGATGAGGAGGCTGAGGCTCAGGACAAGGAGGACGCCGAAAAGGCGCGGGTCGTCGTAGATGAGGGCAGCCGGATAGGCGAACGCGGCGAATAAGGCGCATAATATCAAGCCGCGGGTCGCAGCCAGTGTCCATGCGGCGCTGAAATGGGATTCTCCCGGAGCTTCGTGACGGATAAGAGCTTCGTTCAAAGAAAGCTCGGTGATCGTCGTCACGATGGCGAGCATAGTCGTCGCAAGCGCGACGAGGCCAAAATCCGACGGCAGGAGATACCAGGCCAGGATGATGGTACTGAGGGTCGACAACCCATTGACGATGACCCTTGAGAGGGAGACCCAAAGACTTCCGGTTACCAGGCGGTCAGCGATACTCATGACCGACCTCTTCGCGACAAATACCGATCGTACGTGAGCGACATCATTCCGTAGCTACCCTTTTTCGCGGAGTTCCGGCTCCTTTTCAAGCCGCAGGTTCCGCGCCCGTGATGCGTGAGATTTTCTTGCCGCATTAAAATGGGCGGGCTATCTGCTGGACACTTCGGTCATCGATCTCTCCATGCAATTTTCCCCTGGTAGCTTAAGCGCATTCTCAGTGACCGGACGAGTCGATTGTCTCGCCCGACGGCGTGATCGGCAGCCCTGGCCGGGGCTGCAGACCGCCGACGATCTAGTTGGCCGGAAATGATGTTGGTTTTGTGGTGCCCTTCGCAAGTGCGAAGAGCAGGTGCACAACGTCGAGAGGATGGACGCGTTTCCGGCATTCATCGTCCGATTGCTTTTGGCATTCCCGCGATCGGGCGTTTATACATTTGCCAAGGCGAAAGCCGCCGATGCGGACGATCGGGAGGCTGACGCCTGAAAGTCAGTAAAAAGAATAAACGCATATCAGGAAAACGCGATGAGTGAATGCTGTTCAGGATCGAGACGGGAAACGGAGCAGGGAACATTCGACACACCTGCAAACACGAT
Organism: Neorhizobium sp. T25_13; assembly: GCF_002968675.1. NCBI lineage: Bacteria > Pseudomonadati > Pseudomonadota > Alphaproteobacteria > Hyphomicrobiales > Rhizobiaceae > Neorhizobium > Neorhizobium sp. T25_13. The sequence goes on from NZ_PVBI01000015.1 coordinate 84,471, forward strand.
CTCTCGCGGCATCCGGGGGAAAACGATTGCCGTCAAGGGTGGCGAGACGTTCGTCGGAACCCATGCGCCGGTGCTTTCCGCCGATGGCGAGGGGCCGGAGCGCAAGGTCTCGCTGCAGGATTATTACCTCGAAGCCGAGACGGTCACGGTTCGTCGGTTTGCCGAATTCGTCGAAGCGACCGGGTATGTGACGGAATCGGAGCGGTTCGGCTCGTCGGCCGTATTCGCATCGCTGCTCGGTGACATGAGCCTCGCAACGGGTGGTGTCGTCGGCACCCCTTGGTGGACGCGCATCGACAATGCCACATGGCGGCAGCCGGAAGGTCCGGGCAGTTCGATCGATGATCGGCTTGACCATCCGGTTACCCACGTCTCTTGGAACGACGCACTCGCGTTCGCGCAATGGGTCGGCGGCCGCCTGCCGACGGAAGCGGAGTGGGAACACGCCGCGCGCGGCGGCAACCGCCGCCGGCGGTATCCCTGGGGCGAGGACGAGCCGACCGACAAAGCGATCTTCTGCAATATCTGGCAGGGCCGCTTTCCCGACACCAACACGCTGCAGGACGGATATTTCGGCACCGCGCCGGCGCGCAGCTTCGCCCCGAATGAGGCCGGTTTCTACAATCTCGCCGGCAATGTCTGGGAATGGACCGCCGACCCTTTCAAGGTCCGCTCGCTGTCGAAACAGGCGAAGACGCGGAACGAGCATGCCAAGCGCTTCTCCGACAAGGTGCTGAAGGGCGGCTCGTTCCTCTGCCACAAAAGTTACTGCTATCGGTACCGGATCGCAGCGCGAATGGGCCTTTCCCCGGATAGCGCCTCGAGCAATACAGGCTTCCGGATCGCCTATGACGTCGCAGCTGGAAAGGGTGATGGTCCTTGATCGCGGATGGTCCCCCGTCTGGTCGATCGGTGAGCCCCACATGTCCTACATCCGGCATGCATGCCGGATGCCATCAGTATCGCGCGTCAGACGCTCCGGCAAAGGGATCAACGGGACTGTTGCGGTTCCACGGCCTCCGCCCCATCAGCGCCTCCACCACGGCGGCCTGCATCGCCTCGTGGGTGGAATAGGCGTTTATATAGGTCGGCACCCGGGGGGCATCGTAGAGATAATAGGGAAAACCGAAGGAAATCATCACGGTCGGCAGGCTCGTCCACGGCCGTTTCATGGCGGCTCTGAAATCCCCGTGAAGTGCCCGCCAATCCAGAAAAATGCGCCCGCGCGTCAGAAGCGTCTCTTCGCCGAACAGATAGAGGACGAGGTCGTGCCCGTCCGTATCGAGCGGCGTGCCATAGGGATTGAGGGTGACTTCGAAGCCCTCGGCTGCCAGCATTTCCGGCAGCTTGAAATCCAGCCCCGCATTCTGCATCGGTTCGACGATCCCGCCGGAAACGACGAGGATGCGACGATGCTTTTCGGGATCGAGCGGCAGCGTACCGTTCCTGTCCTTCACCAGCGTGGGCGCGCGAGCAAAAGCTTCGTTGGCCAATTTTTGGGAGGACGTTTCACCTGCAGAGACCGGCATTTCGACGCTGCGATGCAGGCCGAGCGACGCCTTGAGGGCCAGGACGCGTGTGACCGCATCGCGGAAACGCTCCGCCGGAATGCGCCCGGAATGGGCGGCGTCACGCACGGCCGCGATTTCCGCCTCCGGGTTGGACGAGAAAAGAACCATGTCGCAGCCGCTCGCGATGATCTCGATCTTCGCATCATGTGCCGGCATCACGCCTGAAAGGCCAGCCATCTCGCTGGCGTCGGAGACGATCAGGCCATTGAAGCCGAGTTCGCCCCGCAGCAGTGCGGTATTGAGCGGCGCAGAGACCGAAGCCGGCAGATAGGCTTCTTCGCCTGCGTCGGGATCACGCTCCAGGACATAGGCCGGCAGCGCGATATGCGCCGACATGACCGACTTCACCCCCTGATCGATGGCGGCCTTGTAGAGCAGGCCGAAGGTGGCGCGCCATTCTTCCATCGATAGCGGATTGATGGTGGTGACCAGGTGCTGGTCGCGCTCGTCATAGCCTTCACCCGGCCAATGTTTCACGGTTGCGGCAAGGCCGAGGCGCTGGAAGACGCGCATCTGCGCCAGCGCATGACGTTCGATCAGCGCCGGATCCGAGCCATATCCGCGGGTTGCAACGATCGGGCTGCGAAAGGCCGCGTTGATATCCAGCACCGGCGTGAATGACCAATTGATCCCGACGGAACGGGCTTCGCGCGCCATCAGGTCGGAGATCGCCTCGGTCAGCGCGACATCATCGACGGCGGCCAGCGCCAGCGGGTTGGGAACGGCCGTGCCGAAGGAAAGGCTCATGCGTGAGCCTTCGAGATCGGCGGAAACCAGCAGAGGGACCCCAGCCTGGGCCTGGATCGCTGCCATATGCGCACGTTCCCCCGTGCCGTCGGCGCCGAAATAACGGGTGATGCCACCCGGCTGAAGCTCGCCAAGGCGGGCGATCTCCGTCTCGCGGTCGTCGCCGCGCGAATTGAGATTAAAAAGCTGGGCGGCGCGGGCGGTATCGTCCAGGGCCTGGAACGTCTGCGTCACCCAGTCGAGGGCTTCGCGATCGAGATTGAAGGGTGATTTCGTCAGATGATCCAGTCTCGATGGCATCGATCTCTCCGTTCAAACCTGCTCTGTGAGCGCCCGCTCGATCGCCTCGAGCTTTTCCCGGTCCAGCTCCGGCCAAGCCGTTGCGGCCTGCACGAGCGTCTTTGCGGCGAGCGGGGCGGGCAGCGGCCTGTCCGCAAGACGAGGAACCTCCGCGATCAGGATGCGGCGCGTCGTTTCGTCGGCCATGAGTTTCGCGATCGGGATATTCGCCACACTGGCCCCTTGTGGGAAATCGCTTGCCCGCGCCACGCTGCGCTGGCCGGAAACGACCTGCGCCCATTGTCTTTCAATGAGCAGATGTTCGTCGCGCACCGGCCCCGTCTCCGGAAGGCCGAGCCGCTCGAACTGGTCGGAGGGTGCATCGGAGGCCCGCATCAGATCGACAAGCAGGTCGGCCATCCGCAATTCGATCCTATCGTCTCTGAGCGGATTTTTCTGCTCGGGATCTGTCTCAAGGTCGTAGAGCAGCGTCCCGAACACCCAGGGTCCCCGGATCGTCCATCCTGGGACCCGCAGGACAGGAGCCCCTTTGGTGAAGGAGAAAGGCTGCGCAAGCTCCGCCTTGGACAGTTCGTCCGGAGAGAAGCGGGCACGCATATGGGTCGGCATCAGCGTATATTCATGGAGCGGCGAATTGTCCTCGGTGGCGCAGCATCGCATGTAGACGTAACGGCCGTCGGTGACACACACGTGCCCCCCGAAATTCCCGAACAGTCCCGCGTTGCGGACCGGAACATCGTTTCTGACCGTCTCGAGAAGCGGTTTTCCCTGGATATCGGGCGTCGGCCGGAGGTCGAAGAGGTCGAGGAGCGTCGGCGCTATGTCTATGGTCTGAACGAGCGCGGAACGCCGTTCGCCGGCAACCCTGGCCCGCGGATCCCAGATGAAGAAGGGCGTGTGGATCGTCTCGTCGTACCACGGCATGACGGATTTACCCCACCAGCCCTTTTCGCCGAGCATATAACCATGGTCCGTGCAGACGATCAGCATCGTATCGTCCCACATGTTCTTCTCGTCCATCATGTCGAGCAGCCGGCCGAGATTTCGATCGCACATCGAAAGCAGCGCCAGATATCGATGCCGCGCCTGGAGGACCCGTTCTTCCGCCTCGGTGACGCGGTCGTAGGGCGGCCAGTCGAAATCCTCGCCGGTATCGGGATAGAGCGCGTGATATTCGGCATAGCTGAAAAATGGCTCATGCGGATCGAAGGTCTCGATCTGCAGCATCCAGTCGTCCTGGCCAGCATTGGTTTCGATGAACTGCAGACCGGCATCGAATGTCCGCGTCTGCGGGTGGTCACGCTCGTCTGCGAGATAGGTCCGGTTGATGGGGTCCTGCCGCCTCATCTGGTAGAGGAAATCGACGAGACGGGTGCGATCCACACCTTCGACCAAGCCTTTCCAGAGGTCGCCTTCCTGGCCGCGAAAGAACTCGTGCGAAGAAAAGCGCGTGTGATAGGTCGCGCCCCCATCCTCCCAATAATGCTGATGGTCGGTGACGAGGTGGGTGTAGATACCGGCGTTTCTCAGCAATTCCGGCACGCTGTCGTCGAACGGCTCGATCGGTGACCAGGACCGGTGGAGAAAGTTGTACCTGCCGGTATGCATTTCGCGCCGCGCCGGCATGCAGGGCATGGACCCGGCATAACAGCGGTCGAACGTGGCCGTCTTTTCCGCAAGCCGCTCGAAATTCGGGGCATGGGCCGTCCTGTCGCCATAGGGCGGCAGAAGGCGGCGGTTGAGGCTGTCGAACATCAGGACGATGGCGCGCATGGTTTAAGCCGTCATTGCAAGGGCGCGGAACGCCGCGCGCCGTTCCGCCTGCCTTGCGGGATCGGCAACGGGCGCGGCGAGAAGCAGACGCTTGGTGTAGTCGTGAGCGGGGCGCGCCGTCACCTGATCGCATTCTCCGAACTCGACGATCTCGCCGAAACGCATCACCGCAACACGATGCGAAATGTGGCGCACCGCCGCCAGATCGTGTGAAACGAAAAGATAGGCGACGCCCGTCCGCTCCTGGATCTCGATGAACAGATCCATGACCCGCGACTGGGTGGAAAGATCGAGTGCGGAGACCGGTTCATCGCAGACGATGAGGCGCGGAGAGAGCGCCAGCGCCCGGGCAATGGCGATGCGCTGACGCTGGCCGCCGGAAAACTCGCGGGCGAACCGTTCCGCCGCGTCGCTTGGCAGCGCGACCTGATCGAGCAACTTGCGGACCTGCCGGGAGGCATCGGCACGCGAGGCGAGCCGGCGCGCAACAATCGGTTCCGTCAGGATGTCCTCGATCGTCATCGACGGGTTGAGCGAACTATAGGGATCCTGGAAGACCGCCTGGATGGCCGCCTGGACTTTGCGGGCGCGGGGCGGTACCCCGGCGATATGCTCGCCGTCGAACAATATCTGGCCGGAGCTGACCGGGCCGATGCCGAGAATGGCGCGCCCGAGCGTCGTCTTGCCCGACCCGCTCTCGCCCACCAGCCCGACGGTTTCACCGGGGCGGATGGTGAGATTGACGTGCTTCAGGACATGATGGGCGCCGAAATGGACGTTGACGTTGCGGCAATCGACGAGGATCTGATCGTTCATGCGCGCATCCCTTCCGTCATCGGTGGTCGATATGTCCGCGTCATGCCATCTTCGAGAACGGATCCGAGAAGCATGCGGGTGTAGTCGTGCGCCGGAGCGGCGAAGAGGTCAGCCACGGTGTTGATTTCCACGATCCTGCCGTCCTTCATGACGGCCACCCGGTCGCAGCTGTCCGCCACGACACCGAAATTGTGGGTCACCAGCATGACCGCCATGTTGAACTCCTTTTGCAGGTCGCGCAGAAGGTCGAGCACTTCGGCCTGCACGGTTACGTCGAGCGCGGTGGTCGGTTCGTCGGCGATCAGAAGGTCGGGACTGCAGGCGACAGCACCGGCAATGAGGACGCGCTGCGCCATGCCACCCGAGATCTCGTGCGGATAGGCGCGAAACACCCGTTCCGGGTCCGGCAGCTTCACGCGGGCAAGCAGTTTCAGCGCCCGCCGCGTCGCGTCCGCCCGCGAAATCCCGAGCACCGTCATCATCGGCTCGACGAGCTGGAAACCGATCCGGAACGCCGGGTCGAGATTGGCCATCGGCTCCTGGGGAACATAGGCGATGCGCTTGCCCCGAAGAGCCCGGACCTCATCCCCGGAGGATTTTCCGAGATCGATACCATCGAACCGGATGGAGCCGGAAAGAACCCGGCCTCCGGGCGACAAAAGTCCGAGGATGGCAAAGGCCGTCTGGCTCTTGCCCGATCCGCTTTCGCCGACGAGCCCCAGGACTTCGCCGCGCCTGAGGCTGAGGCTCACGCCCTTGACGACTTCGCGCCAGCCTTCGCTTGCAGGATAGGCAACAACCAGATCCCGCACGTCGAGGAGCACGTCGGATGCGGTTTGCGGCAGCGGTTCGCTCACCGCCAGGGGAAGGATCTTCGGCGCCCTGACCTGAACGCCGCCCTGCTGCATGCGGTCGCGGATGGCATTGGCAAGCAACACCAGCGACGCCACGGTCGCCGTGATTGCCAGCCCCGGCCAGAGGATCGCCTGTGGCGAGACATAGATGTTGGAGAAGGCGTCCTGGAGCATGCCGCCCCAGGTCGGCGTGCTGGGGTCGCCCAGCCCAAGGAATTCGAGACCGGACTGGACGACGATGGCGATCCCGGCGACGATGGAGGTCTGGATGACCACCGGCGCCCGCACCGAAAGCAGGATATGCCTGGTGATGATCCTGAGGTCGCTGAGGCCCGAGACCCGTGCCGCATCGATATAGAGTTCGTGTTTGACACCGTTGACGAGATTGCGCGTAAGCCGGAAGAAGCCCGGCGACAGCATCACCCCGAAAACCGCCATCGACAGGTAGATCGAGGCCCCGAGCGCCTGATAGAAGGCGAGCAGTACGATCAGCGCCGGCAGTGCCATGATGCCGTCGGAAATCCAGCGGGCCACCAGATCGAGCTTCCTGCCGTAAAAGCCGGCGAAGAGCCCCGCCGTCACCCCGATGGATGCGGCGATGACGACCGTGATCAGCGCGCCGAGGAAGGTGTTGCGGCCGCCATGGACGAGACGGCTCCATATGTCGCGGCCCGAACCGTCGCCGCCGAGGAGATAACCGTCGCCGGCGACGGCATTGACCTTGAATATCTGGACGGCGGACGGATCGTTGGGGGCAAGCAGAGGCGCGAAGATCGCCGATGCGATGACGATCAGCAGCGCCAGCGCAGCGACAAGGCCTGTCGGATTGGTGAGCACCGAGCGGACGAAATGACGGCGCTGCGAAGCGGCGGGGATTGGCGGCTGGGCGGTGTTGATATCGCTCATGACATCCTCACCTTCGGATTTGCCCATGCGTTGAGGAAGTCGATCAATATGTTCACCAGAACGACCACGATGATGAGGGTCACGACCACTCCCATGAGCACGGGAACGTCGCCGATCAGCGCGGCCGAGACCGTCAACGACCCCATGCCGGGAATGGCGAACACGCGCTCGATGACGGCGGCGCCGCCGAGAAGCGCAATGAACTGTACGGAAAGAACGGTCAGCGCCGCCGGCATCGCGTTGCGCAGCGCATGGCGATAGAGCACCGAACGCGGGCTGACGCCGCGGGCGCGGAGTGTGCGAACGTAGTCCTGCTTGAGCGCATCGATGACCGCGCCCCGGATCTGCTGGGAGGCCGAGGCTATCCCCGAAAGCACCAGCGACGTCACGGGAAGCACCAGGGAAGCCGCCCAGGCGGACGGTGAGGCACTGAACGAAACGTAACCGGTTGCAGGCAACAGGCCGAGCTCGACCGAGAAGGTGAGGACCAGCAGCAGGCCAAGCCAGAAGTTCGGCATGGCAAAACCCGCGACGCTGACGATCTGGATGGCGCGGTCCGCCCAGCCGCCGCGCACAGCCGCGGCGATGCCGAGAATCGCCGAAAGCAGCGCCATCATCGCCACCGCGATCGTCACCATCGACAGGGTGACGGGCAGCCGGCTCGCCAGTGCCGACGCCACGCTTTCGCTCATCGTCCATGACGGACCGAGGTCGCCGCGGACGGCATGGCTCACCCAGTCGCCGAACTGGACCATCAGCGGTCGGTCGAGCCCCAGCCGGCTGTTCAGCGCCGTCACTTGGTCGGCCGTGGCGTTTTCACCGAGGATGTTGCGGGCGACGTTGCCCGTGGCGCCGAAAACCATCATGAAGGTTATCGTCGAGACCAGGCAAAGCAGCGCGATGCCGGAAGCGACCCGTTTCAGAAGATACCGTATCATCGGCGTCCGAGCTCACTTTGCGGGCGCATAATTGCGCGGCCAAGGCACGATGTTCTGTGCCTGCATCTGGACCTTCACCTGCGCGTTGGAAATGTAGATGCTGTCGATGCGGAACCAGGGCGCAAAGAAGGCATTCTCGACCATGTATCGATTGGCGGCCTGCATCGCGGCATTCTGATCCTGGCCCGGAGGCGTATACTGGGCGGTCTTCAGCAGAGCCTCCAGCTTTTCGTCCTTTGCCTTGGAGGTATTCCAGGGAGAGTTTGCGAAGGCAAATTTGTTGAAGTCGGCCCAGGGCGACTGGCTGCCCAGACGGAAGAGGAACATCGGGTATTTACCAGACAGCAACTCGGCGATCGTGACGTTCGGCGGAACTTTCACCCAGCTGACGGTGACGCCGATATCCTTGAGCTGCTGTGTGATGATCGGGGTGTAGGGAGCAAGCGTGCCGATATCCGGCATCGTGACGCTGAAACCGTTTGGATAACCTGCTTCGGCAAGCAGGGCACGGGCCGCCTTCGGGTCATATTGATAGGTCCCGTCGAGCGACGGATCAAATGCCTCGCTCGGCGGGACGAAAGGCTGATCCGTGACCTCGCCATAACCCCTGGCGACGAATTTCAGGATCGCTTTTTCATCGAATGCCATATTGAGCGCGCGCCGGACGCGGACGTCGGACAGCGCCTTCACCATTTTTCCGTCGCGGTCGGAGAGAAACAGACCCAGCCAGTCCACGGGCAGTCTGGAAACCGTCAGCTTGCTCGCCTCGGCCTCGGTGACGACCTGCCCTTCGCCCGCGGCCGCATCCACCTGACCGGATTTCAGTGCATTCATCCGCGCGCTGAGATCGTTGATCGGCGTCATCGTCATGGTTTCGAACGGGAAGGCGCCGGCATTCCAATAATCCGGATTGCGCTTGTAGACGTATTGCCGCCCGGTCACCGAGCGCGCCGTGTCGTAGATGTAAGGCCCGGAGCCGATCGGGAGCATCTTGGAATCAGCCTTGCCGAGCGTCGCAGGGCTCGCCATCGCGCCGCCGACGGTCGCCAGATTGAAGAGCATGCCCGGATCCGGCTCCTTGAGGTGCAGCTTTACCTCGGCAGGGCCTACGATCTCGACATTCTTGATGGCGCCAGCCATCCAGGTGTTCTGCCCGACGCCATCGCGCAGGTATTCGAGGTTTGCCTTCACCGCCTCCGCGTTGAAGGATGTCCCATCGGTGAACTTGACGCCTTCGCGCAGCTTGAGCGTCAGCTCCGTGCCCTCGCCGTTGAAGCGCCATTCGGTGGCCAGGTTCGGCATCGTCTTGCCGTCTGGGGCCGTATAAAGCAGCGTGTCGAAAACCGGCATCCAATATTGGGCGCGATGGCCGATGGAAAGGCCGGCACGGTCGAAGGTGTCGTTATCCAGAATGCCGGCGAGCGCAAGCGTCTCGGGATTGTTCCCGACCTCTGCTTGGGCGACTGGCGGCACGGATAAAAAAGCCGCCGTCAAGGCGGACAAAATCAATCGGTTTCGCATGCTCTCCTCCCCGAGAGCCTGACTTGCCCGCTCCCCGGCCAGACAGGCTGCATGTAGCGAATAAGATTCTGCCAGATACATATTCTTGGCGTTCCGAAGCCATACCAGTTGAGGCAATGCACGAAAAATGCAATTAACGGCGTGACCGATAAACGAAGCTTATCACTGCCATGCTGGATCAGATCACCCACCTCTTCCGTCTGCAGGCGATCGTGGAGGAAGGCAGCCTCCGTCGTGCTGCCGAGCGGCTGAACCTCACGCAGCCCGCTTTGTCTCGATCTCTCGCCCAGTTGGAGGCCCATTTCGGGCGGCCGCTTCTGGAGCGGCACGCTCGCGGTGTCCGTCCGACGCTGTTCGGCGAGAGGGTTTTGTCGGAATCGCTGCGGATGATGCGTCACTGGGAAGTGGCCGAGCAGGAACTGATGTCCGACAGGGCAATAGGCAAGGCCTATCTGCGGATCGGCGCCGGACCGATGTGGCGCCCCGCAATCCTGCCGGAACTGCTCGTCGACATGCAGCGACGGTTCCCCAAGATCGTGTTCGAGCTCAGGAACAGCCGTTATGCGACCTCGATCACCGATCTCCTAGAGGGGCGCCTCGACATGCTGTTCACGGGAATGACGGTCGATGATCCGCAAGACTTCCGCCTCGTCGCGCTTCCGCTGACGAAAGTGATCAACAATGTCATGGCCCGCGAGGATCATCCGATCTTCGCCGCGCGCGATGCGGCAGGAGCAGTTCCGCCGGAGCGCCTGCTCGATTATCCCTGGCTCGTGCATTCCGAGCTCCCGATCTATCAGGCCACTACGCAGCACGGTCTTTTCGAGCGGCTGGGACGGGAGCCCGATATCCGATTGAGCTGCGAGAGCCTGCATTCGACATTGTCCATCCTTCAGCGGAGCGATTGCCTCTGCCTGCTGCCCGATGCGGCCGTACTTGCGACGTCCTGCCCGCGCATCGTCCCGGTGCCGGTCAATCTCAGTTACAGGCACACGCGGACGGGGGTGATCTATCGCGAAGAACTCGGCGACTGGGCTCCGGTGCGCCGGCTGATCGCACTCTGCAGGGAGCTCTTTCATCTCGATAATCCACCGGAGGCCGGGCAAGGCGGTCAGCAGTGATCAGTTTTCAGCATCGCTTGCTTCTGAAATTGCATTATTTGGGCATGACCTGACGCTGTATCCTTGACCGAGGCGGACGGGTTCGATGGTTGCGACCATACGTATTCCTGCCGTATGCGAGGGAGGAAGACTTGCGACCGAATATCCTTTTCATCATGTCGGATGACCATGCCGCGCGGGCAATCTCGGCCTATGGCGCTGGTCTCAACCACACCCCCAATATCGACCGACTGGCGAAGGAGGGTGTGAGACATGACGCGACCTATGTGACCAATTCGATCTGCACGCCGTCGAGGGCTGCGATCCTGACCGGCACGCACAACCACGTCAATGGCGTCACGACGCTGGTGACCCACATGAACAATCGTCTTCCCAACGTAGCCAAGCTTTTGAAAGCGGCAGGATATCGCACCGGCATCTTCGGCAAATGGCATCTCGGCGAAGGGCCTCTCCACGAGCCGAAGGGGTTCGATGACTGGGCCGTCGTTCCAGGGCAGGGCGATTATTGGGACCCAGCCTTCATAGATCGTGATGGCCGGCGGCGAATTTCGGGCTATGTCACCGATATCATCACCGACAAGTCGATCGATTTCATCGAACAAGGCGACGGCCGGCCCTTCTTCCTGATGTGCCACCACAAGGCGCCTCACCGTAATTTCGTGCCCGACCACAAACACAATCATCTCTGGGCGGAGGAGGATCTTCCGCTGCCGTCGACGTTCAACGACGATTATTCCGGCCGGGCGGCGGCGGCCGCCGCCGCACGCATGCGCGTTCGCTCCGACCTCAACTGGGAGGACCTCGGGCTCGTGCAGCCGGAAGGGCCTGCCACCGTCACGGGCGAGCTGATGCTGGATCAGATCCCGGTTCGCCGCGTGCCGGACCTTAAAAGTGGCGAAAGCATCACCGTGGTATGCGCTTCGACCGGCCGGAACTACACCTTCACTGATCCACAGGCTTTCGCGGAATTCAAATACCAGCGTTATATGAAGCGCTACCTCCGGACGGTTCAGTCGATCGACGACAATGTCGGCCGCCTGCTCGACTATCTCGACGAAAAAGGCCTGAGCGAGAACACGCTGGTGATCTACACCTCCGACCAGGGCTTCTTCCTTGGTGAGCACGGCTGGTTCGACAAGCGTTTCATGTATGAGGAAAGTCTGCAGATGCCGTTTTTGGCGCGTTACCCGGCGGCGATCCCGGCCGGCACGACCAGTCGCGATCTCGCCTGCAACGTCGATTTTGCGCCCACCTTCCTGGACTATGCCGAGGTGCGGACGCCTTCCTTCATGCAGGGTCGGTCGATGCGACCCGTGCTGGAGGGGCGGACTCCGGACGACTGGCAGCAATTGGTGTACCATCGCTATTGGATGCACAACGATGCCATTCACGGCGCCTGGGCGCATTACGGGGTGCGCGACGCCCGCTACAAGCTCATCTACTGGTACAATGACGATCTGGGACAGCCAGGCGCTCGACCGAACGGCGCCCCGCCGGAATGGGAATTATTCGACTGCGTGGAAGATCCGCACGAGTTGCGGAACGTCGCCGACGATCCGGCCTATGCGGGCGTTTTCCGCGAGATGCTCGACAAGCTCGACACCCAGATGGCCGAGATCGGCGACATCGCCGAGCATCCCAGGGAACTGATTTAGCCAACCGGCTTAGGGATTGTCCCTTCTGAAGATCCAGTCATGGTCCGGGTGGTTCTTGAACCGCCATTTGCGGATCGGGCCGGCCATGACGTTCAGATAATACATCTCGTAGCCATAAGGCGCGCCGCAGGGATGATGGCCCTTCGGCACCAGCACGAGATCGTGGTCCGAAACGGCCATGGTCTCGTCAAGCGAGCCGTCTTCGGTGAAGACCCGCTGGAAACCGAACCCCTGCGCCGGGTTCAACCGGTGGTAATAGGTTTCTTCCAGATAGGTCATGTCGGGGAAATTGTCCTCGTCATGCCGGTGTGGCGGATAGGAGGACCAATTGCCGGGCGGGGTGAACACCTCGGTCACCAGAAGGCTGTCGGCGACATCCCGCTCTTCCATGGCGATCGGGAAGATGTAACGGGTATTGGCATCCCTGCCGCGGGTATTGAGGGAAAGCCCTTCCGGCCCGATCACCGCCGCTTCGCGTCCGGGCTTGGCCGGCGCGGTGCAGACCGCGAGCGTGCATTCGGTGGTCGCTTTGGCGCTCCAGTCGGAACCAGCGGGCACATAGACGCAGTGCGGCGGCTTGCGCTCGAAGACGTTCATCCGGTCGCCGAGTTCGCCGAAAGCCTTGCCGCCTCCAGAAATATCCGCCCTGCCCTCGACCAGCACGAGGATGACTTCCGTCTCGCCTGTCTTTTCGGCAGCACTTTCGCCCGGCTTCAGGCGGTAGAGGCCAAAGCCGACATAACCCCAGCCGGCATCCTTCGGCGTGACGTCATGCACCTTGCCGGATACGCCCTTCGGCTTGCGCAGCAGGATCGTCATGCTTTGCCCCTCCCCTTGTCGAGGCCGGCTGCCTGCGCCATCGCCTTCAGCGAGGAAAGACCCATGCTCTGGTATTCGAAGGGATTGCGCACGTCCGGATCCTGTTCGGCCTCGATCACCAGCCAGCCCTCATAGCCGTGCTCGGCGGCGATCTTCAGCACCGGCGGAAAACTGACGCCACCTTCCTTGTCGCCCGGGACGGTGAAGACGCCACGGCGAACGCCTTCGAGAAAAGAAAGCCCTTCGCTCCGCACCTGCGCGGCGATGTCGGGGCGGACGTTCTTGGCATGGATATGCCCGACGCGGGCCATGTGGTTTTTTGCAGCGCGCTCGGGATTGCCGCCACCGAACAGGCAATGGCCGGTATCGAGCAGAAGTTTCGCGTGCGGGCCAGTATTTGCCATCAGCCTGTCGATCTCGTCTTCGCTTTCGACAATCGTGCCCATGTGGTGGTGGTAGACAAGCGTGACGCCCTGCCCGGCCGCAAACTCCGCCAGCGCCTCGACGCCGGCGCCGAAGGATTTCCACGCGCTGTCGGGGAGTTTCGGGCGGTCGTTGACCGCCCTGCCGTCGTCGCCGTGGATGGCGTTCGAGGTCTCGCAGACGATGATGACTTTCGAACCCATCGCCTTGAGGAGGTCGAGCGCCGGCTGCATCGCTCGTTTCTCATCCTCGACCGAGTTGACGAGCAGGTTCAGCGAATGCCAGCCGGAAACATAGCGCAGCCCGCGCGGCTCCAGCACGGCCTTCAATGCCCCCGGCTCCTGCGGGAACTTGTGGCCCTTCTCGATGCCGTCGAAACCGATCTTCGCGGTCTCGTCGAGGCACTGGTCGAGGCTGATATGGGCGCCGAGCGAACGGTCGTCATCATTCGACCAGGCAATGGGGTTGGTACCGTAGAGGATCATGTCAGCGTCTTTCCTTGAGTGCCGCCTCGTAGGCGGCGCGAGCTTGCGTGACTTCAGCGCGGTCCGAAACCTCCGGCACAGCGACGTCCCACCAGTACCCCCCGCCTTCGGGCGTCGGATAAGGATCGGTGTCGATGACAACAACGGTTGCGACCTTGGCTTCCCGCGCGCCGTTCAATGCCGCTTCCAGATCGGCGATCGAGGAGACCTTGCGGGCATCGGCGCCCATGGCGGCGGCATGGGCGGCAAAATCGATCTGCATCGGGTTTGCCTGGTTGGTGTGCGCATAGAGATTGTTGAACTGCTCGCCGCCGGTCGCCATCTGCAGCCGGTTGATGCAGCCGTAGCCGCGGTTGTCGGTGATCACGACGGTGATCTTGACGCCCATGGCGACGGCCGTCGCGAGCTCCGAGTTCATCATCATGTAGGAGCCGTCGCCGACCATGACGATCACGTCGCGATCCGGCTCCGCCATCTTGATGCCGAGCCCGCCGGCGATCTCGTAGCCCATGCAGGAGAAGCCATATTCCATGTGATAGGAGAGCGGCCTGCCTGCCTTCCAGAGCTGGTGCAGCTCGCCCGGCATGGTGCCGGCGGCGCACATGACGACCGTATTGTCGCGCGAGGCGCGTTGCACCGCGCCGATCACCTGCATGTCGGTCGGCAGAAGATTGCCGTCCTTGGGGGCAGCGGTGACCGCATCCGCCTTGGCGAACCAGTCCTCCTTGAGGCCGGCACCCACTCCCCGGAAACGGTGATCGCCGAGCGCCGCACTCATCAGCTCCAGCCCGACCTTCGCGTCCGAGACGAGCGGGATCGCTTCGTGCTTGGCGCTGTCATAGGGCTGGACATTGAGCGACAGGATACGGCGCGTGGGATTCTTGAAGAGCGCCCAGGAGCCGGTGGTGAAATCCTGGAACCGGGTGCCGACGCCAATCACCAGATCGGCACTTTCGCAAACGGCATTGGCGCTCGAAGCGCCGGTCACGCCGACTGGGCCGAAATTGGATGCATGGTCCCAGGGCAGCGCCGACTTGCCGGCCTGCGTCTCGACGACCGGGATATTGTGCCGGCTCGCAAACGCCGCGAGCGTCCCGGTCGCGCCGGAAAAATGCACGCCGCCGCCGGCAACGATGACCGGGTTCTTTGCGGCCCTGATCGCCTCGACCGCACGCCCAAGCTCGTTCTCATCCGGCCGCGGCCGGCGCCAATGCCAGGTCTTCGGCTCGAAGAAGCTTTCCGGATAATCATAGGCCTCGGCCTGTGTGTCCTGGCAGAAGGCCAATGTCACCGGTCCGCAATCGGCCGGATCGGTCAGGGTCCGCATGGCACGCGGCAGCGCGGTCAGAAGGTGTTCCGGCCGGCTGATGCGGTCGAAATAACGGCTGACCGGCCGGAAGCAGTCGTTGACGCTGGCAAGACCGTCGCCGAAATCCTCGATCTGCTGCAGGACAGGATCCGGGCCGCGATTGGCAAAGACGTCGCCCGGAATGAAAAGCACCGGCAGGCGGTTCACATGTGCCAGTGCCGCCGCCGTCACCATGTTGAGCGCACCCGGTCCGATCGACGAGGTCACCGCCATCGCTCGGCTGCGGCGCAGCTGTTTGGAATAGGCGATCGCCGCATGGGCCATCGACTGCTCGTTCTGGCCGCGATAGGTCGGCAGGTCCGACCGGATACCAGCCAGCGCCTCGCCCATGCCGGCGACGTTGCCGTGTCCGAAGATCGCCCAGACGCCAGCGATGAAGGGCACGCCCTCCTCCGTCATCTGGTTTGAGAGATAGCGTACCATCGCCTGCGCGGCGGTCAGTCTCACTGTTGTCATCGGCCGCTTCCTCCTCCGCTGCCGGCTCTTGCGCGCGCCGTGTCCCAGGCCGTGCAGAGTTCGCGGTATTTTCGCACCATGTCGGCCACTGCCTCGTCGTCGCCGATCGCGCCGGCAAACCAACGCCGCGCCGCATCTCCAAAAATCGTCCGACCGACGGCAAATCCCTTCACAAGATCAAAGCGTGCCGCCGTGGCAAAGCTTTCCTCCAGCTCCGCCATCGGCGCATCGAGCCCGAGCACGACGATACCGCGCACATAGGGATCATGCTTCTCGATCGCGGCGCAGGCATTCGCCCAGGCGGCCTCGCTCTTCATCGGTTCGAGCTTCCACCAATCGGGATAAACGCCGATCTCGTAGAAACGCCCGATGATATCGGCAACGGTCCGATCGCTGACCGGTCCGACCTTGGAGGGGATCACCTCCAGCAACATTTCCAGCCGGTTGCGGCGGGTGGCGGCAAACAGGCGCTGGATCACCTCTTCCTGTTTTTCCCGCATCTCGACCGGATCATCGGGATGGTAGAAGCACAGAACCTTGGCGACATTTTCGACCGGCCATTCGGTGATGCCACCGAAATCGGGACCAAGCTCGGGCTCCAGGGTCAGCGGGCGAGAGCCCGGCCATTCCACCGGCCGGCCGATCCACAACCCCGTGCCGGTTGCCTTGTAAAGCGTCTCGCGGCCGAGCCGCCCGTCGCAGAGAATGCCGTAGCCCTGCCTGCCATCCGAGACGTCGAGCGCGGCCTTCAGGCAAAGCGCCTTGAAATCGTCGATCCGCTCCGAACTCTGGCCCGCCTCATCGGCAATGGTTTCGAGCTGCATGCGGTGATCGAAGGCGAAGACCCGCAATTGCGGCCACTCGCCCGTCCGGTTGGTCGACCAGTGCACCTGCTCCAGCGCGCCGTCCTTGCGCAGCGCCCTGTCCCGGATGCCGGTGCGGAAGAAATACTGCAGCTCTTCCCAGCTCGGATAGGCCGGCGTGCAGCCGTGACGCGAGACGGCGAAGGCGCCGCAGGCATTGGCGTATTTCAGCGCCGTCGGCCAGTCCTCACCGGTGAGCCAGCCCTTCAGCAGGCCTGCCATGAAGCCGTCGCCGGCGCCGAGCACGTTGAAGACCTCGATCGGAAAACCCTGCCCCGTCTGGCCTTTGTCGAGGCTGTCGGGAATATCGCCTTCGAAGACGACGGCGCCCATCGGGCCGCGCTTGCAGACCAGCGTCGCGTTGGAAACGGTGCGAACCGCTCGCAGCGCCCCAAGCGTATCGGTCGAACCGCCGGCGATATGAAATTCCTCTTCCGTCCCGACCAGCAGGTCGAACAGATGCAGGCTCGATTGCAGCTTGGCGGTCACCTTGCCGGACTCGATGAAGCGGCTTTCGCCGGCCTCATGGCCCGCAAGGCCCCACAGGTTCGGGCGATAGTCGATGTCGAGGGCCGTGCGGGCGCCATTCTCGCGGGCGAGCCGCAGCGCCTTCAAGACGGCAGCCTCGGTGTTCGGGTGGGAAAGATGGGTACCCGTGGCGCAGACGCAGCCCGCCTCTGCAATAAAGCCCGAATCGATATCGTCTTCGCAAAGCGCCATGTCGGCGCAGTTCTCGCGATAGAAAATCAGCGGAAACTGGTGCTGGTCGCGGATGCCGAGCAAAACGAGCGCCGTCAGGCGCTCCGGATCGGTCTTGACGCCGCGCACGTCGACTTTCTCGCGAATCAGCTGCTCGCGAATGAACCGGCCCATATGCTCGGCACCGACGCGGGTGATCAGCGCCGATTTCAGCCCGAGCCTTGCCGCACCCGCGGCGATGTTCGTCGGCGAGCCGCCGATATATTTGTTGAAGGAGGCCATATCCTCCAGACGCCCGCCGACCTGCACGCCGTAAAGATCAACGGACGAACGGCCGATCGTGATGAGATCCAGTGACGCCAAGATTTCCTCCCTCGCGGCTGGGCTTTATGCCCGTCGATACCGCCCGGAACCGGCCGATCCTCCCCGGCCGCCTCCAATCAGAAATGGACTATAAATTCCATTTTTCTATTTTTCAACATAAACATTCACTCGGATCGTTTCGTGCCCACAGCCACCGACAGCACGATGGCCAAACAGAGCGTCGCCGACAGCGAGCGGAAAGCGCCGAAATCAACCTCCGAGATGGAAAGTGTGATCGCTTCGAACTTCCGCAAGGGGCTGACGATCGTATCGGTCAGAGCCACGACCGGGATGCCCCGCGCGCTCACTGCCTCGACCAAATCGACCGTCTCTGCCGAATAGGGGGAAAAGGTGACTGCCAGCAGCACGTCGCCGGTGCGGATGGCATTGTGATTGTCGAGCCCGCCGACGCCGGAATGCAGCATGGCCGGAACGTTCATCTTCTCGAATGCATAGGAGATGTAGCTTGCGACCGGAAACGAGCGCCTGAGGCCGATGATGTGGATCATCTGGGCCTTCGCCAGCGCCTCGACGGCGTCGTCCAGGGTCTTCGCGTCGATCGTCTTCAGGAGGTTTTCGAGCGAGGCGCGGCCGGCATCGACGAACTCGCCCAGCAGGGCGGAAGCGCTGCCCTCGGCCTTTTCCCGCAGATTTTTCAGCCGTGTCGAATAGTCCGGCCAGCCGCCGGCGTAGGACTCGCGAAACAGCCGCTGCATTTCGGAGAATCCGGAAAAGCCGAGGATCCGGCAGAAACGCATGAAGGCCGAAGGCTGCACGCCGGCCCCTTCCGCCATCTCGGCCACCGTGGACACCGCGATCCGGTCCTTGTTGGCCGCGACATACTCGGCGCATTGCCGCAGCCGTTTCGGCAGGCTCTCCGAAACGTCGATCAGCCGTTCTTCGAATTGCTTGATGCTGGCGGGCGCCCTGTCCTCCATTCGGTCCTTCCGTTTTCCTTGACATGGATGAAATCACAAACTAGCAAAATAGAACATATATTCCAAATTTCGATTTGGACAGTCTGAAACGCAGCAGGAAAAACGGCTGCGACGCCCGCGCAGGCGGGTCTGGCTGAAACAGCGGACAATGTCACGGGAGGACATCATGGTCACGAAACTGGCGCTTCTCGGCGCAGGCCGCATCGGCAAGGTCCATGCGCGCGCCATCGCGGAGGACAAGCGAGCGAAGCTCGTCGCGGTGGTGGATGCCATGACCGACGCGGCGCAGGCAATTGCCGACAGCACCGGCTGCAAGGTCAGCACGATCGACGCGGTCGAGGCTGATGGCGATATCGATGCCGTCATCATCTGCACGCCGACCAACACCCATGCGGACCTGATCGAACGCTTCGCCAAGGCCGGCAAGGCGATCTTCTGTGAAAAGCCGATCGACCTCGACGTGGACCGCGCCAAAGCCTGCGTCGAGACGGTTCGCAGGACCGGCGCCAAGGTGATGCTCGGTTTCAACCGCCGCTTCGATCCGCATTTCCGGGCCGTGCGACAGGCGATCGACGACGGCAGGATCGGTAAGGTGGAAATGGTGACAATCACCAGCCGCGATCCCGGCCCGCCGCCGGCGGAATACATCAAGGTGTCCGGCGGCATTTTCCGCGACATGACGATCCACGACTTCGACATGGCGCGTTTCCTGCTCGGCGAGGAAATCCACAGCGTCATGGCGTCCGGCGCGGTGCTGGTCGATCCGAAAATCGGCGAGCTTGGCGACTATGACAGCGCAAGCCTCATCCTGACGACGAAAAGCGGCAGGCAGGCCATCATCTCCAACTCCCGCCGGGCGAGCTACGGTTACGACCAGCGCATCGAGGTGCACGGATCGCTCGGCTCCGTCGCCGCCGAAAACCAGCGGCCGGTCTCGATCGAGATCGCCAACAAGGACGGCTATACCCGCCCGCCGCTGCACGACTTCTTCATGACCCGTTATACCGAGGCTTACGCGGCGGAAATTTCCGCCTTCATCGACAGCCTCGAAAGCGGCTCGGCCCCCTCGCCTTCCGCCGAAGACGGTGTGATCGCGCTGATGCTGGCCGACGCAGCCGTGCGGGCCGTCAAGGAAGGCAAGTCGATCGTCATCGACGAATAAAGTCCGGGGCATCTGAACAACACGGCGCGGCTTTCGACGAAAGGCCGCGTCAAGATTGTCTTGCGTTGAAGCCCCGTGAACATGCATGATGGACGGAGTTCATCGCATCAGGGGGATGAAGCATCGCTCCGGCAACGGGTCGTGCGCGGAGATATCCAAATGGCCTGCACGAACAATGCGAGACATTGTTTGCTCGCATCGGCGCTTCAAAAACCCAGCTTAAATCGAAAGAAATTCCGTTGAAAGCCAAGCTAGGCTTGAAAGATGTGGCTCTGGATGCCGGTGTTTCGCTCAGTACCGCGTCCCATGTTCTCAACGGAACCGCGCCGATATCCATAGAGGTTCGCGAGCGGGTGCTCAATTCCGCACAAAGGCTGGGATATCTGGAAAAGCGCAGGAGCCGGGCGACGATCGCCACGCTTCGCACCATCCTCCTGGCGATCACCAGCGATGCGGCGCCTCACAGCGACGTCAATCTCGTCAGCTGGACGATGCTCAACAGCCTGCGCCAGGAATGCGAACGCCTCAGCATCCGGATCGTGCCTTTCGTCAGCGCCGGCAGCCGGATCGACGCGAACGAGGTGCGCCGCATGGCGCAGGCCGAAAACGTCGACGGCATCGTCATCCTCAACGACGACCGGCCGGAACTGATCCGCGCCCTTGCCGCGGGACGTGCGCCGCTCGTCATCCTGAACGGCGAGGACCCTTCGATGCTCGTCGATACGGTCACCGGTGAAAACCGCTTCGGCGCCAGGCAGGGAACCGAACACCTGCTGTCGCTCGGCCATCGCCGCATCCTGCATCTGACCTGGAAAGGCAGGACCACCATCCGCCGCCGGTATGACGGCTATGCCGATGCGCATCTCGCGGCCGGCCTTGCCGTATCGCCGGAGATGATCGTCGAGGCGGAGGGATACGAGCCCCACCAGGGCGAGCAGGCGATCCGCCAGCTGCTTTCCGAAAATGGCAGCCTGCGCGGCGCGACGGCGATCTTCTGCGCCGCCGACAATCTGGCGCTCGGCTGCCTGAGGGCGCTTGCGGCATTCGGCATGCGCGTGCCGGAGGAAATGTCCGTGCTCGGCTTCGACGATATCGTGCCCGGGGAATTCAGCACGCCGCCGCTCTCGACCGTCCAGTTGCCGACCGACCGGCTGGGGGCGGCCGCAATCAGCCTTCTGGAACAGCGGCTCGTCGCCAACGATCCGCTGCGGCCGGCCTACCGGCTGGAGCTCGGCTGCAAGCTGGTGCTGCGGGGCAGCGTCGCGCCGCCCCGCAGGTGAACCTCACTTCATTCCGGTGCCGGCGATGCCGGTGGTGATGTATTTCTGCAGGAACAGGAAGACGACCGTCACCGGCGCCAGGCTCAGGAAGGTCATGGCGAGGATGTAATTCCACTGCACGGAGAACTCCCCCTGGAAGGCGTTGAGCCCGACCTGCAGGGTGAAATTTTCGCGGCTGCTCAAGACAATCAGTGGCCAGAGGAAGTCGTTCCACCGCCAAAGGACGGAAAAGATCGCCAGCACCGCGAGCGCCGGCGCCGTCAGCGGCAGCACGATGCGCCAGAAGATCCGGAACTCGCTTGCCGCGTCGACACGGGCCGCCTCGATGAGTTCGTCGGGAATGGTGAGTATGTATTGGCGCAGCAGGAAGACGCCGGTCGGCGAGGCGATCGTCGGGATGATGATGCCCCAGAGACTGTCCACCAGGCCGACACCGACGACGACGAGATAGGCTGGGACCATGACCACCGTCAGGGGAATCATCAGCGTCGAGATGATCAGCACGAAGATCGCCTTCTCGCCGCGGAACCGGTATTTCGACAGCGCGAAAGCCGCAAGCGCGTTGACGACGAGTGTCAGCAGCGTCGCGACGAAGGTGACGAAGACCGAATTCTTCAAAAAGGTGAGGAAGTCGAACCTGGTGAGCGGATCGGTATAGTTCTCGGTGGCGATGGTGAGGCGCTGGACCGGCGACATGGTCTTGACGTCGACGCTGACCGGCGGTCCGGGATTGCTCGGATCGACCATCTGGGCCTTCAGCCCGATGCGCCGGACCATCGCCATCTCGCGCCGTTGGCCGTCGACGTCGACGGTCCAGAGGCTGAGCGGGGCGTCGAAGCCCGGTACGGTCTGCTGGACCGCCGCACGCGGCAGCAGCGTCGGCGGAAAGCGGGTGATCTCCGCGGCAGGCTTGAACGAGGAAAGCCCCGCCCAGACTACCGGAATGAGCACGGCAAGCGTGCCCAAGATCAGCCAGGCCCAGGAGAGAATATCGGTGACGCCAATCCGCCCCGGTCGGCGGGTGCGGGTCAGGAAGGCGATGGGTGAGAGGCCTTGCGACATGGTCAGGACTCCATCTTGCGGCCAAGCCGCAGCTGTATGAGCGTCAGGGCCAGCAGCACGAGACCCATCAGCACCGAGGCCGCCGAGGCGAGGCCGAAGAGGCGCAGGTCGCTGCCGAAAGCCATCTGGTAGATGTACTGCACGATAAAGCTGTTTGCGGTGCCGGGCCCGCCGCCATTGGTCAGCACCCAGGCTTCGTCGAAGATCTGGACCGAGCGGATCATCAGGAGGATCAGCACGACGAGCAGGTTCGGCCCGAGAAGCGGAAGCGTGATCCGCAAAAGCGTGCGCCGGGGCGAGGCCGCGTCGATCGCGGCAGCCTCGTAGAGATCCTTCGGAATGGCCTGCAGGCCGGCCAGAAGGATCAGCGTATAAAAACCCATGTGGAACCAGACCGAAACCACCACCACGAAGAAACGCGACCAGCCGACGTCCAGCAGGAAGATTTCCGGCGGTACGCCGAGCATCTGCAGGAAGGCGTTGAGCAGGCCGTTGCGGTCCAGGAACCACTTCCAGATCAGGCCGATGACGACCGGCGACAGCAGGACGGGATAAAAGAACATGGCCCGGAAGAAACCGCGCGCGGCCATCGCCCGGTTGAGGATGAGAGCCGTCACCAACGCCACGAGCAGGGTCGCGGCGACATTGAAGCCGACGAACCACAGTGTATTCCAGACCGCCGTCCAGAACAGGGATTCGCGGCAGCTCCCCGGACGAAGATAGTCCTCGCACTGCAGGAGCTGACGGAAATTGTCGAAGCCGACGAAAGGCCGCTCCGACACGAAAAGGCCGGTGCCGCCGGTAAAGGCGTAACCAACCGCAATCGCGATCGGCAGGAAGGTGAAGATGCCGAAAAGGATGAGGTTCGGCGCGAGGAACAGATAGGGCATCCGCTTCCTGCCCATCAGCCGCTCGAACCCGTTGATGGGCGCCTCGACGACGCCCATGACGAAGTCGAGGGCACGGCCGCCGAGATCTGTCGCCTTAGGCGTGCTCATGGACATCACTCCGTTGGCTAACGGATTGCGGCAGAGCCAAGCCGCTATCGGGATCGAAGACGTGCACCCGGCCGGATAGCGGCATGATCCGCAGAAGGTCGCCGGGCCGCGGCGCGAAATGGCCGGTCTGGTGGACGATGATCTGTTCGTCCCGCCCCTCGAGCGTCCCGTAGACATAGGTCTCGGTCCCAAGGCTCTCGTGATACTGGACGACGAACGGCAGTCCTTCATCGCCGACCGCAAAATGCGCAGGCCGTATGCCGACGAGCACAACCTGGCCTACTTTCGCCGCAGTGGGATCGATCGACGCAGTGAGCGGCGCGCCGTAGCCGACATCGACCGTCACCCCCGCCTCGCCGACCGCAGTCACCTTGCCCTTCAGCATGTTCATCCGCGGCGAGCCCAGGAACCCCGCCACGAAGAGGTTCCTCGGGTTGTCGAAGAGTTCGAGCGGCGTTCCGACCTGTTCGATCCGGCCGGCATTGAGCACGACGATCTCGTCGGCCATGGTCATCGCCTCCACCTGGTCGTGGGTGACGTAGATCATCGTCGTTCTCAGCTGCCGATGCAGCCGGGTGATTTCCGCCCTTGTCTGCACGCGCAGCGCCGCGTCGAGGTTCGAGAGCGGCTCGTCGAAGAGGAAGATATCGGGGTTGCGCACGATGGCGCGTCCGATCGCGACACGCTGGCGCTGGCCGCCGGAAAGCTGCCGTGGCTTGCGATCCAGATAGGGCTCGATCGCCAGCATGCGGGCCGCCTCCCCGATCCGGGTCTCGATTTCGCTGCGCTTGAACTTCAGGTTCTCGAGCCCGAAGGCGAGGTTCTTGCGCACGCTCATATGGGGATAGAGCGCATAGGACTGGAAGACCATGGCAATCTTCCGTTCCGCCGGCGAAAGCTGGACGACATCGCGCCCGCCGATCTCGATGCCGCCGGCGCTGATGTCCTCCAGCCCCGCGATGATCCTCAGAAGGGTCGACTTGCCGCAGCCGGACGGACCGACGAAAACGACGAACTTGCCGTTGTCGATGGTCAGGTCGATGCCGTGCAGAACGGTCAGCGCGCCGAACGCCTTGGTGACATTCGTAAGTTTCAGATTTCCCATTCCCTGCTCCCGTCAGGTTCGGTCACTTTATGGATGACGCTTTCGACGTTCCAGCCTTCCGGTATCGGTTGCGGCCTCTCGAAATGCGTCTCCTCGATCGTAATCTCCTCTATGCCGGCGGTAAAAAGCGCCGGCATGCCGCCCGGGTAGTCGACGAGGCCGACTACCCGTCCGTCCGCGCCCTTCGTCCATGCATTCGCACGGCCGGCAGCGTCCGCACTCGGTGCGATATCCGCGTTGGTCGGCCTCAGATCATAGCGAAGTCCGGTGCCGAGCGGACCTTTTCGCTGCCGCAGTCGCAGCCGCGAAAGCCTGACGCCCTCGATTCCTGCGGCGGAAGTCGAAACGAGCGCGATCGCTCCGTCCATTTGGCCGTGGAGGTCCTCGACGACGAGGTTTCGAACGACACCGGCCCGGCGGGTGGGGATGCGATCCACCACCGTCACCGTCAGCGCTTCGCCCGATCCCCAGAAGCCATCGAGCGTCTCGTGGCAATCGACCTCTATCCGGGAGAAGCGGATATTGGTCATATGCCCGCCGTCGCGCGAAAACAGCCCCAGTCCTCGGCTTGAATCGTGGATGCGGCAGTCCTCGAAGACGACATCGGTGAAATCGCCATAGGATTCCGTGCCGATCTTGAGCGCGCAGCTGTTGCTTTCGACCAGGCAGCGGCGCACGAGCACGTTTTCGCATTCTCCGATCGCCTGGCCGTCCGCCCCGGCGCTGGTTTTCAGGCAGATGCCGTCATCGGCCGTCGATATGATGCAGTCTTCCACCACCGCATGCCGGCAGGCGTCGAGCACGAGGCCGTCGGTATTCGGCATGCGCCGATTGTTCGATACCTTCACACCGCCGACATAGACGTCGTCGCAATTGACCAGGTGCAGCGTCCACATCGGCGAATCGACAATTTCCAATTGCTCGATCCGCACGCCGCGGCAGGATTCGAAGACCACCACCCGCGGGCGGAATTCCGCCGGGACAAAGGTGCCCATCGCCTCGTCATTGCCGGCGATGAAATGTTCGCCGCCTGCCTCGATCCATCCCGGGCCGGTCAAGGCTATGTCCGTCGCGTCTGCTGCGACGATCATGGCACGGTTCGACTTCTCGGCGACAACCGCAACCGATGTCTGCACGTAAGCCCCGTAGTCGGCAGCCGGGCGCAGGATCGCGCCGCTGGCCAGATGAAGCTCGACGCCGGATTGCAGCCGCAGGCCGCGCGTATTGTGGATGCCTTCGGCAAGTTCGACGCAGCCGCCGCCGCGCGCGGCCATCTGGTCGATCGCCGCCTGAATGCGCGCCGTCTCATCCTCCTGCACGGGCTCGATGAGAAGGGACGGGAACCTGTTCATGCGCCCTCCTCGCCCTCGAGCAGGACTTCCGTCAGCAGCAGCATCGTCAGCGCCTGCCCGTAAGGCGTCGGCAGGTTGGGGATCCGACGATAGAAATCGAGATCGTGCCCCATCGGCGTGCCATCCGAAACGCCCTGGACGACGCCCTCGTCATCGACCTGTGAGAGCACGGCCGCCAGCGCGAGCTCCGCATGCACCCGGTTGGAGGCATCGAGGATGCCCGCATCGATGCCGCGAAGGATGCCGTAGGCGATCCCGGCCGTCGCCGATGTTTCAAGAGGAGATGTCGGGTCGTCGAGCAGCGTATGGAACATGCCGTCGGGGCGCTGCAGTCGCTTCAGCGAGCGCACCTGGCTTGCAAGCACGTTCGACAGGAAACGCTTGTCCTTTTCCTCGAGATCGGGAACGAGCTCGAACAGTTCGGGAATGGCGACCGTGATCCAGGCGTTGCCGCGCGCCCAGAAGGCCTTGGCGAAATTGTGCCGGCCGTTGAAGGTCCAGCCGTGATACCAGAGCCCGGTGACCGGATCGGACAGATAGCGGGCATGCACCATGAACTGGTAGACGGCCTCGTCGATCCAGTCGCGACGCCCGCAGGCGACGCCCGCGCGTGCCAGAAACAGTGCGGCCATGAACAGCGTATCGTCCCAGAGCTCGCCGTCGTTCAGCCGTTCCTTGACGACGTGCTGAAAACCGCCGTCCTCGGTCTTCGGAAGCCGGTGGACAAGCCAGTCCGCCCAATCCTCCACAAGCGCGCGGAAATCCGGCCGGTCGACATGTTCGATAAGGATGGCGAGCGGCAGCATGGGTGCCGTGCTGTTGATCTGCCGCGGCGGCAGGCCCCGGCCGATTTGCCGGCCGTACCAGGCGACGAGATCGTCGATGGCCTTGCGGTCGCCGGCGGCAAGCGCGCGGCGCAGGAAGCCGTAGAGGCCGACGCCGACTTCCCAGTCCCATTCGTCGAACTGGATACCGCCGTCCGCATCGGCACCGGCAAGGCCTTCCTTGATGCCTTTGAGGCGGCTGAACGCAACCGCGACCTGATCGATCGTCTCCTGCAGGACCGGTTTGTTGAGGGTCATCGAATCCATCGTTCGGAATGTCCTTTATGCATAGAATGGATGGGCGCCATCGCCGGCGGTCGTGCTGTCATAGGTCAGGATCGGCACGGGCTGGTCGTGGAGGAAAGGTCGCGGCTCTCCGCCGACGGTGAATTCGCCAGCATAAGAGAGCACCAGTGTTTCGCGGTCCGGCGGCGAAAGACTCAGCATTTTGCTGTCGGTGTCGAACGAGATGGAGGTGGCGCGGATACGTTCGGCGAAACGACGGAAAGCGGCTTCATCGCCCGCGCCCACCACAGCCGCCCAGCCTGTGAGGGCACCCTCGGAGCGCACCTCGCGTCCGGCGGTCGCGCCGTCGGTCACGAGTTCAAGTCCGTTCGTGGCGTAGAGTGCCGCAAAGCCCCGGACCGAGCGGGTCAGGAGCCAGTTTCCGTCCATGACGACCTCGTCGAGGCCGTCGCGACCGAGATAGGCATGGGTCCAGGCGTGGCGCGTGCCTTCGGTGGCGGCAATCAGCAGGGCGACGTCGCGATATTGCATGACGCGCGGCAGAACGCCGTTGCCGGCCCAATAGGACGGGCGTTGTGTACCCCAGGGGTCGTCTTCGCCGGGATGGTTGACCCAGAGCCTCGCCATCGGGTGGCCCGCAAGCCGAATATCGAGCACGTGCTGCTGGTGGCCCCGCCGGCCGGTCTTGTGATCGACCACGGTCGAGAGCTGCGAGGCTTCCGTCTTGAAGAGCACGAGCTTGCCGCTTTCGAGCCCCTGGGCGTAACGTGCTTCTATCGAGCGTCCGGGCGCCAACTGGGCAAACTCCGGCAGGTCGGCTGGCGGCGCGTAGGAGCCGGCGCAGAACATCGGCAGGGACGCGACGCCGCCGTTCAGCCAGCCGCTGCCGAACGCTACGCGGGCGAATGGCGCCAGTTCCGTGAGCGGCCCGGCCCGCAGCTCCTTGTCGTAGGCCCGTCCCTGCGAGCCGGCGGGAACACCCGCCAGCGTATGCAGCGCGATCATCCGGAAGATCAAATCCAGCTGATGGCGGGCACGCGGGGCGATATCGTCCCCGCCCCAGCGTTCGAGGGCGAGCAGCCCGATGAAATCCACCGGATAATAAGCTGCGGAATTCCATTCGGCGAGGCCATGCGCCTCGACGCTGTCGAACCAGCGGCGAAGCCGGCCTTCCGCCAGCTGCGCTTGCTCGCGGCCCGTCCTGCCGGAAGCGGAGAACACGGTATCCCGCATCAACCTACCGGCGATCAACTGGCTGGTGTGGAAGCACAGGACGTGGTTCTCGCTCCAGAACCACATGACGTCGTTGCCGGGCTCGTCCACCCAGTAGCGGTAGCCGGCGACGGAGGCGCGGATATTTTCCACCGTCTCCGGTGCCAGGACATGCTCATATTCGCCGAGGAGCCAGAGGAGCGGCACCATCACGAAATCCGAGCAATCCTCCCGCCGGTCGATGATCTCGAGCGTGGCGGCGATGATCCTGTCCATCGCCTCGCGGTCGATCTCGCCGGTTGCAGCCATGGCAAGCACGCGGCCGATCCGCTCGGCGCCGAAACGGGCGCCGAAGATCAGCGCCTCACGCTTGCGCTCGGCAAGGGTGGCGGCGGCTTGCGGCAGGAGGAGGCCGCTCATGAAGGCGGCGTCGATATGGCGGGCGACGGCCGCGGCGCCGGAACCGATCTTCAGCCTGATGCCGTGATATCCGTCCGGCAGGCCTTTGATTGCAGGAGCGACAAGCCGTGTCTCGCCGGCACCCAGCATCAGGTCCGCCTTCGCCAGCACGGCCCGGTCATGACCATGACTGTAGACCTCGATGCCGACGAGCAGATCGGTCTCTGGCGGGGTGTCGAAGAGAATTTCCAGCGGGCGATCGACGAAAACGTCGACGGCGGGCCGGATGGCACGCGCGAGGAGCTCGAGCCGCCGAACCTCCTGCCGGTCCAGTGCGGTCGGCAGGGCGATGTCCAGCGGCTGGGTATCGGCCAGTTCCAGCTCGAAAAACCAGATCGTGTCCCGCTCCGCCAGGTCTTCGGTCAGCACAAGGACGTCATTGTCGCCGGCCTTCAGCGCCAGGACGATCCCCGTTTCGCTCTCGACATTGCGCCGGAAGGGCTCGAACCGCACCTGTTCCTCGCCATTCACCCAGATCCGCACGCCGCCGCAGGTTCTCAGCCGCATCGGGACGTCTCGGGCAGCCTCGGCGCGAAAACTGCCGCGCAACCAGCGGCCGACATGGGTGGGCACGTGCCAGAAGCCGGTGAACTCGACGCGGCGGTTCGGCCCCGGCAGGTTCAGGGAGACCGGCTTCCAGTCGTGCTCGGCAGGGATTTCCCGTCCGATCATCTGCGTCTGGAAGGCCTTCCGGCAAGGCAGGTCGCCGACATCCACGAAGCCGTTGATGAAGCGGTAGTTGACGCGATCTTCCGCCGGGGCCGGTTCACCTGGGAAATACGTCTGGCGCAAATCCGAGACCACCCACGCGGTGAAGGTTTCGCCCGGGGCGACATGATAGCTGGCACCGTTGGAACGGCCTGCGGCTGCAGGTGAGTGCTCCATGACTGCCTCCCTCAGATCATGAAAATCTTTTCATAAATTGAAACTCGAAGGTCAGCTTTGTGAGCAGTTTCGAATTTAGCGCGACAAGACAGCTTGACGTTTGGATTGTCAAGCTTCAAAAAGGAGAAATTCGAAGGAAAATCCGAAAGGAAACCTTCCGAATTGTGAAAATATTTTCATTGGGAGGATGAAAAATGCAGAGACTTCTATCAGGGATAAGTGCGTTCGTATTCTCGGCCTTCGCTCTTTCGGGCGCGGCCATGGCGGACGCCAAGACCATTACTTTCCTGTTCACCGACGACGACCAGGGTTATGTCGAGCGCATGGCCGCCTTGAGCAAGGAATTCGAGGCGTCACATCCCGACGTCAAGGTCAATTTCGTATCGTCCGGCTATGATGCGGTGGTGAAGCAACTGCCGGTCCAGCTGGCGGCAGGCAAGGGTCCGGATCTTGCCAAGATCACCGATTGGCAGCTCGCGCCCTATTATCTCGACATGCGTTCCCACATGAAGGACCCGGAAGCCTTCGCCAAGCTTCACGGGGACAGCCTCAACCAACTCCGCCTGCCTAACATCAACGACCCGAAGTCGATCAACGGCTACGTCGCGTCCCAGACGCTGAACCTGCCGTTCGTCAACAAGACCTTGTTCGAACAGGCCGGCGAGCCACTGCCCGGCCCCAAGGCCACGCTCAAGGAGATCGTCGAAGCTTCCGCCCGCGTCGCAAAGGCGACGGGCGCGCAGATCCCCTTCACCATGGACCGGTCGGGCCACCGTTTTTCCGGCGGCGCCTATTCCTACGGTTCGGTCTATGTGAAGGACGGCAAGTTCAATTTCCCGGATGCTGGCGCCCGCAAATATATCGCCGACCTCTATTCCTGGACCCAGAACGGCAGCTTTCCCAAGGAAATGTGGGGGGCAGCCGGCGGCTCGCAATACAAGAACATGGGCGATGAGTTCGTCAACGGCAATGTCGTCACCTATCTCGCCGGCAACTGGATGGTGAACCCCTTCCAGAAGAAGATCGGCAACGCCTTCCAATGGACGGCCATCAACGCACCCTGCGGCGATGCGGGTTGCTATGCAATGCCGGGTGCGACCGCGATCGTCGGCTTCAAGCGCACCGAACATCCCGAAGCGGTGGCGCAGTTCATCGAGTTTCTCGGCTCCGAGAAAGTGCAGCGCGAAATCGCCGAGACCTATGTCATCCTGACGGGAGCGGACATCAAGAACCCGCAATACAAGATCTCCAGCGACGACGCCAAGGCATCCATGGCGGTGTTTCTGGACAACAAGAAGAACGTTCCGCAGGCCGCGCGCGATTTCGAACGCATGAAGGGCGGGACGGCGATCTACCAGCAGATCGTCCAGCGCATGAGCCAGCTCATCGTTGGCGAATTGAGCCTGGAGGAAACCTACAAGAACCTCGAGGCTGACGCCGGCAAGATCAACGAGGCGCTGGCGGTCAAGTGACGATCCGGCATGCCGGGTGGCGATGCAACCCGGCATGCCTTACCTTGATCATCGCCAGCGTCTTGCTCGCGGCAACGGCCTGAAGACCAGATTGATCCAGGGTCATCGACCGCTCCCGGAGCGCCATCATGACCTCCCGGCATCGGGCGAGGAACTATTCCCCGATCCGCCTGTTGGAGCCTTCATGAACGACACGTCCAGAAAAGCCGGCAACAACATGATGAAATTTGTCACCGCCATTCTCGCGGCCGCACTTGTCATCGGTGCAGTCTATTTCTTTTTCCTGACCCCCGGCGAGCCCACGGGTCCTCAAACACCGCCGTCCCCGCACGCCATCGACCAGACGAAGTGATCGACGATGAAGCCAAGCGAAACGCCAAGGAGCGAAACACCGACGGGATTGTCGCCATCGGCGGATCCTGAACCCCAAAAGAAGCGGAAAGGCATCGCCGGCCGCGGCTTGGTCATGTTTATCGCTGGTGTGGCGGTCGCAGCTTTCTGCCTCTACGCGTTCGTCGCGCTGTATGGGATCTATGCCGGCACCTGACGCTAGCACCCGCTGCGCCTTCCTCCCTGACGCGGGGAAGATGAGGCGCAGGCCGTTCAAATTGCCGCGTTCCGGGTTTCAGATCGGTAACCACCCCACCAGCTAAGCCCACGCGCATTCTTATCATATGATAATTGTGACCAAAATTCGCATCAGAACGATACGGCGAGGAAACCCGAAAAATGCCCGACCGGATTCCGGGATATGCACGCGTGCCAGCCACGGTGCATTGCTGGTCAGAAGACGTCCCCAGCCGGACCTTCGTCTCGCTGGAGAAGGCCTTGGCCTATTGCAGGAAGAATATCGGCGAGCTTCCGGCAATCGAACTTTTCGTTCATTGCGGCCAGATCCCCGAACCGATCATCAGCGGTGACGAGCTTGCAGCCCTGATAAAGGCAAAACGGCGCAACCTGATCTAACGGAACTTGTTCGAGTTCAGCGCAACGTCTGCGACGCAGGCGACGATGCGCCTTTGGCAGGATGTCAGCTTGCGACATCAAAGGTGACTGGATTTGTCTTGTTAAAACGAGCAGGAACGGTTATTCGCCATGGCAGACTTGAACCAGGACCTGCCATGCTCACGCTGAAATCCACCTTGACCGCGCTGTTGATCGCGACCGCATCCAGCTTCACTCTTTCCTCGGCATTCGCATCGACGAAATACCCCCTGACCATCGAAAACTGCGGCGCGCAGGTCAGTTTCCAGAAGGCGCCCGAGCGGGCAATCGGGCTTGGCCAGAACAGCGCGGAAATCCTGCTGCTGCTCGGCCTCCAGGACAAGATGGCCGGCACCGCCTTCTGGCCGAGCAAGGTTTTGCCGCAGCTTGCCGAAGCCAATGCCAAGGTCAAACTTCTGAGCGTCGAATTCCCGACCTTCGAATCGATCCTGGCGGAGAACCCGGATTTCGTGGCCGCCGCTTTGCCAAGCCTGGTCGGCCCGAGCAGCAAGGTCGCCAAGCGTGAGGACTTCGACAAGGTCGGCGTCCCGACCTATCTCTCGCCCAGCACCTGCCTCAGCACCAAGGAGGTCAAGGACCAGTACGGCAGCCGCGCCCAGCTGTGGAACATGGACCTGCTCTACAAGGAAATCGACGAACTATCGCAGATCTTCGATGTCGCCGATCGCGGCCAGGCGTTGATCGCCGACTTCAAGGCGCGCGAAGCCAAACTCCGATCCAGCGTTTCGAAGGATGGCAAAAGCCTCTCCTACGTCTTCTGGTTCTCCAGCCCCAGCCCGTCGGCTGATGCTTATCTCGGCGGCAAGAACGCAGCGTCCGGCTTCATCGCCGATGTCCTGGGCGGCCGCAATGCCGTTACCGCCGAAGCCGAATGGCCGACGCTCGGCTGGGAGAGCATTATCGCTGCCAATCCGGACGTGGTCGTCGTCGCCAATTTAGATCGTAACCGCTGGGAACTCGACAAGCCGGAAGCAAAGATCAAGTTCCTGACCACTGATCCGGCCGTGAGCCAGATCACCGCCGTGAAGAACAAGGCAATGGTGGTGATGGACGGTCAGGCCATGAACCCGACCGTGCGGACGATCTATGGCGCCGAACAAGTGGCCGAACAGTTGAAGGCCATCGGTCTTTTGAAGTGACGGAAAAGCGCCGCTCCCTTCAGCAGCTTTTCGCCTTCGCAGCCGTGCTGGTGGCTTCGCTTGCAGCCATCGGTCTCGTCGTCGGCATAAGCGTCGGGATCGGCGATCTGCCGATCCCACTCGCGACGACCTTTTCTGCGGTTACCAATCGGCTGGGCTGGACGGCGGTGGCGCTCAACCGTATCCATGAAACGGTCATCTGGGACTACCGTCTCAGCCGGGCGCTGGTCGCGGCCTTTTGCGGTGCGGGCCTCGCCCTGTCGGGAGCCATCATGCAGTCGCTGCTGCGCAACCCGCTGGCCGAGCCCTACGTTCTCGGCATTTCGGCCGGCGCGTCCACCGGCGCCGTCGCGATCGTCATCCTCGGTGTTGGCGCAGGCGCGGTTTCATTGTCGGCCGGGGCTTTTGCCGGCGCCTTCGCGGCCTTCTTCTTCGTGGCGCTGCTATCCAACGGCACGCGCGGCGGTGCGGACCGCACCATCCTTGCCGGTGTCGCCGCTTCGCAGCTCTTCAATGCCTCAACCTCCTACATCGTCACGACGTCGGGCAATGCCCAGCAGGCACGCGACGTGATGTTCTGGTTGCTTGGCAGTTTCGGCGGCGTGCGTTGGCCGGAACTGACGCTGGTCTCGATCATCGTCGGCATCGCGCTGGTGGCCTGCCTGCTTTATGCCCGCGTGCTCGATGCCTTCGCCTTCGGCGACGAAGCGGCGGCATCGCTCGGTGTCAATGTCGCGCGGGCACGCATCGTGCTGTTCGCCCTGACGGCGATGATGACGGCGACGATCGTCAGCATGGTCGGCTCGATCGGCTTCGTCGGCCTCGTCGTACCGCATGTGGCGCGATTTGCCGTCGGGCCACTGCATGTCCGATTGCTTCCGGC
Organism: Neorhizobium sp. T25_13; assembly: GCF_002968675.1. Classification (NCBI taxonomy): domain Bacteria; kingdom Pseudomonadati; phylum Pseudomonadota; class Alphaproteobacteria; order Hyphomicrobiales; family Rhizobiaceae; genus Neorhizobium; species Neorhizobium sp. T25_13. Next base: position 118,172 of record NZ_PVBI01000015.1, read on the forward strand.
CTGCGCCGTCATCGGTGCCGTTTTCATGGTGGTGGCGGACATCGCGTCACGTATCCTCATCCCGCAGCAGGTCCTGCCGATCGGCGTCGTCACCGCGCTGGTCGGCGTGCCGTTCTTTTCGATCATCCTCTACCGGTTCCAACGCGCGTCATGAGCATCAAGACCGAGAACCTCACCTGGAAAATTGGCAGGAAGACCGTGCTCGACGGCGTTTCATTCGCGGCACAGCCGGGCAAGACGCTCGGCCTTCTGGGACCGAACGGTTCGGGCAAGACGTCACTCCTGCGTCTGCTCGCGGGTCTGAAACTGCCGCATTCGGGCTCCATCATGCTTGAAGGCAAGGATCTCAAGACGATCGGGCGGCGTTCGATCGCAAAGCGGGTCGCCTTCGTTGAACAGCACGCCACGACCAATGCCAATCTGAGGGTCGTCGACGTGGTGAAGCTCGGACGGTTTCCACACCGGTCGATATTTTCCGGCTGGTCGCTCACTGACGACGAAGCGGTCGAGACCGCTCTTGCGCGTGCAGGCATGGCCCACAAGCGCAACGACCGCTGGCAGTCCCTTTCCGGCGGCGAAAAGCAGCGGACCCATATCGCCAGGGCGCTGGCGCAATCGCCGAAGGAACTCATCCTCGACGAACCGACCAACCATCTGGACATTCAGCATCAGATCGGCCTGATGCGGCTGGTTTCCGGCCTGCCGATGACGAGTATCATCGCACTTCACGATCTCAATCATGCAGCGATGTTCTGCGATCAGCTGATCGTCCTGCAGGACGGCAGGATCGTCGCCTGCGGTGCGCCGGAAGAGGTGCTGACCGAAGCTCTGCTAAGAGACGTATTTTCCGTCGAAGCACGGGTAGAAGCCTCGCCGCACCATTCACGACCCCATATCCACTACCTCGTCTGATAACTCCAACGACGACGGAGTTTCGACCGTACCGTCCGGACCATGAGAGCCGAAGGCCGTTACGTGAACGCCGGCTGGAACAAACAAACCCTCGTCATTGTTCGTTGGTCACCCGGAACCGGAGGGCCCGACATGAAACGTCTTCTCATCACGGCAGCGGCCGTTCTTTCGCTGTCGGCCAACCTGACACTCGCGCAGGAAACCCCTGGCGCGTCTCCCAGCACCTCGCCACAGGCTGAGCGGGATCGCGCCCCGAACACACCGCCGTCCGGTCCTCAGGAACCGGCCGCTGACAGGGACGCAGACGAGTGGCGGATGCCTCCAATGGCGGACCGTCGAGCGCCACGGGAGCGCGGCGCCCGTTTCCGCATCGAGAATGGGCGAACCACGATCGACCTGCGCTGCGCCGACGGCGAACCGACAAAGGATTGCGCGGATCTTCTCCTGCAGGTGCTGGACCGGCTGGAGCGAGGAACGTCTTCGGACGATACCGACTCTCGCGACGACGGCCGGGACCGCTCACGTTATCGCTGAGGCCGGCCGGTTGAGACCCGAAGGAAACCCTCCGTCAAATGTACATAAGCTGAAGCGCAGATGAATGCGGACTTCAGCAACGGTTCAAGGATCGCGCCGCAATCTGTCAGCGTGTGCACTCTGGAGGAAACCGATGCGCAGGATAGTCTTAGCGGCCAGTTTGATCGCAGCTTGTCTTTTTGGAGGCGCGGCAAATGCCATGCCGATCGGAACCATTGCCGTCCCGGCAAAACCAACCGCCGAAAAGGTCGATTGGGCTTGCGGCCGCGGTTACCACCTGAACCGGTGGGGCGATTGCCGCCCCCACCGCTGGCGGCCGCCGCCGCCCCGCTACAGCCATCGGTGGGATCGTCGGGATCGATGGGACCACCGAGGACCGCCTCGCTGGGAATGGCGAGGCCATCGCGACTGGCGCGATCACCGGGATTGGCGTTGATACGGGAAAGCCCTTCTGCTCTGCAGAGGGGCTTTTTCTCGATGGGAAGTTCGGCGACACGCTTGGCTGAGCCCAGTAGAGCCTGATGCGGGCAATCTCCCCTCTCACGCGACAGCGGATTCTGACGGCAGGGGTTGAATTTTAGCCACTTCTAACGAACATTTCCCAGCTGGGAGCGTTTTATTGTTAGGAGGAAGCGTCATGAAGAAGGATACCAATCGGCAGGTCAGAATTCCTGGGCCACGCGAGCACGACGTCGCCGAACACTGCCGTAAAAACGGAATGCGGCTGGAAGACGAAAAGAAGATGTTAAGGCTGCTGGGAAAACACGCGCCGGTGCACGAAATCCACTCGAACTCGCCGCCACGACCGCCGCGGTTCCGCTAGGCGACAATCAACGCCGGCAAGCGCTACAGCCCCAGTCCCGCCGGTCGCGTCCGATGCACCCCTTTGGGAACGAAGGCGAAATTTTCAGCCAGGCCCAACAGGTCTGCGGCAAGATGCAGGGTCGAAAGCCACATTTCCGTGCCCTGCAGGCTTCCTGTCTGACCGTCGGCGAAGGCGAAGCCTCTTATTGCCTGCCATCGGTCCGGCGAACGCAGAATGACGTCCTCAGCCACTGCTTCCGCCTGGCCGCGCATGAAATCCGTCTGCTTGAGGCACAACCAAAGCGGATGGATCGTATCGAGCAGATTGCAGGCCGTGTAGGTCGGGCCGGAAAAACCGCCGTTGTTTCGATAGTGCGTCAGGACGGAATTGATCGCCGCTTCAGGGAAAGGGACCGGGATGCCGAACTGGGCATGGGCTCCGCGTGTGAGGCGATAAAAGCCGTTTACCGGTTGCAGCAGCCCTTGTTCGGCGGTCGGCTTCCCCCACAGTCCGGTCGAACGATCGATATGGGTCGAGAGCCAGCCGAAGAGGATTTCCTTACCCCTGCCGCTCCTGAAATACCGGGCGTTGAAATAAAGCGCGGTGGCGATAGCGTCCACCCGGTCGCCGCACCACCATGCCCGGGTGCTCCAGGGCAAGGCCTCCAGCCAATCACAAAACCCAACGGCGTCCATCTCGACGCCCGAAATGGGGTAGGAGGGATGCGCGCCGAGTATCTCCAGCGCATAACCGACCGCCAGTACGTTATAAAGAGCCGGCGAATCGTCGCGGATGTTGTTCGCAGGATCGGGTGACCGAAACGGATCGGGAAAAAAGCCGGTCGCGGGGTCCTGCAGCGCCTGCAGACGATCGACGATCGCCTTTGCCTCATTCCCGCAAGGCTGCTCTCCAAAACCGGCGGCGATCTCGATCGCATCGCATTCATGCCTGACGCTCATGCGCGCCATGCCGTCGGCATCCGGCGACAGATAACCCTCGGGCGTCAGATGCCGTTCCCGCACATCCCGCCACTCGGCTTCCGCCACCTTGCCGATCCGCAGCAACGCCTGCTCGACCTCGGCCCGACGCGATTTTCCCCCAGCTGCCGTTTCACCGCGACGGCGCACGACTTTGGCCGGCACTCCCGCTGCGATCGCCAGATCCGGAATGTCCTTGGCTACAACGGCCCCGGCGGCGATAACGGCACCCCTCCCGATCGTCACGCCGTCCAGGATTACCGCATTGGCACCGATCCAGACATCATCGCCGATCGTAATGCCGAGCGTCTCGTGAGGCTGATCGTTGATCGGGATGTGCGGATCGTCGAAGCCATGATTGAAACCGACGATCGAAACGAGCGAGGCAATACGCACACCGTTTCCGCACCGGACCTTTCCGGAGATGCATGCGTAGGGGTTGACCGAACAATTGGCGCCGATTTCCACATCTCCCCGCACGAGGGCGTGCCCCGCAATCCAGGAACGATCGCCGAGGATCAGAGATGAGGTGAAAATGCGGGCGTCGCTTGCGATATAAGCGCTGTCTGCGATTTGCGCCCCGGCGGACTGCGCCAGTTTTTCCTTCAGCCTCTTTTGGGGATCGCTTTGAATATCCGCAGGCCTGCGCTCCCAAGTGAGGAATTGCAGCCTGGCTTCCCGATCCAACTCGAATTCGGGAACTTCTGGATTTGTCCGCATCTCGTCACTCGTTGCACGCCGGCTTCATGCTTGAAAAAGGCCGGCAGGGTCGGAAAGCGATGGCCGATGTCATCATACCAATTTCTGACATTCGCCGAGTTGACGAAATACAGCAGACGAATTTAAGCGTCCAGCTTTTGTTTTCGACCTCCGCCGGCGCTATTCAATGCCTCTCAACGCAAATGGAATTCACTCCCGCATTGATATGGGCCGGAATTTGTCATACACGTGTGATGAATACGGCGCAGACGCGTCGCGTCGTTGCAGTGGGGATTGAGCGTGACAACCCAGACCAAGGATCGGAGCAAGGGACCGGGATCGCTGGTGTCACGGGTCGGGGAAAGTCTTCGGACAGCAATCGCCAGCGGCCAATACTCGCCCGGCGACAAACTCCCCAGCGAAGTCGAACTGACGGAAACCCACGGCGTAAGCCGTACGGTGGTCCGGGAAGCAGTCGCGGCGCTCAGATCGGACGGGCTTGTCGAAGTGAGGCAGGGCGCGGGAATTTATGTCCTCAGCCAGGATGCCCCGACCCCTTCCGGCCGCAAAATCGACCGGGCGCGCGTATCGTCCGATCTGGAGGTGCTCGAGGTGCGGGCTCCGCTTGAGATCGAGGCTGCCGGGCTGGCAGCGATGCGCCGGTCGCCGGCACAGGAAGAGGCTATCTTCGATTGTCATCGGCATATTCTGCAATGCATCGAGCAGAATGAATCCATCCGCGAAGCGGATCTAGCGCTGCATTTCGCCATCGCCGACGCCACGAACAACCCGCTGTTCCGGCAGCATCTGGAATTTCACGGCACTGCGGCCATTCCGCAATCGAGGGCGACGCCCGGCGAACGGTCCGGTGAACAGACCGCCTACCGCCGCATGATCCATACGGAACATGAAGCGATCGTCGTGGCAATCTCAGATCGCAACGAGGAAGCGGCGCGCAATGCCATGCGCGATCACCTGAGAGGAAGCCAGATCCGCTACCGGGATGTGCTGAGGGATTTCAAAGCGTTTTCAAGCTGATGCAGCAGGTCAGCCGCATGGCCGACCCGACTTTCGGGGCCTAATCCGCCTCGCGTCCCCAGACTTCGATCTGGGTCAGCGCCGGAAAGGGTGACGGGTCGTCGGCCTTGGTCAGGCTGTGCAGTCTGATCCATTCCACGGTCTGCTCCCTCACCGGGAAACACTGAGCCGCACCCGTCTTGACCAGCGAAAAGCATGCGGTCTCGGCGTTGGAAAAGGTGACGCTCGCTTTTTCCCACCAGGCGTCGTGCGGAAAGTCCGCTCGCAGGTAGAGGACGATTTCGTCGATTTTCACCGGCCGGCCGAAATCGAGTGTCAGCGTCGCATCGGGATCGCGGTTGATCCCCCAGCTCGTATAGGGCCAGAAGCCATGATCGTCGTTCGCCTTTTCGCCGTCGATGGCGTTGCGCGCGGCGAAGACCGCCTCCCCGCGTGTCTCCACATTCGCCTTGGCGTGCGGAAAGATGGAAGCGTTGGCGTGGTCATCCCATGGATTGAACGCCAGGTTCCGGCGTGCCGCGATCTCCTCCGGCCGCGCCTTGCGGACGCATAGTCTGTGGATCCGGCCTTCGAAGGCCCGCGGAGAATAAGGAATGCGCTTGGGACCAAAGGGGATCCCGAGCGCATAGCTCTGCCCCTTCATATAGACGATCGCGGGCGTCATCGCATCGTCGAGCGCGAGCATGAGATATCCCGGCTCGGACCCTTCGACGACGACCTGATCGCCTTCGTTGTAGCTGTCGCGATAAACGAGATATGCCTCGTCCGTGCCCGTTGCCCTGGCGCGAACCTCGCCCGCCACATCTACGACTTTCAGTGTCAGTTCCATGCTCGTCCTCCTCAGACGATCCGCAGTTTCAGGCAGGTCCCGGCAAACGGGATGCGCAGTCGATAAATTCTCCGGGGCCAAGAGATACGCAGCCGGGCATCGTCGATATCGATTGCGTCGACCTCGATCTCGCCGGCTCCTTCAAGGTCGATGCGGCCGACACCGTCGAAATGAATGGCGCGGTCGATGGTCGGTTCGACGCAGGTCATCAGCGAAAGCACCGCCGGCAGTTCGCCCTCATGGATATCCACGATCTCGATCTCCTGCCCGCGCCGAAGCGTGACGGTTCGCCGGTAGGATTGCACGCGTGCCTCGTCCGGATAGGCGGGCGCGATGTCCAGCGATATCTGCGCCTGATTTTCGGCGAACTCGGCCTGGACATTCCGCGCCGAAAAATCCGCGCCGGCAGCCTGGTCCACACCACCGAAAGTCGGCAGGTTGTGGAAGCCCGACTGCATGGTCCAGATATCATACCGCTCGGAGGAAAAGGTTTTTGCCGTGTAGGTTTCGACGCCAATGTCGATCAGGAACGGCTTGCCGTCCTTATAGACCGTCAGGCTGCCGACGTCGTTGTGGTTATGGCTTTCGCCGTTATTGCCGCCTTTGACCGCGAGCGCGAAGCGGTCGTCGCGGGCGACGAACAGGCCAATTCCCGGATAAAACGCATCGCCTGCCGGCTTCGCTTCTCCGCCGGCCACCGGCGTTGCCAGCAGCTCCTGCACCCGGTACCAGAGGTTCCACTCCTCGGGCAGATGTTTGTGTTCCGACGACAGCCGATCGCGGGATGCGAATGCCGCCAAGACATCGGACGCGACGGCCTTGCCGAACAGATATTCGCGCACGGTGCAGGGTTCCATGACCGCGGCGGAATCGGCAAAATTGAAATACCTGCGGCCGGCCACATGCATGTTGACGATATATTCCGCCATGCTGCGGATTTTTGGAGCCTTCCAGAGCGGCGTCATCGAAGCTGGCGCCACCGTGTCGAGAATGGCCATCGCCCCGGCCATGCAGAGCGCCGCATGGCGATAGTAGACCACGCCCTCCTCGCAGGCCCCGTCCTCCGCGTAATCCTTGATGAAGGCGTCGAGGCTGGAAAGGGCTTTTGCGACGACCTGCCGCCGCAGGTCCTGTTCCGTCTTCAGGGCAAAGGCCGCAAGCAGGACGTTCTGCGTTACCCACGCCGTCCAGTTGTTCATTCGCTCCGTGCCGTTGCCCATCCACCAGAAATGCCGGTCGAGATAGGGCGACAATATGCGCACCCGGACCTCCCGCTCGATCCGGGCGACGACCTGCGGGCTGACCTGGTCGATCCGATCCTTCATCAGAGCAGCCACGGTCGCCAAAAGGGCACCGGTCTCCGCCGCAAACAGATCGACGACCGGCTGCTCCGTATCGGGCAATGCAAACCGCTGCCCGCCCCGCTCATAGGCGTTGTGAGCCGGAAGCTGCCAGCCGCTTTCCTCACAGATCAGGAAGACACCGTCGATGATTGCATCGATGAACCGTCCCTTGGCCTCGAGCAGCTCGGCAAGAACCAGATCGTTCAACATCCGCCGACGCGAAAAATACAGCGCTTCAAAGCGCGAGCGGTTGCCGTTCAGCGAATATTCGCGATAGTCGGAAGCTTTGATGACCGACCACGGCCGGCCAAGCGCCGCCTCCGCATCCCGGATGACCGCGGAGCGCATATCGTCCGATACGGCATCCCAGGCGGCCCGGTCGCCGATCGGCGCGCCGGGCATGAAGTCCGCCAAAACCGGCGGCAACGACCCGGCGATCTCGCTGAACATCAACCTTCCTCCATGCGACCGATAAACGACCTCATTCGCCACCTATCATACGTATTTTAAGATGACTACAGAATTCATATGATTTATCCATAAATTTGTTTGACCAATGTGAGAGATGTGCTATCCCCTCGGTAGGGAGGCGGCACGCTCGTGAGACAATGGGCGGTCGTGGATGGCCCTTGGGCATCGATCGGAGCATCCTGGTTCGAGGAGGGATAAAGTGTCCATATCGAATTCGACCATCGCCGCAGGTGATGCGCCGGCAGCGTCCCGGCGGTCGAGCAAGGTGTTGTCGCGCCGCCGGCGCAAGATACAGAGCGCGTTGGTCGCCTATTCCTTCATCGCCCCGAATTTCCTCGGTTTTGCCGTCTTCACGCTCGGCCCGATCCTGTTCGCCTTCGTGCTGGCATTCATGCATTGGGACGGCTCGAATGCTATCACCTTCGCCGGCCTCGACAATTTCTGGCGGCTGTTCGAAGACAAGGTCTTCATTGCCGCATTCTGGAACACGATCATCTATACGGTCGTATCGGTCCCCGCGACGCTCGCCTGCGCGCTCGGCCTGGCGATCCTGCTGAACCAGAAGATCTTCGGGCGCGACTTCTTCCGCACGGCGATGTTCTTCCCCTACGTCGCTTCGCTGGTGGCCGTCGCCGTGGTCTGGAACATGATCTTCAACCCCGAAATGGGGCCGGTGAACATGATCCTCTATACGCTCGGCCTGGACCCCAAGGACATGCCGGGCTGGGCAGCCGACCGGCATTGGGCGATGGTGACGGTCATTCTCTTCGGCGTCTGGAAGAGCATGGGGTATTACATGGTCATCTACCTCGCCGGGCTGCAGGGCATCAATTCCGAGCTCTACGAGGCGGCCGATCTCGACGGCGCCAATGCGTGGCAGAAATTTGTCTATGTCACCGTGCCGCAGCTCGGGCCGACGACCTTCTTCGTCACAGTCATGCTGACCATCCAGTCGTTCAAGGTCTTCGATCAGATCTACATGATCACCCAGGGCGGCCCCGGCACCTCGACGCTGGTCCTCGTTTATCACATCTACAACGAAGCCTTCATTTCCTGGGACCTCGGTTATTCCAGCATGATTGCGCTCGTTCTCTTCTTTCTCGTACTGGCGGTCACGGTCGTCCAGTTCCGCCGACAGAAGGAGGATTGATCCGTGAAGATTGCCGGACGCAAGGTCACCGCCAAGAGCATCGCAGTCTATGCGACAGTCATCGTCATCACCGCCGTGATGCTGATGCCTTTCGCCTGGATGCTGTCCGCCTCGCTGAAACTCAGCCGGGACGTCTTCGTCTTCCCGATCGAGTGGATTCCGTCGCAACCGCAGTGGCAGAACTACGTGGACATCTGGACGAAGATCCCGCTTGGCCTGTTCATCTACAACACATCGAAGCTGACGATCATCGTCACCCTGCTGCAGCTGCTGACCTCGAGCTTCGCGGCCTATGCCTTTGCCAAGCTCGATTTTCCTTACAAGAACACCCTTTTCCTCGGTTATATCGCGACCATCGCCATGCCCTGGCAGGTCTACATGGTGCCGCAATTCCTGCTGATGCGCGAATTCGGCTTGAACAACACCCATCTGGCGCTGATCTGCCTGCAGGCCTTTACCGCCTTCGGGGTATTCCTCATGCGGCAGTTCTACATGTCGATCCCGACGGAGCTTTGCGAAGCGGCGCGCATCGACGGCATGAACGAATATCAGATCTGGGCGCGCATCATGCTGCCGCTGTCGAAGCCCGCACTTTCGACGCTGACCATCTTCACCTTCGTCACCACCTGGAACGACTTCCTCGGTCCGATGATCTACCTGACCAAGACGGAGCTGAAGACGATCCAGATCGGCCTGCGCATGTTCATCTCGCAATATTCCGCCGAGTACGGGCTGATCATGGCGGCATCGGTCGTCGCCCTCATTCCCGTGCTGATAGTCTTCCTGTCGCTGCAGCGCTTCTTCGTCGAAGGCGTCGCTTCGTCAGGCCTCAAGGGTTAACGTCATGAATGCCGTTATGCAGATCGCTCCCCAACCGATCACCGATGCCGAGGTCAAGGCAGCGCTCGATCTCGCCGTCGCCCAGATCCGGCGCAATCTACCGGCCTTCACCTACGCGTCCCAGAACCATTCCAGCGTCGGCAATTTTTATCCCGCCGTCGAGAATACCCAGTGGACCGCCGGGTTCTGGCCGGGAGAAATCTGGCTGGCGTTCGAGCATACGGGCGACAAGGTTTTCCAGCATGCGGCGCAGATCCAGGTGCAGAGCTTCCTGCACCGGATCGAGAACCGCATCGAGACCGACCATCACGACATGGGCTTTCTTTATTCGCCCTCCTGCATCGCGGCATGGAAGCTGGTGGGCGACGAGGACGGGCGCAAGGCCGCCATCCTGGCCGCGGACCAGCTTATCGAGCGCTTCCAGCCGATCGGCCAGTTCATCCAGGCCTGGGGCCGCAAGGGTGTCGCGGAGGAATACCGCTACATCATCGACTGCCTGCTGAACCTGCCACTGCTCTATTGGGCAAGCCGCGAGACGGGCGACGCTAAATACCGGGACATCGCGCTCATCCATGCCCGCACGACGTTGGCAAATTCGGTCAGGCCGGACAATTCCACCTATCATACGTTCTACATGGATCCGGTTACCGGCGCGCCCGTGCGTGGCGCGACGAAACAGGGCTACAAGGACGACAGCTTCTGGGCGCGCGGGCAGGCCTGGGGCATTGCCGGCATGGCGCTTTCCTATCGCTATGAGCCGATCGACGAATATCGCAACACATTCGACCGGCTTCTCGATTTCTATCTGAAAAAGCTGCCGGCCGACATGGTGCCCTACTGGGACCTGGTGTTCTCCGAAAAAGACGGCGAGCCGCGCGATACGTCGTCGGCCTCGATCGTCGCCTGCGGGCTGCTCGAAATGGCTGACCTTGTCGAGGCCGATGTCGCCGCGCGTTACCGCGAGCTTGCCCGGCGGATGATGAAGAGCCTTGCCGAGCGCTACGCGGTCAAGGATCCGGCCATGTCCAACGGCCTCGTCCTCAACGGAACCTATTCGAAAAAATCGCCCTACAACACCTGCCGCGGCGAAGGCGTCGACGAGTGCGTCTCCTGGGGCGACTATTATTACATGGAAGCCCTGACGCGCCTGTCGCGCGCCTGGTCTTCCTATTGGTGAGAGAATCCGATGGCCAGCATTTCACTGAAAAAACTGAACAAGTCCTACGGCGCCCTCACTGTCGTCCATGACATCGACCTTGAGATCGCCGACAAGGAATTCATCATTCTCGTCGGCCCTTCGGGTTGCGGCAAGTCGACGACGCTGCGGATGATCGCCGGGCTGGAGGAGATTTCCGGCGGCGAGCTCCAGATCGGCGGCGACCTGATGAACGATGTGCCGTCGAAGGACCGCGACATCGCCATGGTCTTCCAGAACTATGCGCTTTATCCGCATATGACCGTCTACAAGAACATGGCTTTCGGCCTGCAGCTTCGAAAAGTGTCCCGGGATTTCATCGACAGCCAGGTTCAGGACGCTGCAAAGATCCTCGACATCACCCACCTTCTCAACCGCAAGCCGAAGGCTCTGTCCGGCGGCCAGCGCCAGCGCGTCGCGCTCGGGCGTGCCATGGTGCGCAATCCGGCGGTCTTCCTGCTGGACGAACCGCTCTCCAATCTCGACGCCAAGCTTCGCGGCACCATGCGCGCCGAGATCACCAAGCTGCATAAGCGTCTGCATGCCACCTTCATCTACGTCACCCACGACCAGATCGAGGCGATGACCATGGCGGACCGCATCGTGGTGATGAAGGACGGGCATATCCAGCAGGTCGACACGCCGCAGAACCTCTATGACCGGCCGGTCAACATGTTCGTCGCAGGTTTCATCGGCGCACCGCAGATGAACATGATGCCATCGGTGATCGAGCGGCGCGGCGAGCGGTATTTCGCCGCGTTCGACGGGCGGGAACTGCCCTTGCCGGCGCATTTCGACAAAAGCCGTATCGCACCCTACGAAGGCCGCGAACTGGTCATCGGCATCCGACCCGAGAATTTCCACGAATTGCCGCCGGCCGATATCGCGCCGGAGAACCTGGCGCCCTTTAGCGCCGTCATGGAACTCGCCGAACCGATGGGCTCGGAAATCCACCTCAATATCGTCGCCGGAGGACGCAGCTTCATCGCGCGCGTCTCGCCACGATTCAAGGGTGCGATCGGCGACGAGGTCAAGCTGGTCGTCGACACCACCAATATGCAGTTGTTCGACAGGCAAACGGAGCGCTCGATCCTTTATTAGGCGAGCGGGAGGAAACGGCCATGCAGTGGCTGCGCAACATGTGGACGAAGGAAGGACCGGGCATTCCGAAGAATGCGCCGAAGAAGACCGGTCTTGCCCTTTTCGTCGATACGTTCGCGCGCGAGTGGTGGGAGATGGTCAAATTGAACATCCTGTTCATTCTGGCCGCACTCTTCGTCGTCACCATCCCCGCCGCAATCGCTGCGACCGCCCGCATTTCGGTTGCCCTCGTTGAAGACCGCAACACCTATCTCCTGCGGGATTTCGCCGAAGCGTTTTTCCGATATTTCTGGCGGGCGACCGCGTGGGGCCTGGCCTTCACCCTTGCGATCGGCCTCGGCGTCTATGCGATCGTCACCTATGCCGCGACCGCAAAAGACAATCTCGTGCTCGCCCTGCCGCTGACGATTGCGCTGATAGCGACGGTTTTCATCGTCGTGGTGGCCTGCCACCTGGTCGTGCTGATGGTGATGCGTGATCTTTCGGCGCCAACGCTGCTGCGGCTGGCAGCCATTGCATCTGTCGTGCGTCCGCTGCCGGCGCTCGGCGCGCTTGCATTCGTGGCCGCGCTCTGGCTCGCGCATATCGCCTTTTATCCGGTGTCCGTGTTCATGCCGGCCACCCTCAACTTTTCACTCGGAATGTTCGCCGTCACATTCGGCGTCCATCGGGCAGCGGTCATGGTTCTAGCCCTGCCAATGGCAATACAGGCGCATCGCGAACCACAGGCTGGTGACGCTAAGCATATCTAATCCAGAGACACTTCAGGGAAGGAGAACGGAAATGTATTTGGGGAAATTCGGGAGATCGGTGAGGTTCGCGATGGCGGGTCTCGCCATGGCGACGTCGATCGCAGGATCGGCATACGCACAGTCGGGCAATGCCGTGACGCTCAAATGGGCGCTGTGGGATTGGGACAAGGTGGCTTATTACAAGCCGCTGATCGCCGCATACCAGGCCAAGAATCCGAACGTTAAGTTCGAGTCCGTGGATCTCGGTTCGCAGGACTACCAGCAGATGATCGCCACGCAGCTCGCGGGCGGCTCCAAGGATATCGACATCGTCACCGTCAAGGACGTTCCGAATTACACGAACCTCGTCCGCGCCGGCTCGATCTCGGACCTCTCCGGCTTCATGACGGAACAGAAGATCGACCCGGCGTCGTTCGGCGGCCTCGTCGACGAACTCAAGATCGACGGCAAGATCTATGCCCTGCCGTTCCGCTCGGATTTCTGGGTCGTCTATTACAACAAGGACATTTTCGACAAGGCCGGGGTTACTTATCCGACCAACGACATGACCTGGGCGCAGTTCGACCAGATCGCCACAAAGCTCGCCGGCGGCATGGGCGCCAACAAGACCTACGGGGCGCTCTTCCATACATGGCGCTCCACGGTCCAGCTTCCGGGCATCCTTGACGGCAAGCAGACGCTCGCGGGTCCGGACTACGCTTTCCTGAAGCCTTGGTATGAGCGGGCGCTTGCCCTGCAGAAGGCCGGCGTCGTTCCGTCCTATGCGTCGCTGAAGACCTCCAATACCCACTACTCGGCGCTGTTCTTCAACAGCACGATCGGCATGCTGCCGATGGGTACCTGGTTCGTCGGCACCCAGATCGCCAAGGTCGCCTCCGGCGAGTCGAAGAGCAAGAACTGGGGGATCGTGAAGTTCCCGCATCCGGATGGCGTTGCAGCAGGCACGACCGCAGCGCAGATTTCCGGTCTCGCCGTCAATGCCAACTCCACGCACAAGGCCGAAGTGCTCGACTTCATCAAGTTCGTCACCGGTCCGGAAGGCGCGGCCATCATCGCCGGCACCGGCACGATCCCGACCGTCCGCACCCCGGAAGTCACCGCCAAGATCGCATCGCTGCCCGGCTTCCCCCAGGACCAGGCGAGCAAGGACGCGCTGCAATCCGGCAAGTCCTTCCTGGAAATGGCCGTCAATCCGAATGCCGCGAAGATCGAGGTTGTTCTCAACCGCGCGCATGACTCGATCATGACCGACAACATCTCGATCGGCGATGGCCTGAAGGAAATGACCGACGGCGTGAAGGCCATCAAGTAACAACCCGACCCGCGGAGGACACGTCCTCCGCGGGTCACTTTTTTCGATGAAAAATGGTTTGCCCGTGATCTACGACCCAGTCCAAGCCAATCCCCTTTACGGGAACCCTCTTCTTTCCCGAGCCGATCTCGGCAGAGCGGTCCTGGATCTGTTCAAACCGCTTCTTCCGTATTTTTCCGAAGGCGGCGCACGGGTTCGCCTGAGCGCGACCGGCGCGCATTTCGATCGTGCTGCGGCCGATCTTGAAGGTTTTGCCCGACCGCTCTGGGGCATCGTGCCGCTCGCAGCCGGAGGCCATGACTTCCCGCATTGGGACCTCTACCGCCACGGCCTCGCAAATGGCACCGATCCCTCTCATCCGGAATATTGGGGCGATATCTCCGATCGCGACCAGCGTCAGGTGGAACTGGCGGCGGTCGGTTTTGCGCTTGCCATGGTTCCCGAACACATCTGGGATCCGCTTGGCGACGAGCAGAAAAAAGCCGTCGCAGCCTATCTCCTGTCAGCCCGCGACAAGGAATTCATCGACAACAACTGGAAATTCTTCCGGGTTCTCATCGATCTCGGCCTGACGCGCGTCGGCATAAGCTTCGACCGATCCATGACGGAGACGTATCTCGACGAGACGGAGGCCTTTCGGCTGGGCGAAGGCTGGTATCGCGACGGGCCGGTCAAGCGCGTCGACCACTATATCCCCTTCGCCCTGCATTTTTATGCGCTGATCTACTCGGTGCTCGCGAAGGCCGACACCACGCGCGGCGATGCCTATCGCGAGCGTGCCCGTGTATTTGCGCAGGATATCCGCCACTGGTTCGGCCCGGATGGCGCCGCGCTCGCCTTCGGGCGCAGCCAGACATACCGGTTTGCCGCCGGCGGCTTCTGGGGCGCATTGGCATTTGCGGGCGTCGAGGCCCTGCCCTGGGCCGAGATCAAGGGCTACTACATGCGCCATATCCGCTGGTGGTCGAAGCTTCCGATCGCCGACCGGGACGGGGTCCTGTCGATCGGCTACGGCTATCCCAATCTCCTGATGAGCGAGAGTTACAACTCTGCCTGCTCGCCCTATTGGGCGCTGAAATTCTTTTTACCCCTGGCTCTGCCCGCCGACCATCCGTTCTGGCTGGCACAGGAAGCGCCGGCACCCGCCTTTGCCGACCCGGTTCCGCTCAAGGAACCCGGCATGGTCGCCATGCATACACCCGACAACGTGGTCGTCCTCGCCTCCGGGCAGCAGCACGACAGGATGCGTGGCGCCCACGAGAAATATTCGAAATTCGTCTATTCCACCCGCTACGCCTTCAACATCGAGGCCAACGACCGGCATTTCGCGGCAGCAAGTTTTGACGGCATGCTGGGGCTCTCCGACGACGGCGTGCATTTCCGCATGCGCGAGACGCTCGAGCAGGCGCTGATCGCCGGCGACAGGCTTTATTCTCGCTGGAAGCCCTGGAGCGACGTTGCGGTGGAGACCTGGCTGGTGCCGGCCAACCCCTGGCATATCCGCATCCACCGCATTGTCACGCCGCGCGCTCTGCAAACGACGGAGGGCGGCTTTGCCATCGAACAGGCGGATTTCCAGGCCGATATCGCCAGCCGAGGCGAAGGTCTGGCCGTTTGGTATGGTCAGACCGACACCAGCGCAATCGTCGACCTCTCGCCTGCCTTCAGGCGGGAGGGCCATGCCATGAGCCCGATCGCCAATACCAATCTCGTTCATGCAAAGACGCTTCTTCCCCAGCTCCGTGGACAGGTCGAGGCAGGGACGACGCTGCTTGCCGCAGCGGTCATCGCGCTCCCCAATGCCGAGATGGACACGGCCTTTCTGCAGTCCGTCCCGGTCTGCCCGGATGTGGCGGAACTTGAGCGGCTGTTCCACACGGAAGGACAGGTGATCCCCGCCTTCAACCTCACCGGCGTCAAGTGAGGCAGGCCACGGCGGCCTCTCCTGTGCTTGCCTACCGCTTCAACCGCCCCTCACCGATCCGCGCCAGACGAGGTCCGCCTCAAGTCTTCGCGAGTTCGTCTCCGCCGGTGTGACCTGATCGAGCCAGGCCACGGCTTCGGCTGCAATCCGGTCGACGGGTTGGGCAAAGGTGGTCAGATTGTAGGAGGTCCAGGACGCCTGCTCGATGTCGTCGAAGCCGACGACACAGAGTTCTGACGGGACGGCAAGGTTGAACTGATGCCGAGCGGCATCCATCAAGCCACAGGCAAGCAGGTCGTTGACGCAGAAGATCGCATCCGGCCGCGTCTCGCGGGTGAGCAGCCGCTGCGCCAGCACCGCGCCGCTTTGATAGGTGGTGGAGCCGAAACGCTCCACCGTCACCTCCAAGCCGTGTTCGCGGCCGGCGGCGCAAAAACCCTCCTCGCGGGCCATCAGGCTCGGCGTCATCGCTTCCGAATTGGCAAAGGCGAAGTTGCGACAGCCGGCGCGCAGCAAGGCGATGAAGCTACGCCTGGCCGCATCGCGATCATTGAGGTTGATCATCAGCGCGCCGTCGCGATCCTCGTCGCGGTTGATCAGCACAAGCCTTTGTCCGCTCTTCAGGCAGAGGTCGGTGATCGACCTGTCCGGCATGCCGGAGAGGATGATGGAGGCATCGGCACGGTAGCTGATCGCCTGCCGGAGCGCCTGGTCGACGCTGTCGTCGGAGCGGTCGGTATTGATCAGCATGGCGATCTTCGAGGCACTCTGGAGCTGGCCGGTGAGCGCCCGGATCAGGCTGGCCCGATAGGGCGTATCAAGCTCGGACACGATCAGGCAGACGATGCCGCTTTCGTTGCGCATCAGCCCGCGAGCGAGGTGGTTGACATGATAACCCAGAGCCTCGGCCGCCTCGATCACCCGTCGCCTCGTCTCCTCCGAAACACTTGCGCCTGGCGTGAACGTGCGCGAAACGGCCGACCTGGACACACCAGCCCGGTCAGCGACTTCCTTGGCGCTGACAAAAATCCTGCGGCTCATCGCCCTCTCCCTTGCCTCAATCAATGCCTATTTTTGCAAGCGAGTGCAACAAGCAGATGACAACAAATGCGGCTGGCGGTCACATTCTTTAGCAATTTGTTATTGACAAGGTCCCCAACTCCATGGAACCATTGCACACGCTTGCAAAGGCGGGTGATGTGGAGGCGTCACCATAATCTGGGAGGATAATCATGCGCCTGGCTCTCACAGCCGCTGCCGCTCTGGCGGCCGGCTTGACTATGAACGTATCGGCATCTCGTGCCGCGGAAGAACTCAACCTGATCTGCTCTGCCGACGTGGTCATCTGCGAAATGATGCAGCAGATGTTCCAGAAGGATACCGGCATTCAGGTGAACATGGTTCGCCTGTCTTCCGGAGAAACCTATGCCAAGATCCGCGCCGAGGCGCGCAATCCGAAAACCGATATCTGGTGGGCCGGGACCGGCGATCCGCATCTGCAGGCGGCATCCGAGGGCCTGACGCAGGAATACAAGTCGCCGCTTCTGGGAGAGCTCAACGACTGGGCGAAGAAGCAGGCGGAAAGTTCCGGCTTCCGCACTGTCGGCGTTTATGCCGGCGCGCTCGGCTGGGGCTACAATACCGAACTCTTCAAGCAGAAGAACTACAAGGAGCCCAAGTGCTGGGCCGACCTTCTCGATGCCTCGTTCAAGGGCGAGATCCAGATGGCCAACCCGAATTCCTCCGGTACCGCCTATACGGCGCTGGCGACGCTCGTGCAGATCATGGGCGAGGACAAGGCCTATGACTATCTGAAGAAGCTCAACGCCAATATTTCGCAATATACCAAGTCCGGCTCGGCGCCGGTCAAGGCCGCAGCCCGCGGCGAGACGGCGATCGGCATCGTCTTCATGCATGATGCGGTGGCCCAGACGGTCGAGGGTTTCCCGGTCAAGTCGATCGCGCCCTGCGAGGGCACCGGCTACGAAATCGGCTCGATGTCGATCGTCAAGGGCGCTCGCAACCTGGAGAGCGCCAAGAAGTGGTATGACTGGGCGCTGAAGGCCGACGTGCAGTCGCACATGAAGGAGGCGAAGTCCTTCCAGCTTCCGTCAAACGCCAAGGCTGACGTGCCGAAGGAAGCGCCGAAATTCGCCGACATCAAGCTGATCGACTACGACTTCACCAAATACGGCGACCCGAACACCCGCAAAAAGCTGCTCGAGCGCTGGGACAAGGAAATCGGCGCGAGCGCCAACTGATCCCGATCGTCATCGTCGCGCTGCGGCTTAGCCCGTGGCGCGACCGGACTTTCCATGCTCTCGATGAGGTCGCGGCCGACCATGGACAATCGCAATCGCAGACTGGACCTTGTCCTTGCCTTCGGCGCCGCGGCCATGCTCGTTTTGCCATGGTACCGGATCGAGAAGGGTTTTCTGTCATTCTCCTGGCTGGGGGACTTCCCGGGGGCGGCTTCGGCTGCTCCCGGGATGCTGCAGATCTTCGTGCACGGCCGGCTTTGGTTGTTCATCGCCTTGCTGGCACTTCTCGGCGCGGCCGCGGCGCGATTCGTGACCGACCCGATGCGGCGCGGCGCGCTTCTCGCCTGGGCGGGCGGCTTCGGTATCGTCTTTCTCGCGCTCCAGGGGCTTGCAATCGGCAATACCGGCTGGAACTGGGCGATCGCCCAGACGCTCTTCGGTGAGCTTGCCGACGGCCAGTCGTCGATGGGTGCCGGCGCCGTCCTGATGTCCGTGGTCTTCGTCCTCTTATTTTCCTTCGGCCTTGCCGAAAGGGGTGTGATGCGCGGCGACGCCTTCGTCGTCTCGACCATCTCCGTGCTGATCTTCCTCGTCGCGGTCTTCGTCTTTTATCCGATCGGCAGCATGTTCATCGGTGCCTTCCAGGACTTCGACGGTTCGGTGAATTTCGATGGATTCAGCCGCAATATCGCCGAATCCTCGATCTGGAGCCTCGATTGTCTTGCCGGCGGCACCCGCTGCGGGATCGCCTGGCGCACACTTTTCCTGGCGATCATGACGGCTGCAGGCTCAACGCTGCTGGGCCTCGCCTTCGCACTGGTCGCAACCCGCACGCATTTTCCCTTCAAGAAGGGCCTGCGGCTCCTGACCGTGCTGCCGATCATCACACCACCCTTCGTCATCGGCCTGGCGCTGACGCTCCTGTTCGGCCGTGCCGGCGTCGTCACCGAGGGCCTTTCGTCTGTCTTCGGCATAGAGCCCAGCCGCTGGCTCTATGGCCTCACCGGCATCTGGATCGCCCAGGTGCTGTCGTTTACGCCAATCTCCTTTCTCGTCCTGATCGGCGTCGTCGAAGGGGTCAGCCCCTCGATGGAGGAGGCCTCCCAGACATTGCGCGCAAACCGCTGGCGCACATTCTGGCGCGTCTCCCTGCCGCTGATGAAGCCGGGCCTCGCGAACGCCTTCCTGATCGGGTTTATCGAAAGCATGGCGGATTTCGGCAACCCTCTGGTCCTCGGCGGCAGTCACGGCGTGCTTTCGACGGAAATCTTCTTTGCCGTCGTTGGCTCGCAGAACGATCCGGCCCGCGCCGCGGTGCTCGCCATGATCCTGCTCTGCTTCACCCTGTCTGCCTTCCTCGCGCAGCGGCTCTGGCTTTCGGGCAAGAATTTCGCGACCGTCACCGGCAAGGGCGACAGCGGCGCCCATATCGCGCTGCCCCGCCCGCTGTCGATTGCCGTACATATGCTCGTCATCCCCTGGATGATCTTCACGCTCGTCGTCTACGGCATGATCATCTTCGGTGGCTTCGTGAAGACCTGGGGGCTCGACAACACGCTGACGCTTGCCCATTACGCCAAGGCTTTCTCCGTCACCGTCCGCGATGGTTCGCTGGTCTGGACCGGGGTTGCCTGGAATTCCTTCTGGACGACGATGGAGATCGCGCTGATCTCGGCGCCGCTGACCGCCGCCGTCGGACTGGCCACGGCCTACGTGATCGTGCGGCAGAAATTTGCCGGCCGCGAGCTTTTCGAATTTGCGCTGATGATGAGTTTCGCCATTCCCGGCACGGTCATCGGCATCAGCTACATCATGGCCTTCAATCTGCCGCCGCTCGAAATGACCGGCACGGCGCTGGTCCTCGTCGCCTGCTTCGTCTTCCGCAACATGCCGGTCGGAGTGCGCGGCGGTATCGCCGCCATGAGCCAGCTCGACAAGAGCCTCGACGAAGCCTCGATGACGCTCGGCGCAACCAGCTTCCGCACCATCCGCAAGGTCATCCTGCCGCTCCTGAGGCCGGCCATCACCGCCGCACTCGTCTATTCCTTCGTGCGCGCCATCACCTCGATCAGCGCCGTCGTCTTCCTGGTCAGCGCCCAGTACAACATGGCGACCTCCTATATCGTCGGGCTGGTCGAAAACGGCGAATACGGCGTGGCGATCGCCTATTCCTCCATGCTGATCGTGGTGATGATCGCTGTCATTACCGGCTTTCAGCTGATCGTCGGCGAACGGCGGCTAAGGCGCGAAAACCGCATCTCGGCCGAACTCGCCCGTGTCCCGACTTCCATCCCGCAGGAGAAAATCGCATGAGACCCGCCAATGCCGGATCCGTCGTTTTTCAGAACGTCCGCAAGACCTTCGGCGCCTTCACGGCCATTCACGACCTGTCGCTGACCGTCGAGCCCGGCACGCTGGTGACACTGCTCGGGCCGTCCGGCTGCGGCAAGACCACGACGCTGCGCATGCTTGCCGGCCTCGAACACCCGGCCTCCGGCCGCATTCTGATCGGCGGCAAGGACGTCACCATGCTGCCGGCCAACGAGCGGGACGTCTCGATGGTCTTCCAGTCCTACGCCCTTTTCCCGCATATGACTTCGCTCGACAATATTGCCTACGGGCTGGAGTCGTCGGGGCTGAGCCGGAAGGTGGCGCGTGAAAAGGCCGAGCACGGGCTCGAACTCGTCGGCCTTGCGGGAATGGGACGTCGTCTTCCTGCCGAACTTTCCGGCGGCCAGCAGCAGCGCGTTGCCGTCGCCCGCGCGCTGGTCCTCGAACCCCAAGTCCTGCTGCTCGACGAGCCGCTGTCCAACCTCGATGCCCGTCTGCGCCGTCGCGTCCGCACCGAAATCCGCGAGCTTCAGCAGCGCCTGCAGTTTACCGCCGTCTACGTCACCCACGACCAGGACGAGGCGCTGGCGGTCTCCGACAAGATCATCGTCATGAAAGATGGCGGCATCGCCCAGGAGGGCAGCCCGCGGGACCTCTACGAGGCACCGGCCTCATCCTTCATCGCCGACTTCATCGGCGAGGCGAATGTGGTGGATTGCGAGATCATCGACATCTCGGGCGCGCAGGCGACCGTCAGCATCGAGGGACTGCGCCATGTCGTGCCGGCACGCGGGGCAAGGCCCGGCCGCGGCAAGCTTGCGGTGAGACCGAGCGCCATCACCGTCGAACCAGCCGAAAGCGCCGCCTTTTCCGGGCGGATCAGCCACACGGCCTATCTCGGGGATCATATCGAATACGAGGCGGAAACGAGCGGCGGGACGTTGTTCATCGTCGACCCGTCGGTCGACCGCCCTCTTCCTCCCGGCACACAGGTTGCCATCGGCCTCAAGAGCCGCGGCATCGCCATCATCGCGGAATGAAAGTCTTTAGACAGGGACATGTTTCTTCATGAATAAAAACGAGCAGCAAATCAGGGATCGCCACGCGCTTGCCGAAAAGATCGCGCGGGAAGCGGGAAAGGTCGCGTTCGACTATTTCAGCCGGCGCGAAACACTGGTCATCGAAACCAAGGGCGATCCGCAGGATGTCGTCTCGATCGCCGACCGGGAGGTAGAAAACCTCATCCGCGACCGGGTGTCCGAAACATTCGCGGACGACGGCTTCCTGGGGGAGGAATACGGGCTTGCCGAAGGCAGTTCCGGCTATACCTGGGTCGTCGATCCGATCGACGGCACCAGCCCCTTTGTCAGCGGCATGCCGAACTGGTGCGTCTCGATCGCCGTTCTCCATGACAAGAAGCCGGTCGTCGGCGTGATTTTTGTGCCCTGCTACGAAGAAATCTATTCCGCAGCGGCCGGACAGGGCGCCACGTTGAACGGCAAGCGGCTTTCGCTCGACGGCCGCAAGACGATCCGCAACGCGCTGACCGGCATCGGCGCCAACCACCATGTCACGCCGGCCGCGGTCGGCAAGATCGTCAACGATCTCCTCGAGGGCGGCGGCAATTTCGTCCGGCTGGGATCGGGTGCGTTGATGCTCGCCTATGTCGCCGCCGGCCGGCTGGTCGGCTATTACGAGCCCTACATGCACGCCTGGGACTGCCTCGGCGGCTATTGCATCGTCGAGGAGGCAGGCGGCTGGTTCCTGCCCTTCCCCACGGAAGGCGGGCGGCTCACCAAGGGTGCCCCGGTACTTGCCGCCGGCCCGGGCGCCGTTAGCGATCTCAAACGCATCGCCGGTGTCGGCGCAGGAGATTCGGCGGCTGCGTAACCACTTTATTCACGCGCCGTCCGAACCTTGAAGTCCGGCGGCGCGCGCAAAAACGGGTCCTTGTCGGACCCAATCTTCGGTTCATGGTCAAGGGAGGAAAACATCCATGAAAATCGTTCTTGCTTCAGCAATTGCCGCAACCACATCGCTGCTCATGGCGTCGAGCGCGATGGCCGTCACCGAAATCCAATGGTGGCACGCCATGACCGGCGCCAACAACGAGGTCGTCGAGCAGCTTTCCAAGGAATTCAACGAAGGCCAGAAGGACTACAAGATCGTTCCGGTCTTCAAGGGCAGCTATCCGGAAACGCTGAACGCCGGCATTGCCGCCTTCCGTGCCAAGCAGCCGCCGGCGATCATCCAGGTGTTCGACGCCGGCAGCGGCGTGATGATGGGCGCCCAGGGCGCCATCGTGCCGGTCGCCGACGTGCTGACCAAGGGCGGCTACAAGTTCGACAAGTCGCAATACCTGCCGGGCATCGTCGCCTATTATTCGAAGCCGGACGGCACCATGCTGTCCTTCCCTTATAACTCCTCGTCGCCGATCCTCTATTACAACAAGGATATCTTCCAGAAGGCCGGCCTCGATGCCGCCAACCCGCCGAAAACCTGGCCGCAGGTGTTCGAGGCAGCCAAGAAGATCAAGACCAGCGGGGCTGCCCCCTGCGGCATGACCTCGACCTGGCTCACCTGGATCCAGACCGAAAATCTCGCCGCCTGGAACAACGTCTCCTATGGCAGCAACGAAAACGGGCTGGCCGGCGTGGACGTGAAGCTTGCCGTCAACTCCGAGTTCTTCGTCAAGCACTTCCAGTCGATCGCCGATCTCGGCAAGGACGGCACCTTCCGCTATGGCGGCCGCACGTCGGAGGCCAAGCAGCTCTTCACGTCGGGCGAATGCGGTATCATGACGGAATCCTCCGGCGGCCTCGGCGACATCATCAAGACCGGCATGAACTACGGCATCGGCCAGCTCCCCTATTACGAGGGTGCCGGCCGGCCGCAGAACACCATTCCCGGCGGCGCCAGCCTCTGGGTCTTCGCCGGCAAGAGCGATGCGGAATACAAGGGCACTGCGGAGTTCTTCAACTTCCTGTCGCAGACCAAGATCCAGGCCCGCCTGCACCAGGTTTCCGGCTATATGCCGGTGACGATGGCAGCTTATGACGACACCAAGAAGTCCGGCTTCTACGACAAGAACCCCGGCCGCCAAGCGCCGCTCCTGCAGATGATGGGCAAGGCGCCGACCGAAAACTCCAAGGGTGTCCGCCTCGTCAACCTGCCGCAGGTCCGCGACATCATGAACGAGGAGTTCGAGTCGATGCTGGCCGGCAAACAGGACGCCAAGACGGCGCTCAACAAGGTTGTCGAACGCGGCAATGCCGCGATCCAGCAGGCAATCGGCAAGTAAGCAGCCAGGGCCGTCCGCGTCAGGCGATGCGGACGGCCTCATTCGCATTCCAAGGGAGCCCGCCCGTGCAAAGCGTCGTCTTTCCGAACAAGATCCTGCCCTATTTCCTGGTCGCGCCGCAGATCGTCCTGACAATCATCTTCTTCTTCTGGCCCGCAAGCCAGGCGCTCTATCAATCGGCGATGCGGGAAGACCCGTTCGGCCTGCAGAGCAGTTTCGTCGGATTGGCAAATTTCCGGTTGATCCTGTCGGACGAGAATTACCTTCATGCGCTGCAGGTGACGATCGTCTTCAGCGTCGCGACCGCCCTGCTCTCGATGGGCCTGGCGCTGCTGCTGGCGACCGCGGCGGATCTGGTGGTGCGCGGCAAGGGCTTCTACCGCACCATGATGATCATTCCCTATGCCGTGGCGCCGGCCGTGGCCGGCATGCTGTGGCTGTTCATGTTCAATCCGGCCATGGGGACGCTGGCCTATCTTCTCAGACGCAATGGCGTCGCCTGGGACCCGTTGCTCAACGGCGATCAGGCGATGGTGCTAGTCGTGGTTGCGGCCGCCTGGAAGCAGATCAGCTACAATTTCCTGTTCTTCGTCGCCGGCCTGCAGGCAATCCCGAAATCGCTGCTGGAGGCCGCCGCAATCGACGGCGCCCGCGGCAGCCGCCGTTTCTGGACGATCGTCTTCCCGCTTCTCGCGCCGACGACCTTCTTCCTGCTTGTCGTCAACACCGTCTACGCATTCTTCGACACGTTCGGCATCATCCATTCCGTGACCGGCGGCGGGCCTGCCAAGGCGACCGAGACGCTGGTCTACAAGGTCTACAACGACGGTTTCGTGAACCTCAACCTCGGCTCGTCCGCCGCCCAGTCGGTGGTGCTGATGGTCATCGTCATCGCGCTCACGGCGTTCCAGTTCCGCTTCGTCGAGCGGCGCGTGCATTATGGTTGAGGTGATCCGATGATTGAGAACCGCCCGCTCGCCACCCTCATGGGGCACCTGATGCTGATCCTCGGCATCCTCATCGTTGCCTTTCCGATCTATTATACCTTCATCGCCTCGACGGCGACGTCGAGCGCCATCATCCGTCCGCCGCTGTCGCTGCTGCCCGGCGGCCACATGATGGAGAACTACAACGAATCCATTTCCGGCGGCGTCGAGCGCGTGGTCGGGGTGAGCCTCGAGCGGCTGTTGTTCAACAGTTTCGTGGTGGCGATCGCGATTGCCATCGGCAAGATCCTCATCTCCTTCCTGTCGGCCTTTGCAATCGTCTTCTTCCGCTTTCCCTTCCGCATGGGCTTCTTCTGGATGATCTTCATCACCCTGATGCTGCCGGTCGAAGTGCGCATCCTGCCGACCTACAAGGTTATCGTCGACCTCGGCCTGATCGATACCTATGCGGGACTGACGCTGCCGCTGATGGCCTCTGCCACCGCCACCTTTCTCTTCCGGCAGTTCTTCCTGACGATCCCGGGCGAGATGGTCGAGGCTGCGCGCATCGACAATGCCGGGCCGTTCCGCTTCATGCGCGACATCCTGCTGCCGCTGTCGACGACCAATATCGCGGCGCTCTTCGTCATCCTGTTCATCTATGGGTGGACGCAATACCTGTGGCCGCTGCTGGTCACCAATGACGCGAAGATGAACACGATCATCATCGGCCTGCGCCGCATGGTCGATTTCGCGGATGCCTCAACCCCCTGGAATTACGTCATGGTCACCGCGATCCTGGCGATCATTCCTCCCGTCATCGTCGTGGTGCTGATGCAGCGCTGGTTCGTCAAAGGTTTGGTGGAGACCGAGAAGTAATGGCAAGAATTGAACTGAAGGACGTCCGCAAGGTCTATGGCGGCAATATCGAGGCGATCAAGGGCGTCTCGCTCGATATCGAAGACGGAGAGATGATCGTGCTGGTCGGCCCCTCCGGCTGCGGAAAATCCACCCTTCTGCGCATGGTGGCGGGTCTCGAAGGCATTTCCTCGGGCGAGGTGACGATTGCCGACAAGCGCGTCAACGAACTGGAACCCGCGGAGCGGGACATCGCCATGGTTTTCCAGAACTATGCGCTTTATCCGCACATGACCGTGCGGCAGAACCTTGCCTACGGCCTCAAGAACCGCAATACGCCGAAGGATGAGATCGACCGCCGCATTACCGAGGCGGCGCGTGCGCTGGAGATCGAGCCGTTCCTCGCACGCAAGCCGCGCCAGCTGTCCGGCGGCCAGCGCCAGCGCGTCGCCATGGGCCGCGCCATCGTGCGCAAGCCGGCAGCCTTCCTGTTCGACGAGCCGCTCTCCAATCTCGACGCCAAGCTGCGCGTCCAGATGCGGGTCGAGATCCGCCGCCTGCAGCGTTCGCTCGCCACGACCTCGATCTACGTCACCCACGATCAGATGGAGGCGATGACGCTGGCGGACCGGTTGGTCGTCTTGAATGCCGGCCGGATCGAGCAGGTCGGCACGCCGATCGAACTCTATGAAAAGCCCGAGACCACGTTCGTTGCGACCTTCATCGGCTCGCCGTCCATGAACCTCATGAAACTCGGTAACGGCGCCGGCTGGAAGATGTCGCCCGAGGCGCGACTGCCCAACAGTGCCGCCACGATCGGCATCCGCCCGGAGGACATCGTGATCGCCAATGGCAACGTTGCCGGCCCCGTCCGGGCCGAAGTTCAGGTGGCGGCGGTCGAACTGGTTGGCGCCGAAAGCTACGTCCATGCCCTGACCGCCGACGGCAGTCCCGTCGTCTTCCGCGTCCCAGGCCGCTCCGCCATCCAGATCGGCGAGACCATGGCCCTGACCGCCGACGCCGCCCGCTTCCACCTGTTCGATGCGGCCGGAAAGAGGGTTTGACGGACGTCTAACACTCGTTCCATTGGAAGATGGCCGGCTGTGGCGCGCAACATGTCATCGTGAAGCCCCGGGGTCAGTACCCCGGATCTTACGGCACATGCAGCGTTCGAACCGCTCCGGCATCCTCTTCAGTTGTGTATTTTGCAGCCAGGCTGATGGTCATCGACGTCGCCGCGGCACTCGGCGACAGATCAGCCCGGATGAGCACGCATTCGCCCGGCGCGTCGAGGACGAAAACAAGGTCATCCGCGCCGTCGAGAAGAACAACAAGCGCTGGATTGCCGACGCTCGTTAACCCCGAGCCGACGCCGAGGAGGCTGATAGTCATCTCACTACTTCAGCACAGTAACGTTCATCGTAGTATCTGCGATTTTCCCATCCCCGTAGGGCGATCTCAGCACGAAACTGTCCTCTCCGACATAGCCCGCTTTGGCGGTATAATAAGCAACCAGACCCATGACTTTAACGGTGCGGCATCGCTCAAGTTTTCCTGATGAGGTCGGGAAAACCGATTGACGGACGATTTCAACGCGTCCATGTTTGGGCGCTTCGACGATGCGGACAACCGGTACGTCAGCCAAACTGCAATCGTTGTTGATATGCCAGTGCTGCCCCAGCTTTGTCCGGACACCGCTCATGACTGTTCTGGATAGGGACTGCCGTTTGAAACTGTCGGAAGCCTCCGCCAGTCCGCTTGCCCCGATGGAAAACACAGCAAGCGTGAAAGCGGCAATCATATTTCTCATCATCTACCCCCAGCTGAGATTTTCAACAGCGATATTCTATCCTGACGAGAAATCAATCCGCCAAACCCAAAAACTTGTTACAGTCCGAATGGCCGGAAATCTTTCCGCAACCTGATCCGGCAGCCGGTAAACATCGGAAGTATCATCCAGATCGTGCAGCCCCTTGAATGACGGGTGCCGCAGCCTTTCGTCATTCGTCCACGCGCGGTACCCGATTTCGCGACAAGCGCGGGAGCAGTCAACGCCAGGTTCTTCGCCGGCACCTTCACCGGCGGCAGCTTCGTCTTGAGCTTGTCGAACTGCTTCTTCAGCGATCTGGCGACATCGTGCTGGAAACCGGTCCCGACACGGCCGACGTAATTGCAGCCATACCGATACCGCGCGCCCAGCAGAAGGCTCACCGAATAGAACAGCACTCGAAAGCTTCCACCGACGCTAGAAAAGGCTCTGGGTCAGAAACTGCGCTGTAGGGACAGGAGCTAGCATCTCCTCGGTGCTTCGCCGCCTGAGTGCCTTGCTCGAACGCCAGGGAAGGCGCTTCCTCAATAGCCAATGGCGAGTCGCCGTATTCACGGTCGATGTAGGTGGTGAAAATCTCTTTACAGCGAGCATCCAACAGTTTGCGCCTCCATTCTCACGACTGAAAGTTATCCGATCCGGGGCCGCCATTGTCTGCAATCGACCTGTACAGCATATGAACGAGGGGGAGCGGGGCTGGAGGAAGGGGCCGGTGCCGGAACCCAATGCCGCTCCAGGAATTATGGCGTTGCGGAGCAGGAATGAGTTTTCGAAGGTGACAATATGCGTATCATCGATGATTGGCTGGAGGACTGGATTTCGGAGCGAACCAACGTCTGGCAGATGATCTGGTTTCCCTCTCAGGCCGCCTACGACAGTCAGCGCTCGACGAGGGTTACTCGATGAAGGCGCTCGAACACGCCAGCAACGGCGATTTGAACCGGTTCGTTCGACGAGCCTTTGTTCATCATCTGATTGCGCAGTCCGCTATCGCACCAGTCACGCCACCCTCCCTCGTGATACGAGGTTTCCAAACGGCTTCGTCTAGCACAAGGGGCTGCAGCAGTGCGGGGCAAGCCGTTTAGCCGGTCCGTAAACGTCGCCCGGTGCGCCGAGTAGCACGGCATCGCGCAGGATCGCTTGCAACTCGGTGTGCCCACTCAGCCGGGGAGGCGCCTGCGGCGCGTTTCCAGCTCCTGGCGCAACCGTCAGCGTCCAGTGCGAGCGGGTTCGAAGGGCACGAGCGCTGAGGGATTTTGACTCTGGCGAAGGCGGCGTCCGCTTCGTCGAAACCGCGGCAGCGCAAAACCGGAGCCAGCAGCCAGGGTGACCAGATCGAAGTCTTCTGGAGCGTGGAACCGAACGAAGCGAGGTGCGCCTAAAGTCGGACGTGCGATTATATACCTGTTTTAGCGGGAAAAGCGCACACCTTGTCGTCGCGATAAGTGAGCTGATGACTCGGCCCTGTTGAGCAGTGGGGTGGATAAAATATCCGCATACTGTCCAATCGAAGCAGTGAGGATTCCGGTCGGCATTTCTTATGGTGAGGTTTCAGTCCCACCTCAAGCTCCGCTTCAACTTGTAGTCACGCAACAGCTCGGCCGGTGCGCTCGATCAACGATCCGGACGGCGGCTCTCCCGACCTGATCGATGCCCACGGAGTCGTACCGCTTGCGCACGACCGATACGTTGAAACTAGGAGAGCGGCTGCACGCGCCGGTGCTGCGATCTTGCTGATCTCTGCTTCCCGGCGCCCTGCGGTGTGTGTAGAAACAAGCGACGCAACCAGTTCGTATTGCACCAGCAGCGCCAGTCCTTCCTGAGGTCATCGCCGTTCATGATGAAGTCATCCCTCGATCATATGCCTCCGCGCAACCAGCGAGAGCTGGCCCAGGTTCTGGAAATCCTGCATGAGGAATTCGAGGACGCGCTGAAGGAGGGGGCAGCCGGCTTCAAGAAGCGCGGCCGGATCCTGAAGATCATCCTGTTCGGCTCCTACGCCAAGGGTGGATGGGTCGACGAGCCGTTCACCATGAAAGGCTATCGCTCCGACTTCGATCTGCTGGTCATCGTCAACGACCGCAGGCTCTGCGAATTCGCGGACTACTGGTACAAGGCCGCCGACCGGCTGATCCGCGACAAGTCGATCGAGACGCCGGTGAGCTTCATCGTCCATTCCAGGCGCGAGGTGAACACCTACCTGAAGGAGGGGCAGTACTTCTTCTCCGACATCCGTAAGGAAGGCATTGTCCTCTATGAACTGGATGATGAGCCCCTTGCGGAGCTGCAGCCGCTGGCGCCGGCGGATCGGCTGAGGGTCGCGAAAGATCACTTTGAACATCGGTTCAATACGGCTTCGAAATACCTGAAGGGTTCGAGGTTCTACCTCGTTGGCGGCCTTCGTTATGCATTAATCGGTCGAGCAGGCCTATTCCTGCGTCCTCCTCACGCTCACGAACTACGGTCCGCCTTCCCACAACATCAAGTTCCTGCGCTCGCTTGCCGAGGAACAGGACCGGCGGCTGGCCGAGGCGTTCCCGCGCGATCAGCACCGCGAGCGCGCCTGGTTCAACACGCTCAACGAAGCCTATGTGAAGGCGCGGTACTCGAAGCATTACGAGATCAGCGAGGAGGCCCTCTCGTGGCTGGGAGAGCGGGCCGCCATATTGCTGGAACGCGTGGAACATGTCTGCAGGGAACACCTTGAAAGACTGCAAGGGGCGTAAGCCGAACTGAAACCCGGGCGGCCGGCTTCGATTCGGCCGTCCGAGAGAGTTCAGTTTCGACGCTTCCTCATCTAGCCGGCCGATGGGATCCAATGACAAGCTTCGCGATATGCGCGAAGATTGGGCACTTTGAGAACCAACGCGCGTGTTTTTGTCTATAAATCAGGTCGTGGATCTTTATCCGCCACGAACGTGGAGCGGGATCGGAGAATTGTTCCCAAACGCAAACGCGTTCATGTGCGTTAACGCTGTTGCGTCAATCACACCCCTGCCCTGTCCATCAGTTCCTTCAGCCCCTCTTTTTGCATTAACGTTGATGCGTCAATTATCGCAGTGAACCTACATCGAAATTTCTCAGGTCACCTCGAGCGCCTCGCGATTGCTACGATCCAAGGTGCGAAGACGCGTGCATCGGAATGCACAAATTTCTATTGTCGCCTTTCTTTGGAAGATCGCCGTTGTATCCGGGGCAGCGAAATCACGCGTGGCATCCCACGTGGTGGCAATGCGGGGTCATTCTTCAATTCGCTCGACAGAACGGGACCTTACGCCAATACCTATCGTCACAGCATTTTTATTATCAACAACTTGATGACCTCAGCGCAGGCGCTTCAGGAAGCCGTCCGGGGCGACGGTGATCAGCAGCTTGTTCTCGACCGACTTGTCGATCTCGAATTCCGGATGGGTCTTCAGATATTCGAAGACGGCCGTTTTCGGATTGTCG
>NZ_PVBI01000016.1:0-117022 GCF_002968675.1 Neorhizobium sp. T25_13
TCCTTGTTGAAGAAGCTCCTCATGCTCTGCCCTTGCCGGACGACGTTCAATGCGAGCGCGACGTCCGGCCTGCGCTCTCTACCTCAACCGCAGGCGCCCTCCCGCGCAGCGGGTTCGTTCACCGGCCGCATTTCGGACGGCGAGACTATTGTACATAATCGTCGCTTCTGGGGTAAGCGGACCGACTTGAGGCTGAGAATTTACAAGTCTCCATGCCATCAGGCCCCCGCCACCAAATATTACAAACTTCAACGACTTGTCGGCCTCCTTCGGGAGGCCGAAGTCGTTTCTATCCCTAGCACGTGGCTAGCACAAAACGCCTTCCCGGAGGAAACTTGCGTCTCAGGTCACCTGCAATCATAGCCTCCGTCGGAAGCTCTCAGCTTACGCTTGAGGCTTGCCACCGTCTTCCAAGGCGGCCATGGCAATGGCCTGCCTGCGGGCGTCCCGGTAGTGGGAAAACTGCGTGTCGGCGATCACGCCAGCAAGGATGACGCTGCCCATGACGGCGAAATTCAGTGAAGAGGGGATGCCCAGGAGATTGACGAGATTTTGCAGGACCTGAAGCAGGATCACGCCCAGCACCACGCCGATGATCGACCCCTCGCCGCCCCGCAGGGAGAAGCCACCCAGGACCGCGGCGGCTATGCCGTACAGCTCGTAAAAATTGCCATGGGATGAAGGCTGGACAGAGCGGGTATACATGGCGAAAAATACCGCCGAAATGCCTGTCAGGAAAGCGCAAAGCACATAGGCTTGGATGATGACCCTGGTGGTGTCGATACCTGAAAAACTCGCCGCCTCTGGATTTTTGCCGACGGCAAAGAGATGCCGGCCGAGCACGGTCCGGTGCAGGAGCAGCCAGGCTGCAACAGCTACCAGCAGGAACGCGACGACGGAATGGGGCACGCCGGCTGTGCGGCCCGCGATCAGATATTCCAGCATCGGAAAGTCGGACCCGAAGGTGAAGCCGGCCGTGCCATCCCTGGTGTAGAAGCGCGCAATGCCGCGATAGATCAGAAGCCCGCAAAGCGTGACGACGAAAGGCTGAAGCTTGAGGCGGGTTATCAGCCAGCCGTGCAGAAGGCCGATGGTGGCTGACAGCACCAGCACGATTGCAAGGGCGACTGGCCAGGGAACGCCGAAGCTGGCGATTAGATCGACAAAAATGACGCCTATCAACGCGATCACCGAGCCGATGGACAGTTCGATGCCCGCGGTGACGATGACGAAGGCCTCGGCAATGGAGAACAGCCCGAACAGGCCGATCAGGTTTGCCGTGTTGGCCAGGTTGATCGGCGACAGGAACCGTGGATTCATCACGGCGACGATTGCGCCGACGGTCATCACAAGCGTGGCTAATCCGATATCTTTTTTATGCATGCTACGGAGTCCCTATTCCACGGCCAGTTGGAGAATGGTCTCCTCGGTCAGTTGATCGCGCGCGAGCGTACCGGCAATGCGACCGCGGCACATGACGGCGACCCGATCGGATACCCCGATCACCTCTTCCATGTCCGACGAGATCATCAGCAGCGCTACGCCATCGGCGGCGAGCGCCTGCATCAGGCGGTAGACTTCCGCCTTGGCGCCGACATCGATACCGCGTGTGGGCTCGTCCAGAATGATGATCCTGGGCTTCATTGCCAGCCATTTGGCCAGGACCACCTTCTGCTGGTTGCCGCCGGACATTTCAGCCGCCGCGCGACCGAGGCCTGCCGTCTTGATGTTCAGCTCGTGCCGCGATGCCTTAGCCAGGGCGGTCTCGGCGCCTATATCGACAAATCCTAGTCGCGACAGCGCGGCATGGCTCGGCATGGCGATGTTCTCGGTGATCGAGAAATCGAGAAAAAGGCCTTCCGTCTTGCGATCCTCCGGCACCAGGCAGAGGCCGGCGGCGATGGCGGCTGGAACGGAATGGCCGACGAGCCGCTGGCCCTCG
Source organism: Neorhizobium sp. T25_13 (assembly GCF_002968675.1). Taxonomy (NCBI): domain Bacteria; kingdom Pseudomonadati; phylum Pseudomonadota; class Alphaproteobacteria; order Hyphomicrobiales; family Rhizobiaceae; genus Neorhizobium; species Neorhizobium sp. T25_13. The sequence continues at coordinate 1,943 of NZ_PVBI01000016.1, forward strand.
ATCTCCAGCACGCCCCCTTCGATGCGGTCTATGCCAAAAAGCGCGCGGGCAAGCTCCGTACGCCCCGCGCCGACCAGGCCCGTCAGGCACAGGATCTCGCCCGCGCGCAGACAAAGGTCGAGCGGATGCTGCGGATAGGCCTTTGTGCGCAGTCCCTTCAATTCCAGCACCGGCCTGCCGGGGTCATGCTCTGCCTTTTCATAGAACTGGCCGACATCGCGGCCGATCATCAACCGGATCATGGCGTCCTTGGTGATCTCGCCGCAACCGAGGGCGCCGGCATTGCGGCCGTCACGCAGCACCACGACGCGGCTCGCCACCTCCTCGATTTCAGCCAGGCGGTGGGTGATGAACAGCACCGCCACGCCGTCGGCGCTCAACTGCCTGATTACGTCAAGAAGACGCTTGGTCTCGGACAGGGTCAGGCTGGACGTGGGTTCGTCGAGGACGAGCAGGCGCGGATCGATCGAAAGCGCACGGGCGATTTCAAGCAATTGCTGGTCGGCCAGGGACAGGCCGGAGACAGCGTCATTCGGACCGAAACGAGTATCCAGCCTGGCGAGGATCGGCGCGACCTTGCGCTCCATGGCGGCCTGGTCGAGAAAGCCGAACATCCCGCGTCGGATCTCCCGCCCCAGCAGCACGTTTGCCGTCACATCGAGATTGGAAAACGGATTGAGTTCCTGGTGGACAAGGGCGATGCCGCGCTCATGCACGCGCGCTGATGTCAGCGATGTCACTTCCTCGCCATCGATGACGATGTGGCCCTCGTCAGGTGCGATTGCGCCGCTTAGCACTTTCATCAGCGTGGATTTTCCCGCGCCGTTTTCTCCAACCAGGCCGACCACCTCGCCGCCGCGAATGCTCAGCGAGACATTGTTGAGGGCGATTGCTCCCGGATAGACCTTGGTAATCCCCAGAAGGTCGAGCGATATGTCTTTTTGCCGATAGGCCGTCATCGAAACTCCCGGATGGCAGAAACGGATAGGTGCTGCACGAACCACGGGAGTTCGTGCAGCAGGGACCTTTTTGGAGACGGCTTCTATTTCCCCACGCGCGCCTTCAATTCGGCGGCGAAGGCATCGACATTGCCCTTGTCGATCTTCTTGGTCGGCACGATGATCAGACCGTTTGCCGGTACCTGCGACTTGTCGCCCTTCAGGTAGGCGGCCATCAGCTTCATGCCCTGGTATCCCCATTGGTAGGGATCCTGGACCACCGTTCCGGCGAATTTGCCTTCCCTCACCGCGCCGAGCGTTACGGGATCTTCGTCGAAGGCGATGACCTGGATTTTCCCCAGCTTGCCGGCCGCCTGCAGCGCTTCGTAGATCTTGGGCGGATTATAGGAATAGAAGCCGACCATGCAGGTGATGTCAGGGTTGGCGGCCAGCACGTCATCGACATTCGACCGGGCGCGGGCGAAATCGACATCGTCGCCACGCACATCGACCAGCTCTATGCCGGATCCTTTAACCGCCTTGCGGAAGCCTGCGATCCGTTCGACGGCATTGTCGGCCCCCAGGAAGCCGACGAAGCCCATGCATTTTCCGCCCTTGGGCATGGCCGCCCGGGCGATCTCGCCGGCCTGGACCCCAGCATCCGTATTGGACGAGCCGAGATAGGCGATGCGCTTGCTGGCGGGCGCATCGCTGTCGGTGGTGAACAGCGGCACCTGGGCCGCGATCCTGTTGAAGGCGCCGATCGAGTTTTTCGGATCGGCCGACGAGATCATGATCGCATCCGCCCCGGCGGCGACCAGGTCGTCCATCAGGGCATTCTGCAGGGCGGCGGTCCCCTGGGCCGGGTAACGGAACTGCAGGTCGTAGCCAGGCAATTCAGCCTGGGCCGCCTTCACGCCAGCCTCAGCCAGTTTCCAGAAATCGGACGCGGCGTTGACGACAAAGGCGAGCGCCGGCTTGTCCTCGGCAAGTGACGGACTGGCGGCAAGCACCAGGCTTGCGGCAAGCATCAGTGAATTGAGACGTTTCATGTTGTTCCTCCCCGCGACCCATTCCTCAAAGGTCGCGCTAAACACGGTTTCACATCTGGTGGCTTAGTAATATTATTACTAATAACTCGCATCCTGCAAAGGGGCCGGGAGACGAACCGGCACCTCCCTGGCAGGGATCCGCACTAGTTCTTGGCGCAGAAACCCGGATCGTCGAGGTTGCAGACGTCAAGGCCGGTAAACAGCGGATCGGCCACTTTCTCGCCCTTGATCAGCTTGATCATGACGTCAGGCGCCTTGTAGCCCATCTCGAAGGGGCGCTGGCCGACCTGCGAATGGCTGCGACCTTCGCGGAAGGCCTTGGTCTGCGGCGGCAGCGTGTCGCCGGCGATGATGATCAACTCCTTGCTCTTGAGCTTGGGCATCACCTGGTCCGTGACCTGCGCATAGGCCTGCGGGGCAAACTGCGCCCAGCCGCCGACAAGGATGAAGGCGTCCAGTGTGGGATTTGCAGTGAACACATCCGACATCTGCTGGTTAGCAAGGTCTGCCTGGTCGTTGGTGTAAACCGGGCACCCTCCGATTTCCTTCCAACCGCCCTGTCCGGTCAGGCGATCGATGTTCTTGGCGCCGCCGATGGTGTCGCGGAAGCCCTGGGCGCGGGCATTGATATTGGCGGCGGCCACGTTGCCGAGTTGCAGGCAGACCGACCCGCCCTTCGGCTTCAGCTTCATGGTCTGCTCGGCCATCTTCACGCCCATCAGGTAGTTGTCGGTGCCCAGATAGGTCTTGCGCAGAGCATGGTCCTTCTTGAGAAAGTCCGCATCGACAGTCATGACCGGAACGGACGGGGCGATGGCCTTGATGCGGGTCGCCATGGCCGGCGCGTTCGAGGGCGAAATGGCGATGGCCGCAACGCCTTTCGTCAGCAGGTCATCGACGATCTGGACCTCGCCGGCCTCGTCCGCCGATGAGGCCGGGCCGGTATAGAGGCATTCATATTCGCTACTCGCATTCTCCGACTTCCACTTCTTGCAGCCGAGATTGATCTGCTCGAAGAACGGATTGTCGAGACCCTTGACGACGATCGCCAAGGTCTTTTTGCCTTGCGCTGCCGCCGGCGCCGCAGCAAGCGCCGCAACTGCCATGGCCGCCATTGCCAATATATTGATTTTCATTTTCTTTCCTCCTCCTCTTACACCGATCGAGGCGTCATGCCTCAGCCGGGATACCAGACAATGCGCGGGTCGTTGTCCGCGCGCTCGTAGCGCCATGCGCGATCGATCATCTGCTCGAGATCGACCTGCGGTGCCCAGCCAAGCAACATTCTTGCTTTGGAATTATCGAGCCAGTTGCTGTGAAACGGGGTGTCGATCTCGATCGGCCGTAATCCATGCCGCGCCGCCAAACGGGCGCCGAGATCGCCGTAATCCACTGGCTGGTCCATTGAAATGTTGAAGAGCTGGCCGGTGGTGCGCGGGTTGTCGATAGCAGCCAGGATCGCGCCGACCAGATCGTCGACATGGACGAAATTGCGCTTGAGGTAGCCGCCACCGGCATCGCGCATGACGGGCGCATAGCCGCCCTTGCGGCACTCTTCGAGCGCATCAGTGTCGATCAGTTCCGCCCAGCTTGGACCGCCGAACTGGTCGTCGCCCAGGGCAAGCGCGAAGCGGAAGTCATCCTTTTCCATGATCCAGGGCGCCCGCAGGGTCGTCCAATTCACCCCATACTGGATGCCGAACTGCTCCAGCATCACCTCCTCCAGGGTCTTGGTCAGGGCATAGCAGCCCTTGTAGGCACGGCGCGCCGAGGTTTCCGTGATCGGCTCATCGTAGCGCTGGAAGATATGGCCCACGGTGCAATCGCCGCTGAGAAGGATGAACTGCCGGGCGGTATCGGATTTGCGGAACGCGTCGAGCAGCAGGAAAAGGCCCTTCAGCGCGACATCGAAGATCTGTTCCGGCGTTTCCTTGACGGCGGCCATGTGGATCACATGGCTCACGCCCTGCATGGCCCCGGCGACCACGGCGGGACCCGACATGGAACCGGCGACCACGGACAGGCGGTCTGCAGGCATGACGGTCCTGTTGTTGCAAAGCGCCGCCACCTCCCAATCCGCGAAACGGAGATCAGACAGGAACGCCGGCAGGAAAGCCTGCCCTACCTTCCCCGTGCCGCCTGTAACCAGCAGTTTCATGTCGCACTCCCCTGCAACATTCCTGTGCGATGGATTTTGTTTACTAATAATATTAAGTCAAGTAATTAGTTATTAAATGCGCAAAACGGGAACGCCGGCGGGGCAAAGAGCGGCCTGCCGGCGCGCCAGGAAACCATCGCGGGGGAGGAGAACCACGTGTCGCGACTTGTCTTTTCAGGAATTTCGAAAAACTTCGGAGCCATCCAGGCACTCAGCGACGTGTCGCTGTCCATCGAACCGGGAGAAGTGCTGGGACTGATGGGTGACAACGGCGCGGGTAAGTCCACGCTGGCCAAGATCATCGCCGGCAATTTCCGCCCGTCTACCGGCGAAATCAGCATCGATGGAATTTCGGTCGTCTTTCACAAGCCGATCGATGCGCAGCGCGAGGGGGTGGAGATGGTCTACCAGGACCTCGCGCTCGCCGACAATCTCTCGGCCGCCTCAAACGTCTTCTTGGGCAGGGAGCCGCTGCGCCGGTTCGGACCGATCCGATACATCGATTACAAGCGGATGAACACGGTCTCTGCCGACCTGTTCAAGCAGCTCAAGTCCGAAACCCGCCCGCGGCAGCTCGTGCGGCGCATGTCCGGGGGGCAGCGCCAAGCGGTCGCGATCGCCCGCACGCTGCTGTCGGAACCGAAGATCGTGATGATGGACGAACCGACGGCGGCCATCTCGGTACGCCAGGTGGCCGAAGTGCTCGACCTGATCCGCCGCCTGCGCGACCGCGGCATCAGCGTGATCCTGATCAGCCATCGGATGCCGGACATCTTCAGCGTGTCCGACAATATCGCCGTCCTGCGCCGCGGGCGCTTGGTCTGCCGAAAACCGGCGGGTGCCTCGTCGCCCGAGGAAGTGACCGGACTGATCACCGGCGCCATCGACGCCGCCTAGGAGAAAAATTGCCATGACGACACTCGACGACATCATCAACAATTCCCGGCACGACAGCTGGTTTGCCCGACTGAAGAACCTGCAGGTCTTCTGGGTCTTCATAGCGGCCGTGCTGGCATGCCTGGCCCTGTCGCTGATGACGGATGCGTTCACCAGCGACCGCAATCTCTTCAATGTCGCCCGAAATTTCGCCTTCGTGGCGGTCATTGCCATCGGAATGACGGCCGTGATCGCATCGGGCGGCATTGACCTGTCCGTCGGCTCGAGCGTGGTGCTGAGCGCCATGGTGATAAGTGTGGCCATGGCCAGCGGCATGGGCTTCTGGCTGTCTGCCGGTCTTGCGTTGGGTGCCGCCCTGCTGATCGGCCTGTTCAACGGGATCCTGATCGCCTATGCCGGTATGCCGGCCTTTGTCGTGACGCTCGGGAGCCTGTCGGCCGCCCGGTCACTGGCGATGGTGCTTTCGGACAACAAGATGATATGGGAGTTCGGTCCCGATCACGACCTGCTGCTGTGGATCGGCGGCGGCTCGACACTCGGGCTTCCCCATCCATTATATGTGCTGTGCGTGCTGGCGGTGGTCATGTCGCTGGTGTTTCGCTGGACGAGGTGGGGCCAGCATCTTTTCGCGATCGGCGGCAACGAGAATGCGGCTGTGCTGGCCGGCATTCCGGTGCGGCGGCTGAAAGTCAGCATTTACATGTTTTCGGCCATGACCGCCGGGCTCGCCGGCATCCTGATGGCCGGCTGGCTGGGAAGCGTCACGACCAATCTCGGACAGGGAATGGAACTGACCGTGATTGCCGCCGCCGTGATCGGCGGCGCCAACCTGGCGGGCGGGGAGGGCAATGCGCTTGGCGCGGTGGTTGGCGCATTGTTGATAGAGGTGATTCGCAACTCCCTGATCCTGTTGGGCATCTCGACTTTCTGGCAAGGAATGTTCATAGGTACGTTCATAATCGTTGCTGTGGCATTCGACCGATTCCGGAATATGCGGAGATAGGTGGAAAACTTGTGGTGTTGTGGCGAGCGACATGGAGAACGCCTTGAAACCAACCATGATGGATGTCGCGGCGCGAGCAAGTGTGTCACAGGCAACCGTTTCCCTGATCCTTAACGGCAGTGCCGGCGCCCGCTTCAGCGAAGCCACGCGCAAGAAGGTGATGGATGCGGTTCAGGAGCTCGGCTACAGGCTCCCCAACAGGTCGCCGTCGGGCGACCTGTCCGACAGCAGGGTCATCTGCTTCATCACGGACGAGCTGACAACCGATCCCTGGATGGCGCTCGCTTTCGAGGGCGCGCGGGAAAAGGCGCTCGAATTCGGTATTATCGTGACGCTCGGCATTTTTCGCACGGGCGAGGACCCCGACGAGGACGTATTTTCGCTGTGCCAGCAGCAGCCATTGATGGGCTATATCTTCGGCACCATCCTGACCCGCAAGATCGATCCGCCGGCGGCGCTGTTCACCGTGCCTTCCGTGCTGGTCAATTGCTACGACCAGGACAGGCGACTGCCCTCCATCGTGCCGGGAGACGTCGCCGGTGGCCGCGCCGCCACGGAGCGGCTGATCCGCGCCGGCCGCAGCCGGGTCGCCTTGATCAACGGCCAGGAGGGTCTCGACAATCCGCGTGACCGGTTACGCGGCTACAAGCAGGCGCTGGCCAGCAACGACTTCACCTTCGACCCGCAACTGGTGCGCTACGGAAACTGGGAGCCGTCATCAGGCTATAGCGAAACCCATCTCCTGATGGACCTGCCCAATCCCCCCGACGCCATCTTCTGCGCCAACGATCTGATGGCGCTGGGGTGCGTCGAGGCGCTCAAGGAGCGGGGAAAGTCCGTCCCGAAGGACGTCTCCGTGATCGGGTTCGACAATCGCGACATCGCCCAGTTCATCCGTCCGCCGCTGACGACCCTGCACCTGCCGCTGTTCGAGATGGGCGCCATGGCCGTGGAAATGATCCACGACATCGCCGGCGGCCTGAAAAGCAGCCATGACCAGCTGAAGGTCGAATGCGCCCTCGTCGAGCGTGAATCCGTCTAATCCACCGCGGGATACAGCACGATTTAGAAAATGCTTTTATTGCCGGACACTTGCGAGGAACTGCTGAAACCTAGGTGACTTCGGAGACTGAAAAAGCTCCGCGGGAGAGCCTTCCTCTTCCACGGCTCCCTTGTGAAGAAAAACAACTTTATTCGAGACGTCGCGGGCGAACGCCATTTCATGGGTGACGACCAGCATCGTTCGTCCCTCCTCGGCCAGCGATCGCATGACCTTGAGGACCTCTCCGACCAGCTCCGGATCAAGCGCCGACGTCGGCTCGTCAAACAGCATAACCTTCGGGCGCTGGGCGAGCGCGCGGGCAATTGCAGCACGCTGCTGTTGCCCCAGCCACCATCGTGAACTGGGAGGCGTAGCCTCGGATGCCTGACGGCAAAGCGCACGCCTTCACGCCACCCGTACCCCGAAGGTGCTGTCCGAGGCGGGCATTTGATGACTACATAGGCAGAATTTTGAGGCATATGCCGAATTAATGATCAGCTAATGATCTGAAAATACGGGCAACTTCAAAAAATGCGCTATAAAAATATCAGTTGACATATTACAGAAGATACTGGAGGCTCACCGTGATTATCAAATAGGGCTGTGATGAAAATTCTTGTTCTCAATCCGAACAGTTCGGCGAAGGTGACCGAGGCAATCGCATCGAGCATTGCGCCGTTGCAGGCGGTGACGGGGCACACGATCGTATGCGATCGCCTTCCCGATGCGCCGATCGGCATCGAGACCGATGAGGATGTGGCGCTTGTCGCGCCTATGGTCGTCGACGCGATCGCTTCAAGTGATGCGGATGCCTTCGTCGTAGCCTGCTTTTCCGATCCGGGTGTTGCTGCGTCGCGAGCGGTGACGAGCCGACCGGTGGTCGGCATCGCGGAGGCTGCATATTATGCTGCACTGCAACTCGCGCCGCGCTTCGGCGTCGTCTCGCTTGGAGCTTCTTCGGTTGCTCGCCATGCGGCCCATATCGAACGGCTGGGCCTGACTGCGCGTCTCGCAGCGGACAGGGCTGTCAACATGTCCGTGGCGGAAGCGAACGACCTGAACCTGGCCGGCGCGTCGGTCGCGCGCACCGCGAAGCTGATGGCGGAAACGGAGGGTGCCGGTGTCGTGATCCTCGGCTGTGCCGGCATGGGCGGTCATCGTCCCGTGCTGCAGCAGGAGTTGGGCGTGCCGGTCGTCGATCCCGTTCAGGCGGCCGTTGCGGCCGCGATCAACGCGCTCGATCTCCAATATTTCGCTAGGGGATGATCCGATGGAGCTTGTCGTCAAGGGTCGCGTTGTGGTGCCGGATGGCATCCTGGAAAACGGCTGGGTCGCGATCTCCGGCGGTCGCATAGCCGCTGTCGGAACGGGCGAGGCGCCCGCAGCCGCGCGCATCGACGACCGTGGGAATGCGCTTATCCTCCCCGGTGTGGTGGATGGCCAAACCCATGCGACAAGCTACAAGGGCCTCCCCGGCATCGCCGACACCACGCGCTCGGCGATCGCAGGAGGGGTCACCACGTTGGTCGACATGCCATATGACAATCCGGAACCGCTTGATCGGCCGGAGCGTCTGGATGCCAAGGTCGCAGCGATCGCAGCGTATTCTCATGCCGACATGGCGCTTTATGGAACGGCGACCCGTGAGACGGGCACGGCCAACTTGGTGGCGCTGATCGAAGGCGGCGTTGTCGCCTTCAAAATCTCGTCGTTCGAGAGCAATCCCGTGCGCTTCCCGCGGATCGGCGAGGACCTCGCGCTCGACCTGATGGAGTCGCTGGCTTCGACGCGCCTTCCGCTCGGGCTGCACAACGAGGATCAGGAGATCGTCATGGCTCGCATCGCGCAGGCGAAGGCGGCTGGCCGCAACGGGATCGTTGCGCATGCACAAGCACGGCCGGAGGCGGCCGAGCTCGCGGCGACCGGCCAGTTCCTGGCTCTCGGCCTCGCAAGCGGCGCGCATGTCCATCCGGTCCATCTGACGACGGAAGCGGGCTTTCGCCTGACCGGAGCGGTCGCCGGACTTGGTGCCGCGGCAACAGGCGAGCTTTGTGTCCATTATCTCTGGCTGGATGCCGCGCGCGACGGCGATCGGCTCGGAGCGCGGATGAAGGTGAACCCGCCCATCCGTTCGGCTGCGATCGATGGCTTGTGGCAGTCGATTTCCGACGACCTCGTGGCATTCGTTTCCTCCGATCATTCGAGCTGGCCGATCGACAACAAGCTGACCGACTCGATCTTCGATGCAGGTGCTGGCGTTCCTGGCCTCGAGACACTCTTCCCGGCGTTCTTCACGGCTGCCGAAGCGCGTGGCTTCGACGCTGCGCGCCTCAGTGCCGAATATCTGGCTGAGCGTCCCGCCCGCTTCTTCGGCATCGACGACCGCAAGGGTGCGATCGCCGTCGGCCGCGATGCCGACCTGGTCGCGCTCGAACAGGGGGCGTTCGTCTGGGACGAGGCGGCCTCCCATGACGGCCTGAACTGGAGCCCCTTCCACGGCGAGACCTTCACGGTCCGCGTGGCGGCAAGCTGGCTGCGCGGGCAGCTCGTCTGGGACGGCAAGGACATTCTCAACAGCCCCGGCAGCGGAGAATTCGTACCGCGCGCCACCGCCGGCTGGTATGCGACCGAAAAGGACTGACGATGGCGCTTCTTGACGAAAAGGCGCGCGGCGTCTTCGTGATCTCGGTCACGCCGTTCCAGAATGACGGATCGCTCGATCTGGATAGCCTCGACCGCGTGACGGACTTCTACCTGGAGGCAGGTGCCGATGGTCTGACCGTTCTCGGCATGATGGGCGAAGCGCCCAAGCTGACGGGCGCCGAGTCCCGACAAGTCATCCAACGCGTCATCGCACGGGCGCAGGGTAGGCCGATCGTGGTCGGCGTCTCGTCGCCGGGTCTTGCAGCTCTCGCTGAAGTCAGCCACGAGGCGATGGCACAGGGTGCTGCCGGCGTGATGATCGCGCCGCCGATGAACTTGCGCACGGACGCGCAGATCCTGAACTACTACCGCCAGGCCTGTGGCTTGCTGGGCGGGGACGTGCCGGTCGTCCTTCAGGACTTTCCGCTGGCGACGACGGTGCAGATCAGCGACGAACTGCTCGGGCGGCTGATCGACGACCTGCCGCAGATCGTCATGCTCAAGCATGAGGACTGGCCGGGCCTGTCGAAAATCTCGAAGCTTCGAGATGCGGAAAAGAAGGGTCGACGGCGCATTTCCGTGCTTTGCGGCAATGGTGGCGTTTTCCTCCCCGAAGAGGTCGCACGCGGCGCCGATGGCGCCATGACCGGCTTCGGTTTCCCGGAAATGCTGGTGCAGGTTACTGATCTGGCGGGTCGCGGCGAGATGGATCGTGCCCAAGACCTCTTCGATGCCTATCTGCCGCTCGTCCGTTACGAGCAGCAGCCCGGCGTCGGGCTTGCGGTTCGCAAATACCTGCTGGCCAAGCGTGGCGCCATAGCCTCGGCCGCGCAACGCCAGCCCGGCGCGCAACTGGATGCGCTGGCGCAGACCGAAGTGGAGCGGCTGCTTCGCCGCCAGGAGAAACGCCTCGCGGAGCTGGGCTGATGGATTACGGATTTACCGGACGCAAGCCGCCGGTTCCGGGTGCAAGCCGCCGCTTTGGTGCGGCGCGTAATACGTGGAAATAAATCAGTAAGTAAAATCGAACCAAAAAAGGGGAATGACATGATGAAAAAAACACTGTGCCTTGCTTTCCTTGCCATGATGACGACCTCCGCGCTGGCGGAGCCGACCCTCACCAAGGGAAAGATCTCGTTTGCCGCAGATTTCGCCGCGGCTCCGAACCAGTTCATCCGCACCGATGGCCAGAAGGACGGCCTCAACGTGGACATGTGCGGTGAGATCGGAAAACGCCTCGGACAGGAAGTCGAATGGACCAACCTTGCGTTTCCGGGCCTGGTCCCCGGCCTCCAGGCAAAGCGCTTCGACAGCCTCTGCACCGCGATCTTCATCAATCCGGATCGTCTGAAGATCATGAACATGATCGCATACGTCCAGTGGGGCGAGGGCCTGATGGTGCCGAAGGGCAATCCGGGCGGCATTTCGTGCGAAGGCAAGATCGGTGTGCCCGCGAGCTACAATGCCTGCTTCGATGGCCTGGCCGGCAAGGTCGTCTCGGTCGCAGCCGGCGGTACGACCAACAAGAACCTGCAGGCGCAGAGCGACCGCATGGTCGCCGCCGGAAAGAAGGCGATCGACATCCGCGCCTTCGATTCCAACTCGGAAGCCATCCAGGCGGCCGTGACCAAGCAGGTCGATGCGGCCTATCTGAATGACCCGCAGGCAGCCTATTACATCTCCACCAGCAAGGCGCCCTTCGACATGGCGTTCACCGGCAACGCGGCCAACCGCCTTGCGATTACGACGCTGAAGGACAATGCCGAGTTGGCGAACATGATCGTCAAGGCGCTCGAAGCGATGCGCGCGGACGGCACCTACAACAAGATCGTCCAGAAATGGGGCGTGGCTCCGGTCGATGCATTCGTCCTCAACCCGCAGTGATCTGATATAGGTTGACGATGCAGTTCTCGGTCGAGACATTCCTGCATTATCTGGCCCAGCCACGGTTTGCCACCGTGGCTGGCGTCACCCTGCTGGTCGCAATCGCGGCGCAGGCGATCGGAACCGTCATCGGGTTGATCCTGGCGCTGTGTGCCCTGTCGCGGCACAGGGGCCTGCGGATATTCTCAGGGACCTGGGTCTGGCTTTGGCGTGGCACGCCGCCGCTGGTCCAGCTTTTCCTTCTCTATTTCGGCTTGCCCCAGCTCGGCATCCGGCTCGGGGTGCTGGAGGCGGGATTGATCGGCCTCGGCTGCTATTCGGGCGCCTACATGTCCGAGATCATTCGCGGTGCATTGCAGAGCGTGCCGCCCGACCAGATGCAGGCCGCCCGGGCCATGGGCATGAGCTGGCTTACCGCCATGCTGCACGTGATCCTGCCGCAATCGGTGCGGTTGATCCTGCCGCCGTTCGGCAACGAATTTTCCTCGATGATGCGCACCACATCGCTTCTTTCGGTCATTTCCTTCAGCGAGCTTCTGCGCGTCACGCGAACCGCCATCAACGAAACCTACGCTGTCGTCGAACTCTATGCGGTCGCCGCTTTCTGGTACCTGCTGATGTATTCCGCCTGGATCATCGTGCAGAGCCAGCTCGAACGTTACGCCGCAGCCGGCAGCGTCAAACGAAACATGACCAACGCCGCGACCCCGGTGGCGAAAGGTTGAGACACTCGTATTCCGGAGAAACTGAATGAAGACCGCTGTTCTGTTCGGCGTCGGCGCCATGGGCGGGCGACTGCTGCGCGTACTCGAAGCCGACTACCCTTCCGTCGAGATCGTCGCGGCGGTGGATGCCGATGCCGCCAAGATCGGCCGCACGCTGGCCGACGTCACGGGCTACCAGCGTTTCGGCAGCGTAAAGATCGTCGGTGATCTCGCTTCGGCGCTCGCCGGAATTTCAGAGAAGCCGGACGTGCTGGCGCATATGACGGAGTCCAAACCTCACCTTATCAAGGAGCAACTGCTTGATGCCCTGAATGCAGGCCTCAATGTCGTGTCGGCCGCCGAATCCATGTTCTATCCCGGCCTTCGCTATGGCGAGTTTGCTGAAGCACTGGACAGCACGGCGCGGGCTAACGGTGTGTCGATCACCGGCACCGGCATCAATCCCGGTTTTTCGTACGATGTGCTTCCGCTGGTTCTGGCGCGGGGCACCAGCGCCGTAAAACGCCTGACCATCCATCGCTGCATCGATGTCACCGGTACGGGGCCAGGGGATATCGAGCATGTCGGATACGGCCTGACGCCCGAGGAGTTCAACCGTCGCATCGCAAATGGCCGCGTCGAGGGTCACATGGGTGCGCCGGAATCGCTGATCCGCATCGCAGATGCCCTCAATCTGGAGATCGACGAGATTACCGAGGCATGGGATCTGGAAACGGCTGATTTCGAGGTCGACAGCGGCGACCCGACGCTCGGCATCCTGCCGCCCGGCCGCGTGATCGGCATCACCCAGCGTGCCCGGGCGCTGCATCAAGGCGGGGAAGTGCTCAGCACCTCGCTTGCCATGTACTACCAGCCGGAAAAATTCAATCTCGTCGAAGAAGACCGGATCGAGATCGATGGCGCCATGCCTGTCAAAATGTCAATCAAGCCTGCCATGCAGTCGCTGTTCGGCGCGGCCAATATCATGGCCAATACGATCGTGCCGCTGGCCGAGGCCGGGCCTGGTCTCGTGTCGCCGCTGGATCTGCCTACGGGCGGCACCGTGCGCGGCGTTTCGCGCTACGCGGTGGATCCGTCGCGCCAGGCGAAGCCCGGTTACCTGCCGGTGACGAGAAGGGTCTGATTTCGTGGGTTTCGACGCTGGCATATTCCTGGATATCGTTCAGTCGCCTCTGCTGCTGAAGGCGGCCTGGGTGACGATCTGGGTTGCCGTCGTCGCTCAGACGATTGGAACGGTCCTCGGCTTCGTCCTGGCAGGCATGCTGGCGGCGCCCAAGCTGCTGCGCTGGCCGGCACTCTGCTTCATCTGGGTGTTCAAGGGCACGCCGCTCTTGGCGCAGATTCTGTTCTTTTATTCTGCGCTGCCGCAGATGGGCGTCCCCTTGAGCCTGGTCGCGACCGGCCTGCTGTCACTTGGCCTGAACGAAGGGGCTCGCATGGCCGATATCGTGCGCGGCGGCCTGATGTCCGTCTCGCGCGATCAACGCGAGGCAGGCCTGGCGCTGGGACTTCATCACTGGCAGATCTTCCTCAAGGTGGTGTTCCCGCAGGCGATACGGGCAATCATACCGCCGCTCGGAAACAATTTCAGTTACATGATCAAGGCCACGTCGCTGCTCGCTGCCATCTCCTTCGCCGAGCTCCTGCGTGTCTCCCAGCAACTCGCCCAATCGACCACCCGCGCGCTGGAAGTCTATCTGGCCGTTGCGCTCTGGTATCTCGTCATCCTGACGATCTGGATGCTGATCCAGCGCCGGATCGAAAAGGCGGTTGCGCTGAAGACGTCCAGTCACGTATCCGCACCGCCGCCGATCGTCGAGCGCACCGTAGTGCGAGGCGATCCGGGACCAGATGCGCCTTCTCGTCGCGACCCGGTGCTCGAGGCGCGCAACCTCACCCGCAGCTTCGGGCCGATCAAGGGACTGGACGATGTCTCGCTTTCTGTCGGCAGAGGCGAAGTCGTGGTGGTCCTCGGACCGTCGGGGTCGGGCAAGAGCACGTTGCTGCGCGCGCTGAACTGGATCGAGCCGGCGGACAGCGGCGACATACTGCTGAATGGCGAAAGCCTGCCATGGGCCGACGCGGCCCGTCGTATCGCCCGCCCGGAGTACATGCTGGACAAGCGTCGCCGTCGCCTCGGCATGGTGTTCCAGAGTTTCGCTCTGTTTCCGACGATGACGGCGCGGCAGAACGTTGCTCTCGGCATGCGCAGGCTTCTCGGCATTGCGAAGGCGGAAGCACTGGCGGCTGCGGACGGGCTGCTCGACAAGGTCGGTCTTGGTGACAAGGTGCAATCCTATCCCGTGGAACTGTCCGGCGGGCAGCGCCAGCGCGTCGCCATTGCCCGGGCATTGTCCATGAAGCCGGATGCCCTGCTTTTCGACGAACCTACTTCCGCGCTGGACCCGGAATCGACCGGGGGCGTGCTGGGCGTGATGGCGGATTTGGCCAGGCAGGGTTTGACGATGGTGATCGTCACCCACGAGATCGGCTTTGCTCGACGAATCGCCGACCGGATCGTCTACATGGAGCGTGGACGACTTCTGATGGATCTGCCGCGCAAGCAGGCTTTCAACGACGAAGCGCCCGATTACTTTCGTGCCTTTCTGTCTCGCGAATAGTCAGGGATAAGCCATGTGGAATTGCTTGCTGGCAAGGAACGCTGTCTATCCGTTGCGCTTTGGACGTGCGTATCTGCTTGAACAATGGCTGGATTGCAGGCCGAAACGCCGAGTTACATATAGGAGAATGCATGGGTGAGGTAACCGCAATCAGGAAGAGGCGGCGCGTGGTGCAGCCGGCAAAGCCGGCCTCGCTGACCGAGCAGGTCTATGATGCGCTGCGAACCCAGATTCTGACATGCGTCATCCGGCCGGGTCAGGAATTGAACGAGGCCGAAGTCGCGGAGCGCTTCGACATATCCAAGACGCCGGCCCGCGAAGCTTTGGCCGCCTTGCGGCAGGAAGGACTGGTCAGGTCCTTTCCGCGCCGTGGCTACCAGGTCACGCCGATCACCTTTGCGGACATGGACGAACTGTTTGATGTGCGAACCATCCTGGAAGCGGGAGCGGCTGAACTCGCCTGTACGAAGCTGACGCCGGAGCAGATAGATCGCCTGAATTCCCTGGCCGATGCGACCTACAATCAGGGCGAGGAGCTCAGTCTGGCTACGTTCATAAGGTCCAACCGCGAATTCCATCTGGCGATTGCGGAAGCGACCGGTAATGGAAGACTCGTCCAGCTGCTCACCCATCAGATCGATGCGCTGGAACGCTTCTTCTATCTCGGCGCCCAGTTGCGGGATGTGAACAACGAGACCAACGTCTCCCACCACCAGATCGTGGAAACCCTGGCCCGCCGTGACCAGGCAGCGGCGCGGGAAATCATGATCCGTCACAACGAGCAGACCCGCCAGGGCCTGTTCCAGGCGCTTGCAACGGGGCGAGGGTACGACCTGATCAACCTCTAGCGTCGGAACATCCGGTGCAAAACTCAGGAAGCGCGGGCACTGAGGTCCCGCATGAACAGGAATGGTGATGGAAGTCGGGTCATTGTGGGAAGCGATCACGCCATCCCAACCCAAATGCGCGATGCTGACGGACGCGATTACCGCCGATGTCGTGGTGGTGGGTGCGGGATTCCTTGGCCTTTCATCCGCCCTGCACGCCGCCGAAGCGGGGCTCGACGTGGTGCTGCTCGAGAGTCATCAGCCCGGCTTCGGGGCATCCGGGCGCAATACCGGCTTCGTGGTTCCAAGCCTCAAGACATCGCTTGGGCCTGCCGAGGTCGTGGCGGCGCTCGGCGCCGATCATGCGGGACGCTTGCTGAAGCTCGTCGCCGAATCCGGCAAGGCGGTGTTCGACCTGATCGAGCGCCACGAGATCGACTGCGACGCTGTGCAGAACGGCTGGTTGCAGCCGGCACATTCGCGCGCGGCGGAAGGAGTGCTTCACGGTCGCATGCCGCGGCTGCTCTCGGCGGGCGTCGATGCCGAATGGCTCGATCGCGATGCCATGCTCAAGCGCACCGGGCTGCCGTCGCTGCATGGTGGAATACGAGTGGCTTCCGGCGGGCAGATCACGCCGCTGGCCTATGCGTACGGGCTCGCGCGCGCTGCGATATCGGCGGGCGTGCGACTGTTCGGCGACAGTTCCGTAAAGAGCATCGAACCCAATGGGCAGGGTTGGCGCGTGCGGACTGCGGGTGGCGAGGTTCGCGCTCGCCGCGTGCTCATGGCCACCAATGCGCTGATCGGCAACCTGTTGCCGGAGCTGCGTGCGTCGATCATTCCCGCCCGCGTTTTCCAGATCGCGACCCAGCCGTTGCCCCCGGCTCTTCGTGCGACCGTGTTGCCGGACATGGCCCCGGTTGCCGATACGCGCCGTCATACCTTCGCATTGCGCTGGTCTCCTGACGGACGGCTGGTGACCGGGGGTATGGTGCCACCGCTGCCCGGACGAATGGCGTTGGCCCGCAGGCTTTTTGCAAATCGTCTTCGCCGCATGGTTCCGGATCTTCCGGAAGTCAGAGTGGAATATTCATGGACCGGGATCATTGCCGGTACGCTGGATTTCCTGCCGCGGATGATGCGCATCAAGCCAGGCATTGATGCGGTGATCGGCTGCAACGGCCGCGGCGTAGCGCTGACGACGGCTCTCGGACGAGAAATTGGTCCCTGGCTTGCCGGCCGGATGGCGGACGCGGACCTGACCTTGCCGCTGACCGCTCCTCGGCCGATTCCCTTCAGCCGCATATCCGGCCTTGGACCGCATCTCATCCTGCCGGTCTGGGAGGTCCGGGACGCTTTCGAAGCGCGGTTCCGATAGGGCCGCCACGCGTCTAGAAATCCAATTTTGCAATGAAGGAGTCATGACATGAGCGAAGAAAGGGTTGGCGGCAAGATCAAGTGGTCTCGCCAGGAAGAGGTCGCGCTGACCTGGGTGCATCCGGACCAGGAGTTCAGCCATCGGCTGATCACAAGGAAGCTGCACGGCTCGTCGATTTCCTTCCACATCACAACTTACATGCCGCACTTCGACACCATGGTGGAGGGCGATGGCGTGCATGAGGTGATCCTCTATTGCCTGCATGGCTGGTCGAAGCAGATCGTTGAGGAGACCGGCGAGGAGCACATCTTCAAGCCTGGCGATGCGATGTACCTGCCCGTGAATTACCGCTACCGCCACATCATCGGCGAGGCCGGCCTCGTGATCGCCGTCTGCGCCAATCCTTCGAAAGAAGCGGGTGACATGTAATTTCCGTGCGGGCGGGGATAAGCTGCCGCCCGCTACTCCAGCCGCGAGGGTTCCGGACATGACAGGCATTGCACCCAGGCATTTTGCGCCGTCTTCATTCATATGGGCCGAATTGACGCGTGCGGAGCTGGCGGCGAAGCGGGATGCCGGTGCTTTGGTCGTGGTGCCGACGGGTGCGATCGAGCAGCACGGCGACTTCCTTCCCGTGGAGACCGATACGCTGCTTTCGGCCGCCGTTTCCGAACTCGCGGTAAGCCGCGTAACCGGGGTGGAAATTGTCGTGGCGCCCGCTATTCCCGTTGGCTTCTCGCCGCATCACCTCAGCCATCCGGGCACGATCAGCCTACGGCTGGAAACCTATCTGGCGGTTCTTTCCGATACCGCACGGTCAATCCTGGATTCCGGATTTCCGCGCGTCGTCTTCGTCAACGGCCATGGGGGCAACTCGGCGCCGTTGCGCTCGCTCTGCGCCCAGATGGTGACCGACGGGCATGCGGTTGGCATGGTCGATTATTTCGCACCAGGCGAGAAGGACTGGCTGCCCCTTCTGAAGGGCGCACTGCCGCGCACCGGCCATGCCTGCGAACAGGAGGCGGCGCTGACGATGGCATTGACCTCTCTGGAAGCGCGCGAACGGGTCCGATCGGCGATCGAAGGGCTTCCGGCGCGCCTGGTACAACCCTGGATCGCGCCGGGCCACGCGGACGATCCGATCACCGCGTTCGGGGCCGGCTGGCCACCGATCTTCCAGGCCGACGACTGCGGCTATTTCGGCGATCCGGCAAAGGCTACCATGGAAAATGGGGCCTTGATCCTCGAAGCGACGGTTAGGGGGCTGGCAGCATTTTTGGAAGCATTCGCCCGTACACCGTTGCGGCTGGGAATCGCTCGTGACGCCGCCTCGCCGAGACTTACGCGTGAGATCTCAAACGGAAAACAAGCAAGCTGACCTCGCCGAAGGCTAGCGCCTGGTAGAGCAGGACAGTGATTATAGAAACGCAAGCCTCTAAAAGTGGACATTGCCAATTAACCCGACTAGGCGCCGCCGGCGAATGTTCTCGCCGGTTCGTCCCATCGCCGTTTCGCGGCTGTGCCGCGCGCTCGGCGCCCTTACAAACTATTTGATCGAACTGAAGCTCAACGCGGCCGCCTCAGCATAGGGACGAGCGTCGGCGACGAACCGACCTGGATCGCGCCGAGCGGTTCGAAGCCGTAGCGTCGGTAGAATGGAATGTTACGCGGGTTCGAGGATTCCAAATAGGCTGGCGCGTGGTCTTGATCGCACCGTGCGAGCGCGTACGCCATCAAGGCGTCGCCGTGACCTTCGCCTTGATGCGCCGGGTCGACGCCGATCAGGGGCAGGTACCAATGTGGGTCGGTCGGGTGGTAGGCGGCCATCTGTTCGAATATGGCCGTGGTTTCGGGGGTAAGAGAGCGCGCAACCGTGCTCTCGAGCACCGCACCAAGCCCTTCCTCGTCGGAATGGACCCCGGGCGATAGCCACAGCGCCGTCCCGACGTAGCCGTCGGTGCAAAAGGCAGTTCCGTTAGAGAACGCGCTGCTCCCGAACGCCCGGATCATTCGCGGCATGGCCGCAAGGTACTGGTGTGTATGCGGCCAGGTCCATCGCGCCATAGGATCCGCTGCAAACGCCAGCATGACCGTTTCGACCGCCAGATCTTCCTCGGCCGCGGCCATAACTCTCACTGTTGGAGATTTCATACTGCCCTCCTGACGTAGGTGGTACGACGCAGCGACCACGTCCGTTCTTAGCTACGCATCGTAACGCGGATGGCGTGGGAGCGATACCGGTTGCTGCCAGCTAAGAACGCGTTGGACTGTTAGCCACATGCTGCGGAGCCCCGAAATGCCAACTGCATGTACCGGTCTTGCGGGAGAACAAGGCTAAGGTTTTCATTCTGGTTCGAGCTTACGGCTATGGATTTCCGCCAGAGCAAGCCCAGCTTCGCCGGCGACAGAATAGATCAGGTAACGCCTTCCATCTTCTTCGTAGACCGCTGGATCACGAAGTTGCCTTACAGGTTCATCCGCAGGACCAATCACGGATGGTTCGATGGGAAATTGTCCGCCTTCCCAATCCCGCTCTGGCCTAAGTAAGATCCTTGAGGGTTCTTCCCGCCATGTCAACCATTCACCGTCGAGCCGCACTTGTGCGTACAGCAGGCACTCAGGAGCATCGCCTCGATTGCTATAGACCACGTGAAGGACATTGTCTTCTATCCACACTGCGGAATGGCGCATGTGACGCGTGAACAGCATAGGCCCAGCGCTAAATCCAGAGATTCCGTCAGATGACCGATAAATCTGCCCTGGCATCGTAATCGCGTATACCCAAGGACCGTGAGTGAATAACCGGGCGTACGGGTTCATCAGATTGTCAGGTTGGGCTGTGAAGTGGATGCCATCAGGCGATACCGCCAAGCGTGTAAACTGGTTCTTGATCTCGTCGCCGCCGTGAAAAAACATGCGGAATTGCTTCTTTTGATGATCGATGACGATCTCCGGGGACGCCAAATGGTGGGTGAAACCGGATTTCGAAAGAGGAAGCGTTCCGTCCTCGTAGATGATCCACGGGCCTGTCAGATGATCTGCATATGCAAGGCGGATATGATCTCCTCGATGATGGGCAAAATAGAGATAGTAACGTCCCAGGGGGCGCTCTACCCAAGGAGGGACCCTGATCAGGCTCGGTCCATTGATGTTAGTCCCGATCCGCGGCGACATGGCGGGCACGATGATAGGCCGGTCCAGAAGCCGCACCGCAACGAGTTCATTGTTCTCCACGCCTTGCCTCCCAGTCTCGCGGTCAGGTTACCGGCTCCCGGTTTGGAGTAAACAGCCTTAGTGAGTGAAACATCTTTCTCAAATCGGCAAAGCTGAGAGCTGCCTCACCGGCGACATAGCGGGACTCGAATCTGGATCTTTCTGTCTTCGCGAAAGCACTCTTGGCATATTGCTGCCTTCTCGAAGCTATCTGGCGTTCGTAAGGTTGAGGTGTCGTAGACGACGGCAGACTCGGGAGGATGCCAAGAACGAACGGAACCTGTCGGTGAAGGAGACACCAAGAACTTAAAGAGCTGCGAGCGACACTTCGTTCGCAAAACGGATCTCTGCAGAAGACCGATAGTTGTGCCGACAATCCAGAAGCCGCGCCGGAAGAAATCAGCCGAAAGCACCATCCAGATAAACAACCTGGCTGTCCTGTTGTTCAATCGTGCAGACGCATCATCTTGAGGAGGACGTGATGATTTCGAAAATGTTGAGAAGCTTTGCCCTGGCCAGCCTGGCCATGGGTTTGGCGACTGTTGCCCATGCTCAACAACCCTGGGAGGACGTTGTCCAGGCGGCGAAGAAGGAAGGAACTGTCACGCTCTACACGTCGCAGGTCGGCGTTCCTCAGCTTGACGAGATCTTGTCTGCATTCACCGACGAGTACGGGATCAAGGCGCTGAAGCTCGAACTTCGAGGGAGTGAGTTATTTGAGAAGCTGCGTCTCGAACTGGCGACCAACCGAGGTGTCGCGGACATGTCCTTCAGCGGAGGTTCCGTGTCGCTCGAGGCGATGGGCGTGCTCGATAAACACGGCGCCATACCCAATGCAACTCGGCTAGCGCCCGACTTTGCAGGAAGCGAGCTGAGGCTGCCGATCTTTTCGCAAAGCATGGGTATCGTGGTCAATGCTTCAATGCCGAAGGAGAAACGCCCGAAAAGCTGGGCGGATCTCGCGGATCCTGCTTGGAAGGGCAAGATCCTATCCGACGATTTTCGCTCCGTTGGAGGCGGCGGCCTGTTTTTTGCGGTAACCTACGACAAACTCGGCGAGGATTATCAAAAGCGCCTTGCTGAAAACAAGCCCGCCTTCACTCGTGAAATTCGAGACAGCCCTCGTCGTGTCGCGCGCGGTGAGTACCCGATCTACATTCCCTTCATTCTGCCCGATACGCTGCTGAACAAGGGTTTGCCTCTTGAAGTCATTATTCCGTCCGAGGGTCTTGTTTACGGCAACTTCGATGGAGCCGTTGTCAAGAACGCGCCACATCCCAATGCTGCCCGGGTGCTCTTGAATTTCTTCCTCTCTGACAAAGCCCAACTCATTTATGCAGGTTCCGCACGGCGCCCGACGGTTGCCGGTCTTGAGGATCGGTATCCTCCTAACGTCAAAGATTTTTTGCAAGCTCCGTTGCTCGGCACGCAGGAGGACGCAACGGTTCGAGCCGAAATGCTCAAGCGTGCGACAGTAATGTACAAGTGAGGCAGCGCGAGTGATGTTGGATGGCAATCGCTTGTGGGATGATCTTCTCACCCACGCCGGCTTTGGGGACAAGGCGGCCGGCAGTGCTGGGGATCACGCCACGGCAAGCTGGATCGCCGGCGAGCTTTCCAAGGCTGGATATCAGCTAGAGACGATACCCGTTCCTGTGCCGACATTTCGGTCGCGTCGATGTGAGCTGGTAGGCCAGGGTTCCTCGGTTGAGGTCTACCCTCAGCCCGTTGTTTTCCCAACACCGGATCATGGCGTGGAGGGGCGATTGGCGATGGTTCATAGCCTTTCTGACGCACAACGAGCGGCAGGCCGCATTGCCGTCATTCTGCTGCCCTATGGTCGTCATGCCGCGATCTGGACGTCAGTCGTTGGACCACTCTTGGAAGCGGTTACAAAAGCCGACGCTCTGGCTGCAATCATTCTGCCGTTCGGCCCGACCGGCGAGATTGTCGGCCTGAACTCTTATGCGGACCGGCCGTTCGTTCCGTTGCCCGTGGCCGTTGGCCGTCCGCTTGATTTGCCTTGCTACGCGGCGATGGCTTCTGCCGGACAACCTGTAAGGCTCTACCTAACCGGAGACGTGGAAACAGGCGATAGTCCAACGTTGGTCGCGCGGATGGCTCGTGGCGATCGATGGATTGTGTTGTCCACTCCTCGATCTGGTTTCTTCACATGCTCGGTCGAACGCGGCACTGGTACGGCAGGTTTTCTTGAGATCGCCAGGTGGCTGCCAAGAGCGTTTCCCGCGCATTCCTTGTTCTTGATGAACAGCGGAGCCCATGAGCTGAGGTTTGCAGGGACTCACGCGGTGTTGGACCTGGCGCCCGCACCCGATAAGACAGATGTTTGGGCGCATTTTGGCGCGGGACTAGCGTCTCGCGCTCGAACAGAAATTCGTGGTGGTCGAATGCTTGACGTTGCGGATTTCAACCGCATTTGCATGGTGACGCCCGCCTTGCACGAAGCGGCAGGGGCAGCTTTTGCCGGTTTGCCAGGATTGGACGATCCGCAGCGCGTATTATCGGAAGCGGGTGAATTATCCACGATCGTACAGAAAGGTTACAAGAAGGCTTTCGCCTGCCTAGGGGTCAACTGGAGCTGCCATACCAGGCTTGATCTTCCGACGGAGGTTTCACGGAGCCTACTCGAGCCGGTGATCGAAGCGCACCGTCACTTGATAGAGGTCTCTGTTCACGGCAAGTGATCGAGTACCATATCTTCTCGCTCGATGTTCCTTTTAAGCGCGATCCATTCTCCCTAACATCCTGGTTGGCGGGATGCCCGAGCGCTCATCATTGAAGATTGCATGTGGAGTCCCGGCGCCGATCGCCAGGTTAAATAATTGCTATTGTTCAAGCAGGCACAGGCGGCCACCAGTGCACGCAGCCGGGTGCGTTCGGTTTCGCGGATGTGGTCTTCGACGGCTTGAGCATCGTGGTCATTGTAAGCAATGACCCGCGTGGGGTCAGGATAAAAACGTGGCAGGGGGTGAATTTAACCGGCGTACGCTTCCTGCCAATCGCACCTGAAACTCAGTTTAGGGTGCGATTGGTTGGTTGCTTGGGTGACAACGCGGTGACCTACTGAGCCGCGAGTGCTTCGCCTAAAGGCGGGCCTTCGGGCAGGGGTGGGGCCAGTTTGCTGCGCCCTTCGAGGTCGTCCAGCAGCGCGATCCACAGGGAGATGCACAACCCGACCATAACGACGAGGAAGGGTGCTGCCGCGATGATCGACGCGGTCTGCAGGCCTTGCAAACCTCCCATCACCAGCAACACGCATGCCGACGCGCCGGCAAGGACGCCCCAGAGGACGACGACGCCACGCGCAGGCTCAAGTGCGCCGTGAGACGACAGCATGCCCATCACAATCGAGGCGGCATCCGCTCCCGAGATGAAGAAGATCGCAACAAGGAATATCGCGAGGAACGAAGTGACCGCGGTTCCCGGATATTGTTCGAGTAGCGCAAACAGTGAGATGGCGGCACCCTGATTGTTGACCGCCTCGACAAGCCCACCAGCCCCCATCAGTTCCGAATGCAGCGCCGTACCGCCCATGATGGTGAACCAAAGGAAGGTCACGCCGCTCGGAATGAGCAGAACGCCAATGACAAATTCGCGGATGGTGCGCCCTTTTGAGATGCGCGCGATAAAGACGCCGACGAAAGGCGCCCAAGACACCCACCAGGCCCAGTAGAAGATCGTCCAACTCCCCAGCCACTTGCCGTCGCTGAAGGCGGCGGTGCGGAACGACATTGTGACGAGATCGGCCAGGTAGTCGCCGAGCGCTTCGGTGAAGGTGTTGAGGATGAAGATGGTCGGTCCAACGATAGCCAGGAACACCAGCAACGCGGCGGCGACCACCATGTTCATGTTGCTCAGGAATTGTACGCCCCTGCCCACCCCGGACACTGCCGACAGGATAAACAGCATCGACAGCACCGCGATGATCGCAAGGGCAATGCCTGTCCCTTCACCAGTTCCCCAGAGGAAATTCAGACCGCTGTTGATCTGCTGTGCACCAAGTCCAAGCGACGTCGCCGTGCCGAACAGTGTGGCGATGACGGCGAGAATATCAATCGTCTTACCGATCGGTCCATTCACCGCCTTGCCCAGCAGGGGGGTAAACGCGCTTGAAATCAGGATGGGCAAGCCCTTGCGGTAGGTAAAGTAGGCGATCGCCAGACCGACAATCGCATAGATGGCCCAAGGGTGCAGGGCCCAGTGAAAGTAGGAATATTTCATCGCGAGCAGAGCGGCTTCCTTGGATTGCGCGACCGCCAGCCCGTGAGGCGGGGCGCCAAAATGGAAAACCGGCTCGGCAACACCCCAGAACATCAGGCCGATGCCCATGCCGACACTGAACATCATGCATACCCACGAAACCGTCCGGAATTCCGGAAGCTCGTCATCAGCCCCAAGCCTGATCTTGCCAAAACGGCTGATCGCCAGGAAGCCGGCAAAGACCAGGAACAACGCGGTCGAGACAACAAAGCCCCATCCGAAACCATTGATGATCGCCGAAAGCGTGGATTGTGTGACTGAGGCAAGGCTATCCGGGGCCAATGCTCCCCATGAGATGAACCCGGCCGTTATTGCTAGGGCCGGCCAGAATACCGCCGGATCTATGCTTCGCAATCTGTCTGTAGTCGACATGCTTTATCCTCCCAGATTTATGTGGTGACGTTCCCTTTGAATTCCGGATACGCGACAGGGCCGACTTCTCGAGAGAGGCCAAGTCGTGGACTGATAAATGCTCTTGAGGTGGCGACGCCGGACGCGCCTTTGTGTTTGTGCGGATCTACGGCCGCTTTCCTTGGTGATTAACAGATCACTCGCTTGCACTCGGGTCAGTTGCGACCATGAGCTTGTCCAAAACCGAATTCTTGTAGGCAAATTTCCTGGCTATTTGCGAAATGTCGGCAAAGAGCACGATTTTCGGACCGAAACGCAGCCGTCCGATATCCGCCAGCACGTCCGGAGCCTCGGCAATAAAACATGACGTTTAGCGGGCCAGCGGCTCGATCCCATCAAGAGCAAAGGAATAGACCGGAGGTTCATATGCCTCGCCCAGAAGGGAATACCCGACAGGATCGTCGTCATTCGTCGCCAGGCACACCGTAAGATGGAGCGGCCAGCGGGTTAAGTGCCCGCGTTACGTAATCCCCCGCCTGCGGCTTGTAGACGTCCCACGCCCGCGCCACTGCTGCGATCGGGCAGCCATCGTCCAGCCAGTCGATCCGGAGTTCGGCATAGGGCCAGGTTTCCTTGTCGACAATCAGCAGGCCCGCCGACTGAACCGGGCCGGCTTCGCCGCCCGCATCGACGGCCGCTCTGAGCGCGGCGATGAGGCGGTCACCCAAAGTACCTGAAGTGGCCTCGAACGCGTCGATCATCACCTTCGGCACGCCGTCATTGGCCAGAAGGTTGCCGGCGGCAACACATTGGTGACCGACGGCGGAAGTCCAGGTTCCGAGAGCGTTGCGGCCTGAATGAATAGCGGTCCCGCCGTGCGCATCCACCGCCAGCAACTGGCGATAGTCTGGAAAATCATCGCTCTGTTGCGCCGAGGTCACGGCGTCCGCCGCGCTTGCACCCTTTGCAAGTTCGTCCAGCATCCTTGGTCCGAGTGCGGGATTGGTGACGTTCTGGGTCGCAACCGCGCCGATGCCGGCACGAGCCCAGGCGCAGCGAGAGGCGACCGCAGGCGACGAAGACGAAATCGCCACACCGAACTGGCCGGTCTGTTCACAGCGAGCGACGATGGAAAAGGTCATGGGGACTCCTGTGTCCGGACCGCGGGATAACGTTTCCGGTCTGCAGCGTGCGTCGGCCGGAAATGCCTGCCGAACGCTTTGAAAAACTATCAGTCCGGAACGACGGCAGTCGCATCAATCTCCACAAGCCATTCCGGCCGTGCCAGCGCCACGACGACGAGCCCGGTGCAGACCGGGAAGACGCCTTTGATATATTCGCCCATGGTCCGGTAGACGGCCTCGCGGTGGCGAACGTCGGTCAGATAGACAACTAGCTTTGTCACATGTTCCATTTGGCCGCCGGATTCCTGCACCAGTTGGCGAATGTTCTGCATCACCTTGTGCGTCTGCTCGACCGGATCATGGCTGTCGATAGTCTTGGCGGTGTCGAGGTCCTGCGGGCACTGGCCACGCAGGAAGATCATGGTGCCGCGAGCGACAACCGCCTGGCAGAGGTCGTTGTCGAGCTTCTGCTCGGGATAGGTTTCCTTGGTGTTGAACTTGCGAATGCGCGTATGTGTCATTCTCTCTCCATCGGATGGTTCATGCGGGATGCCGGCAGGTCTCTGCCGGTCCATCAGGATTTCGGCGCGTAGGCGAGGTAATTGTCCTGGATGAGGATGTGGTCGGCGACGTATTTGGCGTCGTGCCAGACACCCCAGATGAAGCTGGAGCCGCGCCCGGAGAGCCACGGGAGGCCGAGGAAATAGATGCCTTTTTCTGCCGAGACGCCGCGCTGGTGTTTGGGGCGGCCGGCCGCGTCGAAGGCATCGACCTTCAGCCAGCTATAGTCCGAGACAAAGCCCGTCGCCCAGATGATGGTGGTGACACCGGCGTCGCGCAGGTTCAGCTCGCGCAGCGGGTTGGTGACGCAGTCGACTTCAGGCCCGAGGATACGCGCATCCGGCTCCTGCGGAAGATCGAGACCGTTGCGGGCGACAAAAGCGTCTGCCTCGTCGAGCAGCGACAGGTAATTCTGGTCGCCGCGATCGAGGTTGCGTGCAAGATCGTCGGCAAAGGAAACCGATCCCTCACGGTATGCGGCGGTCATGCCGGCAAGCACCATGCCCTGCGATGCCAGGCGGCGGAAGTCGATTGTCTTGCCGCCGTGCGCACCGCTGACGGCGATGGTCACATGCTCCGAGCCGGGAGCCTGCGCCTGCGCGTCCCATTTGCCGAGAACACCGAGCCACCAGACGAAATCGCGGCCGCGATAAGCGCGGGGAGGGCGGTCATGCGGGCCGATGGATAAGTAGACCTTGCGGCCGGAAAGTATCAGCTCCTCGGCAATCTGGACGCCAGACGAACCGGCGCCGACGACCAGCACGGCGCCGTCTGCAAGCTGGGAGGGATTGCGGTACTCGCTCGAATGCATCTGCCTGGCGCCGGTATCCGCGGGCACGATCGGCGGAATGCTCGGGCTCTGGAACGGTCCGGTGGCTACGACGACGTTGAGGGCTTCGATCGCGCCGTCGGATGTTTCGACGCTGAAGCCGGGGCGGTCTTCAAGCCGTTCGACCTTGGTGACTTCGACACCGCAGCGGATCGGCGCCTTGTGCATGTCGGCATAGGCTTCGAAATAATCGGCGATGCCATCCTTGGGCACGAACGCATCCGGGTGGCCGGGAAAATCCATTCTGGGAAAGCGGTCGTGCCAGGCGGGACCGTTGGCAACGAGCGAATCCCAGCGCATCGAACGCCAGCGTTCGGCAATGCGGCCGCGCTCCAGCACGATGTAGTCGACGCCGTTGCGGCTCAAGTGTTCGCTCATGGCCACACCTGCCTGGCCGGCGCCGACAACCAACGTATGGATCTTCTCGACTGACATGCACTCGCCCTTTTCTGTTTCGCCAAGACCCGCCGAACGGCGTCAGCTATGGTTCCGCTCTATCGAACGGTTGGCATTCGGAAAATTACGATTTGTTGCAGCACTGGTTAGGATTGGCGAAAGCAGGGCAAGGCGGCGCGGCGAAGCGCTGTCGCCAGGTCAGGCTGCAGGAGAACATTTACATTTTGGAAAAGCGCAAATAATAAGCTGGCCTCCATCCCTTCGCATTGGCATGGGCTTACCCGTCGGCCTTCGGGCGTGACATTTGGCATCGGGGCCTGAAATGCGTTTCACACTGCGTCAGCTCGAATATTTCATTGCCACCGCCGAGGCCGGTTCCATCACGCTTGCATCGGATCGCATCCGTGTTTCGCAACCCTCCATCTCCACCGCGATCTCGCAGCTGGAAATCGAGCTTAACACCCAGCTTTTCCTGCGGCGCCACGCACAGGGCCTGTCACTGACACCGGCCGGCCAGAAACTGCTGCTCCAAGCCAAGGCAGTGATCGAGCAGGCCCAGAACCTCTATACGGCGGCGTCCGAAGCGACAGACCAGATTCGCGGAACTCTGTCGCTCGGCTGCCTTTTGACCTTTGCGCCCATGTTGCTGCCGGAAGTCAGCCAGAGCTTCAAGGCTGCCTATCCCGGCGTAACGGTCCGGCCGACTGTCGCGGATCATCGTACGCTGCTGACGCGGCTGGAGCGTGCTGAACTTGATATTGCACTTTCTTACGATCTGTCAGTTCCCGAAGGCTTCGAGTTTACTCCGCTTGCCGAACTGTCGCCTTACGTCCAGGTAGCCGAGACCGATCCACTGGCGGAGCGTTCGGCGATCTCGCTTGCCGAATTGGAAGCGCACGAGTTCATCTTGCTCGATCTACCGCTGTCCCGGGATTATTTCTTAGGGCTTTTTGCGGCTGCCGGTGCCAACCCGAATATTGTTGCTCAGATGCAGCATCAGGAGGTCATCCGCACGATGGTCGCCAGCCGGTATGGTTATACGCTTGCCAACGTCCGGCCCAAGAACAAGGCGGCGCTGGATGGCCGGGGGCTTGTCGGTCTCCGTCTGTCGGGTGATCACAAGCCGATGCGCATTGGCCTGATCCGCGTAGGCCAGCAAGTTTCCACCCGGCTGGTGCGGACTTTCGAAGAGCACTGCAGCCAGCTGATTTCCGACAGTTACGTGCCCGGCATGGAAGCTCCGATCCTCAACCTGCGTCGGACGGGGCAGAGCTAGGCTCGCTTTTTTCAAAGCACCAGTTCCGAATATCCTATTTTTCTTTTTGATCGTCGGCTGACAGGGTGCATGCCAAACGCCGCCCGGCCAGTGCGGTGAGTGCCGCATCACGGAGTCCAGTATGCTAGCGAAGAACCAGTCCGCGGACCAGACGATCGCTTCCATCGTCGATGCGATGACCAACCAGGAAAAGGTCGATCTGCTTTCCGGCTTCGGAATGTGGAAAACTGCGGCGGTTCCCGCTTACGGCATCAAGCCGATCGTCATGACCGATGGCACCTACGGCGTACGTTATTCGATCCCGCAGATCGACAGCGATGAACGCGGGGGCATGGACCTCGATGCCTTCCTGTCGGTGGTCAACCAGCGCGCCAGCGACGTCGCCATCGCCTGGGGCGAAATGAAGCCGGCGACCTGCTTCCCCAACGGTTCAGCCATGGGCAACAGCTGGGATGAGGATCTGATGCAGCGGCTTGGCGTGTTGCTCGGCCAGGAATGCCGCGCCATGGGCGTCCATCTGCTGCTCGGCCCCGGCATCAACCTGCGCCGTACGCCGCTTGCCGGCCGTTCCTATGAATATTACTCGGAAGATCCACTGGTCACCGGCAAGCTCTCGGCCGCAGTCATCGAGGGCATCCAGTCCCAGGGCGTCGGCACCTCGCTCAAGCATTTCGCCTGCAACAATTCCGAAGTCGAACGCACCACGATGGACAGCGTCGTTGAAGAGCGGGCGTTACGGGAAATTTACCTTAAGGGTTTCGAGATCGCCATCAAGCAGTCCAAACCCTGGACGATCATGTCCTCCTATAACCGCCTGAATGGCGTGCAGGCCTCGCAGGACCCCTGGCTCCTCAATGGGGTGTTGCGCGATGAATGGGGCTTTGACGGCGTGGTCGTTTCGGACTGGCACGGCATCAAGGACCGTCCGGCCTCGCTAATGGCTGGTGGTGATCTCGATATGCCGGAAAGCCCGCGTCGCAAGGCGGATCTTCTTGCGGCGCTAGACAGCGGCGCTGTTCCGGTCGAGGTGGCGAACCTGTCGTGCCGGCGCATGCTGGAGATGATCGAGCGCTGCAACGAAGGCGCAAGCCAGCCGCTACCGGTCTATACTGCCGAGGAACACCATGCCGAAGCGCGCGCGATGGCCGCAGCCTCGATGGTTCTCGTGTGCAACGAAGGTCTGCTGCCGATCCGGCCCGACATGAAAAATATTCTGGTTGTCGGTCGCGATGCCGGCACTCCGGTCATCCAGGGTTCGGGTTGCGCCACGACGATCCCGACCATGGTCGACCAGCCGCTGGAGCAACTGGAACAGGCTCTGGGAAGGAACCACGTCCTGACGTTCCGCCAGGAAGCCGATGCCGAAACACTGGCGCTTGCGGCCAAGGCGGATCTGGTTCTGGTCTACACCTCGACCGAGGGCGCATATGACGGTGAAGGTTCCGACCGGACCACGCTGGCGCTCGGCCCCGGTCAGGATGCGATGATCGCAGCCCTCGGGGCGGCCTCGGAAAAAGTGGCGGTGGTGATCGCCTGCCCGGATGCGGTGGAAATGCCGTGGGTCGATCAGGTCGGCGCAGTGCTCGTAACCTTCTATTCCGGCCAGGCCATGGGCGGGGCCGTCGCCGACGTGCTGACCGGCAGGGTCAATCCATCCGGCAAGTTGTCCGTCACCTTCCCGAAGCGTCTGGCAGACGTGCCCGGCTTCCTGCATTATTCGGGTGAAAACGGCCGGCACATCTATGGCGAGGGCATTCATGTCGGCTATCGCGCCTATGATCTGCGCGAAATCGAGCCGCTGTTCCCCTTCGGCTACGGCCTGAGCTATACCAGCTTTGCCTATTCCGACCTGACGGTTTCATCGCCGCAGATCGGGCTTTACGACGCGATCACCGTCGCCTTCACCGTCACCAATACGGGTGACCGGACCGGTGCCGAGGTCGCGCAGCTTTATCTGCAGGCGCCGGGCAAGCGGCTGAAGCGTTCGCCGCAGGAGCTCAAGGGTTTTGCCAAGCCGGTGCTGGCGCCGGGCGAAAGCAAGCGGGTCGAAATCATCATCAAGGGTTCGGATCTGGCAATCTGGGATCCGGCGCTTGGGCGCTGGGTGCTGGAAGGCGTTGATGCCCGGTTGGTCGTCGGCGCCTCTTCGCGCGATCCAAAGCTTGTCGCCGATCTGACGATCAAGCCTTCGGTCCTGCCGTTCCGTCGCATCGCCTACGATACCCAGCCAGCCTACGTCCTGCCGAATGCCATCGCCTGCGAGCACATCTGCGCCTATCTGACAAACCGTTGCAATATTTCGAAAGAGGATGCGATGCGCATGCTCAATCACTGCTCGAATTCGTTCTTCGGCATCTTCACCTCGCTCGAACGCCGTCTTCGTGTCTCCATTCCGGAGGCCGAGGTTGCCGGACTGATCTCCGAAATCAACGCGGCGATGGACGGAGCGGAGTCAAAACTGTGACCTCGACTGAGGATTGGCTGGAGCGCCTGGTCGCTCATCCCACGGTCAGTTCCGAGACGAACCTGCCGCTGATAGAGGAGATTGAGGCGACGCTGGCGAATGCGGGTGCCGTCTGCGAGCGCTTCTACGATACGAGCGGGCAAAAGGCGGCACTTCTGGTGCGCCTGGGGCCTGATGTGCCAGGAGGGCTGATGCTCTCGGGACATGTCGACGTGGTGCCCGTCGCTGGGCAGGACTGGACCGTTCCTCCTTTCAGCCTGACCCGGAAAGATGGCAGGCTTTACGGGCGCGGCACGACCGACATGAAAGGCTTTGTCGCTTCCGCCGTGGCGCTGGCCGAGGCAATCGATGTCAGAAGCCTGGCCGCTCCGCTATGGCTTGCCATCTCCTATGACGAGGAGATCGGCTGCGTCGGCGTCAGGCCAATGCTTGAAGAAATCGTAGGGCGGGACATCCTGCCCGACCTGATCGTCGTCGGTGAGCCGACATCGATGCAGCTTGGTCTCGGCCACAAGGGCAAGATGGCTTTTCACGTCAAGATCCGGGGCGTTCCGCGCCATTCCGCCGAAGCGCCGCTTGCACTCAATGCGCTGCATATCGCCACCGACTTCGTATCCGGCCTGCGGAAATTGCAGGACGAGATCGAAGCCCGCGGTTCGCGTGAACCCGGTTACTCGGTGCCTTACGCAACGGTGCATGTCGGCAAGCTGTCGGGTGGAACCGCGGTCAATCTGGTGCCGGATCAAGCGGAACTGCTGATGGAATGCCGCATGATGGCGGCCGACGATCCGCTTGCTCTTGCCGAGCAGGTCCGCAAGGCCGGCGCGGCAGCCGTGGCCCCGCACAAGGATCGCTTCAAGGAGGCATCGATCGACATCGAGATCATCGGCAATTATCCGGGCCATTCTGTCGATCGCAACCACCCGATGGTGCAGGCATTTGCCACGTGCCTGCCCAAGGGAGCCAGGGAGTGCCGTGTCAGCTTCGGCACGGAGGCGGGTCTGTTTGCGCAGGCGCTGGACGTTCCCGTGGTGATCTGCGGCCCCGGCAGCATGGATCAGGGGCACCGCCCGGACGAATTCATCGAGGAAACCCAGCTTGCCTTGTGTGATGCAGTGCTTGCGGAGGCCTGTATTCGGTTTTGCACAAGCCGTCGGCCGCTTGCTTCGCATGTCCCAAAGCAGATGCACGGAAAAATGTAATTTACCGAAGCCGTCGCGACGGGAAGAGTAGGGTCGATGAAGGCCAAATAAAAACGCCGGAGGGTAAAAATGAATAACAATGTATCACGCCGTGGTTTCATGAAGACGACGACCGGGCTTGCCGCGATGGCGCTTGCAGCTCCGGTCATTCTGAAGGGCAACCGCGTATTTGCCGGCGAAACGCTGGTCGTACGCGACATGGGCGGCGCCTTCTACGAAGGTTTCAAGGTTGCCTTCTATGACACCTTTGCCGCCGAGACGGGTGTTACCATACAGACCAACACCAACGAGCCAGATCCGATCCCGCAGTACAAGATGGCGATCGATACCGACACCAAACTGTTCGACGTCGCCCTGATGACGCCGGAACACGTGCTGCGCATCCGCAAGCTCGGCAACAATTATATGTTGCCCCTTAACATCGAAATTCCCAACAAGGCCGACTTCGCCCCGCACACGTTCGAACCCGATTTCGCCGGCGTCGCGATCTTCGCGCTCGCCATGGCTTACCGCAAGGACACCATGAAGACGGTTCCGACCAGCTGGGCCGATTTCTGGAACGCCAAAGCTTTCAAAGGCCGCCGTGGGATGTGGCGCAGCCCGGTCACGACGCTGGAAATGGCATTGCTCGCTGATGGCGTTCCGCTCGACAAGCTTTATCCGCTCGACGTCGATCGCGCCTTCAAGAGCCTCGACAAGGTCAAGTCCAGCATCGACATCTGGTGGACTTCGGGCGCTCATGCAACCCAGCTTCTTCAGAATGGCGAACTGGACATGATGTCGACCTGGTCGACACGCGCACAAGCAGCCATCAATGCCGGCGCACCGGCTGGCATCGTCTGGAATGGCGGCCTGTTCAACATCGATGGGTGGACCATTGCTGGCAACACGAAAAAGGCCGATCTTGCCCGCAAGTTCATCGAATGGTGCCTGGATGCAAAACGTCAGGCAGCTTATACGGGCATCCTGGCTTGCGGCCCGACCAACATGAAGGCCTACGAGCATCTGAGCGCGGAAAAGGCTCAGCTTCTGCCGACGGCACCCGCCAACATCAAGGGCCTGGCTGTTCTTAATGCTGCCTATTGGGCAGAGCATCAGGACGAACTAACCCAGCGCTTCGAACAGTGGATTCTGAGCTGATTTTCAGCGGGAACGACCACCTGAGCTTCAGGTCTCGCCGTTCGGCGAGACCGCCTATCTGACAATGGATGGCCGGTTCTGCGCTAAGCTGAACGGGCCATTTCAACAAACGGGACATCCATGGCTGAACTTTCCGCCAAAGACACCTTCTCACGGAAGCGCCTGCGAGCGGATAGCCTCTGGCTTACCATGCCGGGGCTTGTCTACATGGCTCTGTTGCTGATCCTGCCGGCTGGCGCACTGATCTGGCAGTCCTTCATCGAGCCGAAGTCCGGCGCTTTCGATCTGACCGTCTATCGGCAGATGTTCTCGGCCGGCGTCTACGTGAAGGTGCTCGCCAACACGTTCGCCATCTCTGCCCAAGTCACTATCGTCTGCCTTCTGGTCGGTTATCCCATCGCTGTCTGGCTGGCCGGCATGCCGGAACGTCGCCGGCGCATGGCTATGTGGCTGGTCCTGCTACCGTTCTGGGTCAGCCCGCTTCTGAAAAACTTCGCCTGGATCGTGCTGCTCGCCCGCAAGGGCATCGTCGCGCAGATGTTGACCGGCATGGGTTTCGATACCCAACTCGACCTGCTCTACGGCCGCGGCGCGGTTATCTTCGGCATGGCGCATGCCATGCTGCCTCTCGCAATCCTCACAATGCTGCCGACCATGCTGTCGATCGACGGTCGCCTCATCCCCGCCGCCATGACCATGGGCGCGAGCCGTAGCCAGTCCTTCTGGCGCATCTTCGTGCCGCTTTCCATGCCGGGCGTTGCCGCTGCCGGCCTGCTCATCTTCGTGATGGGCCTCGGTTTCTTCATCACGCCGGCTCTTCTGGGCTCGCCACGCGAAACGGTGATCGGCCAGATGATGATTACCCAGGTTCAGCAGCTGTTCAACCTGCGGCTTGGCGGCGCTCTTGCGACCCTCCTTCTCGCCGTGACGCTGATTACCATCGCCGTTTACGATCGTTTCTTCGGCATGTCGGCCGTCTCGGGCAATAGTGCTGCAGCCAGGCGTGGCGGCGTTATCGGTGCCATCGGCAGCGCATTGATCGAGATCGGTGCGTTTGTCAGCGACTTCATTGCCAGCCTGTTCCCGACGCGTCTTGGACGTCGCGTCTTCACCACGTTCGTTTGGATTGTGATTGCAATCTTGATCGTGCCGGTTCTGGCATTCCCGCCGATGGCTTTTTCCGGCTCGAGTTTTCTTGAGTTCCCACCGAAAAGCTTTTCGTTGCGCTGGTTCCAGACCTATCTCAGCTCCGATCAGTGGATGGGTGCAACCGCGCGTTCAGCCGTGGTCGCGATCGTGACAGGTGTTGTCGCCACCATCATCTCGGGCATGGCGGCCTATGGACTGGCACGCACACAACGCAAGGCCGGCGGCCTGATCTTCCTGTCGTTCATGCTGCCGATGATTGTACCCAATATCGTCATCGGCGTATCGTTGTTCTATGTGCTTGCCAAAATCGGTCTGATCGCGACCAATACCGGCATCATCCTTGGCCACACGCTGTCGGCCATGCCGATCGTCTTCGTCATCCTGCTGACTACGTTCCGGAGTTTTGACTGGCGTCTTCTGCAGGCGGCCGGAACACTCGGCGCAAACGGCTGGCAGCAGATCCGTCTCGTCCTTCTTCCACTGATCAAGGGCGGTGCCATCGCGGCCTTCCTGTTCGGCCTGCTGCACTCCTTCGAAGAACTCACCATAGCGCTGTTCGTAGGTGCGGGCGTCAAGCAGACGCTCCCAAAGCAGATGTGGGACGATATCATTCTCAGCATTTCTCCGACCCTGGCTGCCGCCTCGGTCTTCATCGTGGCGGTGGTGACAGTGCTCTTCGTCATCGCCGAAAAGGCAAGGCCGCGCTGACATGCGAAACGCCGCCGATCCCATCACGACCAAAGGAACCACATTCGACATGTCAGCCGCCTCTGCGAACACGCCGGAAATCAAGCTTCAGGTGAATGGCCTTGCCAAACTCTACGGCCAGACCACCGCACTCGATCACGTCGACCTCGAAGTCCGCAAGGGCGAGCTTCTCACGCTTCTCGGACCGTCCGGCTCCGGCAAAACGACGCTTCTGCAGCTCATCTGCGGCCTGCAGGAGCCGACGTCGGGCACCGTCATCATCGACGGCAAGGATCAGACCCACGCACCGGTCAACAAGCGCGACATTGGCGTCGTATTCCAGAACTACGCGCTCTTCCCGCATATGACAGTGGCCGAAAATGTCGGCTTCGCGCTGAAAATGCGCCGTCTGCCGAAGGCCGAGATCGACGCCAAGGTGGCTAACGCGCTGGAAACGGTCGGCCTCGCGCATGCAGCATCGCGCTCTCCCTCGCAGCTTTCCGGCGGCCAGCAGCAGCGCGTCGCCTTGGCCCGTTGCCTCGTCTACGATCCGGCGATCATCCTGATGGACGAGCCGCTCGGCGCGCTCGATGCCAAGCTGCGCGAAGCCATGCAGATCGAGATCAAGCGCATCCACCGCGAGACTGGGGCGACGATCATCTTCGTCACCCACGACCAGCAGGAAGCGCTGGCACTGTCAGACCGCATCTGCCTGATGAACGACGGCAAGATCGCCCAGCTCGGCACGCCGCGCCAGATGTATGACGAGCCGCAGAACCTGTTCGTTGCGGATTTCATCGGCATCTCGTCGATCATCCGTGGCACCGTGAGGGCCGGCGCACTCGAAACTGCCGTCGGGACGCTGCCGATCGCCGGCGAGGATCAAGCCGACGGTACGAAGGGTGCGATCGTCGTTCGACCGGAAGTCATCACGCTCGGTGAAGGCTTCTGCGAGGGCCGGGTGCGCGAAACCGTCTATGGCGGTTCGGAACTGCGTGTGATCATCGATGCCGGCAAACAGGAAATCATCGCCCGGGCTCCCGCTCAGGCCGGCGACGTGGCGGTCGGCTCAATGGTGCGCTTCGGCTGGGCGCCGGACACCGCCCGCTTCCTCGCCGACAAGGGCTGAGCGTCAAGGAACCGAGACATGAGCGCCTTGCGTTTCCTCTATGACTGCGACCCCGGCGCTGACGATGCGCTGGCGATGCTTCTGGTGCTCGGCCGACCCGACGCGCTGGACATGATCGCGCTCACCTGCGTTGCCGGCAATGTTGGCCTGGAGCCCGTCGTCAACAATGCAAGGCGAATCCTCGAACTGTGCGGCCGGCGAGATATCCCGGTTTATTCGGGTGCGGCACGACCCATCATGGCCTCGCGTGGCCGCGCCTCCATCATGCATGGCGCAGATGGGCTTGCCGGCAGCACGCTGCCTTTCCCGACAATGCCGCTGGCGGATGGGCATGCGGCAAACGAGATTTCCCGCATCGCCCGGGAGGAGGGGGGATTGCATATCTGCGCCACCGGTCCGCTGACCAATCTGGCGCTGGCGCTGCTGCTCGATCCAGATCTGCCTCAATCCATCAGCGCCCTCACCATCATGGGGGGCGCCGCCTTCTGCCCCGGAAATACGACGCCGCTCGCCGAATTCAATTTTGCCGTCGACCCGCACGCAGCCGCTATCGTCTTCGACAGCGGTATCCCGATCACCATGATCGGCCTCGATGTTACCCGCCAGGCGACCGTGACGGATGATATGATACGCCAGGTTCAGGCGATCGATACCACCGTCGCCAGGGAAGCGGCGCATCTGCTGATCAACTACGGCTCAAAGGACCCCTGCCTGCATGATCCGGCAGCTATCGCCTGGATGCTGAAGCCGGAAATGTTTGAGACCGTGCAGGCGCATGTCACCATCTGCATTGATAGCGGGCCGGCCGCCGGACAGGTGGTTGCAGCAGTCAGCGAGCGGCATCTAGCCGGACGGACAACGAATTGCACGGTTGTCAGGTTCGTTATTGCGGAGGAATTCCGTCGGCTGTTTGTGAACGCACTTCGATAATCGTGTCCCATCGAAGCGGGCGCGATTGTGTTATTCAGTCGGTCTCACGGCACCCTGCTTTCTAGAGGCTTTCGTCGTAGGGCCGAGGTGTCGTTGTTTCGTATCGTTTCAAGAGCGACGAATTTACAAGTCTCCTTGCGCTCAAGGCCCCCGCACCAAACCCATTCTCACCGATGCCCTTGTGCCTCCACGCACAAGGTTTTTTGTGTTTTTCGCCCTTGTGGCCTTGCCCCGTTAAATTGGGCCATTCCGACTAATTCCTGTCAGCGTCTCGCTTGCCCCGGCACGGTCCAGGCCTCGGCGTGGATTTACGTCATTGGGCGTAGTGCATCATCACAAAGAGTTTCTTCCTTCCCGGTGCGATTTGCTGTTCGCTTCGAATTCCGAAGCGGAGCCGCATTCTCGTCTTTTCTGGTCGAAGGGCGGAAACGGTGAAGCCGTGAACCGTCAATGGCCTGAATAGTGTGTTGGTGCATCAGGAAGACCAGCGAAGCGAGTGGCGCGCATGAGCTTGCTCTTGAGAAAGTCGGTGAAATTGCTGGCGCCAGCAGCGTTGGCGCAGATGACCATCGCTTCGATTGTCTTCGGTATAATTACATATAACTACCAAGGTAAACTTGTTGTTTCTTTTGGTTATACATCTGTTTGCTTTCTTTTGATGCAAGCCGGCTATTTCGCAGGTATCTTTTACACGGTCTGGTCCGGGTCTAAGCGGAAATCATCGTAGTTCGATTCCTTGGGGATGATGGATTTTTATCCTGATCGAAGGGTGGGTTATGACAAACGACATCTGGATATCCATCAGGCTGCGGCTTGAACGAGAATGGCGGTTGCTTGATCCGGAGCGGATGACCTCGCCGCTGCTGTTGGAAGGAAACCAGGACGATCACGTGCCGGCTTTGCCCAGGCGACGGCTGCGCGTAGGAAGGGTCGATTGAGCCTCGACCACCGGCCCGGCCCGTTGTTGCCGGACGGCATCGACAGCAGGGAGCAGGGCAGTTTCAGCCGCCGCGCCAAGTCGGCACGGTTTTCCGGATGATCCTGTTGACCGCCTGACCTTAGCGTTTCCTGATGCGTTCCAGGAACAGAACCACGCGCTGACACGGAGCCTGCCATGTCTTATTTCAGCAACGCCAAATACTGGCTGTCTGCGCTATCGAATGGGGACGTTCGTGGTATTGCTCAGCAGATCGACAAAGACGGAATTTTTTGCTCTCCCAACTTCCTGGCAGCCGAAAATCTCAGCCAGATACAAAATTTTGTCGCCTCCGCGATCACGGGCAAAGGCCGCCAGACGATATCGCTGAAAAGCGACGAGCTCGC
The DNA here is from genome assembly GCF_002968675.1 of Neorhizobium sp. T25_13. NCBI lineage: Bacteria > Pseudomonadati > Pseudomonadota > Alphaproteobacteria > Hyphomicrobiales > Rhizobiaceae > Neorhizobium > Neorhizobium sp. T25_13. Next base: position 41,166 of record NZ_PVBI01000016.1, read on the forward strand.
GGGATCGGGCCTTGACGACCTCGGCAATTCCCCGGAATTCAAGGCTCTTTTTTCCCGCCTCTATTCCATCGGTCTAGGCCGGCCTGCGCCTGATGTTAAATTCCATCAGGTTCTTCGCTGCCTTACGGGTAAAAGCGTGACGGAACACTCTTTGATATTTCACTATGATTCCTACGCCATTACGGCGCTGCTACCGATCGAAATCCCAAAATTCGGTAGGCGCGGCGACTTCCTGATCATCCCCAATACCCGCGGAATCCGATCGAATTACCTCTTTAATCTCGCCGACAAAGCGATCCTCGACAATGCGCTCACTCAACGCATCCTGCGCAGTCGCGCATCAGGTGGAAAGGGCATGAAGCATGTGTCGTTGGTTCCGGGCAATCTCTATCTCTTCTGGGGCTATCGCAGCATTCACACGAACGAGCCTGTCGACGAAGGCGCCGTGCGGGCGACGGCGCTGTTCCATTATGCCGATCCGCACGCCGACAGTTACCTGAAGCGGCAGCTCGGGCGCGGTTAATCCGATACCTCTCGTCGCCGACTAGGCCGGGACGACCTCGGCTCCAGGCGACAGGGCGGACTTGTAGACGCCGAGCGTCTCGCGGGCGACGCGCTCGATCGTCAGATTGTTGATATGCAGCTGGCTCTTCGCCTTCCACATGTCCAGCCGCTCGGGATCCGCCAGCAGGTCGCAGAGAACGGCTGCCAGGGCCTGCGGATCGTGCGGTGGGACAAGGATCCCGGCCTCGCCGAAACCGAGCAGCTGCGGGATACCATCCACGTCCGTGCCGATCACCGCACAGGCCGCCTCACGCGCTTCCGAAAGGACGAGCGGAGCAGGATCGGCATGGGAAGGAAGCACAAAGATGTCGGCGCCCAACATGTAGGGAAAGGGTTCGTCGATGGCGCCGACAAACGTGATGGCGCTTGCGCAACCCGTTTCGCCAGCCAATTGCCGGTAGGCGGCTTCGAAGGGGCCGCCGCCGACGATATAAAGGTGGCTTTCGGGATATTCCTTGTGCGCCAGGCGGAAGGCTTCCAGCAGATCAGGCAATCCTTTTCTGGGATGCAGCCCTCCAACGAAAAGGATACTGGGACTGCGAAGGGCCGCAGGCGTCCTGACACGCCCTTCGAACCGAGCCGATCCGATTGTACCATTGAGGACGACGTGCAGTTTGGATGCCGCTATGCCGCGCTCCTGCATCGATTTCCCGACGGCTTCGCTAACGGCAATCACGCATGTGCCAAGCCCCATCAGCACGGCGCTTTTTTCGAATGCATTGTGAACCGTAGTAATAAGTGGCGTCGATGATAAACGACAGGCGGGGACCGAGAGAACAGCGCTGGTCATCATATGGGCATGGACGATATCCGGCTTCCAGTCGCGGATGACGCGTCGCAGCGCCCAAAGTGACTTGAGTACGGTGAGAGGCTTTCTCTGCTGATCGACGAAGACCGTTTCTACCCTGTTGCGGGCAAGCAATCCGTCGAAATCGCCTCCGCCACTTACCATGCAGACAGTGTTGCCGAGCTTTGCCTGAGCGCAGGCGAGGTCGACAGCCGCATGCACATTGCCGTTCAATCGCCTGGTGTGGTTCAGAACATGCATGATCCGCATAGTGGGCTCACGGAGTTGTGGGAGAGGATATCAGGAGAGGCAACGGTGCCACCTCCATCTGAGGAGAAGCCTCGATCGCTCCCGGCGGCTGAGAGACCTTCCGTTCGAAACCGAGAGCGGCTTCCGCATCGAGGGTGGAGACACGTGCTGTCGGCTGGTAGTTGAACCCGCCGTGGCGTCCGTAGGACTGTATTCCGAAGGCGCGCAGCGCAGCGATGGCCTCTTCCGCCTGGCGGGCGGCGTCCCGGCTGTAGACGGGATAGGCATTGGTCAGGACCTGGGCGCCTTCGAGTTTCAGATCCCCCCGAAACAGTCCGTTCGCCGAAACGTGCGCGCGAAAGTCCAATTCGGCCATCTCGACCGGGCTGTCCGGTCGATCGGCAACGACTTCGACGGCGAAATATTCCCGCCCGTGAGCCAAGCCGTAGAAGTCGGAATAGACAGTCAAGCGCTTCCATGCGCCATCATGCGAGAAATTGTAGACGATCGGCTGCTGAAAGCCACGCTCTCCGCTGAAGCTGAAATAGAGGCTGATCAGGGTAGTGGTATTGAGAACGTGCTGCCGCTCGATGGCGCACAGGGCCTGCACCCGCTCGATCGGGATCGTCGAAAACAGCCGACCTGCGGTAATCACGCGGTCCTCCAGCCTCAATTGAAAGCCGTTCTCCAACCGATCGATAGCGACCGGTTTGACGCCCAACGCGAATTGCACGCCTCGTTTCTCCAGGTTTTGTTGAGCGAGCAGGTAAAGCGGCGCAAATCCGGATTTGGGGCGGGCGAGCTGTTTGTTGGTTGGACCCTGCCGCCCCCGACGAAAAAGGCGACGGGCAAGGTTGCCCAGCGAGGCATGTTCGCTGATCCACAGCATCCTTTTTTTCGCCAGGTCGATGTCGATCTGATCGAGCGCGATCCCGTAGAACCTTCTCATGTAGGATTCCAGGCCGGACCGCCGGAGAAGCTCGGCGCCGATCCAGTAGCGTGAAAAGTCTCTTGCGTTGCGCATTTTGCGTTGGAACAGGCGTGCGTAGAATACCGACCCGAAGATGCGCATCATCCCTTTGGCGCCGGCGCGCAAAATATCGTCCCGTAGCGAAATCGGATAGTCCGTGACCATTTTCTGGGGGTTCAACCGACCCCAGCGAGGCTCAATCGGCACATAGAGAGGGAGGAGTTCGGGAAAATGCGTCAGCAACGGGGAATCGTCCTGGAAAATCAGGCTTCCTATGTCGAACGTATATCCATTCGTCGACCAGTCCATGTGGTTCCCGCCGATGTGGCCGTATTCATCGACAATCAGGATTTGCTGACATCCCTGGTTGGCCAGCACGGCAGCTGAAACGAGACCGCTGACCCCCGCGCCCAAAACAATGGCATCATACTCAAGGTCCGCTGCTTCTTGCGGGGTAGTCAGATTCGTCTCCTGCATGCATATCTCCATCGTTTGATCTAGTACTTCGGAGTTATTAAGGCATGAGAAATTCAATATATATGTGCGAGCTCCCATTATTGCTCAAACAAATACCTGAGTGTCCATTTTTTTGGCAGATATATTAATTGGCATATAGTAATTTAACTTGAAGGCATTTGTCTACGTCTGTTATACTCAGCCATCGGCACGGATGCCTCCTTCTTCTGCGGATGCGTTCGGGGGAAACTTCTGTCAGGGATTTTGGATTGGCGCTGACCCGTGAAGGCGCGCTGGTTCCGGTAACTTGCGAGGGGAATGCTAGATGCCGCGCTGGAGCCTCGATGATCTCAATCGACCCCTTCATTCCATAGAGCTGATTACGACAGACGTGTTCGATACCCTCTTGTTGCGCAATGGCCTGTCCCAGCGGTCGCGCATCATTGCGGGTGAAAAGACGTTTGCCCGCTTTCTGCAACGCCAGGGTTCGCCCATGGCCCCCGACGAACTAATCCGGGCCAGACTGCTTGCCGAAAAGATGGCATACCGTGCCCTGAACATGGGAGGCGGCCGGGGAGAGGTGTGCCTTTCCGATATCATCTGCCGCCAATTCGCCATTCTCGGCCTGTCGCGCTCCGTAATAGAGAAGCGGATCGCTATTGAGATCGAAATCGAAAAGCGGGCGCTTTTTGCGAATGGCGAATTTGCCATGCTATTGAGGCGCCATCGTCAAGCCGGTGTGAGGGTCGTGGCGATCACCGATACGGGGCTGTCCGGTGAAAAAGTCGGCGAACTCATCGACCATTTTCACGGCCCGGGCCTTGTGGACGAGATCTATTCAAGCGCGGACCTGAAGGCCAGCAAGCGACAGGGCGATCTGTTTTCCCTGGTTCTAAAGGCTGAAAGGGTGGATGCTTCGCGCACCCTGCACATCGGCGATGACCTCCTTGCCGATTGCCTGGTACCAAAGGGTATGGGGATACAGACCATCCATATGCCGAAGAACCGCCTCAAGCGGCTCGTTTCGAAAGGCAATGGCGCCTTGGCAGAAGGGCTGCGGCAAGTCAGAAGTGGATCGGCCTCCCGCCGGGCCATACCGCCGATCGGCGATCAGGTTCACTTCGGCGAACATATATTCGGCCCGATCGTCGCTGAATTTTGTCTCTTTTTGTGGCTGTATGGGCAGCAGGTGAGTTCGGACCGTGATGCGACGATGCTTTTTTGCGCGCGCGGGGGACTTGGCATACGGGAGGCTTTCGAACGTCTCCAATCCGTGCTCGACCTGCCTCTTTCGTTGAAACGCGAGAACATCCTGATTTCGCGCCTGATTGCTGCCCGCTCAGCGGTGGCGGCCAGAAGCCCGGCTGTCCTCGATGAGCTTGCGCGCGAATTCGAATGCGCAAGTTTCGCCGCCGTTGCACATGCGCTCGGCAACGGTTCCTATGATCTACCTGACGAGTGGCAGCAGGTTTTCGATGCGAGCCGCTTTTTCGACATGCTCGATACGACTGCCGGCAGCGCTGTCGCGCAAGACATCGACAGTCAGAATGACTGCTTCAAGATCCATGTCGGGCAAATCGCAGGTGATGCCAAACGTATTCTCCTCTGTGACACCGGACTTTACGGCAGCACCCAGAGGCTTCTGTCCGCCGGGCTACCGGAGCATCGTTTCGAGACGGTGCAGTTTGCGCGATGCAATTATAAGGGGCTCAACGAAGACCATTTTACCAATGTGGCGGGTCTCGTGGTGGAGGATCGCTTCTACGATCCGTTCAAGACGAGGACAGTGGTCCTGCGGTACTGGCACATCATCGAGAGTCTTTTTGAGCCGGCCATACCTTCCGTCAAAATCCTCAGCATGGGACATGACGGCATGGTGATCGGCAATTCAGGAGAGATTCGCTTCGGCAGGCTCGATCCAGCCGCTGGCAATCCGCTTCTCACCGGCGCGCTACGCTACATCGATGGTCTCTCCAGCGGCGCGCAGGTCCTGCGCGATGCGGATCGGGCCTGGCTGAGACTTAAACAAGCGATCATAAACCCGTCCAAGGCGGATATGGCCGCCTTGGGCGTCGCTCCCCGATCGGTTGATTTCGGGCGAGGTGAGTTCATCGCGACGGTTACACCGGCGACAGGAGCCGGGATGGCACGCAAGTTGATGGCCGTGAAATCTCAGCTGTGGCGCGAGGGAGCGATTGCGCAGGAGTTTCCGCGGTTGAAGCCGGCCTTGCTCCGCGCCGTTGGAATGGCGCATGTGCTTCGAGGCTTCTCGGCCAAACTGAACCGTTGAAGAGCATTCGAGGAAAATACCAACGACGAACGACGCAGGCTTCCTTGTTCATGGAGCCGGCAGTGAGACAGAGGCATGGTGAAGAATGCTGGCGTTCGCAGCTCTCAAAGGAGCCAGTTGGCTCGTCTTTTCTCGCTTCGTCGGGCGGTTTATCGACTTTTTCAACGTACTCATCCTAGCTCGCCTGTTGTCCCCGGCGGAGTTCGGGTTGGCGGCGCTCGCAATGGCGCTGGTCGTGATCATAGATACCGTTCTGGAAGTCCCGGTCACCCAGGCGCTGGTGCGACTGCCGAAGCTCGATAAAAGCCACCTTGATACCGGCTTCACACTTGGTGTGTTGAGAAGTTCGGCGATCGCCGTGATCTTCCTTGTCGCGACCTGGCCGTATTCGCTGCTGAATGGAAATCCCTTGCTCGTTCCGGTGATCGCCGCCATGGCGCTCAGCCCTATCGCGAAGGGATTCATGAGTCCTGCCATGGTGCATTTTGCCCGCGCGCTCGAATTCCGCCCGACATTCGCGATCGAAACGATCAGCAAGCTCTGCGCTTTTGCGGTCGCTGTCGCCACCGTGGCTGCCGGAGGCGGCTATTGGGCGATCGTCGTCAATTTCGTGACCACCGCATTTGTCGCCACCGTCGCTTCTTATGCCGTGGCCCCTTACAGACCTGCGTTCTCGCTGAACCGGCTCTCGGATTTTGCGGGCTTTATCGGCTGGTTCAGTTCGGCGCAACTGGTGTCCGCCTTGAATTGGCAGTTTGATCGTTTCCTGATCGGCTCTGCCGGAAACAGCGCCATGCTCGGCCGCTACGCCGTTGCAAGCGACATCGCCGTCATCCCGACCCAGAGCATCATCGGCCCGGCGCTGCAGCCGGTCATGGCAGCGTTTTCGCAGATCAGTTCGAATGCGGACCGAATGAGGACGGCTTTCCTCAAGGCAAGCCGTTTCGCGATGCTGATTTCGCTTCCAGTTTGCGTCGGCCTCTCCCTGACGGCAGATCTCGTGACCGCTATCCTGCTCGGAGCGCAATGGAGCGACGCGGCTCCTTATCTCAGCCTGCTCGCCCTTTCGGTCATTCCGATACCCTATTTCCAGACGCTCTATTCGGCGAGCCTCGCTCTCGATCGTCCCTCCGTCATTTTCAGGCTCAACGCGATCGACCTGTGCTTCCGGGTCGTTCTGATCTCCGTCGGCTTTTATCTTCTTGCAGCCCATGGAGCGAGCATTGGCCGAATCCTGGTCGCTTCCGTCATGGCTGTTTTCTACGTTGTCGAGGCACGGCGGCTGTTCGGGCTGGGGCCTTGGCAGCAGCTCCGGAACCTCTGGAAAGTTCTGATTTCCGCGGCTGTCATGGCAGTTGTCGTCATCTGGCTGCGAACGGGAATGCCGGCGTCCGGTCTGCCCGTCGCGATACAGCTTATCGCGGTAGCGAGCGCGGGTACCGCCACCTACCTCGCCACACTGTTCGGGCTGGGCATGCGGATTGCCCTTACAGCCGGAAGACCTGATCTGGTCGATCGATAATCCGCTCAGATCAGCGCCCGAATGAGCCCGCGCGTCGAGCGGGTCCCGGCGCCCAGACGATAGGCAAGCGCCTTTCGGGCGCGATCTCTGGGAAGCAGACTGATGGCCGTGAAAAACAGTGTCATGGAAACCTTCATCCGCAGCGGGTTTTTGTCCCGCCACAACCGCCCCACAAGCCCAGACAGGCTGGCGAAGGAAATCCGTTCGTCCTCCGCCACCGCAAGATAAAAGCGCCGCTCACGGTAGAAATAGGCATGCTCGGTGGACACGAGACCGAACCGATGGCCATAGGCTGGCAGGATCCGGCGTAGATGCTCCGTCCTGGCGACGAATCTCTGAAGATCCCGATGCAAAGCTTGTGTATTCAATTCGTCACCGAAGCCGGAATCGTTGCGGTCATGGACCCGGTAAAGACCGAGCGGCTGCGCAAGGCTCACCACGTCGCCGATGAACGGAGCCGCGAACAGAATAATGCCATCGACAGCCCTGTCATAGTCTGCGTCCTTCAGGAGCTCGCACACGTCGCGTCTGAAAACGTTGCCCGACGTCGGAGGTGTCGCGTAGACACCGGTACGCAAGACCCGGCCCGCCAGTTCACGGCCTCTGAACGCCTGGAGTTCGGGTATCGGGCCGCTGATGACATTGCCGTCGCCATCGATCCGCTTCAACGGAAACTGAAGTTTCGCAACGCCGTCGTCCAGGTTGGTGAGGATCATCTCCAATGCCTGCGGAAGAAGCTCATCATCGGCATCCAGAAATAGGACAAAGGGTGCCTGTGTCTGCTCAAGGCCAAAAAGACAGGCCCTGCGCTGACCGCCATTTGTAAGCCGAAACGCACGCACTCCCAGCTCGCGGATCACCTCCCATGAACCATCGGTTGAGCCGTCGTCGATCACGAGGATCTGGCACTGCCGGCACTTTTGCGAAAGGACGCTTTCAACCGCGCGCCTGATGAATTGCGAATAGTTGAAGCAGGTGATGATGATGGCGAGCTTGCAGATACTGCCCTCCGGATCATCCGTGGATTGTTCAGATCCGGAGGAATCCTGCACCTGTGGAGGTGTTTGAGGGGAAGGCACGGGGTCTGCGGTCATGACCTGACCCTGTTGACTACGGTGCCGATCACCGGCGCGCCGGCGCGCCGCAGCTGGTTGTGAACGTCCTTCACCTCGTCAATTGTCGTGCGTCCGCTCTTTGCGACGATCAAGACGGCATCGGCATGAAATGCCAACGCCAGCGCATCGAGGGAGGTATCAAGGGCCGGAAGATCGAAGATGACATCTCCCTTCAATCGAGCCGATTCCAGAATCCGCAAGACGCTGGGATGGCGGAAATCCGCAAAAATATCGATATGCGGGTCTGTCGAGTGGATCGGCAGCGTGGCGATGCCATCGAGATTGCCAAAGGACAGCTGATCCGCCTTCAGACCTGAGATTGCCACGTCGGCCAGGGAGGCTGAGGAACTGGATGTTTCTTCGACCATGGACGGCAGTCCCGAATAGAAGAACGTCACATTGTGGCCGCTTCGGCTCAGAAGCTGTGCCATGCTGAGAGACAGGGTCGAAACGCCGGTCGCAGCCGTTGCCCCGATGAATGCTATCACGATGTTTCTTTCTCGCCGTTGCGATGCGCAGGCGACATCGACGGAGGTTTTCAAGTCGCGAATGACGCTGGCGTATCGTTGGAGCGCCGGGCTGTCGAAATGCCACCCGATGCCTGCCGTCTTGCCGGTGTCCGGAACCGTTGCCAGGCACGGAATGCCGGTTTCCTGCGAGAGTTCCTTCGTATCGCGCACCCGTCGATCAAAGGCCACGTTGATGGCTATGGTCGACATACCAATCAGAAACCCCAGCAGCCCACCTAATGCGGCGATCAGTGCCTTGCGCGGGCCGGAGGGATCGAGTGGCGGAAGTGCGGCGCCGATGATCCGAGCATCGGCATCCGGTGTGGCCAGCACGGGTAACGTGCCGTTCCTCATTGCCTCCCGGGCAGCGTTGACCTGGGTAGCCAGCGAGTCCAGTCGTCCCTGCAGCGTGTCCGTGCCAGCTCGTGCCATCTGCTCTTTTGAGGCAATCGATTGGAGGATGTATCCCGACGCCATGGCGTTTGCGACACGGGCAGGAAGGTTCTGATTATATGACCAGAATTCGATTTCGACGACGTAGGATTGCCCCACTCGCCGTGCGCTCAGCCGTTTGATGAAATTCGCGAAGGCAATGCGGCGGGCGTTTTCGCGGGGATCTGCGGTCGGATCCAGAGCATCCTCGGCCCGCCTTGATGTCTTGCCAAGCGTCGTCAACCCGTTGTCCACGAGCGTCGACATCGTGTCCTGCACCTGAACCGCCAGCCCGCTGAATTCCTTCGGCGGCCGGGGACCGAGTTCGGCGTCACCTTGAAGGACAAGGCTGTCGAAGACGGCGGATAGAAGCCGCTCCGAACGGATGATCTGCAACTCGCTTTCGGCGCTGTTCAGGTCCAGGTTCTGTTGCCCGCTGATGTCGCGGTCGGCGGAAGCAAATTGCCGCGGCTCCAGCAGAAGCGTTGCCGTGGCATTGTACACCTTGGGAAGAGAGTTCGCATAAAGAAAGGCGAGCAGAAACCCAGCCGCCGTGCACGCGACAAGCCGTATCTTGTTACGCCACGCAAGCGCGACCATCAGGCGCAGCAGCGCGAGAGGACCTTCCCCGGGATCGCCTGGCGGCGCGCGATCCGTGCGCCACATACGGGAAGCTTCCTCCAGAGGACCAGGCCTGTTGAAAGTCATTTGGCCTTCCCTCCTGCTCGCAGCGGACGAGCGCTGAAGACCGGCAACCGAGCAGCACGCTCAGGCTCCAGGCGTCCCCGCAGAACATCCGCAAAACCTATGAGATTGCCTTTGACCCTCCCGCGACGATCGATAAACGGTTCCGCCCATAACAGCCGGCCGAAATTGCTGGCGATGTTGCGCAGAACCTGGTCGGCAACCTGCGCAAGCGTCATGGTGCCTTTGCGCATCATGTAGAGCGGGTTGACGATCTGAGAATATCCCAGCCGTTCACCGCTCACGCGGCCGCTCTTGACGCCCATATGTATCCCGCAGGCCTCGTCCGATTTGACGAAGCGTCCACCCTGCTTGGCAAGCGCAGCCGCGAAATCACGATCCTCCAGCCAGCCGTACAGGACCAGCCGTTCGTCGAACCTTGCGTCGCCGATGGCGGACATGCGGAAAGCCATGTTGCAGCCATAGGGACTGTAGGGTTCATGCCACCTCGAGCGAGGGGATGGCGCACGATCCAGAAGGCGAAGGGCCTCATCGAAGGGGATACCGGGGCCTTTGATTCCGTCGGCGATGACGTGCCCCGTCAACCCAACGAGGCGGATTTCATCGCGAAACGCGCAGACGGCGGATGCCAGCCAATTTGCGTGGGCGACGAAATCATCGTCGAAAAAGACGACCACGTCCGTTCCGGCAGGCAGGTTGGCGAGCGCTCTGTTGCGTTGGGCTGCAAGGCCGGCCTTTCCTGTGACGATCGTCACCTTGGGATCGGAAACCAGATCGCCGACGTCGGACGCATCCACGCAGGACACCACCAACGTATCCGGCCGAACCGTCTGGGTTGCGAGAAGATGGCGTACCGTCGCACTGATGACGGCCGGGCGACCGCGGGTGGCGATGACCACCGCCAGGCTAAGTTCCGTCGACCTTGGCGATTTATGCGGAACAAGGCCTTTCGCGGGGTTCTGAAGCAGTTCCCGATAACCCGCTGCGGTGTTCGTCCAGGAGAAGTTGCGCACCTGCTCCAAGCCCCGACCGCGCAGCTCGCCTTTGAGCAGATCGGACCCCTTCAGGGCTGCGATATGCCTGATCCACTCCTCCGGCTGGAAGGGAGAGGCCATCAGCGCCGCCGCACCGCATACTTCAGGCATGCTGGCGCAATCGGACGCCACGACGGGGCAACCCAGGGCCATGGCTTCGACAATGGGCAGCCCAAAGCCCTCGGTGATGGAGGGGAACGCCAGACAAAGTGCGTGTTTCAGAAAATAGGCAAGATCGTCGTCCGACACCCGCCCCGCGAGAAGGAGGTTGGGCCGTTTTTCGAGAAGGTCGGAGGCAAAAATACCGGCACTTCCGCCGGCGACGACGATGTCGATATCCAGGTCGTCAAGAGCCGCTGCAGCCTTCACCAGCAAGCCAACGTTCTTGTGCTGGGCACGAGAGGCAAGCGCCAGAACGAATTGGCGGCCTCTTGCGCCTACGGCAGTGACCATTTGCGGCGCGACCTCCGCCAGCCCGGCGTCCCACTCGAGAGCATGTTCATGGCCATTGGGAAGGACGGCAATGTCCTCCTGCCGGACAGGCAGGTAGCGTGCGAGTTGCCGGGCCGATGCGTGAGAGACGGTGGCGATGCGGGCGGAACGTCGAACCAGGAGCGGATGCAGCCGGGAGTAGGCCATACGGAAGGCGCGGCTATAACTTTCGGGGGCGGCAAAAATGTTGGCGTCATGGATGCAGACGATCTGATCCTTCTTAAGAACGGGTGCCGAATTGCAAAGATTGAGCAGCGGCCCCTGGCAAGTCCGGGCAAGCACGGTCTGCTCCCACGCGTGCCCGCCGAAATCACCGGAGGTGACCAGCGGAAGTCGGGCAAAACCCGGGTCCGGCGTGCCGACGGGCGCGATTATCGGTAGTCGCTCTTCATGACCGAAGGTGCGGTCGAGAGCCCTGACGACATTCATCGCATAGCGTTGGACGCCGGTCGCACCTTGCGTCAGGAACCGCCCGTTGATGGCGCAGTGCTCCATTGAGCTCACGACTGCCCTCCATCATCGTTCGCGCGGAAAGGGGAGGCAATGTACGGATACCAAGGGCGGTGGACGGGGGAGCCCCGCTCATCTGCGAATTTTCCGGCTTGCGAAAAACAAGACCGCGGCGACAAGCAGATGGCGGTCTTTTTTTGCTGAAAGTTTCTGCTGACGATCTCAAAGCTGGCTTGCAAGATGTACTGATCCTTAAAGCTATTGCATTGCGTCTGCCGTATTGCGCCCGCTCCCGCGGAACGTCCGCCGTTTCTTAACCGCCCCCACGGGGGCGGGTTCAATAATCAATAGCTGCCGTGCGCGCGCAGGACCGCCGGAACGGTCTTGGCCATGATGACGATATCCCCCCAGATGCTTTGTTCCCGGACATAGCGCATGTCGAGTTCGACACGTGCGTTGTAGCTGATGTCGTTGCGGCCGCTGATCTGCCAGAGCCCAGTCAGGCCAGGCCGAACCCGGATGTAATCCACAAAGTGGCGACCATAGAACTCCGCCTCGCTCGATACGATCGGGCGCGGGCCGACGATGCTCATTTGTCCCAGTATGACGTTCAGGAGTTGGGGTATCTCATCGGCGCTGCTCTTGCGCAGCAAGGCACCGAGCGGCGTAATCCTGGGGTCGTTCTTCAGTTTGCGCGTGGCCGCCCATTCCGCCCTCTCCGACGGATTGGCGGAGAGATGCCGAAGCAGAGCTTCATCGGCATCGGGGACCATTGTCCTGAACTTGAGACACGGGAACATCACCCCATTCTTGCCAATCCGGCGATGCCCAACGAAGATCGGGCGGCCTTGAACGGCATAGAGCAGGGCGATCAGCATCACCATCATCGGCATGAGAACGATAAGGGCAATGAGAGAAATGACCGTGTCGAGAGCCCGTTTCAGATAGACCGAGAAGCGATGGGAGGCTTCGTTTCCGATCCTCGGGAAAGAAAATTGTTCGGGTGCCTGAAGATGCGTGCCGTTCATCGCATTCAAATTACCACTGACATTCATGTCATTCATCTGCTGGCTCCGTACTCTAGATAAAAGACGAAAGGGTATGGGCAGACAATCTATAGCGGCATCCATACCCACGTTAGCGCCTGGTATTTCATTTGACAATACTTTTATTGCGGCGCACTATTTAGGCATCATGGAATGTATCGGTACTATTTACCGATATATGTGCGAGTTAAACTGCACATTCCGGGGTAGATAGTCATATCTACTTCTTTCGATCTAGAACGTGGGTCAAATTGCTGCAATGGCTGATGAATTTGGCTGTTGCTCGGTCATGGGGAGACTTCATGCGGGTGGCAATCGTCCATTACTGGCTGGTCGGAATGCGGGGCGGGGAAAAGGTCCTGGAGGCGCTCTGCCGGATTTATCCGGGCGCCGATATCTATACCCATGTGTATGATCCCACTGTAATTTCAGCGGAAATCCGGAAGCATCGCATCCAAACGACCTTCATCGATTCCTTGCCCTACGCGAAGCGGATGTACAAAAGATATCTGCCGCTGATGCCCATGGCTTTGGAGCAGCTGGACCTCAGCGGGTATGACCTCGTCATTAGTAGCGAGTCGGGTCCTTCAAAAGGAGTAATACCTACCTCGCCGGCCATCCATATTTGTTACTGTCATTCGCCCATGCGATACATTTGGAACATGTACAATAAGTACTATGAGACCTCCGGCAGGTTGACGCGGATGATGATGCCGCCGCTGGCGCATTATTTGCGGACCTGGGATGTCGCGGCGGCCAGCCGTGTCGATGAATTCATCGCCAATTCCACGACGGTGGCACAGCGGGTGAAGAGCTATTACCGCAGGGATGCGCACATCATCCATCCGCCCGTCGATACCCAGGCTTTTCGACCGGTCGCCACCGGCGACCTCGAGGATTATTATCTGATGGCTGGGGAACTGGTGAGCTACAAACGCCCGGATCTCGCCGTGGAAGCTTTCAACCGGATGAAGGCGAAGCTGGTGGTCATCGGCGGCGGCGAAATGCTGGCGCGCCTGCGCAAGATCGCCGGGCCGACCGTGACGATCATGGGTGCCCAGCCATTCGACGTCCTTCAGCACCACTATGCACGCTGCAGGGCACTGGTATTTCCGGGCGAGGAAGATTTCGGCATCGTGCCCGTTGAAGCGATGGCAAGCGGTCGCCCTGTCATCGCTTACGGACGGGGCGGAGCGACGGAAACCGTCGTCGCCGGCAAGACCGGTGTATTTTTCCCCATCCAATCGATCGAGGCCGTCATCGATGCCGTGGAGCGTCTCGATAAAATGGATCTCAACCCCGCCGATGCCGTGGCGCGGGCGCAGGATTTCAGGACGTCGGTTTTCATCGACAAATTCAGGTCCTACGCCAATCATCTCACAGGGCAGGGGCCGATCTGGGATGACGTGCGAATAGCTTAAGCCAATTGGAGAAACAGGAGTGACCGGATGCAGCGACTGAGTTTCTTGCAGCGCCCGTTTGCGATGCATGTCAGAGCATCGGCCGCGCCAGCCTCCCGGCTGCGTTACCTGGCCAAGTTTCTCCTGGCGCTGATGGCCTGGTTTGCGGTTTTTTCTCCGGGAAATCCGGCAGGCGCGGCCGACTATACGCTCGGGCCGCAGGACGTCCTTAAAATTCGCGTTTTCGAATGGCGGCCGAATGCCGGAGTGGCGTTCGAATGGGTGCCGTTGACAGGTGAATTCGCCGTTTCCGCGGCAGGTACGTTATCGCTTCCGATCATCGGCACCGTTTCGGTCGCCGGCAAGACGCTGGATGACGTATCAGGCTTGATCGGGGAGCAGCTTCAGAAACAGGTCGGTCTGCAGAAGCGGCCCAATGCTTCCGTGGAGGTCTCGGTCTACCGGCCATTCTTCGTCACCGGCTTGGTGTCCAAGCCGGGGAAATATGGCTATGTGCCTGGCCTGACGGTGATCCAGGCAATCAGCATGGCTGGCGGGCTCGGGCAGGGAGATCCTGAAATGCTCGCTCTCCAGCGCGATGCGCTGGTTAGTCACGGGGACCTCGGCCAACTGGAGTTCGAACATTATGGCCTTCTGGCGCGTCAAGCTCGTGTCGAGGCGCTTCTGGCCGGCGCGACTTCGATCTCGTTCCCGCAGGATCTGACATCGCAAGCCTCCCGACCGGCGCTGGCACGCGTGATGCAGGATGAGCAGGCATTGTTCGAGACCCGGCTGCACCTGATGAACACGGAACTCGACAGGCTTGGTCAGGCCAAGATTCTGGCCACGAACCAGCTCGAAACCCTGCGGCTCAAGGAAAGCTCGCTCGCCAGGCAGACCGAAATGGCGGCAAAGGATCTGAACGCCGTCAACAAGATGGTGTCCCAGGGGCTGACGGTATCGTCTCGGCAACTGGGCGCAAACCAAAGCCTCGCGGATCTCGAAAGCCGCAGCCTGGATGTCTCGCTTGCAATTCTCAAGACGCAGCAGGATCTCGCCAAACTCGATCAGGAAATGGGCGATTTTCGCCAGAAATACAGAGGTGACGCGCTTACCGAGGCTGTGGACCTGCGGGATCGGCTGGCGGCCAATTCCGAAAAGGCGAAAACGGCGCGTGCGCTTCTGGCAAACATCGAACTGCGCGCTCCCGCCGCCCTTGCCGCTCTGGAAGCCGACGGCGAGCCAGCGTTTGTCATCAAGGTCAATCGGACAATCAATGGAGCGATGCGGACCCTGGTCGTCAGTGACAATGATGAGGTGGGTCCGGGCGACGTCGTGCGGGTGGAAAGACGAGCAAGAGATATTCGGCCGAAGAATTTCTAAACCGCAGCCGGATCCGACAGCACAAAATAGCCATCCGGCTGGGAGCCGGAAGCCCGCCGATTCCCGCTTGCTAGGAACATTCAGCACATGTTAGAATAAAATTCTCAAATACCGGAGACGAAACTGGTCAAAGGACGCTGATGACTTGGGTCTTGGTCATTGCATTCATCATCGGCTTGCTTTGCGCAGCCCGGTTGCCAATTTTGATCTTCACGCTTTTCGTTCTGGCAGTCATCATCGTTTGGGCGACAACCGCAATTGTTCTCGATAATTCGATATCCGATGCGCTGACCTGGGCGTTCCTGGTGGCGGTGGCGCTTGAGGCGGGTTGTGTCGCCATGAATGGAATCTTCTATCTGCTCTATGTCCGGAGGCGGGTAAACGGGCGGGAACAATCCTCGCTGGGCGCGAATTCGAAATACTCCGGAGAATGAGACGCTCAAGGCCGATCGATGGCACAGATCTTGAACCAGACGGGTCAATGTCGAGGCCACCCGATAACTTGCGCCAGCCTGCGAGCGTGAGAGTATTGCCGCCTTCTGTTATGCGAGCACCGTTTCGGTTTACGGGAGTGGACGAAAGTGCCTGCCGCCGCTCTCCAGAAGAGTGACGCGCAAGTTTGTATTCGACAATTCCCGCACAAGCGTGGTGCCGGCTGGTCCCGACCCGACAATGCAGATGTCGCAGGATGGCAACGGAAGTACAGTTCCTCCAAAGGCCACCGTTAGCTCGATGACGGGCGCCCAGAAAACCTTTGCAGTTGCAGTTTCGTCGACATTGTAGCAATGTTATTGATATATATATCAAATAATTCTTGTATTCCGCCATTTTTGACTTAAAATTATTGCAATGATGCTTTAGATCTTCTACGGAAGATTCCACTTACTATACTAGGTCTTCGGGAAAATTCAAAGAGGTTAAGGTATATGCAAATGGCAACAATACCATACTTCGAAAGACTTAGTCCCCATACACCTTTGAAGATCCTCTACGTCCAACCGGGGACGAGCGCTTTCGCCGGTATCGAGAGGGTCGTGGATACGATCTGCTCCGGTTTGATGGATCGGTATGGGAGCGACTTCGAGGTGGACGTCCTCTACACTTCGGTTCACAAAAATCGCCCGACGGAGAGCAGGAGTTACACCATTATCGATCGTGTGGCTTCGAGCCGGATCGAACTGATGCGCAACTTCCGGGAAGTCATTGCGGGCAAGGATTATGACCTGATCGTCGTGCCGCAGATCGAGCCGACGGTGATCTGCATGGCCTCCTGCATCGGCATCCGGCGCCGGTTTGCCGTCCATCTTCACGGCAATCCCAAGCGGGAGCGCAGCCACATCAAGGCCAAGATACTCTTCCTGTTGATGAAGACGCTTTTTCTTCCGAAGATCGCCTCGGTTTTCGGAACTTCTCCGCGGCAGCTCACTGCATTCAACGCGATGTTCAAGAACAAGCGCCCGCATTACTGGGTGCCGAACCCCGTGCGAAAGTTTGACCTTTCCGATGCCGACCGGGCGCGCGTCGACGATAATGTCACCTTCATCAATGTCGGTCGCTTTTCCTTCCAAAAGGGCCAGGACATTCTTTTGGCCGCATTTTCCGAGCTGCGGAAAAAACGCAGCAATGTCCTGCTGAAAATCGTCGGTTATGGCGACGGGGAGACGGCCTTGCGGGCAGAGATCGACCGCCGGGGCCTCACGGACGTAGTAAGCCTGGAGCACCATCCCGATAATCCCCAGCCCGCGCTGGTGGCAAGTGACGTCTATGTCTCCACGTCCCGATGGGAGGGGTGGTCGCTGGCGATCTGTGAAGCGTTGCGGTTTGGTCTGCCCGTCATCGCGACCGATTGCGAATTCGGCCCAAGCGATATCCTCGTCGACAGCAGGCTCGGCCTGCTCGTGCCGGTAGATCGAAGCGAAGAGCTCGTGAACGCGATGATTTATTATTGCGACAATCTGCGCGCCGAGCAGGCCCATGCCAGCTTCCGGCAGGAGTTCATTGACTGTTACAGCCCGGAGCGGGTGCTTGAGGTGCATGCCAAGGCGTTGCGGAGTGCGGCAGCGGCATAGATCTCTGCGGGTCAGCCTGAATGAAACGACGTGAGGTGGATCATGACGACTTTATTGTCCCGTCGCTCATTCGCGGTCGGCGCCTTGGCCTCGGCGGTCCTCGCCGGCGGTCTCCTTTGGCGATCGAAGGCATCAGCTCGCCTGGAGGACCCGACCAGCGGGCGAGCCCTGATATTTGAGGATAATTTCACCAGGCTCGATTGGTCGACCTGGAGCGCCGGTCCGAAGCCGACGACCTCCGAGCCGGGCTTTTACGGCCGTTCGGCCTTCGCGAGAGATAGCGGCGAAGAGGGTTTCAATCCCTATGCGATTGTCGACGACCCGAACGCGAGCGATGGCAAGGCGTTGGAAGTGGCTGCAAAGCACATTGGACAACCGATGAAGGTCCCCCATTATTACGGTAATAACCTCGCCGAGTTTCAATGGATATCGGGCAATATTCAGACGGCCAAGCGCGATGGCACGATCCTGAAAGGTTGGCGACGCGGTTATTTCGAGGCGCGGATGCTGTTTCCAAGACACCCGTTGAGCTGGCCGGCTTTCTGGATGATGAATGGACGCAGCATCCTGCGTCCTCAGACGAGCATCGAAATCGACGTCGTCGAGCATAAGGGCTGGGAACCCACGCTCTACGGGGCCTATCTGCACGAATGGGGGCAACCCGGCGAGCACAGTGAAGGAACCGGCGTGCCCACGCCGATCGATATGACCGCCGGTTATTGCCGATACGGGGTGCTGGTCACCGACACCGAATGCACTATCTATTTCGAACGGCAGCCCATCATTGATACCAGGACCGGAATGCCCGCGGTCTGGACGATCACCCGCTCCGCACAACTCGATGCCGAGCAGGATGTATTCTGGCCGGTCCTCACGCTTGCCCTGCGTTCGGATGTTGCTTATCCGCAGCCACTCTTGCCCGCGGACACGCTCACACGTATGCGGGTCGATTATTTCCGGGTGTATGCCTGACGGACAAGCTTGAGGCGGCCAATCAACTCACCTTCACGGTCACGTAGCGGGTCGCCGGAACAGTCACCGTTTCGTGCTCCGGCTCGGCGCTCGAAAGGCCGGCCAGGATGAAGAACACAAGGCCGAGATCGACGGTCGGCCCCGCAACCATGGCGCCGATCATCAGGCAGGCGCAGCCGTTGCGCGCGGCAAGCCGGACATCCGAGGTGAAGGTGCGTCGCATCCCGCGCCGTTTCGAGAATGCCGAGATCGCAAAGAGCGAAAACATGATCGTTCCGGGTATCCCCACATTGGAGAGCAGGGCGAACAGGAAGCTTGATGTGCGGGAGGTGCCGAGGCCAACTCCGAGACCGTAGGAATCGAGAAAGTTCTGGTATCCATAGGTGTTCCAGGAACTGCGTTCTACCGCGGAATGCGACGTGGACTTGCTAAAGATGAGCAGGTCAAAATAGTCGTAGAGCTGCCGGAAAAGTGCATCGTTGATGGCAATCACCAATGCGATGAGGCAAATCAACGGCGGCGCAAACAGCACGATCGCCGAACTGTTCCGGGCTCCGGACTGCCCGCCACAGCGGAAGACGGCGGTGATATACAAGATCACGAAGCAAAGCGGCAAAGCCAATAGGCCTGCCGACGACGTAGACCGTATCACCAGAAGGGTCGTGACAAGAAAAAGTGCGCCGCTG
This sequence comes from Neorhizobium sp. T25_13, assembly GCF_002968675.1. Lineage (NCBI taxonomy): Bacteria > Pseudomonadati > Pseudomonadota > Alphaproteobacteria > Hyphomicrobiales > Rhizobiaceae > Neorhizobium > Neorhizobium sp. T25_13. Next base: position 60,297 of record NZ_PVBI01000016.1, read on the forward strand.
CATCTCAGGTTGCGCCCGCAGAGCCACAGCGTGCCGGTAAACCCGACGGCGGCGAGGCTGATGCCGGCGAATGCCGACGCCTCCGGCCATGAGCCGACGATACGCTTGACACCGGCTACGACGTCATCATCGTGAAATGTGTATTGGGCATTGCGGATGTAGAGAAAGAGGTCTTGAGCCCCAGTGCCATAGGTCGCGATGTCGAGCAGAGCAAAGAAGGCATTCGCGCCGGCGAATACCAGCACCCCGACGATGATCGCCCTGAAGCCGGCCATGGTGGATCCGATCGCCAGGATCAGGACATAGGTGAGAAGATCTGCGGAAACGTAGACCGCCTGGGTAAAATTGCTGGAGACCGGCCCCAAAGGCACGGTGCTGCCGGTGGATGGATATTCGGAAGCGCCGAGCGGGATGATGTCCGTGATGCGGGCAAGCAGGCGCGGCGCGAAAAAACCCAACGCTGTTCCGTAGATCAGCAGACAGGCCAGCCAGAACCCGGGATTAGGGAAGGACAGTGCCTTCAGCGCGATGCTGAACTTGTCTCGATAGGTCAGGACGCTAAGGGCAAGGAATGCGAGAAAGAGGTGTGCCGGCTGGATGTTTGCGGAACCCGCCAGGATCGCGGCTGCAGCACCGAAAACGGAAAGGCCGATGAACACGACGATGCTCGCATGGTATCCCGCGAATAGACAGTAGAGCCCCAGAACGAGCGTAAATATTCCGATGGGCTCCAAACTCATGCGCGATACCTGTCGTTGCCGGCGCCGGGGCGCACCTGTGCGACGATCGCCTTCCAACTCCTCATGACCGGATCGAAATAGGCGGCCTTGAACCTATTGAATTTCTGCAATGACGCGTCTCTGTCGCCAGAAATGCCGACTACCGCGCTGGAAACCAGAGCCATGGCCGCGAGGCCCGGGGCGATGAAGACGAGATCCGTCAGCTTTCTCCAGACATAGATGATGACATCCATGTGGAAACTTTTCGATGTGAGCACATTGAAAGGCACGCAGTGCTCGAACATTTCCCGGAATGAAAAGTCCGAGCTGTCTCTCCACAGCAGGAAGAAGAAGCTCAGCAATCCCGCGCCGAAGAAAATCCCCCATGTAGTGGCGAACTGCGGAAAATTCAGAAAATATGCCTGTAGACTTTCCATCTTGATCCCTTTCATTCGTTGCGTGGAGCCGAACGTGCTTCACGTCAGGACGCATTGGGGGACTGTGTATGGTCGCTATGGGTAGCAAGGCATGCAATGCAGCGACGGATCTGCCGAACGGCCTGTTCGAAGGCACGCGCTCCATCCGTCCCAAGGGTCGAGCCTTCGCCGTGCTTCGTAAGTTACGACAAAACCCAAGGTCGGTCGCTTTCCGAACCGAACCCTAGGTTATCTCCGTATCGCAAGTGATCGTATCGCTTTGAACCGTCCTGGCAACAGCATCAAAAGGTTTAGGGAGAATAGGCATTCGTCGCAGCCAAACCATTAAGAGTCTTCCGAGAATGAGGACTGCTTTGGCCGGGGGCGAGACGATCGACGATCCCTGGCCGGCTACCTGCTTACGATTGAGAACTTGATGATACGTCTCTCTCTGAAGCCGATGCCGCAGTGGTTAAACGTGCAGTTTGGTCCGTCCATCTGGCCTAGATCGGAACCGCCGCTGAGCAAAGGCAGAGATGGACGATGTCCCCGAACCCACGTCCGGCACATCAAGACCTCTGCGGGGCCGCGACCTCGAGGATATCCAATGCGAGCCTGACGTCATCTCCGGTGTCTTTCGGCAACGGTAACACCGGACGCGGCGGCTGGATGTGCGCCAGATCCAGAAGGCCCGCAATGGCGAACATAACGCGGAAGCTGCCGTAGCGCTTGAACAAGGTCCAGAGCGGTTCGAAAGCCTTGTTCAACCGCGCGGCCTCGACAATGTCGCCGGCCTGCGCTGCACGCGTCAGGGCAAGCGCCGGCCCCGGTAGCAGGCCTGCCGCAACGCTGTACCAGGTGTCACATCCGGCAAGCAAGGCATCGGCCGCCCCCCAATCGCCGCTATATCCGATCGTGAACCTGTCAGGGGTGACCTGCCGTAGGCGTGCGAGTTCCCCGGCGTAATCGCCACCTGCCGCCAGGGGCATTTTCACCGCGACCACGTTGGACACCGCCGACAGCCGGGCGATCAACGCATCGCTGAACGTGAAGCGCGTAGTGGTTGGATTGTTGTAGATGCATAAAGGCAATTCCCCCGCCTCGGCCACAGCGACGAAGTGCTGAAAGACTTCGTCCTCGTGCAGGGGAACGTATGACATGGGCGCCAGGAGCAGACCGTCGGCGCCAGCGGCTTTGGCATCGCGCGCCAAAGCCTGAGCGTCGTCGGTGCGCAATGCTCCTACACCCACCACAAGAGGCGTCTTGCCGCCAATACATTCAACGGCAACCGCGACGGCACGCCTGCGCTCTTCCTTCGTGAGGTATGCATAGCCACCCGTGCTGCCGAGCAACCCGATGGAATCTGCACCCGCGTGATGGATACGCTCGAGAAAACGGGCCAGCGCCTCGGCGTCGACGCGCCCTTCAGCATCGGTCGGGGTCAGGGGGAACGCAGACAGGCCATTGAACAAAGTCATGATCCAACCTTTCAAACTAAATACGGGAGAGCAGCATGCGCAGCCCCGCGAACGCAAAGAACAGCGACAGCAGGCTTTCGATCCAACGGCGGCAGCGGCGGTACAGAGCCACCATCGGCGCTGTGGAGAAGACAATGGCGTAGCCACAGAAGATCGCGACGCTCAAGACGGCGCAGCCACCCAATATAGCGGCGATGCTTTCCCACGAAGAACTCGGGCCGATGCCCAACGTGACCAGCGCGATCCATGCCAGCACGGATTTCGGGTTCGCCAAATGCATCAGGAGGCCCCGCCGGTAGAGCGCGGCCCGAGAAAGAGCAACTTCATCCGCCGACACGCGCGCCGCCAGCTTCTCGTTCGACATCAGCGCCGAACGTCCCGCCTTGAAGGCGAGGAACAGCAGATACAAGCCCCCGAAAATCTGGAGAGCGATCAGGGCCTCGGCGTACCTGGCCAACAAGGCGGAGATACCCGTCGAGGCCATCAGACCCCAGAAGATCGAGCCGCTGACAACGCCGGAGGCAAGCATGAGCGCAGCGCCTCTGCCGCGCGCCATCGCCACGCCCATGATGCGCATGTTGCTCGGGCCGGGGCTACCCGCGGCGATGACATATGCTGCATAGACTATGAGCAGTTGATGCAGGTCGGAATTCATTCCTTGAAGCCCTTTAAACCTTATCCAGCACCGAAAGATGCAATTGCTACCGGTGACGATTGTCTTGACTGCAAGCGACCTATTGCAGTTCATTGGCACAAACTAAACTGCCAGTTTGGGAGATTTTCATTGGTCCAGTACAGGCAAGGGTCTCGCAGGACCGGAGCGACGCGCCGTATCTATCATTCCCTGCTCAACCAGATCGAAGCTGGTGTCTATGGTGTCGGTGACGCTCTACCTTCAAGCCGTTCGCTTGCGGAAGAACTGGGTGTTTCGAGGACGACGGTGACCGCCGCCTTCGGCCAGCTTGTTTCGGAGGGATATGTCCGGGTGCAGCAGGGACGGAAAGCGTGTGTCGCTTCAGCAGGGCGGCTGAGCCAGGTTGCTCCGCCCGACCGTTCGGCGATCCCCGCTCGCCGGCTTTCCGCCTATGCAACTCGTGCGATGGCTCTGCCGCCGAACAGCATCGCCGGGAGGCTGCCGCTCAAATTCGATTTCCGCTACGGCGATATTGCGGCAGAGGACTTTCCCAAGGCCCCCTGGCGAAAAGCGCTGAATACCGCCTTCCTCAGGCATCGCGACAGATTGGGATACGATGATCCAGCAGGAAGCCGATCCTTGCGGGAGGCGTTGCAGGGCTATGTCTGGCGGTCAAGGGGCATCAGCTGCGATCTCGGCCAGATCATCGTTGTCAACGGATCGCAGCAGGCGCTGGACCTATGCGCTCGGGTTCTTGTCAATCCCGGCGATCGTGTCGTGGTCGAAGACCCGTGTTATGCCATGGCCAAGAACGTGATGCATGCCGTCGGAGCAAACATCGTTGCCGTACCTTGTGGCGCTCAGGGCATAGATACCACGAAGCTTCCTGAGGTTGGCGACATCGCAGTCGCCTATGTGACGCCGAGCCACCAGTTTCCGCTGGGAGGAGTCTTACCCGCTGCGCATCGCCAAGCCTTGATGGAGTGGTCCATGTCGGCGAGGGCTTATGTCATCGAGGACGACTACGACAGCGAGTATCGGTACGATGTCAGCCCCATTCCGCCCCTTTATCTCTCTGGGCAAGGCCGCGTCATCTATGTCGGAACGGTCTCAAAAACCCTGTCGCCGACGCTCAGGCTCGGATACGTCATAATTCCGCATCCACTCGTCGAGGCCTTTATCGAATGCAAGCGGATTGCCGATCGCCACACATCCACGTTCGAACAGGAGGCTCTCGCCGCGCTGATCGAGACCGGTGCCTACGAGCGGCATGTCCGCAAAATGCGGAGGCTTAACGCTGAGCGACGCGCCGTATTCTTGGCGTCGATGACCAGCGCTTTTGTGGACGACATCGAGATCGTCGGCACGACTGCGGGACTTCACGTCGTCGTGTGGTTCAACACCATTTCCGGCCGACAAGAGGCGCGTTTCGCGGATATCGCTCGAAGCCACGACATTGGAATCTATCCCATCGCTCGCCTGTTCTCATCGCCGGCTGATGAACGAGCCGGATATATCTTTGGCTATGCCTCCATGTCTGTCGATCAACTCGCCAAAGGAGTGGAAAAGTTGCATCGCGCATACCTCGGCTTCATCGGCGAAAAGGTCCCTCCAGGCGGGAGCGGGAGCCAAAACGGCAAGTCTTCGAGCGCCACATAGTTTCGACCGGCGACTATGCGACGCATCCGCTGTTTCTGCGACTTCGAGAAGAAACGTCTTCCGCTGCGCAGATGACAGCGGACGTCAGCGCCATTTCCTAAATCCCTGACCCGTCGAACTGCTGTGTGTCGCGGCCTTCCCAGGGTGAGGGCAGCGAAAGGCGATTGAGGCTGGCCGAGGGCATCGGCATCCAACACTTCAGTTCCGGCTCGGCGTATTCGATGATGTGGCCGGGCGAGGAGTCAGAGGCGCGCCAGCCTTCTCCACCGAACTGATCGCCATTCGACCAGTACGCGAGGTCAACTTCTGCCGGCCCCTGTTCGGACGGCCGGATGGTGACCAAGATCCGGCTACCGTCCTTCGGTGCGCTTGCCATGTGGCGCCAGCGATCTGTCTCGTCCATCGTTTTTCCTCCTGCCTTGCTGCAGGTTGAACTGTCGCCTCGCCATCGAAAACGGTCAACTCAAACTTTGCAAAACCACCCTCCGTTGGTCTGATCACGGCGGCGGTGGGCTTTCCCTCGATGACAATGGTCATGTCTATCCCATGCGCTCGGAGGCATAGGAACCCGGGCTTGCCGGGAAGACGACGGTGTGATTGCCGTTGACGAAGGTGCGGTAGTCCGCGACCATTGCGGCGCTTGCGAAAATTGTGGACCTGTCAGCGAACTTCCGACTTCCACCACAGTTTGCGGTAGGTAAGTGATGGATGAGTAGAAACCTCGCTCGTAGCAGGATCACAGGTGAAGCCGTACCGAATGATCGTCATCGGGAACAAGAACATCGTTTCTTCCGAAATTCGCGATGCCTGGAAACAAGCGGGGGTCGGGTTGCGAGGCCCCGTTTTGCCGTCGGCTTTCGAAATGGGCCTCGTGCGGGCTGCCCATGGCGTGCTGATCGATGCCACGGAGGATGCCAATTTCATGTTTCGGATATCCGAGCAGCTTGAAGCGGCTTCGGTTCCCTTTGTCTTCGTGGTTCGTGAAGAGCTGGTTCTTGGACATAAGGGCCCTTACGTGCTCGGAGTTCGGCCTGAAGATATCAAAGACATTGTCGAAGAGCTGCTTCAACAATACGACAGCGGCGTCCGGCACTAGGATTGATTTCGTTCGGTCGACGAATGTGCCGCGAAATTCTTTAGCATCAGCCTGAACAGCTGGAGGCGAAGAGCCTGGCTCGTTTGTCCCAGAGGACGTTGAAGTTTTGCCTCTATGATCGTTCGATCGGCAAGTGCACCGGCTTCCCTGTCGGAGCGGACGAAACGACGTGCCATACGGCGGACCCAGGGGACGAGATCGTCGATCTTAGGATTCACATCTTCCTGGCTATTGGGACTTGGCGCACCCGGGACGACGGTCATTCGCTGCTCCCTCCTTACGCCAGATAATCCAGCAGGCTGTTATGTCGTTCCGGTACGGTAGCGGACAGTCGAAGTGCTGGCCGCTTGGTGCATCCCTACCTGACGCGCCAGCGTGCAAAGCTTGCTGGTGAAGATCCAAAGGAGTAGACTTCATTTTATCGTTCGCAGACTAAACAGGGCGCGAACGGCTGAGGGTTACAGTGTGCTCTTGCCCCCAATCGTGGGAAGCACACATGGCCGCGCCTCTGCAATTCAATATGCCGAACAAGCTTCTGGCGTTGCTTCCTCCAGCCGACTACGACCAGATTGCGCCGGACCTGGCCCATGTCGTCCTTCCAAGAGGAAGCTTGCTCGGCGAAATGGGAAAGCCCATCAAATATGTCTATTTTCTCACGTCCGGGATAGGTTCCGTCGTCGCGACGACGCCCGAGGGTCATCGCGCCGAAGCAGGCCTGTTTGGCCTTGATGGGTATGTCCCCACCTCGGCTGTCGCGGGCGCGGAGATCAACGCGCACGACGTCGGCATCCAGCTGGAGGGCGATGGCTACAGGATGGACTACGATGCGTTCCGCGGCTGGATGGAGCGGAACAGGAGCCTTTCCAAGGTGATGATCCGCTCGCTGGAGGCGTTTTCGATTCAGCTCGCCTATACGGCCGCGTCAAACGCCATACATGACGTCACCGAAAGATTGGCCCGCTGGCTGCTGATGTGTCATGACCGTGTGCCTGGCAATGAAATCAACCTCACTCACGACTTCATCTCGTTGATGCTGGCCGTCCGCCGGCCGAGCGTGACGACGGCTCTGCACGTGCTTGAAGGCAATGGATTCATCAAGTCCGAGAGAGGTCACATTACCATTCGCAACCGGGCCGCTCTCGAAGAATTTGCGCATGATGCGTATGGAAGGCCGGAAGAGGAATACCGGCGTCTGATGAGAGACCTTTTCTGACGCATCAGATGCGTTAGATTTGCCGTCGATCGAGCTTTCAGGCAGGGCAGGCAGTCACTCACCGGGCGAACCGACATGACACGCTACTTCTTCCATATCCGGCGGAATGACGAGACGGTCCTCGATGAGGAAGGCGACGAGTTCGCCAGCCTCGACGACGCGCGGGTCAGCGCCGTCAATGCCGTCCGGGAACTAGTGGCGGCAAAGATCAAGAGAGGCCTGATGATCCTCAACGAGCATATGGAAGTACGCGACGAAGCAGACGCGCTACAATTGGTCATCTCGTTCCACGAGGTGATCGAAGGCCAGCTCAAACGCTGAGACCGGTTCAGAATTCGCCGATAAGGCGACGGAATTCCTCTTCCGGCTTGCCGTAGGCGTTGCCTGCGAACTCCTCCATTCCCTTCCTGTCCCGGATGGTGATGCGGCCGCGTTCCGCACGGATGAGTTTCTTGCCTTCAAGGACATGCAAGGCGGTGGTGACGCTCGGTCTGCGAACGCCGAGCATCAACGAGATGAAATCGTGCGTCAGCGCGATCTCGTCGCCGTCCACACGGTCGTGGCACATCAGCAGCCAACGAGCGAGGCGTTCATCGACCTGATAGGTAACGTTGCAAAGCGCCGTGTAGGATATCTGCGAGGCAAAGGTTTGGATAAATCTGGCGAGGAGATTGGCAAAAACGGGATGCTGCGAGAGTGCCCGAATGACGGCGTCGAGCGGCATGCGAAACCCATGCCCTTCCACCTGCATCAGCACCTCATGAACGCTGATCGTGCCGCCGACGCCGGCCGAGGTCGGCGAAAAACCCTCGCGGCCGAACATTCCAGCCTCAGCCCGCTGACCGTCCGACGAGATGGTGACGACCGACCCGATCCCGTTGCAGAGGAAATAGACATAGTCGATCGGCCTGTCTGCCTTGACGATGATAAAACCTCTGTCGAGATCGACGGGCTCAAGCGCGGCGGCGACGCTATGGAACTCGTCGTCCGGCAACAAGGCTATCAGTCGGTTTCGCTTTTCTGGGGGTTCTGCGGCGGACATGGCTCTCGCTGAGGTCGGGCGGGAGCCGAGAGCTTCCGGCCGCCATGCCCAGAACTGACGGACGGTTGTCGATTCTATAGCATCCTGTTGTTCCAGGTGTTTTTGCGTACGCTGGCAGACGCTTCGCCCCTTTTTGTCCATGAAGAGTAATCTCATGGCTCTTCATTTCAGGAGGGCGTAAAAATGGAGAACCCGGGACACGAACCGGTCTTGCTGCTGGAAGATCAGGCTCTTATCGCCATTTACATTGAGGAGCTGCTTCATCAGGCCGGGTTTGACAATATCAGCACGCACTCCTCCTGCGCTGCCGCGGCCGAATGGCTTCAGAAGAACACGCCTAAGCTTGCCGTGATGGAAACCCGGCTCAGAGACGAGCCATGCGACGCCATCGCCGCCGTTCTCAACCAGCGCGGCGTTCCATATATCGTCCACTCGGTAGAACGGGACGGCAGTGGAAATCACCCGTACATGGGCACGAAATGCAGGTGGATCGACAAGCCGTGCGATCCGGATGAATTCGTGAAGGCCGTGAAAGAGTGTGTGCCTCGTCGTCGGAAGTCAGCGCCCGCCCGCCCGGGCAATGAATACCAGGGGCAGTGCGACCATCGGTAGAGAACACCTTCCCACGGGAGGTAGCCGGCGCCGCGGCCTCAAGTTGGGCGATCCTTACTGTTGCTCGCACCTGGCCTGCGCCTGAGGTTTGGTCGCTCCTGCTGTTGCTGGCCGTTCGCCCGAGACGGTGCCGAACATCTTTTCGCAATCCCCGCCGGATCGCGGCGCGACTACGGCATTGTAATTAGTTGTTTTCCCCGAGCTGGGCGGCAAGGTGGATTCGGGCACGGTTGACCCGGCTCTTGATGGTACCGAGCGGGCAGTCGCAACGTTGTGCTGCAACCTCGTAGCTCTCCCCCTGGATCAGGACGATATCCAGAGCCTGCCGATAATGAGCGGGCAGCTCCGAAAATGCCCTTTCAAGTTCCCGGGCGCGGACCGACCATTCCTGGGGCGCCTGGACCGACGGCTGTGCCGAAATGCCTTCTCCCAGACCGATCACCTCTCGCTTGGCAAGGCCGAATTTGGTGCAGAACGTGTTGCGCATGATCGTGAAAAGCCAGGATTTCAGGCTGGTGCCCGGCTGGAACTTGTCGAGGTTAGCCAGCGCTCTGAGAAGGGTCTCCTGCACGAGATCATCCACGTCGCTCGGCGTCCGGTGAAACCGCCGCGCGAAGGATCTGAGGGCAGGTATCAGGTCCACGACCTCCGAACGAACATGAGAACTGGATTTATCGACCGTCATGGTGCCTCCTCACACGACAATCGACGGAACTGCGGCGAGAGCCAATTTGTTCCGATGTTTTATCTAAACCCCGGGCGGCGTCGAAGTGATGACGGCATCGTAGCCAGCGAGGTTGTCGGCGTCTTTCGCCGATGCCGCCACGTTATCCCGTCAGGCACGGCTGCAATCATTTTGTCCTCCGCTGCGAATCCTTGTTGCAATTCATTCGCAATTGCAGAATATGAATGTAACGAGAGTGCCCATCGTTGTTGCAGGCGATCCCCGAGCTGCGACGAGGCCATTCCGAGCACTGATTGCAACTAAGTCTTATTCGCAAAAGGAGGCGTGCATGCTTGACAAGATACGATGGCTGGTCCTGACTGGAATGATAGGAACGGCGTTCGCCGCCGTTCTGGCGGTCATGCCGGCATCGGCTCAGGACAAGTTCAAGGCGGTGACGACTTTCACGGTGATCGCAGACATCGCGAAAAACGTCGCCGGCGACGCCGCGGTCGTCGAATCCATCACCAAGCCCGGTGCGGAAATCCACAACTACCAGCCGACACCCGGCGACATTCAGCGGGCGCAGGGCGCCAAGCTCGTCTTCTGGAACGGGCTCAATCTCGAGCTCTGGTTCGAGAAGTTCTTTCAGAACCTGAAGGCCGTGCCGGGCGTCGTGGTCTCGACAGGCGTCGAGCCGATGGGCATCGTCGAAGGCCCGTATGTGGGCAAGCCCAACCCGCATGCCTGGATGTCTCCCACCGCGGCGCTGATCTATGTCGACAACATCCGCGATGCCTTCGTGAAGTACGATCCGAAGAATGCCGCGATCTACAAGGCCAATGCGGAAGCCTACAAGGTGAAGATCAAGGCGGCCATAGATCCCATCAAGGCCGAACTCGCCAGGGTGCCGGAAGACAAGCGGTGGCTCGTGACGAGCGAAGGCGCCTTTTCCTATCTCGCCCGCGATTTCGGCTTGAAGGAGTTTTATCTGTGGCCGATCAATGCTGACCAGCAGGGCACGCCGCAGCAGGTTCGCAAGGTGATCGACGCCGTTCGCAAGAACCGGATCGGTGTCGTTTTCTCGGAAAGTACGATCTCGCCGAAGCCAGCCGAACAGGTGGCGCGGGAAACCGGGGCCAAATACGGCGGCGTTCTTTATGTAGACTCGCTGAGCGAGGCGGATGGCCCGGTTCCGACATATCTCGATCTGCTGAAGGTGACTTCGAGTACCATCGCCAAGGGCCTGGCCGCCTCGCCGTGATATCTGTCGTGCGCCCATTCGCGATCCGGCGGGTGGGCGCGTGCATTTGCCGTTTTCAAGAGGATGTTTCCCATGAATGCTCAACCCCGTTGGCCGAACCATGCTCCTTCCGGCTCTGACGGAATCATGGTCGACGGCGCGACCGTGACCTACCGCAATGGCCATACGGCCATACGGGATGCGAGCTTCAGTATTCCTCAGGGAACGATCACCGCGCTGGTAGGGGTCAACGGTTCCGGCAAGTCCACGCTGTTCAAGGCGATCATGGGTTTTGTGCGCCTGGCGAAAGGCGACATCCGGGTGCTCGGCATGTCGGTCAAGGAGGCGCTGCGCAAGAACCTTGTTGCCTATGTGCCGCAGTCGGAAGAGGTCGACTGGAACTTTCCGGTGCTCGTCGAGGATGTCGTCATGATGGGCCGCTACGGCCATATGGGGATGATGCGCATTCCGAAAGCCGCCGATCACGAGGCCGTGGCGACGGCGCTCGCCCGTGTCAGCATGAGCGAGTTCCGCAAGCGCCAGATCGGAGAACTGTCGGGCGGGCAGAAGAAGCGGATTTTCCTGGCGCGCGCACTGGCGCAGGACGGCCGCGTCATCATGCTCGATGAGCCCTTCACCGGCGTCGACGTCAAGACGGAGGACCAGATCATCAGCTTGCTTCGCGAGCTGCGCGACGAGGGCCGCGTCATGCTGGTCTCGACGCACAATCTCGGCTCGGTGCCGGAATTCTGCGACCGGACCATCCTGATCAAGGGCACGGTGCTCGCCTATGGGCCGACGGTCGAGACCTTCACCCAGGAAAACCTGGAAAAGACCTTTGGGGGCGTGCTGCGTCATTTTGTGCTCAGCGACGCGCAGAACGGAAGATCGACGTCGATCGGCCTGATCAGTGACGATGAGCGGCCCCTGGTGCTTCGGGGCGGGAAGGCGACCAACCGCGCATCGGACGAGGAAGGCGGAGGCCGCGAATGATCGCCGTTCTTATGGAGCCCTTCTCCTACAGCTATATGCTGAATGCCATGTGGGTCTCGGCCCTTGTCGGCGGCGTCTGCGCCTTCCTTTCCTGTTACCTGATGCTGAAAGGCTGGTCGCTGATCGGCGATGCGCTCTCGCATTCCATCGTTCCCGGCGTGGCAGGCGCCTATATGCTGGGGCTTCCCTTTTCGATAGGCGCCTTTTTCTCCGGAGGGCTTGCCGCGGCCACGATGCTTTTCCTCAACCAGCGCACCAAGCTGAAGGAAGATGCCATCATCGGCCTGATCTTCTCCTCCTTCTTCGGGCTGGGGCTGTTCATGATCTCGCTGAGGCCCATGGCGGTGAACATCCAGACGATCGTGCTCGGCAACATCCTCGCCATCACGCCCGAGGACACGCTGCAACTCGCCATCATCGGCTTCGTGTCGCTGGCTGTTCTGCTCGTCAAATGGAAGGACCTGATGGTAACCTTCTTCGACGAGAGCCACGCCCGGTCGATCGGGCTCAATCCGACCGCGCTCAAGATCGTCTTCTTCACTCTTCTGTCGGCTTCGACGGTTGCCGCGCTCCAGACGGTCGGGGCCTTCCTGGTCGTCTGTATGGTGGTCACGCCCGGCGCGACCGCCTACCTCCTGACCGACCGTTTCCCGCGTCTCCTTGTTCTGGCCGTGATCATCGGGTCGATCACCAGCTTTGTCGGCGCCTATGCGAGTTATTTCCTCGACGGGGCGACCGGCGGCATCATCGTGGTGCTCCAGACGGCAATCTTCCTGATCGCATTCTTCCTGGCGCCGAAGCACGGGATGCTGGCGGCGCGCAGACGGGCAGCCCAGGCACTGGAGGAGGCCCCATGACCATTGTCGATACGCTTCTCTCACCCTTCCAGTTCAGCTTCATGGTCAACGCGCTGCTGATCTCGGTGCTGATGGCCGTGCCGATGGCGCTTCTGTCCTGCTTCCTTGTCCTGAAGGGCTGGTCGCTGATGGGCGATGCGATCAGCCATGCCGTGTTTCCCGGCGTGGTGATCGCCTATATCGTCGGCATGCCTCTTGCGATCGGCGCTTTCGCAGCCGGCATGTTCTGCGCCATCGCCACCGGCTTCCTGAAGGAAAACAGCCGCATCAAACAGGACACGGTGATGGGCATCGTGTTCGCCGGCATGTTCGGGCTCGGCCTCGTCCTTTATGTGAAGATCCAGTCCGACGTGCATCTCGATCATATCCTGTTCGGGGACATGCTCGGCATCTCCTGGCGTGACATCGGCGAGGCGGCCGTCATCGCGTCGATCACGGCCGGCATTCTCGGTGTGAAATGGAAGGACTTCCTGCTGCACGCCTTTGATCCGGCGCAGGCAAGGGCCGTGGGGCTGAGGGTCAATTTCCTGCACTACGGTCTTCTAGCTCTCATTTCGCTGACGATCGTCGGTGCCCTGCAGGCGGTCGGCATCATCCTTTCGATCGCCATGCTGATCGCGCCGGGAGCCATCGCCTTCCTGCTGACCCGCAAGTTCAGCACCATGCTGATCCTGTCCATCGCCATTGCCGTGACCGGTTCGTTCGCCGGCGTCTACCTGTCCTTCTTCATCGACAGCGCTCCGGCCCCGACCATCGTGCTCCTGCTGGCGATCGGTTTCGTGCTCGCCTTCATCTACGCTACCCGCAAGGCTGCCCGGGTCGAGACGACCGAAACGATCTAGCAGGAGGAGGGAGGGGAGCGCCTAGTCTTGGCGTTACCCTTGATCGCGACAGGCTGGCGAGTTGACGCGCATCAAAGAACGCTGTGGCGGAAGGGCGCATAGACAGAGCTGACTGTGCCGTGCCAATAACGGATGTCCAGATCGGACATCGGCGGCTGGCCGCAACTGATGAGGGGACCGTGAAGAACCGCAGAGCGCCTGGCTGGAGTGTTGTGTTCGCGTCTATCGCGGCCTACGCGCTCGTCGTGCAGATGGTGCTTGGCTCCGTCCTTCTCGGCTCAGCGGTCGCAACACCTGTCATCGATGATTTTGGAAACCCGCTTTGCATTACCCATGCGGGCGGTAGCGGCCAATCCGATCACAAGGACGGTCCAAAACTGCCCGAGTGCTGCACCCAGGCATGCAGCGTTCTCGCTCCGGCGCTCGCACCGCAGTTTTCCGACAATTTTCTGAGCAACCGGCTGGAGGCCACCTCCAGGCCGGTTCCGGCCGAAACGGATATAGGTCCTTTCGAACGGCCCGAGACCTCTCCCGGAAATCCCCGCGCGCCACCGTCGGCAGCCTGAAAGCGTGCCGCGCAAAACGTCACCGTCTTGCGACACGGCATGCGAACCAAAGACTTGAAGCGCGGCTGGTGAATCTCAAGGATCGCCGGGCGCTCCAAGTGGGGCACCTCTCTGTTCCCTAAACTCGCTTCGGCCAAACGGCGATGACGCGGCAAAAGCCGTGTATCGCATCCCCGGCGGCCGGCGGGATCGGAGCAAAGGCGGGACACCATTTCAAACCATCAATCCATCCCGGACCGGCGCCTTCCCGGCTGCCCGTCACATCAAAATCAGGCCGTCCAACGTGCGGCCAAGCATGGAGATTCTTATGTTGAAGAAAATCACCACAACCGCCGCCATCCTCGTGGTCGGCAGCACCGCCGCTCTGGCGCATGTCACCCTGGAGGGAAAAGAAGCTCCTCTAGGCTCGACCTACAAGGCGGTGCTGCGCGTGCCGCACGGTTGCGAGGGCAAGCCGACGAACACCGTGCGCGTCCAGATCCCGGAAGGTTTCTACGGAGTGAAGCCGCAGCCGAAGGCCGGCTGGACGCTCGACAAGGTCAAGGGCGCCTATGCCAAGGCCTATGACAATCACGGCTCTCCCGTCACCGAAGGGGTCAAGGAAGTGGTCTGGAGCGGCGGTAACCTCGGCGATGACGAGTATGAGGAGTTCGTGCTGCGGGGCACGATTGCCGTGGATCTGAAAGCCGGCGACATGCTCTATTTCCCGGTGATCCAGGAGTGCCCGGAAGGCCTCAAGGAACGCTGGATCGAAGTGCCGGCCGCAGGCCAGAAGGCGTCGGACCTCGAACTCCCGGCCCCGGGCGTCAAGCTCCTTCAGAAGACCGGCAACTAAACGATCGATCCATCCGGGAGCATGAAGGCCGATGACGCCGCTTTGCTACAAGGCACTTTCACTGACCGGCACTCTGCAGCGGTTCGTGTATGCGATCCTGCTGTGGTCGGTCATGACGGCGGCGGCATCCGCCCATGCATCCCTCAACACGACCGAGCCGCGCGATGGCTCGGTCGTGTCCACGGCCCCTCGCGTGATCGCTCTGACCTTCAGCGAGCCTGTCTCGCCGACCAGCCTCAAGCTCACGCGGCCGGATCGCAGTTCAGTCACTCTCAAAAACTTCGTCCTGAAGGACAGGACGGTCGAGATTACCCCGCCCGACGACCTTTCGGACGGAAGCTATCTTCTCTCCTGGCGGGTCGTTTCGGAGGATGGCCACCCGATCGGCGGCTCGGTCGTCTTCTCGATCGGGCGGCCGAACGCCGACGCCCGGGGCACGGTGGTCGATATCGACTGGCCGGTCCGCACCGGCCTCTGGATCGGCAAGGTGGCGCTCTATGTCGGTCTCTTTTTCGGCGTCGGCGGCGCTTTTGCCATCCACTGGTTCGCGGACGGTTCCGGGAATGCGTTGAGGCAGGTGCTTGCGGCCCTCGGCGCCGGCTTTGTGGGCGCCTTTCTTTCTGCCGGCTTCCAGGGCCTCGATACGGTGGGCGAGCCTGTTTCGCGGCTTTTCGTGCCGGCCGTCTGGAAGGCGGGAATGGCCACGAGCTTCGGGCCGACCGTCATTTTTGCGATCGCGGCCCAGGCGCTTGCGGGGCTCGCTCTGGCCAGCGGTCGGGGCAGGGATGCCCGCTGGATATCGATATCCGCCGTCATGACCGCAGCATTTGCCCTCTGCCTCAGCGGGCACGCGAGTGCGGCAGACCCGCAATGGCTGATGCGCCCGGCCGTTTTCCTGCATGTCGCGGCCATAGCTGTCTGGGCCGGTGCGCTGCTGCCGCTCCTGGCCGAGTTCGGAAAAGACAAAGAAGCGGCCGGCGCAGCATTGCGCCGCTTCTCCGTCTTCATACCATGGGCCGTCCTGGTCCTTGCCGTGGCCGGATGCGTGCTTGCCGTCGTCCAGATCCGCACTCCGGAGGGGCTGGTCACGACGGCGTATGGGATCGTATTCCTCGTCAAGCTCGGGCTGCTCGCCCTGCTGTTTGCCCTGGCAGCCGTCAACCGGTGGAAACTCACTTCCGGTTCGAAAAAGGGAGAGCCGGCGGCGATCCGCCAGCTCGTTCGTTCGATCGCTGCGGAGACCGTCATCCTGCTCCTCATCTTCGCGGTGGCTGCGACGTGGCGCTTCACGCCGCCTCCACGCACCTTGATCGCCGAAGTCCAGCGGACTGCCGTCGTTCACCTGGAGACCAGCAAGGCCGTGGCTGATGTCAGGATCACGCCGGACAGGGTAGGGAAGGTCGCGATATCCGCGGCCATCGCCAAAAGCGACCGGTCGCCGCTCGATCCTCAGGAAGTAACGGTTGTGCTGTCGAACCCGGGGGCGGAGATCGAGCCGATAAGGCGCCGAGCCGGGAAAGGCAAGGACGGCTGGACGGTGCCCGATATCGTACTTCCCTTACCCGGGCGGTGGCGACTTCGCCTTGACGTGATCATCAGCGATTTCGAGATCACCAGGATGGAAGGCGAGATCGAAATCGCACCTTGATTCGATGCCAGCCGGACGCTCCCTCCAGGGTGGAGCGTCCGCAAGCCAACATTCCTTTATCCTTCCACCACCCGCCGCCGCACGCGGGTCAGCATCGGTCCGTATTCAAGGACAAACAGGCCGAAAGCGGCAAGCCATGCGGCCCCGGACAGCGAATAGATCAGGCTGGTAAATTCCGGAAAGAGGCCGGCGCTTGGCCTTAGAAGGGCGCAGAGCACGATTGCCGCATAAGAAGCGACGGTTGTTCGCGACGCGGTCAGGACCCGTCCGGTATGGCCCCGGC
Organism: Neorhizobium sp. T25_13; assembly: GCF_002968675.1. Classification (NCBI taxonomy): domain Bacteria; kingdom Pseudomonadati; phylum Pseudomonadota; class Alphaproteobacteria; order Hyphomicrobiales; family Rhizobiaceae; genus Neorhizobium; species Neorhizobium sp. T25_13. The sequence continues at coordinate 77,097 of NZ_PVBI01000016.1, forward strand.
TTGCCCGTGTCATGACGGCGAGCATCATCGTGGTGACGGTTCCGACGCTCAGGACGTGGATAGCGGAGGTCTGGTCGAAAAGGTTCACCGCTGCAAGGCCGATCGCAAGGAACCCCAGCGGTATGAACAGGTAGGCGATATGCAGGATCGTCACCAGCATTTCAGCGGTCGTGGTCCAGCCCCTCCAGCGTGCGAGCCGGATAGCCTGCATGGCCGCCGCCAGTCCTGCCGCCGCCGCAACAAGCTTGCCGTCGTCCAGAATGACCCAGGCGGCCAGGGCGGCGACCCCGCACAGGATGGCCGCCGTATCAAACCGGTCATAGGCGGCGGGGAAATCCGTCCGACCGGTCTTGTTGATCCAGTTGCGGGTGAAGCTCGGGATGATTCGGCCCCCCACAATGAGGATCATTGCGGTATAGGCCGAGAGGGCAAGCTTGATCCCGATGGATGGGTGCTGCCCGCCGGCCACCGCCAGATGATACAGGATGTTTGCAGCGGAGAGGGCGACCAGGCCGGTGATGACCTTCAAATCCTTCCACTTCCGTCCCGCGACCACTTCGCGCACGCAGATGAAAAGGAGGAGGGGCAGAAAGGCGCTGTCGGCCAGGATGGCGGCCATGGTGCCGATAAGGTCGGACAGAAGCAGCGCCAGCCGGCCGGAGACCCAGACGAGGAACAGGAAGACCAGCGGCCAACCGGACACCGGCAGCCTGCCGGTCCAGTTAGGGACCGCGGTCAGCAGGAAACCAGCCAGCACGGCGCTCGCATAACCGAACAGCATCTCGTGTGCATGCCAATGGACGGTGCCGTAGGAAATCGCCACGTCGATCAGTCCGGCCAGGCTTGCCATCCACAACAGCATCGCGGCAGCCGCCCAGAGGGCCGACGAGAGAAAGAATGGCCGGAAGCCGTAGGAGAATATGATGGGGGCGGTTGTGGAGAGTCCCCTCGGGATGCTCCCAGGTCGCCGCCCGGCCGGAATTGTCGTCATCTTCGGAACTCCTTGTTCGGCACCCTTGTAGCGGCGGCGGCGAAGCCCTTCATTGCGGCGTCGCAAGCAGACGCGGGAATGTTTGCTGCCGGCGCGGCAATAGCGCATCTTCGATCTCGCCGCGGGCTGTGCTAGGTTCGCGCTGACCGTAGCGGAGCATAGGCCGTTGAAGATCGATAAGAGCCTCGTGAGAAGTTTTCCCCTGTTCGAAAGGATGGAGGATGCCGATACGGAAGCGCTTCTTGCTCACGCAACTTCCCGTCGGGTGCCGGTCGGCGAAGCCGTCTTCGAACAGGGGGCGGCCGCAACGCATTTCCATCTGCTTCTGCACGGCAGGCTGAAAGTCACGCAGGTCACCGAAGACGGTCAGCAGATCATCGTGCGCGTCGTCCACCCGGGCGATCTCTTTGGTTTTGCCAAGGCGCTTCAACGGACGGACTATCCCGGCACGGCGATGGCCGTTGCGGAAAGCATCGCGCTTTGCTGGCCGACGGAACTCTGGCCCCAGTTCGTCGATCGAAATCCCCGGCTTGCGGTCACCGCCATGCAGACGATCGGGCAGCGCCTGGAAGAAGCCCATGCCCGCATCCGCGAAATGTCGACGCAGGAGGTCGAGCAGCGGGTCGCCCATGCGGTTCTGAGGCTCGCCAAGCACGCGGGCCGCAAGGAGGGCGACGCGGTGCGGATCGATTTCCCGATTTCCCGGCAGGACATAGCCGAGATGACCGGCACGACGCTGCATACCGTATCGAGGATCATGAGCGCATGGGAGGCGAAAGGCCTGGTCGAAGGCGGGCGCCAGAAGCTGCTGGTGAAGGATGCCGAAGGCCTGCTGGCGCTGGCCGAAAGCACGAAGGGATAACGGGGGCGGGATAGGCGTTTCTGAAACGGGCGCCGGACAACCCGGCGAGATGCCTCAGATCTCCCGGGTGATCGACTCGCTCAGGCGCTCGATTTCCTCGATGATGAACAAGGCCGGATCGTCGGCAGCACCGGATGCCACCATCTCGTAGACCGCGTGGCGCTTGTCCCGGACATTTCCCGCATGCGAAACGAGCGGCGCCATTTCGTGGTGCCGGGTCTCTCCCCAGCGCCTGATCAGCGTCAGAAGCTTCATGACGTCATCATCGAAGGGTTCCACGGCGGGTCGTAGGTCAGCTCCACCTCGACGCTCTTCACGCCCGCGACCGATGCGGCACAGGCCTGGATGGCTTCCTTCAGAAAGGTCGAGGCGGGGCAGCCTTTCGTCGTGGTGGTCATCGATATGTGCATGTCGCCGGCCTGATCCGTCTCGATGCGGTAGATCAGGCCCATGTCCACGACGCTGCGTCCCATCTCCGGATCGATGACCATGGAGAGCTGTTGCCTGACCTGTTCGATCAGGTTGGCCTGCTCGGACGTGTCAGGCATCGGCAACCCCTTTGCCGATGCGGATCATGATGCGGTAGGCGCTGCCGTCCCGATCGAAATTGCCCACCCATTGATGGCCCCGGCGCGTCAGTTCCGGGAACAGGAAGACCGGTTCGCGTGCCAGCACCGCGAAGATCACTTCGCCCGGGTCGAGCGCTTCGGCCGCGCCGAGAATTCGCTGCATCGGCTCCGGCGGGTCAAGGTCGGAAAGGTCGAGCTGCACGGACGGCTCCGCCCAAAGTTCGGGCGAGACCGCGTTTTCGGAAAGTGCGACCGCTTCTTGCCGGCGCGGCGTGAAGCGGACCTCGAAATCCCCGCCGTCGAGTTCGACAACCGAGTGATCGAAGCCCTTGGCATCCATGACGCGATAGAGCGGTTGCGGCTTGAAGGGCGCAAGCAGCCTCAGTCCCTGACCGGGCTGCAGCGCCCCGACCGCGGTCATGATCGCTTCGAACGGCTCGCCGCCGTTCTTCAGGATCGGCCTGACATCGAGTTCCTTGAATTCCTGGGTCATCGTGACCTCCCGTTGAAGCTTGGTAAGATGAGCCGCCGTGCGGCGATGGCCGATGGCAGCCGGGTCACGGCCGGGACCATGGCGAGGCGGCGGGCCTGGATGAACTCGAAGGCGAGAGCGCAGACAGCCGCGAGCTGAGCGAATGTAGCCGCCCTGAACATGTCCGGCATGTCGAGGATCAGGACCGCGGTCGCCGTTGCCGTCGCGGTGAAATAGAGCCAGAACCATGCCGATGCCCGCCGCTCGTTGACCAGGTCCTGGACGCGCGGGACGGCTGTGCGGCCAAGAACGGGGCCGTAAAACTCCAGCCACGTCATGAATGCCACGATCTTGTAGAGTTGCCCGAGGCCGAGCCCGGTCAGCCATCCGAACGTGAAGAGATAGGCGATCGGCATCACCATCCCGGCCGGGTCGCCGATCACGATCGAGGCGGCGAAAAGAACGAAGCAGAGGAGCAGCATGCCGATCGCCACCAAGCTCGCGATCACGTTCAGTTCCACGGACTTCCGTTTCCGCTCGCGGAAGATCGAGTGGATATCGATTGCGTAGAGAAGAGCGGCCAGTCCCGAGAGCGCTATCGCCAGGTGAAGCGGCCAGTCCGCGGGCAAACCGGCTCCATCGAGGAAGACGCCGGAGCTTGCTGTTGCGAGAGCGGCGGCCGATAGCCAGCCGATCGCCCGGCTTGTCCCGTGCGTCCTTTCGGGCGACAGCAGGAACATTGTCAGGAGGCGATAGCTGACGCCGATCGCGGTAATGGTCATCCATCCGAACAGGCCTAGATAGGCGTGCGCCGGTCCGGCCGAGAGCAGCAGCCCGACGAGATGCGGATCATCGGTAAGGCCGGAGAGGGAAAGGGCAAACAGCAGCCCGACCAGCGCCGTGGCGATCAGTGGCACGCAGCCGAGCGCGACGAACTTTGCCGGCAGCGAGTACGGCCTCGCTGCCACGAGAGTGCCCGCGACCATCCAGCAGAGGCCCGCGAAGGCCAGCGTCAGGAGAAGGCCTCCGGCCGGCAGTGCCCATGTCCACAGGGGCACGAGATCGGCGAGCCCCAGAAACCCGCCGAGCAGCAGGAGAAGCCCGATGATGGTCAGCAGCAAGGCGGGCAGGGCGAGATGGGGGGATTGCAGCTGTCGCGAGGCGATCACCGGCACGAACTGAAGCAGCGATCCGGCAAACAGAAGACCGAGCCAGCCGATTGCGATCAGGTGGACGACCACCAGCGAGGCCGGGTCGTCGATGGGAGCGGATGGATATCCGAACCCCGATATCGTCAAGGCCAGCCCGGCGACCAGGCAGACGAGTGCCGTCGCGAAATAGGACATCGTCCAGGGGGAGAGAGTGGCGCCGGGCATGGCTTTCGTCTTTCAATGACCGCAGCAGCAGTCGCAGCCGGAGCTTTGCGCCCGCTGGATTTCGACGCGCCAGACATCCGGACCCTGTTCGAGATATTGCCAGTCGAACTCTTCCGGATACCGGCTCTCGATCTGGTAGTGCAGAGGCCGCGGATCATGGTCGCTGGTGACATGCATGACGCCGCCGGGGATGAGGGACGTCAGCACGCCAAAAATCTTCGGGTGACGTTCGGCGGGAGCGAGCGTCCTGACATCGATGGAGGGGATCTCAATATCCGACATGGTTTGTTCTGGGCCTTTCGATCTGGTGCAGCGGCCTGGCCGATCCCGGCCGCCTCGATGAGTTAGCAGCGGCGCGATCGACGGAATTTGCGTCGGGACAAATATTTTACAGAAAGACCACGCTGTCGTTGATTTTGCACAAAGAGGGGCCGGCGGCGGGCAGCTAAATGCTTCTTGGAAGAAAACTGAAAGGAGCCCGACATGTCCGCAGCGATAATCGAGAAATATGGCGATGCACGGCTGCCGCGCTACACGAGCTATCCGACGGCTCCGAACTTCAGCCCGGATTTCGATGCCCTCGACTATCCGGCCTGGCTGAAGGCGTTGCCCGAGGGACAGCCAACCTCGCTCTACATCCACATCCCCTTCTGTCGGTCGATGTGCTGGTATTGCGGCTGTCACACGACGATCACCGAGCGCGACAGGCCCATTCTCGACTACATCGAGATACTTCACCGGGAGATCGAATTGCTGGCGTCCGCCAGGGACGACGGCTTCAGCGTCGGGGAAATCCACTTCGGCGGCGGCACGCCGACCATCATCAGGCCGGAGGAATTCATCGCGCTGATGGACGCGTTTCGCGATCGTCTCGGGTTTGCGGGCGCCGTCAATGCCGCGGTCGAAATCGATCCGCGAACCTTGACCGGGGAGATGGCGGTTGCGCTCGGCCAGTCGGGCGTCACCCGCGCAAGCCTTGGGGTCCAGAGCTTCGATCCGAAGGTCCAGAAGGCGATCAACCGCATCCAGAGCGTCGAGACGACGATGGATGCGGTCGAGCATCTTCGCCACAACAATATTAACGCGATCAACTTCGACCTCATCTATGGGCTGCCGTTTCAGACGGTCGAATCCTGCGTCGAGACGGTCGAAGCGGCCGTCAGCATGCGGCCGGATCGCCTTGCCGTCTTCGGTTATGCGCATATCCCGAGCTTCAAGAAGCACCAGCGGCTCATCGACGAGGCGGCGCTTCCGGATGCACGGGAGCGCGCGCTTCAGGCATCCGCGATCGCCGAGGCCCTGGTGGCGGCAGGATATGTCAGGATCGGTCTCGACCATTTCGCCCTGCCGGCCGACGACCTCTCGCTGGCGCAGCCCGAAGGCCGGCTGCACCGGAATTTCCAAGGGTACACGACGGACGCCTGCGACGCCCTGATAGGCCTCGGGGCGTCGTCGATCGGCCGGTTGCCGCAAGGGTATATCCAGAACGAGGTTCCGCCGGGCCTTTATGCGACCCGGGTGTCGAAAGGCGAACTGCCGGTCGCCAAGGGCTACCGCCTCACACCGGAGGACCGTCTGCGCGGCGAGGTAATCGAGAGGCTGATGTGCGACTTTGCGGTGGATGCTGCGGCCCTTGCGGCGGCGCACGGCTTCGATGCCGAGCTTCTGCTGCGGGGCAACGATCGGCTCGATGAGCTGGAACGAGACGGCCTGATCGAACGCCGGGGCGGCATCATCCGCGTCTCGGAGGATCACCGGTTCATCGTCAGAGCCGCGGCCTCTGCATTCGATGCCTATCTGAACAGAAGCGGCAGGTCGTTCAGCAAGGCGGCATAGGGTTCAGAACGGAAAACGGAGGTCCGGCAGTCCGCCGAGCCGGACCTCCATGCGGCCGGGCTCCCTATCCCGTCAGGCCGCGATAGATGGCGGGCAGAGCCGCCGGAAGCTTTGAAATATCTCCGACAACCGCATAACCGTTGCGTCCGAACATCGTCGGCAGATAGGATTTCGCATCCTTGTCCACCGTCACGGCGAAGACATTGACGCCAAGGCGCCTTGCTTCCTGCACGGCGCGGCGGCTGTCTTCCATCGCGAAACGCCCCTCGTAGTGGTCGATGTCGTTGGGCTTGCCATCGGTCAGCACGAGAAGCAGCCGGGTCCGGTTAGGGCGTTTTGCGAGGTCCGCGGTGGCGTGCCGCAGGGCGGCTCCGAGGCGGGTGTAATATCCGGGTTTCAGGCCGGCGATCCGATCCTCGACGACTGGCGAAAGCCGCTCGTCGAAGCCTTTCACGGTCTCGACCCGTACCCAGGAGCGGCGCCGGGAGGTGAAGGTGAGGATGGAGTGATCGGTGCCGCAGGCGGTCAGGCCCTGCGAGAGGACGAGGAGCGCTTCCTTCTCGACATCCAGAACCCGCCGGTTGTCTATCCAGGCGTCGGTCGAGAGGGAAACGTCGACGAGAATGGTGACGGCAAGATCGGGCGTGCGCTGCCGGCTTGCCACGTGGATACGGTCGGTCGCCTGCCCTCCGGCCATGAGATCGGTCCGGCGCCGGACGACGGCATCGAGATCGAGCTCCACGCCGTCGAGCTGCGATTTGAGCATTTCCTGGCGCGGCCGCAGGATCTCGAACTGCTTGCGCACCTTCCTCGCCAGCGCCTTCGTGTCCTCCGATATCTCGAGGCGGTCGCCGCTACCCGAGGTCGGGACGGCAAGGACCCGGCAGTGGTTCTTCAGATAGGTGGCCTTTCGATAGTCCCATTCGGGATAGGTCAGCTCGGTTGCGATTTCCTTCAGGTCGACCATTTCCGGCGGAAGATCGAGATCGAAATGGAAACGCGAGGAGGGGCGTTCCTTGCGGCGCCCGAGGACCATCTCGTCGAGATCCTCGGCGGCCTTGCCGTCTTCCTCGGGTTTGTCGTCGGTCGGCCGGTCGACATTGACCATTTCCGTCATCGCCAGGATTTTCTCGAAGCGGTTGAGGATGAACGGGCTCCGCTCGGAGCGCTTCTCGTCTTCCCGCTCGCGCTGCGCGCTGAACCTTCTTTTGCCAGTCAGACCCTGCGGATCGCCGAGCGGGGTTTCCGAATCCTCCGCCGAAGAACGGCTTTCCTCATGGGACAAGAATTCCGGCCAGAGCGGCACGTCCATCATAGGCTGGTAGCCGGGTGGGGCATGACGCGGGAAGATCGCGCTCGGGGTATCGTCCGGCAGGCAGGCGCCTGCCCGCAGCAGGCTGATGATCCTGCTTTCCAGCAACCGTTCCACCGAGGGAAGCCTACCGCGGCGACGCTCGGTAAGCGTTACCTGACATAAATTTCGATAGACCGGGCGCAGGCCGGGAAATGCGGCAAGCGTGTCGTCCACATTGGATATTGCCATATGCAGCCGCTCGAGATCCCGTGCGAGGGGATCCGGCGAGGCTGGCCGGGCCTCGGGCAATGTAGCGATTGCCGCCGTCAGCCAGACGTACAATGCCCGGTTCAGGCTGCGGTCCGGAAAGAAGTCGATGACATCGGGCAGCATTGCGCGGGCGAAATCCCGGCCGGAGCGGGCAATCCGCTCCTCGCCGAGCCCCACAAGCTGGCGAAGCTTCAAGCGATGTTTCGACGTGCGCTGATGGGCCGCCACGAGCTGGACCGCGTGATCGCCTCCGAAGCCGCGGAAGCAGGATGCGAGGACGGGTTTCATCTCGTCCAGCGTCAACGCCTGTTCGGGATAACGCGGCAGGCTTCGTGTCTGGCCGACCAGGCGGTGCCAGGCCTTGCCGACGGTTTCTTCCAGCTCGAGAAAATCCAGCATCATAGCACCTCAGGCAACGACGGCATTCGCCACTTCGATCAACGCCGCACGCACGTCCGGATCGTCGGTCAGCGGCTCGATCATGGCAGCCCGTATCGCACGGCGCGGATCGAGCCCGCTTTCGATCAGCGTGGCGCAGTAGACGAGCAGGCGGGTCGAAACGCCCTCCTCCAGGTCGTGTCCCTTCAAGGCGCGCAGGCGATGGGCAAGGTTTACCAGCGGCACGACATGGCGCTCGGAAAGGCCGCTTTCGGCGGCGACGATCGCCACTTCCTGTTCCCGGGGAAGGAAGTCGAACTCGATGGCGACGAAACGCTGCTTGGTCGAAGGCTTCAATGCCTTGAGGATGTTCTGGTAGCCGGGGTTGTAGGAGACAACCAGCATGAACTCCGGCGGCGCCTCCAGCACCTCACCGGTTCTTTCGAGCGGCAGGATACGGCGATCGTCGGTCAAGGGGTGGATGACGACGGCGACATCCTTCCGCGCTTCGACGATTTCATCGAGATAGCAGATGCCGCCACCGCGCACCGACTTCGTGAGTGGGCCATCCACCCAGATGGTTTCGCCGCCCTTCAGGAGGAACCGGCCGGTCAGATCGGCGGCAGCCAGATCGTCATGGCAGGAAACCGTCGCAAGCGACAGTCCGAGACGCTCGGCCATGTGGCAAACGAAGCGGGTCTTTCCGCATCCGGTCGGACCTTTCAAGAGAAGCGGAAGCTGCCGCTTCCAGGCCGTTTCGAACAACTCGCATTCGTTGCCTGCGGGAATGTAGTGCGGGATCGGTCCGGTCTCGACCGGCTTTATCGTGGAAATCATGGTCATCGGAATGTCCTGATTTTTGGAGGGATGGAGGAACGCGGCTCCGTCGGTGGAAGACGGAGCCGCGCTGCATCATTCGGCCGGCTGGATGCTTGGCGTCCCGGCGGGATGCCGCTCGCGGCCCGGGACGAACAGGGCCCAGAGGAACATCAGCGCCGAGATGAGCACGAAGACGCCCGATCCGAGCCGGACCCAATAGAAGATCGCCAGCTGGTCCTGGACATCCATGAAGCTTTCGCCAAGGACGCGCTGCAGGTGCACCTGAAGGACGCCGGCGAAGGTCAGCGCGAAGGTCATGACCGACATCGCCGTGCACATGATCCAGAAGCTGACCATCGAAAGCCACTGGTTATAAGGGCTGCGGCCCCGAAGTTCCGGCACGGCGTATGCCATGACAGCAAGGTTCAGCATCACATAGGCGCCGAAGAAGGCGAGGTGGCCATGGGCGGCGGTGAGCTGCGTGCCGTGGGTATAATAGTTGACCGAAGACAGCGTGTGGAGGAAGCCCCAGACGCCCGCGCCGAAAAAGGCCATGACCGAGCAGCCGATCGACCAGAGAAGTGCGGCGCGGTTCGGATGCTTGCGCCCGGCCTTCCAGGTCATCACGAAGGTGAAGACGACCATGGTGAAGAAGGGTGCCACTTCCAGGGTGGAGAAGAGCGAGCCGATCCACTGCCAGTAGCCGGGGGCGCCGATCCAGTAGAAATGGTGGCCGGTGCCGAGAATGCCGGAGAACAGGGCAAGGCCGACGATCACGTAGAGCCATTTTTCGACCACTTCGCGGTCGATACCGTTCAGCTTGATCATCAGGAAGGCCAGCACCGAGGCCATGATCAGTTCCCAGACGCCCTCGACCCAGAGATGGACGACATACCACCAGTACATCTTGTCGAGCGCCAGGTTGACCGGGTTGTAGAAGGCGAACAGGAAGAAGATCGCAACACCCCAGAGGCCGAAGATCAGGATGTTGGTGACGACCGTCTTGCGGCCCTTGAGCACCGTGAGCGTGATGTTGAACAGGAACATCAGAGCGACGATGACGATGCCGACCTTGATGAGGAACGGCTGTTCCAGAAACTCGCGGCCCTCATGATAGTGGAACAGATAACCGACCACGGCGATCGCCGCCGCGACGAGGAAAAGCCAGAACTGCGCAACCGCGATCCTGGTGCTGAACAGCTCCGTCTCGGCCTCCTCGGGCAGAAGATAATAGGTCGAGCCCATGAAGCCCATCAGCAGCCAGACGATGAGCGCATTGGTGTGGACCATCCGCACGATGTTGAAGGGCAGCAGTTCCGAAAGCGTGTTCGGCAGGACGTAGATCGTTCCCGCCAGAACGCCGAACAGAACCTGGGCGATGAACAGGCCGAGCGCGCCGTAAAAATACAGCATCGCGACCTTCTGGGTTTGATATTTCATGTGTTTTTCCCTTCCCGTGAGATCAGCCGGCATCGTTCGGCGGCCAGTTCTGGGTCTTGATCCTGCTCGTCCATTCGAGGAAGTTGGCCAGATCTTCGAGTTCCCGTTCCGTCAGGTTGAACTGCGGCATCTGCCGCCTGCCTTCGATGCCGCTCGGTTGCGCGGCCATCCAGGCCTTCAGCGTCGCGCGGGCGGTGTCCGGATCGGTATCGCCGCCCCAGCGCTTCCACACATTGCCGACTTCGGGAGCGAAATAGGCGCCTTCCCCGAGGATCGTATGGCAGTTGATACAGGCGTTCTTTTCCCAGACGTGTTTGCCGCGCCCGACGGAATCCGAGAGCGTGGCTTCGTCCGTAGACGTGGTTCGCATGTAGTAGTGACTGTGGGCGGTAAGCCCGAGAAAGATTGCGAAGAAGAACGCGGAGCCGCCGTAAAAGACGTTGCGTGCCCCGGTCTTTGTGAGGCGTTCTGCCATCCTCATGTCCCCTTTGTGCGGATGCCTTGCGGGTTGCTGCGGGGCCACATTCGCGAACGCGGACGATGACCCGTGAAGCTTCTATGAGCGGCTTTCCGGAAGCGTTCTTTGCGATTTACCAAACAAAAAAGCGTTGCCCACGAAGTCCGCTATTTTTTTCGGATAGTAAGCTTCTGCTTTCCTTGCGCCGGTGGGCGCGGCCCTAGAGAAGGGTGGCCAGTACGACCTTGCCCAGCGACAGGGCAGAGAAGAAGATCGGCCAGATCATCAGCGCGCGGGCCAGATTGGGCCGCATCCCCCGCAGGTCCATGAAGTCGAGCACGATGAGCCGTATCTTGGCGATGGTCATGACGAGGATGACGGCAAGTGCTGCCGCCGGTATCACCTCATGCTTCCATTGCGCGGCGATCAATGCGCCGACGATGCCGAGCATCATGACCCAGTTGGCGCTGCCGAAGAGTTTCGAATCCTCCATTCCGGCCTCCTAGCTCAGATAGATCAGGGGGAACATCACCAGCCAGACGATGTCGATGACGTGCCAGATGGTCGTCAGCGTGACGATCGTCGACCGCTCCAGCCTGATCGCGGCCAATACGAAGAGGATAGCCACGAACGCGACATGGGCGAGGTGGAAGCCGGTGATGAGAAAGTAGAGCTCGAAAAAGGTCTGCAGGTTCTCGTCCCCTGCCGCCGCCCATTCGGAACTGTACTCGGCGAATTTGAGGGCGACGAAGAGGAATCCCAACAATGCCGCGCCGAGCAGGAACAGGCGCTGCCGGCGAGGTTTTCCCTGGGAGTTGGCGGCAAGCGCCGCCTGCCAGCTGCTCGCCAGCAGCACGACCGTGTTGAGCCCCGCCAGCCGCGGCGCGAGATGGAGTTTTGCGAGCCCAAAACTTTCCGGGTGCAGCATGGACATGACGACATAGCCGGTCAGCAGGATGCCGAACGCCGCGAGTTCGCCCCAGACGAGCACCCAGAGAAGAAGGTCGCCGCCTTCATCCCTCTCTTCGCTGGTCGAGATTGCCGCCATTCCGAAACCTCCGGTATTCTTCCGTCCCGGAAAATGGAGGCAATACAGAACCGGCTCTTTGTCATATCGCAAAGAAACGGCAGATAGAGGGGGTAGGATGACGGCAAACCAAGGATTTGCCATGTCTGATGCACAAGTCGGCCTTCTGATGGCCGCCCCGATCATTGTCATATTCGCCATCGCCCTGAAGCGGATGGGTGTCCTGCAGGGCTACAGCTCGCTGGCCGCGGTCGTCTTTTCCGTGGCGATTGCGGGCGTTCTTTTCTGGCAACAGTAGCGGCCGTGCCATGACGCAGTTTCTGCTGGCTTTCGTGGCCTTCATCGCCCTGCATTCCATTCCGGCAGTCCCGAAGATCCGCGGCGCGCTGATCGGATGGATGGGGCACGGGAGCTATATTGCCGGCTATTCCGTCGTCTCGACAGCGGCCCTGGCCTGGCTCTTCCTGTCCGCTCTGAGCCTCGATTATGTGGAAATCTGGCAACCGAGGCCGTGGCAGGCCTGGCCTGCCTTCGTGCTATCGCCGATCGGGCTTTTCCTGGTCCTTGCCGGTCTCTTCAGCCGCAATCCCTTCTCGATCTCGTTCCGCAAGGGAGGGGAGGCGGATGCGATCGTGGCCGTCACGCGCCACCCGGTTCTCTGGGGTTTTCTCTGCTGGTCGGTCGGGCACGTTCCTGCGAATGGAGACCTGCGTTCGTTGCTTCTGTTTGGCGGCTTCGCCGCTTTTTCCGCCGGCGGCTTGTTCATGCTCGAAAAGAGGGCACGTCGATCGCTGGGGCCAGCTTGGCCGGCGGTCTCGGCGCAGACTTCGGTCATTCCGTTCGCCGCGGCGATCAATGGTAAGTCTAAATTTACAGTAGATATGCCGATGGCCGCCGCTGCGCTTTGCGCGGCAGCGTTGCTCGTCTGGCTTCTCGGCGGGGGACATGCGGTTTTGGTGGGCGCGGATCCGCTCCTGTTTCTTGGCGCCTGATCGCCTCGCGAGGCAACCGCTCACGCTCGGCCATGAGCCATGTCGCGGGCACGCGCGACCCATGCTGCACCTTCGCGGGCATGGTGAAAACCGTTCGACAAGGCGGCGCTGGGATAGATTTCGCGCAGCAGCGTGATCGCCTTGTCCGCGTCCAGCGCGTTGTCGAGCACGGCGCGGTAGAGCTTTGCGACCGCCACCATGTCGCAGTCCTGCGGCGACAGGCGGATCGCCGAGATACCGCATGCGGCGAGGCCGGCGAGCTCGCCCAGCAGGGCCTGGCAGGTGTGTGACACGGTCTGCACGCCGTTGAGCGCGAGGAAAGATTGCCGGTCAAGGGTGTTCACCGGCAGGCCGTCAGGATCTTCGCCGCAGACGAACTGGCAATTGTCCTTGATCTTGCCCTTGGATCTCGCATGAGCGCATCGCGCCGAGATGGCGAGCGGCATGCGGCCGAAGGCGAAGACCTCGAATGCGATTGCGGGCGCGTTGGCGACGATCTTCTCGACGGATGTGAAAGGCAATTCCGGCGGCAGGCAGATGCTGGTCGCTCCCCGGCCGGCGAGCAGCTTGGCCGTCGGCGCGTTGTAGACGTTGACCAGGGGGCCGATGCTGTGGGGCTTGCCGTTCAGCAGTCCGAGGGCGGAGAGGTCGTTGGCTTCGATCATATGTTCGCTGTCGGCGACGAGATCCCGGATCTGCCGGCTCTCGCGCTCCAGGGTGACGAGCGACAAAGTCGAAAGAGCCACGGTCTTGCCCGCAGCTTCCAGTCTCTCGATCACCTCGGCGATATGCGGTTCGATGAAATGCTGTCGCTTGGAACAGACGGTTTCGCCGATCACCACGCGTTCTATCGGCGCTTCGTCGGCGATGCGGAAATGGAAATCGCGCCATTTGGGGCCGTCCCAGAGATAATAGACGGGCCCCATCGTCAGGGAGGGCGAGGTGGTGCGGTGCATGTTCATCTCCAGCGCTTCTCATAGGCGCCCGATGTGGTCTTCTGGCCTTCGCTGAGGCCACGCAGGCGCATCAGCAGCGCTTTTCGTTGCTCCGGTCCGGCCGACAGGGCCTTTTTCAGGGTCGAGACCACTTCGGCGACATAGGCCTTGCCGCGCTGGCGGCCTTCGATCTTCAGAGCGCTGACGCCCGCTGCCGAAAGCGCCTCGATCTCGCCCATGATATCCAGGGAAACCGGGTCTTCGAATGCATAGGCCGGACTGTCGGCGATATCGAAACGACCCTTGCACAGGGTGGGGTAACCGGCCGCTTCGCCGGCTGGGAAGCGGTTGATCGTGTAGTCGCCGAGTTCGGACACCAGTTCCGTGCCCTCCTGGCGATAACGCACATGGCTTGCCGGCGAGCAGACGCCGTTCATGTTCGGCGACTTGCCCGTCGCATAGGAGGAGAGCGAACAGCGGCCCTCGGCCATGACGCAGAGCCCGCCGAAGACGAAGACCTCGATCTCGCAGCGAATCTGCGGCGCGATCCGTGCGATGTCGGCAATGGTGAGCGTTCGCGGCAGGACGACCCGCTTGGCATGGAAGGCCTCGACGAGGAAGTTGATCGCGTCGACGTTCGAGGCGGAGGCCTGCACCGAGACATGCAGCCGCTGCTCGGGATAACGTTCGGCCACATGTGCCATCAGGCCGAAATCGGCAAGGATCAGCGCATCGACCCCAAGAGCAACGGCATCGGCGGCGGCGCGGTACCAGATCTCCTCGTCTCCGGCGCGCATGAAGGTGTTGAGGGCGACGAAGGTCTGCGTGCCATGCCGGCGGGCATAGGCGATCGCCTCGCGCAATTCCTGGCGGCTGAAATTGAGGCCGGGAAAATTGCGGGCATTGGTTTCGTCGCGGAAGCCGCAATAGACGGCGTCGGCTCCTGCATCGACGGCTTCGCGAAAGGCCGCCGGCGTTCCGGCGGGGCAGATCAGTTCCATTGGGAAGTCTCGTCGTTCAGTGCGCGGCGGCGGATATCCCGGCCCATCTTTCCGAAGAGGGGCGCAAGAGGGCCGGCAAGCCTCGACAGGTCGCGCGGCAGATCGATGTCGGCGCCATCGAGCGCATTGCGCATCGCAAGCATGGCTTCCATGTCGCCGGTGACGGAGAGATCGCGGGAGAAGAACAGCGCGTCGGCATCGCAGCGGCCTTCGAGCAGGGCAAGCAGCAGGAAAAGCGGCCCTTCGACGGAGGCATCGGCGAGGTCCTGCATCGCCTGTTTCCGCGTGACGCGGATGGACGGCCCGGCCGGCTCCACGATGAAGGCGAGAGGCAGGTCGCTCGGAAGAAAAGCAAAGCGTTTCGCCTTGTACTCGCCCAGCCGCTCGAACAGGTCGGGATGTTCTTTCAGGAGGCGCTGAAACAGCAGCCCTGCCGCCCGCTCGATCACGGCAAGCGGCATGTGGGCCAAGGGGATGGCGAGTGCGCGGGGAAATTCCATGTTCATGCGTCCTGCTGAAATGCAGGCACAGGCTATCGGTTGCGGGAGCGGCCGTGCTTGAGCCAGCGCAAAGAGGAACGATGGTTCTTTGAAAGACCCGCGATCGGCGTCAGGATCCGCCGGATCGGCCTCTTCCACGGACGAAGGTCACGGCCTCGTTCTGAACCTCGCCTTCGTTGTTGAGGACGGCGCGCCAGACCCGGTTTCCGAGACGAACGCTCAGGCGGGACGTTCCGATATCCTCGGCTTCGCCACGCTCGACCGTGCTTGTCACGAGACCCTGGCGGATTCTCTGCCGGAAATCGTCGCGAGACAGCCCGAACCGACCGGCAATCTCGCCGGATTCCAGGATGAAGTCGCCGTTCGGGTCGCGTTCGATATGCATCGCTCTTCCTCAGATCGACAGTGTTGCGGCAAGGTTTGCCGCTTTCTCCACCTTCTACGACACCGATTGAAATCTTGGAAACAGCACGTCGTTTTCGAGATGCATGTGGACGACGAGATCGTCGGTGAATTTGCGTAGTCCCGTATAGAGCGCCGTCCAGGATCTGCAGGCACCTTCGGGCAGGGCGAGGCCGCGCGTCACGTGCTCGATGGTCTGCAGATGCTGCGCTTCGTCGTCGTGTTCGTTTCGCATTTCGGCGATCGGATGGGCAATCATTCGGCTGCCGCCGTGCTGCATCATCGGAAAGAGCACCTGCTCCTCCTTGATCATATGGCTTTCCAGTTCATCGCGGAGCTGTGCCAATGTCCCGGAAAGGCCGATCGGGGCGGAAGGGTGGTTGCCGTGCACCCGCTCGACTTTCTGAGCGAGTGGAATGAGCCAATCCAGTTCCTCGCGATGGGCGGCGTGATATCTCGTGAGAATGTGCGAGATCAATGCCAGCGTTTCCTGCGGCGCATCCCGTCCCGATGCCTGTTGGAGGGCCTTGAGATCGGCGATCAGCGCGGCCGGCGCGAGACCCGCCTGTTCGGCGGCCATGGAGAGCGGTATGTCGCCGCCGCAGCAGAAGCTGATGCCGTGACGGCGGAAGAGCTCAGCGGCTCCCGGCAGTTCCGTGGCGATCGCTGCGACTGTCGTGTCTGGGGCAATTTCGGTCATGATGTACTCCTCGTTGATGATGATTTCGGGGGTCGATGATGGTTTCAGGATTGCACGGGCGTCGGCATCATTGGCCGGCGGATAGCTTTTGCGGCTCGGCGCTCTGCAAGTGATTTGTCATGGCAAGGCCTCGTCGAGGCCGAGCGATGCCCATATCCGGTCGACCTTCGCGATGATTTCGGTGGACATTTCGAGAACCCGGCCCCATTCCCGAGCCGTCTCGGAACCGATCTTGGTCGTGGCATCCAGCCCAAGCTTGCCGCCGAGGCCTGGCTTCGGAGAGGCGAAGTCGAGGTAGTCGATCGGCGTGTTGTCTGCGACCATGAGGTCGCGGCCGGCATCGAAACGGGTGGAAATCGCCCACATGATGTCCGGCCAGCTTCGCACATTGATGTCCGGATCGACCACGATGATCAGCTTGGTGTAGCTGAACTGCGGCAGCATGGACCAGAGGCCCATCATGATCCGTCGGGCATGGCCGGGATAACGTTTGTCGATCGACACCACCATGGTTCGATAGGAACAGGCCTCCGGTGGCAGCCAAAGATCCCTGATCTCCGGGAACTGGCGCCTGACCAGCGGGATGAAGATCTCGTTCATGGCTTCGCCGAGCCTCGACGGCTCATCCGGCGGCCGGCCGGTATAGGTGGAGAGATAAACCGGATTGCGGCGCATCGTGATCGCCGAAAGGGAAAGCACCGGGAAGCTTTCGACGGCGTTGTAATAGCCGGTGTGATCGCCATAAGGTCCCTCGTCCGCCATCTCCGTAGCGGAAATCGTGCCCTCGAGGACGATCTCGGCCTCCGCGGGAACGGGGAGCGCTACGGAAAACGCGGGCGCAACCGCCTGGCGCCTGCCTTTCAGGACGCCGGCAAAATTCAGTTCGCTCATTTTGTCCGGCAGCGGCATGACGGCCGCGAGGATTGTCGCCGGGTCGGCGCCGACGACCACCGCCACCGGCATGTCGCGGCCGAGTGCCTGCCACATCCTGTGGTGCCTTGCACCGCCACGATGAGCGAGCCAGCGCATGATCAGCCGCTCCTTGCCGAGCTTCTGCATCCGGTAGACGCCGACATTGACATCCGCCGGATCGTCCGGCGCCTGGGTGATCACCAGCGGCCAGGTCACGAGGGGGGCGGGCTCGCCGGGCCAGCAGGACTGGATCGGCAGCCGGTCGAGATCGATATCGGCGCCTTGCCAGACGATCTCCTGACACGACGGGTGCGAAACCGCGCGGGGGTTCAGCGAGAGCGCCGCCTTCAGCTGCGGAAGTTTTCGCCATGCGTCGAGCATCGATCTCGGCGGTCGCGGCTCGCGCAATTCGCTCAGGAAATCGGCAAGCCCCGTTATGCCGCCGGCTCTGAGCCCAAGGCCCCACTCTATTCTCTCGCGGGTTCCGAACAGGTTGGCGACGAGCGGGATTGCCAGGGTATTGCCGCAGGCATCGACCGGCTTTTCGAAGAGCAGCGCTGGCCCTTCTTCCACAAGAACCCTGCGGTGGATCTCGGTGATCTCATGGACCAGCGAAACGGGCTGCGAAATCCGTTTCAGCCGCCCCCTGCTTTCCAGAAGGGCTAAGAAATCCTGGAGATTGCCGTAGTGGCGGGGAATTGTGGCATCTGCTTTCATGCCCCCAGATTGAGAAGAAAGAAGCGGCTGTCTTTGCGCTTGCGCAAATGATTAGACGCCGCCAGCTCTCGCTCAGAGCCTGTGGCCCGTCACCTTGTCGAAGAGGTGAACCTGCTTCGCGTCGATCGAGATACCGACCGTGTCGCCGAACCTGACATCGATGCGCTCGCGGAAAAGGCAGGAGAGCTGCTCGCCGCCGCAATCGAGCTTGGCAAAGATTTCCGAGCCGGTGCCTTCGACGATCGCCGCGCGGCCCTGGATGCCCTGATCGCTGGCGCGGATGTGTTCGGGCCGGATGCCGTAGACGAGCGGGCGGCCGCCCGCCTTGGCCGGCGAGACTTCGGCCGGAAGCGGCAGGATCAGCCCCTTTTCGGTGCGGAAAACGCCTTCCTCGATCTTACCGTCCAGAAAGTTCATGGCCGGCGAACCGATGAAGCCGGCAACGAAGAGGTTGGCCGGCCGGTCGTAGAGTTCCAGCGGCGCGCCGACCTGCTCGATATTGCCGTCATGCAATACGACGATCTTGTCGGCCATTGTCATGGCTTCGATCTGGTCGTGCGTCACGTAGATCGTCGTCGTGCCGATGCGCTGGTGCATGGCCTTGATCTCGCTGCGCATCACCACGCGCAGTTTCGCGTCGAGGTTCGAGAGGGGTTCGTCGAAGAGAAACACCTGCGGATTGCGGACGATCGCGCGGCCCATGGCGACGCGCTGGCGCTGGCCGCCGGAAAGCTGGCGAGGGTAGCGTTGAAGCAGGTTTTCCAGGCCGAGGATCGCGGCCGCCTTCTTCACCCGCTCTGCGGTATCGGCGGGGTTCGCACGCTTGAGCTTCAGCGCGAAGCCCATGTTGTCTTCCACCGTCATATGCGGATAGAGCGCGTAGTTCTGGAACACCATGGCAATGTCGCGGTCGCGGGCCGGCAGGTTGCTGACCTCGCGGGCGCCGATGCGGATCTCGCCGCCGCTGACCTCTTCGAGACCGGCGACCATGCGCAGCAGCGTGGACTTGCCGCAGCCCGATGGGCCGACGAGAACCACGAACTCCCCGTCGGCGATATCGACGCTGAGGTCCTGGATGACGTTGACCGCGCCGAAGCGCTTCTGGATGTTGTGAAGGGTGACGGTTGCCATGAAATTCGATCCTGTTTGTGAGCCTGCTCAGCCGCCCTTGACCGCGCCGGCCGTCAGGCCTGCGACGATCTGCTTCTGGGCGAACAGGGTGAGTACCAACACGGGGAGGGTGACGATCAGCGCGGCCGCGGCGAGCGGTCCCCAGCTGACCTGTTCGAAGGAAAGCATGTTGTAAACGGCAACGGGCAGCGTCCGCGTGGTGCGGCTTGCGAGCACGATGCCGAAGACGAAGTTGTTCCAGGAGAAGATGAGCGCCAGGATGAAGGCAACGACGATGCCGGGCTTGGCGATCGGCAGAGCCACGAGGCGGAACACCTGCCAGGACGTTGCCCCGTCGATGCTGGCAGCCTCCTCGAGTTCCATCGGCGTCGTCTCGAAATAACCGATCATGATCCACACGACGATCGGCACGGTGACGACCAGATGGATGATGATTTGCGGCCAGAGCGTGCCGAGCAGGTTCAGCCACTGGAACAGCAGGAAGAGCGGAATGAGGAAGGAAAGGCCGGGCGTCATGCGGGCGATCATGATGACCATCGCTGCCTTGTCCGCCTTCAACCGTGCGATGCCGTATCCCGCCGGCACGCCGATGATGAGCGCCAGCAGCGTCGCGGCCCCCGTCACCAGCACGGAATTCCAGAAATACAGGAAGAAATTGTTCTCGCGGAACACCTGCACATAATTCGACCAGGCGAAGTTTTCCGGGATGAGGATCGGTGGATAGGCACCGTTGTCGATCTCGTACTTGAGCGACAGCGAGATCATCCAGAGGAAGAACAGCACGACCGGCGACACCATGACGAGGGCCGCGAACAGGAGGCCGATGCGATCGAGCGTCTTGCGTCTGATGAGGGGGCGTTTGGTGAGGGCGTGTTCCATCAGCGCGTCTCCATGTCCGACCAGTTCGTCCGCGCGCGGACCATCATCAGCAGGAAAGAGAGCGCGACGATGATCACGAAGAAGACGACCGCCATCGCCGAGCCGTAGCCGATGTCGTAATAGGCGAAGGCGGTGTTGTAGAGGTAGATATTGATCGTCTCGGATGCCGTGCCCGGCCCCCCTTGCGTCATCGCGTAGATGATGTCGAAGCTCTTGATTGCGTCGATCGAGCGAATGATGACGCCGATCATCAGGAAGGGTGCGATCATCGGGAGCGTCAGGTAACGGAATTTCTGCCAGGCGTTGGCGCCGTCGATCTCGGCGCTCTCATAGGGTTCGCGGGGAAGTGCGGCGAGGCCGCCGAGCACGATCAGCATGATCAGCGGCGTCCATTGCCAGGTCTCGACGAGAACCAGCGAGGGAATGACGCTGTAGCGGTTATAGATCCATTCCTGCGGACCGATGCCGACCAGCGACAGCAGATAGTTGAGGACGCCAAGCTGCGGATGGTACATCATGGTCCAGACGAGTGCGATGGCGACCGGCGTCGCCATCATCGGCATGACGAAGACGCCGCGCAGAAAGCCTCTCCCCGGAAATTGAGCATCGAAGATAAGTGCTGCGAGCGTGCCGAGAAACAGCGGTGCCACGACCGCCAGCACCGTGAAGATCAGCGTGTGCCAGAGCGATTCCCAGAAGCGGAAATCGGTCGCCAGCCGGATGTAATTGTCCAGCCCGGCGAAGGTCTGCTCCTGTCCCAGCGTCCAGCTGTTCACGCTCATCCACAGGGTGAAAACCCACGGGAAGACGATGACGGCGCCGATGACGATGAGGGCGGGAACGACGAAAGGCCAGTAGTTGGGAGCAAGCCTGCTCGGCTTGCTCCTCTTGTTACCGGTTTCCGTCCGTGCTGTTTCGATGCTCACGGAGGCCATTATCCCTCGCTCTTGGCAAGGACCGGTTCGAACTGCGCCGTTGCCGTCTTGAGCTCCGTCGCAGGGTCGGCACCGCCGATCATGTTGGTGAGACCGACGCCGTAGATGTCGCGGAATTCCGTGACCGGGATGATGACCGGCAGCGCAAGCTGCGACACCTTGCCGGAAGCAGCGACCGCATCCACCCATGCGCTGGGCATGGTGACGCCCTTGCGGACTTCCGCATCGGCGAGGATGGATTGGCGGAAGGGAACGCCGGCGCCGGCCTGCAGCAGGCGTGCGCCCATCTCCTTCGAGATGACCCACTGGCAGAACAGATAGGCGGCTTCCTTCTTCTGGCTGCCGGCGGTGACGCCGATGCCATCGCCGAAGGTGGCGGCCGCCTGCGCCTTCGGTCCCTTCGGCATGACGCCGTAGCCGACCTTGCCGACGACACGGGACTTCTGCGGGTCTTCGAGCGGCGGAGCAAATCCGACGCCATCCAGCCACATGCCGACCTTGCCCTGCAGGAAGGCAGACTGGGCTTCCGCCCAGTTGAAGCCGGAGATGCCGGCCGGGGCCGACTTGGTCATCAGGCGCTGGTAAAGCTTGGCGGCTTCGACGGCCTCGTCGGAGGTCGTGCGCAGTTTGCCGTCAGGCCCAATCGCCGTCGCGCCGTAGCCCAGCATCAGCGCCGTCCACACCGGAACGTTGGCGTTCTTCAGGCCGCGGGCGACGAAGCCGTAGGTATTGGTGGTCTTGTCGGTCAGCGCTTCGGCTGCCGCCGCCATCTCATCGAAGGTCTTCGGGTAGGCGAGGCCCTTCTTCTCGAAGAGTTCCTTGTTCCAGTAGACGATCCAGTAGTCGACCGAGAAGGGCAGGGAGCGCAGCTTGCCGTCCTTGTCCTTGGCAAAGGTGAGGCCGGCTTCGGCGAAATCGCTTTCGCTCAGCGACGGGTCGGTGAGCGACGGATCCTTCAGAAAACCGCTGATATCGGCAAGCCAGCCGCCCTTTTCGAACTGGCGCTTCTGGACGTGGTAGCTCAGGTGAATGACGTCGAAGCTCGGCTTGCCGGACGAGAGCTCGATCGTCGCCTTCTGGCGCTGCTGCTGTTCCGGGGTCGCTTCGGCATTGACCTTGATGCCGGTCAGGGCCTCGAACTCGGCCAGGTATTTGATGATGGTGTCGCCGCGCGGGCTTTTGACGAGGTTCACTTCCAGTGTGGTGCCGGCGAAGCGCTTCCAGTCGACGGCGGCCGAGGCCGGACGCGAACCGACCAAACCGGCGGCGCCGAGCGCGGCCGAACCGGCCAGGAAACTGCGGCGGGTAGGCTTCCAGAACGAAGATGACATGCTATTTCCTCCTCCTAATGCGCCGGATACCCTTGTCTCCGGCTGCTTTTTCTAAAGTCTGATCGCGCGATCCCTCGCGTGATTGATATGGGCGACGAGTGCTGCGACCGCTTCCTCCACGGAGCGTCGCTCGATCGCTTCGAGCACTTTCAGATGCTCGTTCATGACGGGGCCGACCCGGCCGTCGATGCGGAACCGCTCCTGCCTGATCAGCCGCATCTTGATGGAGTTCACCCGGTAGACGTTCGAGATGATGGTGTTGCCGAGCGCGTCGATAAAGGCGTCGTGCATGCCCCAGTCGACCGCCTGCGCATGGAGTTCCAGCTCGCGGCTGTCGTTGCCGCCCTGGATCGCCTGAACGATCTCGCGATGCTCTTGCAAAAGCCTGGCGATCGCCTGGTCCGGGGCCGATTGGGTGAACAGTGCAACGGCTTCCTTTTCCAGGAACAGGCGAAGCTGGAAGGCTTCACGGATAAGGTTGAGGTCGATATGGGCGATCTGCAGGCCGCGCTGCGGTACGGTCTTGATCAGTCCCTCGGCCTCCAGCCTCGGCACGAGTTCGCGGATTGCGCCCAGCGTCAGGCCCGTCAATTCCACCAGCCGGCGTTGCGAGACGAACTGGCCCGGGCGAACGTCACGCGCCAGAAGGTGGCGCGTAAAGCTCTCGTAAGCCTTCTCCCTCAGCGTTGGCTGCTCCTCGACCGGATTTTCCGTGGGGCGCGCCTGGTCCATGGTCTTCAGGCCGCCTTGGAACGGAACAGGGTGTCGAAGGCCGATGCCAACAGGCGCTGACCCTCGTCGGTGATCGAAAGAAGCGGCGGCCGCACCGTCAGCCACGACGGATCGTTCGAAAGATGGGCGATCATCACCTTCACGGCCGGAATGACGGGATATTTCAGCAATTCCACGACGAGATCGACAACCCGCTGATCGTCCTCGCCATCCACGGCCATGCGCCGAGCTTCGCGCGGGGCGAAATTTGCGACACCGGAGATCGCACCCTGTCCGCCGAGACGCACCCCCTGGGCCAGATGGCGCTCGTCGCCGATCAGGATGATGAGGTCGCCATGTTCCTTGAGCAGCTTTTCGGTAAAGGCCCACTCGCCCCCGGAATCCTTCACCCCTGTGACAATGCCGGGAAATGCCTGGCGAAGCCGGCCAATCAGCGCGTGGCTGAGCGGCACCATCGTCACCGACGGGATGTGGTAGACGATGATGTCGCGGGCCTTGTCGCCCAAAAGGGCGAAGACCGTGGAGAACCAGCCGAACAGGCCCTCGTCGCTGACATTCTTGAAATAGGAGGGCGGGGCCAGAAGAATGTTGCGCGCACCTGCCGATAGGGCGTGTGCGGCCTGTTCTGCGGCGTCCCCGGCCGCATCGACGAGAACACCCGCAACGATCTGGCGCGGCGCGATGCCGCCCGAAATCATGGCGGCGAGGACCTTGTCCCGTTCGCTATTGCCGATCGAGGCGCCTTCACCGGTCGTGCCGAAAACCGTGACGCTGTCGCAGCCGGCATCGAGGCTGCGGCGAGCTTGGGTGACCATCGCGTCGAGCACGATCTTGCCGTCTTTGTCAAAAGGGGTCGCGAGTGCGACGGAGAGCCCGAAACGCATATTGGTTTATTTATCCTCCCAGTGTTGGTCCAATGCTTGCATACTGACATGTTAGAAATCAAGTGAGTAATTTGCTTGGAGTTGAAGGTGAGCCCTGGCTACTGTTCGTTGGTGGGTTTCGAGGGACGTTCGGTCATCGCCACATCCCTCGAGGTCGCGTCAGCTCAGGTCGAGGACGAACCGCTGTCCGCCCATGTTCACTTCGATCCTGCCCGGCTCGGCGACCGGGATCAGTCCGCACAACGTGCCCGTCGTCATCACCTGTCCGGCCTTGAGCATGGAAAAGGAGGAGAGCTGTTTCTGGTTGGCCAGCACGACCATGGTCTTCAGCGGGTCGCCGTCGGAATGCGCCGCGGGCTTGTCGAAGCCGGACTGACCGTCGATGAAAACCGACAGCTGACCGATCGATGCGCCTTCGTCGAGCAGGCTCCGGTCCAGCGGCGGGCCGAGGACATACCCGACATTGCTCATCATGTCGGCGGCGGCGAGGGCCGGATCGCCCCGGGAACCGCCCTGGTAACGGCTGCGGAGAAGCTCCACGCCGATCTGCACCGAACCGATCGCGTCGACGATATCCTTGCGGGTCACTTCGCCGTCGCGGGCCACGACATCCTTGTCGAGCACGAAGGCCAGTTCGACTTCCAGCGAGATGCCCGGCTGATGGGCATGGCTGGTTTCTTCGTCGACGGACAGAAGCGGTGCGCTCTGGCAGAAATCACCCTTCAGGGTGAGCTTGGCGCCTTTGAACGGCAGGCCAAGCGCGCGAAACACGTCCGTCTGCACCGCATACGCATCCGCCAGCGGCAGCCCGAGAAAGGGCTCCGGATCAAGCACGGTCCTCGACAGGATGGCATTGCGAATGGCACTCGCGAGGCGGGCGGGGAGGGTGTCGGCAGGCATGTCCGGCATCGGTTCAGTTTCCTTGGTTTGAAGTGGAAGCCCAGGGGCATTCGCAATTAGTACCAATAGCCGAGCTTTCAAGCATCCCAATAAAATCAATGGATTTTGCACGCTTTAAAATATGCCGACGGCAGTCGCGCATCCGTTCCTCCATCGCCAATCCCGGGCGCAACATGCCGTAGCCGGCGGCTGATGTAAATATATATTTGACGACTGATATCTACACTGATTATATCAGTTCTATAACGAGGAACCTGTTCATGTCGAATGCAGCGCTGAAGGGCATTGTTGCCGCCTCCGTCACGCCGGTGACGGCCGATTTTCGTATCGATACCCTCCGGCTGAAGGCGCATGTCGACCGTCTCCTGGCAAACGGCTGCAGCTTCATTTCCACGTTCGGCACGACGGGCGAGGGCGCATCTTTTTCGACCGCCCAGAAGCTCGAAGCGCTCGAAACGCTGAAGGCGGGTGGGGCGGATATGGCCCGTCAGATGCCGGCGATCATGACGGCGAGTTTCGACGACGCGGTAACCTCGCTGATCGCCTATGGAGAGCTCGGCTGTCGCGCCGCGCTCGTCCTGCCGCCCTTCTATTACGGAGCGAGCGAGGACGGCGTCGCGGCTTTCTTCGATGCGCTGATCGAGCAGACCAGGGCGCATACGGAAATCGATCTCGTCCTCTACAACATCCCGCAGCTCAGCCGCGTCCGTTTTACGCAGCCGCTGGTCGCCGCCCTGATGCGCAGGCATGGCAGCCGCATCGCCGGGATCAAGGATTCGACCGGGGATCTCGAAAACGGCCTGATGCTGGTGAAGTCCTTCCCGGGGCTTGCCGTCTTTACGGGCGACGACCGGGTTCTGCCGACGCTCGTCAAGGCTGGAGGCGCCGGCATGATCGGCGGCATGCCGAACGTCTTTGCCAGCGATCTGAGGGCGCTTTACGACAATCCCGACGATGCGGGCCTTCTGGAGAAGCAGTCGCGGCGCATCGAGGCAGTGGATGCCTACGGATCGCTCGTTGCCCTCAAGGCGGCTCTTGCCCATTATCGCAACGACGAAAGTCTGGCATATGCGGTGCCGCCCCTGGTTGCTCTCAATCAGCGCGATCGTGCTATGCTCATTGAATTGTTTGAGCGGACGGGTTATCGCGCCGCTGCTTGACCCGCCCGGTACCGCCGGCGATAGGAGACAGATGAGCGCACGTACTGCACCGCCCGGCACCGAACAGCCAGAACTCCGCTCGGTCAAACAGATCGCCTACGAGCGGTTTCGCGAGGCGCTGTTCGATGGCCGGCTGCGGCCGGGTCAGTTCGTGTCCCAGCGGGAGCTCGTCGCTCTCCTTGGCCTGTCGATCGGCGCTCTGCGCGAGCTGTTGCCGCGTCTGCAATATGAAGGCCTGCTGGTGGTCATGCCGCAGCGAGGCATCCAGATCACCCAGATCGACCTCTCGATCATCCGCCAGGCTTTCCAGGTGCGCATGGCGCTGGAGCGCGAGGCCGTGCTGACGGCCGTCAGGCGGATGCCCGACGCTATCCTCGACGAGCAGGCCAGGCTTCACCAGTCGATCCTCGACGAGGTCCGCAATGCTCCCTCGCCGGATGTCTTCGAGCGCGGCCAGAAGGTCGACGACGGATTTCACAACCTTCTCGTCGACTCGACCCAGAACGATCTGCTGATCCAGGCCTATGCGGTCAACGCGATCCGCATGCGGCTCATCAAGCTCGACAGGATCAGCCTTTCCGAGCAGGTCCTGCCGCCGGCCTTCGCCGATCATCTGGCAATCATCGATGCCATCAAATCCCGCGATCCGCATGCGGCGGGCGACGCCATCGACCGCCACATCATGCATGCCCGCGAGCGTGCGATCGAGCTCTGACGGGCGGCGGCCCGGTATTTAAATCCTATCGGTGGTTTCCAGGGGCTCCACGTCCCCGGCGGCGCTCTTAATGTATAACTGATCATATCAGTTTGCATAGAAGTTGTCGAACAACATGTTTACAGGTCCGGTTTTTTGTTGCATGGTGAGGGTGTCAGGGATCTGACGCTTTGGGAGAAGCAATTCAGGGGAGGACCGAGCTTTGGCGCGTCTGGAGCTATCCAACGTTTCGAAAAGCTACGGGGCGTTCGACGCCATCACGGACGTATCGCTTGCCATCGAGGACGGAGAATTCGCGGTTTTCGTCGGCCCGTCCGGTTGCGGCAAGTCCACGTTGCTGCGCCTGATCGCGGGGCTCGATCCGATCAGCGACGGCGCGATCAGAATTGGCCCGGACGACGTGACCCGCCGGCCGGCCGGCACGCGGAGTGTGGCGATGGTCTTTCAGTCCTACGCGCTCTATCCGCATATGAGCGTTTACGACAATATCGCCTTTCCGCTGCAGATGGAGCGCCGCTCGAAGGGCGACATCCGCCAGCAGGTCGAAAAAGCCGCCGGCACGGTGCAGCTTTCCACCCGGCTGAAGGACAAACCGTCGAAGCTTTCGGGCGGCCAGCGACAGCGCGTCGCGATCGCCCGAGCGATCGTCCGCAAGCCGAAAATCTTTCTGATGGACGAGCCGCTTTCCAATCTCGACGCCGCGTTGCGCATCGAGATGCGCACCGAGCTCACCCAGCTCCATAAGGAGCTTGGCGCCACTATGGTTTATGTCACCCACGACCAGCTGGAGGCCATGACCATGGCCGACCGGATCGTGGTGCTGAACGGCGGCCGTGTCGAGCAGGTGGGCAAGCCGATGGACCTCTATCACAAGCCGGTAAACCGTTTCGTCGCCGGCTTCATCGGCAGTCCGCCGATGAACATGTTGCGCAGCAAGGTGAAGGCGATCGAAAGCGAATACTATTCCTTCGAGGTTGCCGGCATCGGGACGATCGTCATCGACGGACTGGCGAAGCGCCTCAAGGTCGGCGAGGAGGTCGTCCTCGGCATTCGCCCGGAATTTCTGGCGCCGCATCCGGCCGGCAGCGAGCCGCTGGTGAAGATCGGCGTCGTGCCGCGATCGGTCGAGAGGCTGGGTGCCCAGACGATCGTTCACAGCGGTATCGAGGGTCAGAATTTCACCTGCGTATTTGCCGGCGACCAGGCCGTCGAGCCGGGCAGGGACCTCAACGTTTATTGCGACGCGGCCAACATCCACGTCTTTGATGCCGCCGGGACTACAGTCGGCCGGAACTGAATCATCGTCGATAAATCGGGAGGAGTTTGCGATGAAGAACGATGTCATGCATGCCATGAGGCCTACGCGCCGTGCATTTCTGTCAGGTGCCGCCGCCGGGCTCGCGGGCCTGCCGATCCTGATGTCGGCGTCCGGCCGTGCGCTTGCGGCGGACCAGCAACTGGTTTTCTGGTCTCAGCTCGCAGGCAGCAAAAAGGCCGCCGGCGAAGCGCTCGAAGCTGCTTTCAAGACCGCACGTCCGGAAGTCGCGCTGCAGTCCAGCCTCTATGCCGAACCGTCGCAGCTCAATGAAAAGATGCTGACGGCGATCAACGGCAATACCGGCCCGGACCTGATCGTCCAGCATTGGGACTACAATCTCACCTATGCTTCGGGCAAGAAGCTCGTCGAACTCGGAAAGGCGCTTCCGAATGTGAAGACGGCCGATCTCGACCAGTCCCTGCTCGCCTACGGTCGCGCGGACGGCGGTCAGTATTCCATGCCGCTCTACGGCACCTCGCGTGGTCTTGGCATCAACCGCAAGCTCATCAGCGAAGCGGGCCTCAATCCGGACAAGGGCCCGCAGAACTGGGCCGAACTTCGCGAATGGGCAAAGGCCGTTACCAAGCGCCCGGGCGGCGGCATGCTGCAGGTCTCCGGCATCCAGCTTTACCAGAACGACCTCGAGGCCTTCGAACTCTTCACGCTGCTGCTGCAGGGGGCGGGCGGTTCGCTGCTGACGGCGGATCTGTCGGCGCCGGGTTTTGCCGGTCCGGAAGGCGTCAAGGCACTGACCTTCCTGCAAGACCTCGTTGTCACCGACAAGATCACCGATGCGGGCTTCGGCGTCGGCCCCGGCGGCATGGCGAACCCGTTCAACCAGCAACGCGCTGCGATGCTGGTCGCGGGCAACTATTCGACCAATAACGCGCTGAAGGCAGGCGTCGAGTTCGACGTCGTGCCCTTCCCGAAGGAGAGCGGCGGTTTCACCTCGCTTGTCGATCCCTTCTGCTTCGCCGTCCGGGCAGGCGCCCCGAACCAGGAAGCGGCGCTCAAGCTCGTCGAGTTTGCGATGTCACCGGAACAGCAGGTCGCATTTGCGGTTGCCAGCAAGAACGTGCCGGCCCTGAAGTCCGCCCAGCAGAACAAGGACGTGCAGGCCGACCCCTATCTTTCCAAGTTCATCAAGACCGCGAGCTACGCTCCGCCGACGGCCCCGGCGACGCCCGTATTCTCCCGCATGATGACGCTCGTCGCCCGTGGCGTTCAGGAAGTCATCTTCCAGAAGAACACGCCCGACAAGGCGCTGAAGACTGCCGCCGACGAAGTGCAGACATTGCTCAAAAAGAGCTGAGGAGCAGGTGATGGCGCTTCAGAACTCGACATCCAGACCGATCAAAACGGTCAGTTTTCATCAGAACTGGAGCGCCTACGCATTCCTCGCGCCCGCGCTCGTCATCCTGTTCCTGTCGCTGCTGCTGCCGGCGGTGGCGACCCTGTTGATGAGCTTCACGGACGTCTCGTTCCTGAAGCCGACGAATTTCGTCGGCTTCGACAATTACATCAAGCTTTTCAACGATACGCGCTTCCAGCAGGCGGTCGGCAACACGATCCATTATACGGTCGGCGTAACCTTTCCGACCATGGTGCTCGGCCTGCTGGCCGCGGTCGCGCTCAATCAGAACGTGCCGGGGCGCATCGCCTTCCGGACGATCTTCTACCTGCCCGTCCTCACTTCGCTGATTGCGGCGGCCGTCGTCTGGGCCTATGTCTACGAGCCCTATGCCGGGCCGCTGAACGGTGTCCTGACCCGGGTCGGCCTGCCGCCGCAGCCTTGGCTTCAGAACCCCAGCCTTGCAATGAATTCGTTGATCATCATGGCGATCTGGCGCGATTTCGGCACCGCGATGATCATCTATCTCGCCGGTCTGCAGGACATTCCCAACGACCTCTACGAAGCAGCGCGCCTCGATGGGGCGAAGGGCAAGGATATTTTCCTGCGCATCACCGTGCCGATGCTGAGTTCGGTCACCTTCTATCTGCTGATCATCCTGATCGTGCAGACCTTCCAGGTGTTCGGCGCGATCTACGTGATGACGCAGGGCGGGCCGCTCGGCTCGACGGAAACCGTCGTCTACCAGATGTACCAGACGGCCTTCGGATATACCGAGTTCGGTTATAGCGCGGCCATGTCGACCATACTCTTCCTGACCATCCTGGTGTTCTCGATCATCGGGACCCGGATCATGCGGAGGAAAGACGCATGACCGACCTTGCACAGCCCGCCGCGATGGAACGACAGATCACGGCCCGCCGCCGCGGCCGGGAATTCCCGCGCTTCGACGTCATGAACGTCATCGGTTACCTGCTGCTGCTATTTGCAGCGCTCGCCACCGTGATGCCTTTCCTCTGGATGGTCTCGACCTCGTTCAAGGGCGACCAGGAAATCTTCCGGTTTCCGCCGAGTTTCGTTCCGGACGGCCTGCGATGGCAGAACTATCTTGATGCCATGGCCTCGCCGGATGCCGGCCGGCAGCTGGTGAACAGCCTGATCTACGCGCTGGGCTCGACCGTTTCGAACCTCGTCTTCTGCTCGCTCGCCGGTTACGCGCTTGCCCGCATGCAGTTTTCCGGCCGCAACCTGATCTTCGCGCTGGTCGTCGGCCTGTTGATGGTGCCGGCGCAGAGCCAGATCGTTCCCGTCTTCCTGATCGTCCAGAAGATCCCCTTCGCTGGCGGCAACGACTGGCTCGGCAATGGCGGCACCGGCCTTCTCAACACCTATTGGGGCATGATCCTGCCGACTGCGGCGACACCGTTCGGCATCTTCATGATGCGGCAGTTCTTCACCCGCATCCCGATGGAATACGAGGAGTCCGCCAAGCTCGACGGTGCATCGCCGTTCACGATCTTCCGGCGCATCCTGCTGCCGCTGGCCCGGCCGTCGCTCGCCGTGCTCGGCGTCTTGAGCTTTCAGAGCGCCTGGAACGACTTCGTCTGGCCGCTCATCCTCAACTCGCACCGGGAGATGGCGACCTTGCAGATCGGCTTGCAGCTTCTGCAGAGCGGGCCGGATGCGCGCTGGAACGTCGTCATGGCGATGGCGACCCTCATCACCCTGCCGGTCATCATCGTCTACCTTCTGGCGCAGCGGCACGTGATCGACGGCGCGGTGACCAGCGGCGTCAAGGGCTGACCGATCAATCAAGAGATGAATGAGCCGCCCCGGCGGCAAGGAGGATGCCTGTGATCAAGTCGGATGCGATCAAGAATGTGGAAGTCTACCGTAAACCGGGCGAGTTTGCCGCATGGCCCGCCAATTACGGCCTGTGGCTCTGGGGTGACGAGGCGGTGACGATTTTCGTGCAGGGTTTCCGCGGCGAGGCGGAGAATCTGCATGCGCGCGACAAGACCCGGCCGTTCATTCCGGTGCAGGCCCGCAGCCTCGACGGTGGCGAAACCTGGACTATCGAGCGGTTTAACGCTTTCGTACCCGGCGGCCAGACGCTTTCCGGAGACGAGCATGTCCTGCCTGAACTCGAAGCGCAGCCTAGGATCGACATCGACCGGGACCTTCGCTCGCTCGACCAGCCGATCGATTTCACCGATCCGGAAACGATGGTGATGTGCGCCCGCACCGGCCTGCAGGGCGGCGCGATCAGCTGGTTCTATGTCAGCAACGACCGGGCGAGGACCTGGCGCGGTCCCTACCGGCTTGGCGATTTCGGCCTGCCGGGCATTTCGGCGCGCACCGACATCGTGCCGCTCGGCAAGCATGACGCGCTCTTCCTGTTGAGCGCCGCCAAGCCGAACGGCAAGGAAGGCCAGGTCTTCTGCGTCCGCACCCGCGACGGCGGCAAGACTTTCAGCTTCGAAAGCTTCGTCGGAGAGGAGCCGGAGGGTTTTGCGATCATGCCGGCGTCGATCCGGCTGAAGGACGGCAAGGTGCTGACGCTGGTGCGTTGCTCGACGGCAAGCCGCGGCCCGGACCGCAAGGCCTGGATCGAGGCCTATACCTCCGGCGACGAGGGCAAGACCTGGGAATTGATCGGCCGACCGGTGCCGAATACGGGTTACGCCGGCAACCCGCCGACGCTGAACCGGTTGAAGGATGACCGGCTGGTGCTCGTGTTCGGGTATCGCGACGCGCCCTATGGCCTTCGTGCCCGGGTCAGTTCGGACGAGGGCAAGACCTGGAGCGACGACATCGTCATCCGCGACGACGGCGGCATGTCCGATCTCGGTTATCCGCGTACGGTCGTCAGGCCGGATGGGAAGCTGCTGAGCGTCTATTATTACAATTACGGCAGCGATCAGGAGCGCTTCATCGCCGCATCGATTTTCGGCATAGCTGACTGATCAGCCGCGCGGCTCAGCCCGGCGACCGGGCTTTTATGTTAGGTGAAGACCCCTCTCCAACCCCTTTCCACAAAGGGGAGGGGCTCCACGCGCCGCCATACATCCCTATATACGATTACCCGGCGGTGCTTCAGAAAGCAGATTCGGAAAACATGTCTGGTGCCTGCCCTCAGCCACTGCGCTGCGAGTGGGGAAGGCGGCATTTTGGATTGACAGGTGTCGTAAGACATCATATCTCTTGGAGCGCGATTATCTATCTGCCGGGAGGAGACCGGCAATCCAAGGGAGGACGGCCATGACGCCGCTATCGAGAATAATGGGACCGGTATTGCTCGGTTCCGCTCTGTTTTTCCAGCCTGCCTATGCCGAAACCCCACCCAATATGCTGGTCGTCGGCTTCTCGATGACCAATATCCTGACGCTCGATCCTGCTGCCATCACCGGCAAGGAGACCGTACAGGTTCTCACAAACATATATGACAACCTTGTGGCGCTCGATGCCGTCAATCGCGCCCAGGTCAATCCGCAGCTGGCGGAAAGCTGGACGATCGCCGACGACAACGGCTCGATCACCTTCAATCTGCGCAAGGGGGCGACTTTTGCTTCCGGAAACCCGGTCACTTCGGCGGATGTGGTCTGGTCCTTCAAGCGGTTGATGAAGCTCAACCTGGCGCAGGCGTCATTCCTGAAGACGCATGGCTTCTCTGCGGCCAATGCCGATGCAAGCTTCACCGCTCCGGACGACGGCACGGTCGTCATCAAGCTGCCGAAGAAGGTCGATCCGCAGGTCATCGTGCAGACGCTCGGCATCGTCGGGCCGGGCTCCATCCTCGACATGAAGACGGTCATGGAGCACGACAAGAGCGGCGATATGGGCGCCGCCTGGCTCACCAACAACTCTGCCGGCTCCGGTCCGTTCACGCTCGGCCAGTGGCAGTCGAACGAGCGCGTCACGCTCGAGCAGAACCCGAAATACTGGGGCGAGAAGCCGGCCATGCGCCGGATCATGATGCGCCATCTGGCGGAATCGCAGAGCCAGCGGCTGATGCTCGAAAAGGGCGATATCGACATCGCCTTTTCCATGTCGGCGGCCGACCTCAAGGCGCTTGAGAGCAGCAAGGACGTCAAGATCCAGACGAATGGCGGCAGCGGCTTCTATTATCTGGCCGTCTCCATGAAGGACGAGAAGTTCCAGAAGCCGAAGGTTCGCGAGGCGCTGCGTTACCTCATCGACTACCAGGGCCTGAACGACAGCGTGCTGCCCTATTTCGGCAAGCTGCGCGATCGTCCGGTTCCGGCGGGCATTTTCGGCGCCTTGCCGAATGCGGGCTACAAGCTCGACGTCGCGAAGGCCAAGGCGCTGCTTGCCGAGGCCGGTTATGCGAACGGCTTCCCGACCACGCTGCGCGCCATTTCCGACGTGCCGTTCATGAGTCTTGCGACCGCCATCCAGGCGACGCTGGCGCAGGCCGGCATCAAGGCCGAGATCGTCACCGGCTCCGGCGACCAGATCTACGGCGCGATGCGCGAACGCAAGTATGAGCTTCTCGTCGGCCGCGGCGGCGGCGGCCAGTTGCCGCATCCGGACTCGAACTTCCGCGCCATCGTCTACAATCCCAACAATGCGGATGAGGCGAAGCTGACGAATTTCCAGGGCTGGCGCACGTCCTTCTATGATGAGAAGATCAACAAGATGGTCGATGATGCTCTCGTCGAAGGCAACAAGGACAAGCAGACCAAGCAGTATCAGGAGATCCAGACCTATTACGCGGATATGGTGCCGGCGATCCAGCCCTTCTCGGAAGTGGTCGACAGTGTCGGCTTCCGGGCCGACATCAAGGGTCTTGAGCTGAACCCGTCCTGGTCCACCCAGCTTCGCACCGTCAAGAAAGAACGATAATCGTCGGCTGCCGCGGCGTAGGCCTCCTGGTCTTGCAGCGCCGCGGCATCCAGTACGGTTCTGAGGAAGTCCCATGAACAACGAGCGTCTCACCGCTTTCACGCGGCAGGCCGGCACCATATTGGCAACCCTTCTCGGGTTGCTGATCCTGACCTTCTGCATCGGACGGCTGATGCCCGTCGATCCGGTCCGCGCCATTGTCGGCGAAGAGGCCGACCAGGCCACATACGACACGGTCGCGGAAAGGATCGGCGCGAACCTTCCTCTCTACCAGCAGTTCTTCCGCTATGTGAGCGACTTGGCTCACGGTGATTTCGGGACGTCGATCCGGACAGGGCAGCCGGTCATCAACGACATCCTGCATGTCATGCCGGCGACGATCGAGCTTGCGACATTCGCGATCATCGTCGGGGCGGGCCTCGGCATTCCGCTCGGCATTCTCGCAGCCGTGCGCCGCAACCGGCCGGTCGACCACATCATCCGGTTCCTCACCCTGATCGGCCATTCCATGCCGATCTTCTGGACCGGCATGATCGGCCTGATCATCTTTTATGCGGCGCTGGATCTGGTCGGCGGCGGCGGCCGCCTGTCGGATTATTACATCGGCCTCGTGCCGGAAACGACCGGCTTCCTGCTGATCGACTCGATCATCGCCGGCGACTGGGAGGTCTTGCGGGATGCGGTCAACCATCTGCTGCTGCCGGCGAGCATCCTCGGCTATTCGTCGATGGCCTATATCACCCGCATGACCCGCAGTTTCATGCTGGACCAGCTGAACCAGGAATACGTGACCACGGCGCGGGTGAAGGGGCTGTCGAAGGGCCGCACCATCTGGCACCACGCGTTCGCGAACATCCGGGTGCAGCTGGTGACGATCGTGGCGCTGGCCTACGGCAGCCTGCTGGAGGGCGCCGTCCTCATCGAAACCGTGTTCTCCTGGCCGGGCTTCGGCCAATACATCACCAACAACATGCTGATCGGCGACATGAACGCAGTGATGACCTGCGTGCTGCTGGTCGGTATCATCTTCATTGCGCTCAACCTGCTTTCCGACGCGCTTTACAAGATCTTCGATCCGAGGACGCGGTGACATGGCAGCTCAATCTCTCGACATGCAGGACGTGGCCATGAACGGTACTCGCTCAAACCCAAATTCGGCCTTCCGCCGACTGCTCGCCGTCATCCGCGAGCTTCTTGGCAACCCGTCTTCGGGCTTCGGCCTCATTGTCATCACCATCCTGGTCCTGACGGCGATCGTCGCGCCGCTGATCGCGCCCTATGATCCGAATGTCATCAATCTTGGCAATACGCTGAAGCCGCCGAGCGCCGAGCACTGGTTCGGAACCGACGAGCTCGGCCGAGACATCATGAGCCGCATCATCTACGGCACGCGCATCAGCCTGACGATCATCACCATCGTGTCGGTCATCGTCGGCCCGATCGGGCTGCTGGTCGGCACGACGGCCGGTTATTTTGGCGGCTGGTACGACACGATCATGATGCGCATCACCGATATCTTCCTGTCCTTCCCGAGCCTCATCCTGTCGCTCGCCTTCGTGGCGGCCCTCGGTGCCGGCCTCGAAAATGCGATCATCGCCATCGGACTGACCACCTGGCCGCCGATCGCCCGCCTTGCACGCGCCGAAACGCTGACCTTCCGCGGCGCCGATTATATCTCGGCCTCGCGCATGCAGGGCGCGTCGTCACTGCGTATCATCATCAAGTCGATCATGCCGATGTGCCTGCCTTCTGTTCTGGTGCGCATCACGCTTTCGATGGCGACTGTCATCCTGACCGCGGCCGGCCTCGGTTTCCTCGGCCTCGGCGCGCAGCCACCGCTGCCCGAATGGGGGGCGATGATCGCCACGGGCCGGCGCTACATGCTGGACAACTGGTGGCTGGTCGCCTTCCCGGGCGGTGCCATCCTGCTCGTCAGCCTTGCCTTCAACCTTCTCGGCGACGGCCTGCGCGACGCGCTGGATCCGAAACAGCGTTAGGATTTTCCCCATGGACAACAGCCAGGCACTTCTGAAGGTCGAAAATCTCCGCGTCAGCTATCGCAGCGGCAAGACCTACAACACCGTCGTCAAGGGCGTTTCCTTCGATCTCGGCCGCGAGCGGCTCGGCATCGTCGGCGAATCCGGCTCCGGCAAGTCGACGATCGGCCGCGCGCTGCTGAAGTTGCTGCCGACCGCGAAGATCGAGGCCGACCGCATGGATTTCAGCGGTACCGACCTCATCTCCGCCAGCGAGAAGCAGATGCTGACGATCCGCGGCCGACGCATTTCGATGATCCTCCAGGATCCGAAATTCTCGCTCAACCCGGTGCACCGCGTCGGCGACCAGATCGCCGAGGCCTACCGCGTCCACAGCAGGGCATCGGCCCAGGCGGCGAAGCAGAAGACGCTGGAAATGCTGGAAGCGGTGAAGATCCGCGATCCGGAACGGGTGTTCGGCCTTTATCCGCATGAAGTCTCGGGCGGCATGGGCCAGCGCATCATGATCGCCATGATGCTGATCCCCGAGCCGCAGATCATCATCGCCGACGAGCCGACCTCCGCGCTCGACGTCACGGTGCGCATGCAGGTCCTCAACATCCTGAACGAACTGGTGACCAACAAGGGCATCGGCCTCATCATGATCAGCCACGACCTCAACCTGGTCCGCAATTTCTGCGACCGGGTTATGGTCATGCGCCATGGCGAGGTCGTCGAGGAACGGGCGGCCCGGGACATGCGCAACTGCACGCATCCCTATACCCAAGGATTGCTTGCCGCACAGCCGCATATCGGCGGCAGCCGAAAGCCGCTTCCGGTCCTGAACCGCCAAACCATCTCCCCAGAGACCAAAGAGGTGCGCGCATGACCGCCATCGACGTCCGCAATCTCTCGATCGATCTCGGCTATGGTCTCGCAAAGAAGCGAATTCTTGGCGACGTCTGCTTTTCGGTCGAAGCTGGCGAATCCTTCGGGCTCGTCGGCGAGTCCGGTTCCGGCAAATCGACCATCCTGCGCTGCATCGCCCGCCTCCTGAATGTCTGGGAGGGCGATATCCAGCTCGAGGGGCGGTCAGTCAATGACATGCCCTTCGTCGAATATTGCCGCACGGTCCAGATGGTGTTCCAGGATCCCTACGGTTCGCTCCATCCGCGCCAGTCGATCCGCACGGCGCTTCAGGAGCCGCTCCGCATCCATCGCATGGACCGCCAGCTCGAACGCATGGAGCGGGCTCTGATCGATGTCGGCCTCGATCCGGCCTTCCTGTCGCGGTTTCCGCACGAGCTTTCCGGCGGCCAGCGCCAGCGCGTGGCGATCGCACGCGCGCTCATTCTCGAACCGCGCATCCTGCTTCTCGACGAGCCGACCTCGGCGCTCGACGTCTCGGTGCAGGCGGAAGTGCTCAATCTGCTCGCCGATCTGCGTGCAAAACGCAACTTGACGTATCTCTTCGTTTCCCATGATCTTGCGGTGATCGATCATATGTGCGAGCGGCTGGCGGTAATGCAGCATGGTCGCGTGGTCGAGGTGATGAGCCGAGACGTGCTGGCGACAGGCCAGGCCAAGGATCCCTATGCCCGGGAACTGATCCAGGCGAGCCTCGAATACGACCACGCTGTCTGAGTTTCACATCCGAGACGCCATGGAGTGCCCGATGACAGCCGAAGCCCCATCCGCTACCTGGCGCCGCAGGGAGACCCTGAGTTCGCAGGTCGTGCGCACGATCGCCGAGCGCATCAAGCTCGGGGAATATCCGCGCGGGTCGAAGCTTCCGACGGAAAAGGCGCTGATCGACGAACTGGGCGTCAGCCGGACGGTTGTTCGGGAAGCGATCGCCAATCTTCGGGCAAGCGGCCTCGTCTCGATCCATCATGGTATCGGCGTCTTCGTTCGCCAGGACGCGGGTGTGACGCCTTTCCGCCTTGGCGACGAAAACCTGATGCTGGTCGAAAACCTGGTAAAGGGGCTCGAACTGCGCATCGGCATCGAATCGGAAGCGGCAGCACTTGCCGCCGACCGGCGGACCCAGGCGGATATCCAGGCGATGACGGCGGCCTGCAAGGCGATGGATGTCGCCGTCCGCCGTGCAAGCCGGGATACGCAGGCGGATTTCGATTTCCACCGCGCCGTTGCCACCGCCAGCCATAACGAGCATTTTTTCCGTATTTTCAACTATCTCGGCGAGACCCTGATGCCGCGCATGCGGCTTTCGACCCATGCGGTCGATGACGCGAGCCTCTCCGTGCATCTCGCGCGCGTCAACGAAGAACACCGTGCCATCCTCAAGGCAATCGAAGCCCGTGACGTGGAAGGCGCGCGCGCGGCGATGCGCAAGCACCTGGGCGACAGCCGCGACCGGATGCTCGAACGGCTGCGGCAGGAGAAATGATCAACAGCGAGAACATGCCGCGCCTCGCGGCGAGGCTGCGCGACAACCTCTCGTTCGACTGGAATTTCCAGCCGGCGGCGGAAGGTTTTTCCGACTGGAAGGACCGCACACGGAACAAGGTGCGGCAGGCACTCGGCGTCGGGCGGGTTGCGCCCGCAAGCGCGTCGGTCGTCACGGAGTGGGCTGAAGACGGATGCAGGGCCCAAGAGCTCGAGCTTGGCTTTTCGAACGGCGAAACGACGAGAGCCTATGTACTTCGCCCGGATACAAATGGCGTTACGCCTGCCGTGCTGCTGCTGCACGACCACGGCTCGTTCTTCTCGATCGGCAAGGAGAAGATGATCCGCCGCTCCGGCGAAGCTTTCGAGATCGCAGCGGACACGGATCGATGGGCGGCAAAACTTTACGGCGGCCGGCATGTCGGCAACGAACTCGCCCGGCGCGGTTACACCGTGCTTTGCGCCGACGCGCTCGGCTGGGGCAGCCGGAAAGGCAACGGTTACGAAGCGCAGCAGGCGCTGGCGGCCAATCTCATGCAGTTCGGGGTTTCCTACGCCTCCGTCATCCTGCTCGAAGACCTCGAGGCCATGGCATGGCTTCGCGCGCTGCCCGGCGTCGATGGAAGCCGTGTGGCGAGCTTCGGGTATTCGTTGGGCGGCTCCCGCGCCTGGCAGGCCGCCGCACTTTCGGACGATGCCAGCGCCTGTGTCGCCGGCGGCTGGATGGGGACGCTGCAGGGCCTCATGCAGCCAGGCAACAACCAGCTTCGCGGCCAGTCGGCCTTTTCCATGCTGCATCCGCCGATCGCGGGAAAGATCGACTATCCGCATTTTGCAGGCCTCGCCGCGCCGAAACCGGCACTGATCTTCAGCGGCGCCGAAGACCGGCATTTTCCGCAGCCTGCCGCCTTGGCGGCGCAGGAGCAACTTCATGCGATCTGGGCCGCCGCGGACGCGGAACGGTGCCTCGAAATGCGGCTTTGGCCCGGCGAAGCTCATGCATTCCCGGTTGACCAGCAGGACCATGCGATGGACTGGCTCGATCGGGTGATGTGAGGTCGGTTGGAAGGCAGGTCCTTCGCGAAAAGCGGGGTTGGATCTGGCCGAGGCCGAGAATGCCGCGAGGCACCCCCCTCTGCCCTGCCGGGCATCTCCCCCTCAAGGGGGGAGATCGGCCAGAAGCAAGGTCCTATCCAGTCAAAAAGCCTTGAGCTTGCCGAATTCCACTCCCTGCCAGCTTCCTGCCGTCGCACAAATTAAAGAGGGACCGCTGAGCACGCCTCCTTCGATCTCCCCCCTTGAGGGGGAGATGTCCGGCAGGACAGAGGGGGGTGCCACACAGCACAATCAATGATTTGACAAGAAAACTGGCAAAAACAGCCCCTACTT